>JBIIEH010000022.1:0-64355 GCA_044237945.1 Sphingobium sp. | reverse complement strand
GCCGTGAAACCAGTCTGCGCCAATGGTACTGTGGCTCAAGCCCCGGAAGAGTAGGGCGTCGCCAGGCATTGCAGCTCGCGCTTCGTAACTAAACCCATCACAATCATTCGCGACCTCCAGTCGCGCCAAAAAGGCCAGCGCTTTTGCGCTGGCCTTTTTTGTTTGTCGTCGCATGCTGGCGCGGCGCATCAAGCCGTGCGATCAGATGCGATGCATATCTTTCCCCCATCGCGCTGAGCCATGGTCGCCAGCACATTTGACCTGTTCAAGATCGGCGTCGGCCCCTCCAGTTCGCACACAATGGGGCCGATGACGGCCGCCGCCGACTTCGCCGCGCGCATCGTCGATCAGGCGGCGCGGGTGCAGGTATCGCTCTACGGATCGCTGGCGCTGACCGGCAAAGGCCACGCGACCGACCGCGCGGTGATGTTGGGCCTCGCCGGCCACACGCCCGCGACGATCGATCCCGACAGCGCCGACCGCGACGTGGACGCCATCCGCGCCACCGGACGCTTGCGTCTCGCTGGCCAGCGAGACATCGCCTTCGAAGAACAGCGCGATATCCTGTTCCTGCATCGCGAACGGCTCGATTTCCATTCCAACGCCATGACCTGCGCCGCCTGGGACGCCGCCGGCGAGGAACTGCTGCGGCGCACTTATTATTCGGTCGGCGGCGGCGCGATCCTCGACGAGGATCAGATCGGCCGCAACGCACCCGCTGAGGGCGGCTGGGACGCACCGCACGCCTTTCACTCGGGCGCGGATCTGCTGGCACGGGTCGCGCAAACCGGCCTCAGCATCGCCGAGCTGATGCGCGCGAACGAGGAAGCGAACCAGTCGCCCGAGGCGGTCTCAGAGCGGCTGCGTGCGATCCGCGACGCCATGTCCGCCTGTATCGATCGCGGCATGCGATCGGAGCTGGCGGAGCTGCCCGGCGGCCTCAACGTGCGGCGACGCGCGCCGGGCATCCACAGGGCGCTTATCGCGCGGCAGGAGCGGGCCTTGGTCGATCCGCTGACGGTGATCGACTGGATCAACCTGTGGGCGCTCGCCGTGAACGAGGAGAATGCCGCCGGCGGCCGCGTGGTCACCGCGCCCACCAATGGCGCCGCCGGCATCGTGCCGGCCGTGCTGCGCTTCTACGAACGCTTCGCCCCCGCCGCGACCGAGCACGGCGTCGAGGACTTCCTGCTGACGGCGGCGGCGATCGGCTCCCTGTTCAAGGAGAATGCCTCGATCTCGGGCGCGGAAGTGGGCTGTCAGGGCGAAGTGGGCGTCGCCTGCTCTATGGCCGCCGCGGGCCTCGCCGCCGCCCTGGGCGCGACGCCGGGGCAGATCGAAAATGCCGCAGAGATCGGCATGGAGCATAATCTGGGCCTGACCTGCGATCCGGTCGCCGGCCTGGTGCAGGTACCCTGTATCGAGCGCAACGCGGTTGGCTCCGTCAAGGCGGTGGAGGCGGCCCGCCTCGCCATGCTGGGCGACGGCACCCACCGCGTCAGCCTGGACCAGGTGATCGAAACGATGCGCCGCACAGGCCTCGACATGTCGGAACGCTACAAGGAAACGTCGCTGGGCGGCCTGGCGGTCAATGTGGTGGAATGCTGACGCGTATCACCGCACGAATCGCGACGGCCTGCTGCTGACGGGCTTTGTGCTGTTCTGAAGGAAAATGGTGCCCGGGGACGGAGTCGAACCGCCGACACTGCGATTTTCAATCGCATGCTCTACCAACTGAGCTACCCGGGCACGGGAGGCGGAGGCTGGGCCGTCCGCTTGGGGAGCGGTGCCTATAGGCGTCAGTCGCGGGTGCTGTCCAGCCCAAATTCGCCTTCATTTTCATCTGTCGCGGCAGGGCGTCCGGGCATGCGATATCCCTCGCCCAGCCATTGCAGCAGGTCGCGGTCGCGGCAGGCGGAACCGCAGAAGGGGCGGCTGTTCGGGGCGCTGGGCTGGCCGCAGATCGGGCAGGGGGCGGGCTTAGGCGACATGGCCGGCCGACAGCGCGAGCGCGCCGTCTTCCTGCAAGGTTACCGGGCCGCCACGCCGGCGCGCCAGCTTCTCGATCCAGTCGGTCCGGCGGCGCAGCAGGTCCGTCAGCGCGGGCGCGGCGGTGATCGTCACCGGGCCGCCGGCGCCGTGCCGCTCGGCCTTGCGCAGCAGCGCCATCGCGGCGGTCTCCACCCGGTCGCCGCGCAGCACTTCCATCAGGCTCGCCCGCTCACGCTTGCGCACGATCTGGACGAAGCCGAAGCCGTTGACGGCGGTGCGCTCGAACGGCTGCGGCAGTATCTTGTCGATCTGCGCGGCGGCGATCATCCGCTCGTCCTTGTTGTTCATCGTCGGCAGGTCCACGCCGATCGACCCGGCCAGCCCCATGCGGCGCACCGCCAAAGCGGAAAGTTTCGCGCCCTTGGGACCCAGCTGCGCGGGCGGCAGCGATCCGTCCACGTCGATCAGCACCATCGCCGGCGTCGGGAAGATGCGCAGCGCGGCCGCTTCCGTGCCGACCTCGCCCGAAAGCGCTTCCTCCAGCAGTTCGCCCCAGCCATGCGCCTCCAGCCGGTCCTCCTCATGCGCGGGGCAGGGGATCACCGGAACCTCGGTCGCGCGCAGGCGCTGGAGCAAGGTGGGGCCGGGCCGCACCTTCGACCCCTGTTGCGCCACGCGCGCCTTGGCGAGCTTGGGCCGGCCTTCCTCGGGAATGGCTTCGCGCAGGATCTCGATCAGCACCAGGCCGCCCTCCGCCAGCCGCGGCGGGATCGGCTCCAGCAATATCTCCTCGCCCCCGTCCAGCCGCACGATGCCGCGCTTCTTGGGGACCAGCACGCGCACCATCCGCCCCTGCACGATCGCGCCGGCGCGCACGCCGCCGCTCTCGCGCTCGATCTGCGCTTCCAGGATGCGGCCATGGTCGACCAGCGCCGCGCGCGCCTCGCCAATGCCTTCTTCGTACAGCCACTCAGGCAACGGAATCTCCAACCGGATAGCCCGCGCTTTCCAGCAATGCGCGGGTCTCGAACAGGGGCAGGCCGACGACGCCGGAATGGCTGCCCGAAATGAAGCGCACGAAACTTTCGGCCCGACCCTGGATCGCATAGCCGCCGGCCTTGCCCAGACCTTCCCCACAAGCGATGTAGCGCTCGATCTCCTGCGCGGTCAGCCGCTTGAAGGCGACCACCGTGTCGGACAGTTTCAGCCGCGCCTTGCCGTCCGCGCCGATCAGGCAGACGGCCGACAGCGCATGATGGCGACGGCCCGACAGCAGCCCCAGCAAGGTGCGCTGGATATTCTGCGTCTCCGCCGGCGGCAGGATGCGGCGACCCAGTGCGATCGTGGTGTCGCCGGCGATGACGATCTCGTCGGCCGCGCGCTCCACCGCCTGCGCCTTCTCCTGCGCCAGACGCAGGGCGTAGGCGCGCGGCAACTCGGCCTTGTGCGGGCTTTCGTCGATATGGGGACCGACAATCCGGTCGGGCGCGACTCCGAGTCGCGCCAGCAGATCGCGGCGGCGCGCCGAAGTCGAGGCGAGCACCAGCCGCATCAGCAACGCTTCACTTGAAGCGGTACGTAATCCGACCCTTGGTCAGGTCGTAGGGGGTCAGTTCGACCAGCACTTCGTCGCCCACCAGCACGCGGATGCGGTTCTTGCGCATCTTGCCGGCGGTGTGGCCGAGTATTTCGTGGTCGTTCTCAAGCCGGACGCGGAACATTGCGTTGGGGAGAAGCTCCACAACCTGTCCGCGCATTTCGAGCAGTTCTTCTTTTGCCATAATATCCCGAAGTCGAAAAATCGCGCCGCCATAGCGCCAAAAAGTCACATTGGAAAGTCAGCTAAGCACACCGAAGCGATCGCCCGCGCTCAGCAGCGCCGCAAACACGCGATCGAGCTGATCTGCATCAAGGCAATAAGGCGGCATCAGATAGATGGTGTTGCCCAGTGGCCGCAGCAAGATGCCCGCCTCCAGGAAATGCGCGCGCAGCTTCGGCGCGAGGTCGGACAGATAGCCCGCGTCCGCCGCGATCAGATCAATCGCCGCGATCGCGCCCAGTTGCCGAGCATTGGTAAAGGCGGGATGCTGCGCCAGATCGGCCAGCCGCACCGCAATGGCCTCGGACAAGGCGCTGATGCGCCCCAGCACATCCTCCTCGCGCCAGATGGCGAGGTTCGCCGCCGCCGCCGCGCAGGCAATGGCGTTCGCGGTGTAGCTGGACGAATGATAGAACAGCCGACTGCGGTCGGTGGACTTGTGCGCGTCGAAGATGCGCGGAGTCGCCAGCGTCGCCGCCAGCGGGATCGCGCCGCCGGTAATGCCCTTGGCCACCGCCATGATGTCGGGCGCGACGCCGGCCTGCTCGCAGGCGAACAGGGTGCCGGTGCGGCCCCATCCGGTCATCACCTCGTCGGCGATGAACAGCACGTCCTGCGCGGCGCAGATCTCCGCCATGCGGCGAAGCACCCAGGCGGGGTAGACCAGCATGCCGCCCGCGCCCAGCAGCAGCGGCTCGACGATGAAGGCGGCGGGCGGCACCGGCTGCGCGCAGGCGGCTTCCAATGCGTCGAGGCACGCCTGCTCATGGCCGGGAGCAGGGAAGGGGATGGTGCCGACGTCGAACAGCAAGGGTTGCCAGGCGGCGTTATAGACGCCGCGTTCGCCGATCGACATCGCGCCGATGGTGTCGCCATGATAGCCATGTTCCAGCACCAATATGCGCTCGCGCCGCTCGGCCAGCCCATCCAGCGCCAGATTATGCCAGTAGCCCAGCGCCATCTTCAGCGCGACCTCGACGGCGGTCGAACCGCTGTCGGAATAGAAAACATGGGAAAGCGCCGGACGGCCCGGCGCGCGCGGGGCCAGGTCAATCAGGCTGCGCGCTACCTCTTCGGCGGGTTCATGGGTGTATCCGGCAAAGATTAGCTGATCGAGCGTGGCGGCCTGCCGTCCGATCGCGGCGGCGATGCGCGGCTCGCAATGGCCGTGGGTCGTGACCCACCAGCTGGATACGGCGTCGATCAGCGAGCCGCCATTGGCCAGATGCAACAAGGCCCCCTCGGCGCGAATGACCTCAGGAATGGGTTCGTTCAGTCCGTGTTGGACGAAGGGGTGCCAGATGGGGGAACTCATGACCGCGACGCATAGGGGAGCATGCGCCGCGGGGGAAGCTCCCCCGCGGGTCACTAGCCTTACTGAGCAGGCGGGGTCGGCGTGGCCGGCGCAGGGGCGGCCGGATCGGCCGGCGTCGTCGGGTCGGCCGGAGCCGCGCCAGCCGGAGCGGCGCCCGCCGCTGCCTGAATGCGCTGCTGGAGCGCCGGGTCGGACGCGGCGGCCTGACCGATCGCGTTGAACTTCTCGGGCGCAATGCCCTTGGCCTGCAGCGCGGCCAGCATCTTGGGCTGCTTCTGGTCGGCCGGCACGCTGGCGTCGGACTGGAGCTTCGTCACCTCGATCGCGGCGGCGGCAAACTGCTTCAGGTCTTCGTCGCTATACGATCCGGCGGCAGCCGGCGCAGCGGGCGTCGTGGCTTCGGGCATGGCCGGGTCGGCCGGGGTCGCGGCCTGCTGCGCCATCAGCGGCGCGCCGGCGAGCAGCAGGGCCGAAGCCAGAGCGGTCTTGAGCGCGTTGTTTTTCAAGGACTTCAAGGTGCTTCTCCTTCAATGGATCGCCGATAGACATCGGACTTGGAAACTCGTGATGAAGAAGCAACGTCCCTAATATTCGATGGGTTCCTTGGCCAAAGGGCGACAATAGCCCGATTGCCGCTGAATCACGAACGGCCCGCCGCTTGCCAGCAACGGGCCGTCCTGTCTGTCGTTTCGATGAACGATCTACCAGATCTCTACGCGATCTTCCGGCTTCAGGTATAGTTTTCCGTCTGTCTTCGGCTTGAATGCGTCATACCAGGCGTCGACATTGCGCACGGTCTGCGCCCGCCAGGGGGAGGGCGAATGCGGGTCCGACACGATGATCTGCCGCAATATCGGTTCGCGATACTTGTTGCGCCACACCTGCGCCCAGCCGAGGAAGAAGCGCTGGTCGCCGGTCATGCCGTCGATCACCGGCGCGGGCTTGCCGCCCAGCGAGGCGTGATAGGCGTCGAGCGCCACTGCGATGCCGGCCAGATCGCCGATATTTTCGCCCTGCGTCAGCGCGCCCTTGATGTGCAGGCCGGGCAGCGGTTCATACTGGTCATACTGCTTGACGATCTTGTCGGTCAGCGCCTCGAACGCGGCGAGGTCCGCGTCGGTCCACCACTGCACCAGCTTGCCGGTCTCGTCATATTTCGATCCCTGATCGTCGAAATGATGGCTCAGCTCATGGCCGATGACCGCGCCGATCGCGCCATAATTGACCGCCGGGTCGGCCTTCGGGTCGAAGAAGGGCGGTTGCAGGATGGCGGCCGGGAACACCAGCTCCACCATGGAGAAGTCCGCATAGGCGTTGATCTCCATCGGCGTCATCTGCCATTCCCATTTGTAGATGGGTTTTCCGAGTTTTCCCGTCTGATAATCGAACTCGAACTGCCTCGCGCGGAAGGCGTTGCCGAACAGGTCGTCGGCCTTGATGTCCAGCCCGGCATAATCGCGCCACTTGTCGGGATAGCCGGTCTTGATCGTGAAGGCGGCCAGCTTCTTGTGCGCGCGCGCCTTGGTGGCGTCGCTCATCCAGCTGAGGCCGTCGATCCGCTTGCCCATCGCGGCGATGACGTTCGTGGTCAGCTCGTCCATCGCCGCCTTGGTCTCGGGCGGATAATATTGCGCGACATAGGCTTTGCCCACTTCCTCGCCCAGCGCTTCCTTCAGGAAGCTGGTCGCCCGCTTCCAGCGGTCCAGCCTTTTGGGCTGGCCGGTCAGTTCGGTGCCATAGAACGCGAAATTCTGGTTGCCGATCGCATCGGGCAGATAATTGCCATAGGCAGTCAGGCTGCGCAGGATCAGCGCGTCCTTCAGCACGCCGATCGGCGCCTTGGCGATCAGCGCCGCCTCGCCGGTGAGCGCGGTGGGCTGCGCGACGAGCAGGGCATCGGGCTTCAGCCCGTTCGCGCCGAGCCAACCGGCAAAGTCGAAGCCGGGCGCGGCCTGGCTCAACTGCGCCAGCGTCAGCTTGTTATAGGTCTTGTCCGCGTCGCGGCTGTCTTCCTGCGTCCAATGGACCTTGGCGATCTCGGTCTCGAACGCCATCAGCGCGGCGGCGCGCGCCTTGGCGTTCGGCTCGCCGGCCAGCGTCAGCATCTTTTCCAGATGCGCGACATAGGCAGTGCGGGTGGCCGCCATCTTCTCGCCGGGGTCGAGATAATAATCGCGATCCGGCAGGCCCAGCCCATCCTGGCTCAGCGCCACGATATAGGTGTCCGGGGCCTTGTCGTCCTGCCCCACGCGGAAGCCGAAGGGCGTGTCGATGCCGGCGCGGGTCGCCTCGCCCAGCAAGGCGGCATAACCGGCCTTGTCCTTCACCGCCGCGATCTTCGCCAGCCATGGCTTGATCGGGGCCAGCCCCTTCGCCTCGACGGCGGCGCTGTCCATATAGCTTTTATAGGCCGCGCCGATCTTGCTGGCCGGGTCGGCCTGCGCCGCCTCCAGGATCGCGCGGGTGCGGGTGCGCGACAGGTCGTCGAGCACATGGAACATGCCGAAATTGGAGCGATCGGCCGGAATTTCCGTGTTCTTCGTCCATGTGCCATTGGCGTAGGCGTCGAAATCGTCACCCGGCGCGACGCTCTGGTCCATGCCGGCCGTGTCGAAGCCATAGTCGCCATAGGTCGGCTTGGCGGATTCGGGGGTGGCGGCGGTCGGCGCGGCGGCCTGATCGGCATGGGCGATGGTGGCGCACAGCGCCAGCGCGGTGGCGGCTGCCCCCAGCAGGATGTTTTTCATGATTGCGTTCCCTTGGCTTTCTGGGCGCGCCCGCGCCCGTCATGGATCGGTAACAACCGCGCCACTGCCGCAAAGTCCATGTCGTTGGTCGAAAACGAACGGGTCTTAGCCGAGCGGCGTCAGGTCTACATGGGCGGCGAAGGCGGCGGCCAGTGTCTCCGGCGTCATCGGATCAATCATCGGCAACCGGCCAAGAGAGCGGACCTTGCCCAGCGCGGGAATGATCCGCTCATTCTCTTCATGCGCCTCACCGATGAAAAGGATTCCGGCGATCGGCACGGAGCGGGCGCGCAATGCCTCGATCGACAACAGGCTGTGGTTGATCGTGCCGAGTTCCGTGCGCGCACACAGCACGACCGGCAGGCCCCAATGCGCAAACAGGTCCGCCATCAGCAGCGTCTCGCTGACCGGCACCAGAACGCCGCCCGCGCCCTCTATCACCAGCGGGCCATCCACAGGCGGAATGGCGAGCGCGTCGAGGCTGATCTCCACCCCGTCGATCCGCGCCGCCAGATGCGGGGAGGCGGGGGTATTCAGTCGATAGGCTTCGGGCAGGATGCGCTCCGGCGGCAACCCGGCGATGCGCGCGACGGTGTCGCGGTCGCCCTCGGGATCGACGCCGGCCTGGATCGGCTTCCAGTACTGCGCGCCCAGCGCCTGCGTCAGGGCTGCGGCGGCCACCGTCTTGCCGATGCCGGTATCCGTGCCGGTGACGATGATGCGGCTCATCGCAGCAACTCCCGCAACGCCTCGCCCAGCGCCGCCACATCCGGCCGCCCGACATTGAGCGTCAGCGAGATGCGCAACCGGCTTGTTCCGGCGGGCACAGTGGGCGGACGAATGCCGCGCACGTCGAAGCCACGCTCCTGCAACGCGGCGGCGACCGCCATCGTGCGCTCGTCGGACCCCAGGATGACCGGCACGATCTGGCTGGTCGGCATCGGCAGGCCCAGCGGCCCGCAGATTTCCTCGCCCGCATCGCGCCGCAGCACCGACAGCCGCTCGCGCAGATCGTCGGCCCGCTCCACCCGGTCGAGCGCGGCGGAAACGGCCACGGCCGCCAGCGGGGAGGGGGCGGTGGAAAAGATGAACGCCCGCGCCCGGTTCACCAGATAATCGATATGCAGCTTCTGCCCGCAGATGAGCGCACCCTCGGTCCCCAGCGCCTTGCCGCAGGTGTGCAGCGTGATGACGTTCAGCCGACCGTCGAAGCCGGTCGACAGCCCGCGACCGCCATGGCCATAGACCCCGGTGCCATGCGCCTCGTCCAGCACCAGCATCGCGTCGTTCTTCGCGGCCAGCGTGGCCAGATCCTGGAGCGGGGCCATGTCCCCGTCCATCGAATAGAGCGTCTCGACCGCGATCCAGATCTTCCCCTTGCCGCCCTCCGCGCGCCAGCCGGCGATCAGGTCGGCGAAGGACTGCACGTCATTGTGCCGCGCGAACAGCGCCTGCGCCTTGCCGAGTTTCAGGCCATCATGCACGCTGGCGTGGATCAGCTCGTCGGCGATCACCAGATCGCCGCGCTGCGGCAAGGCGGAAAACAGCGCCAGATTGGCGGCATAGCCATTGGCCATGAACAGCGCCGCCTGCGTGCGGAAGAAGTCCGCCGCCTTCGCCTCCAGCCCCTCATGCTCGGGCGCATTGCCGCGCAGCAGCCGCGACCCGCCCGACCCCACCGGCACGCCCCGCATCACCGCATCGGCGACCGCCTGCCCGATCATCGGATCGGACGACAGGCCCAGATAATCGTTCGAGGCGAAGTCGCGTCCGGCGCGGGGAATGAGGCGGCGGAGGCGACCCCGCGTTTCCAGCGCGGCAAGCTGGCGGGCATAAGGGGAAGTAGCCATGGCGGCGCTATAGGCGCGGGCGGAAGGGGGGGCAAGCCACCGCCCTCCACCCGCCCCCGACCGATCAGAAGCGATAGCCCACGGTGCCCATCACATTGCGCGGCGCGCCCATGAAGCAGTCGCCGCGCGCCAGGCAGGAGGCGTAGAACCTGTTGTTCAGCAGGTTCGTCGCATTGAGCGCGAAGCGCCAGTCGTTCCACGTGATTTCCGCCAGCGCGTCCACCGTGGTGCGCGACGGCGTCACGATCGACCACAGCGAACTGGTCGAGATGCTCTTGCCATTATAGACGACGCCGCCGCCCAGCCGCAGCTGCGCCTCGTCCACCAGCCCGAAGGTCTTGGTCGACCAGATCGACGCGGTATGGCGCGGCATATAGTCCAGGCTGGTGTTGCTCTCCGACTTGAGCTTGGCATAGCCATAATTGGCCAGCAGCTCGAAATTGCCGGGCAGCGTGTGGCTCGCCTCGATCTCGAAACCCTTGGTGTCGAGCACGCCCGACTGGGTCGTGCCACCGGCGGCGAGATACAGGACGCGGTTGCGCTCCTTGATCTTGAACACCGTCGCGGTGACTAGCGTGTTGACGCCCGGCTGCCACTTCACGCCCGCCTCGAATTGCGTGCCGGTCTGCGGGCGATAGGGCGAACCGATGCTGCCATCGGCATTCTCGATGCGCCCGGCCACTGGCAGGAAGCTCTCGGTATAGCTGAAGAAGGGCGAGACGCCCGCGCCGATCTCGCCGATGATGCCGGCGCGGAAGGTGGTGGCGTTGTCCTTCTGCCCCGACGATCCGGTCACCCGGTCGCGCCGCGCGCCCAGCACCACCGACACGCGGTCGTAGAAGCGGATCTGGTCCTGGACATAGACGCCCAGCTGCTTCTGGCTGTCATAGGCGAACGGGCCGCTGGGGTCATAGGTCAGCAGCGCGTCGGTATCGATGTCGTACAGGTCGATGATCTCGTACCCGCCGGCATAACGCTTGCCGACTTTGTTCCAGCTGTAATCGATGCCGACCAGCAGCTTGTGCTCGATATTGCCGCCGGTGTTGAAATTGAACTGGAGGTTATTGTCGGTCGAAAACACGTTCATCGTCGCGTCGCTGGCGTCGGCATAGAGGCCGATGGTGCGCCCGTCCTCCGCGAAGGGGTTCTCCGGGTTCGAATAGCTGTTGGCGTAATGCGTGTTATATTCCAGGTCGCTGTCGATATAGCGCGCCTTCACGCTCAGCTTGATATTGTCGGAAAAGCGATGCGTGATCGACCCGCCGCCCTGGATCGACCGGCCATTATAGCGATCCCAGCCGGGCTTGCCGACAAAGGCGTACATGCCAAGCTTGCCTGTGGGATTGGCCGGGTTCGGCTTGAACGTGCCGACGATCGGCAGGAACTGCGATGTCGATCCGGTATCGTCCTCCTGATAGAGGCCGGTCAGCACGACATCGGTGTCGGGCGTCGGCTGCCAGCGGATCGACGGCGCGAACATCACGCGGTCGTCGGGCACATGCTTCACATAGGTGTCGGAATCGCGCACCCGCGCCACGCCGCGCACGGCCAGCGTGTCGGTCAGCGCGACGTTGATGTCGGCCATCGCTTCCTTGCGGTCGAAGCTGCCATAGACCAGGTTGACCTCGCCGCCGGTGCGGAATTCCGGCGTCTTGCTGACCAGGTTGACGAGGCCGCCGATCGAACCCTGACCGAACAGCACCGACGCCGGGCCGCGCACGATCTCCACGCGGGAGAAGTTGTACGGGTCGGACGTGATGCTGGCATAATAACTGAAAATATCGCGCATGCCGTCGCGGAACTGGAGCGCGTCCAGGCCGCGCACGTTGAAGCCGTCGACGCGGGTGTCGCGGCCATAGGGATTGGCCAGCACGCCGGCGGCATATTTCACCGTGTCGGAAATGCTGATCGCGCCCTGCGACAGATATTGCTCGGACGTGATGACCTTGATCGGCTGGGGCAGCTCGATCAGCGCCGTGTCGGTCTTGGTGCCCGTGGTCGCCGCCGTGACGATGATGCTGTCCTCGCTGTCGACGGGCTGCGTGCTGTCGTCCGGCGCCTGCTCGGCATGAGCGAGCGTGGCCGCCGACAGGGCGAGCAGGGCAACGCTGCAACGAGCGAGCGAACGAATGGCGGACATGAATTTCCCCTTGCGAATGATTCTCAACACGGTGCGCCATTAGGGCTATCAAGAACCATTAGCAACAGGTGCGAAATGAATGCCGCTTCGCTGTGGCTCGCGCGCAACAGCGTTGGGGGGAGGGGTAAAGCGGGTGGGCAGAGGCGGGGCTTCAGCTGAAATCCAGCCCTGCCTGAGCGCCCGGCTGATGCGACACGCGGACCTCCACCCGCGGCGCCTTGCGGTTAGGGCTGACCAGCGGCGGTAGGCGGGGGCTGCGGTCCTGGAACAGTTCGGCCAGCGTAAACAGTTGCAACGCCGGGAAACGTCCGAACTCGGTCTCGATCAGTCCATGACTGTCGGCTTCCTGCTCCATTCCGCGCGTTGGCGCGACGGCGCATATGAACAGGCCGATCTTGTGACCGTCGCGCTGCATCACTCGGCCCAGGTCGCGGACCATCCCCGGATTGACGTTGTGGCCAGCCTTGACCGAAATCACGCCGGTCTCGGTCCGGCCGCTCGCCCCGACATAATAGAAATAGCCATCGACGCCCTTGTCGCCGCCCTTCTTCCCGCCCATCCATGGCCAGCCGCCCAGACGTAACGTGATCCAGTGCTGGAACTGGTGCGGATCGTCCTGCGCCAGCCTTTGCGCCGAGGCGAGATCGCGCGGCGAGCCGATCGTTTCGAACCGCGCTGCCTCGCCATAGCCTTCGCGCATCCGCTTCTCGATCAGCCCGATGGCGAGGTGCGTGATGTCGATCCCGACCCAGCGCCGCCCCAGCTTCTGCGCCGCATCGACCGCCGTGCCGCAACCGCAAAACGGGTCCAGCACGACGTCGCCGGGATTGGATGAAGCGGCGATGATCCGTTCGAGCAGCCCTACTGGCTTCTGGGTTGGATAGCCTAGCTTCTCCTCCTCGCTGTCCAGCCATTTGACATCAGCGTCGATGCCCGCCGATGTTCCGGTCAGGCAACCCTCGGTGCCGGGCTGATAGGCCCAGATGTCCTGATAGAGAGTACCTTCCCCTAATCGTTGCTTGTAAGTCGGCCGGCCGGAAGCGGAGAGGACGATTTCCCCGGATTCCAGCAGAAGGTCGAGAATTTGTTGTGGCGGCCCGCTGCGCTGATCCACTGGCAATTGGTCCCTAAGCGAAGCCGGTATCGCCCAATGCCGACTGCGCGAAGACGGATCATAGCCCATCCATGGCGCACCGCTCGGACCCGTGCGAATGCCTGCGCCGGTCAATTCGTTTAGTCGGTATACCCCGCGATCGTCGGAATAGCGGAATGCGCCGGATATATATTGCGACAGATGCGGCGTTCGACCGGGGTGAAAGGTCGCATGGCGGCTTTTGGAATAGAAGAAGATCGTGTCGTGGACTGGGCCAAACTGCCATGTCAGCTTGTTATGTGAGGATGTCCTTCGCCATATGATTTCGCTGCGAAAATTCTCCTGACCAAAAATGGCGTCCAGGACCAGCTTGAGATAGTGGCTCGCAGTGGGGTCGCAGTGCAGATAGAGGCTGCCGGTGGGCTTGAGCGCCCGATGCAATTCCAGCAGGCGTACCGCCATCATCGTCAGATAGGCCATCATCGCATTGTCGCCGATGGCGGTGCGCATGGCATGCATCAACACATGCAACTGATGATTGCCGCTGCTGGTGATGTCCATCATCGCAGCATTGGCGGCCGGTCCCCAACTCCAGGTATCATCGAACGCCTCAATGCTGGCGTCCGCGCCGGCACCCGTGGGCGATCGAAACAGGATATTGTAGCTGGCGTTCGAGTTGAATGGCGGATCGAGATAAACAAGATCGATGCTCTCGTCGGCGATATGCTCACGCAATATGTCCAGATTGTCGCCATAATAGAGCCGGTTCGATCCGTTCGCCTGTAGCTGCATTGCCCTGTTCCCCCCGGTTTTGCGGAGAGAATCAAGCGCGCAGCGCGACGCCTATCGAGGATCGAACCAGAAAGCCCCGGAAATGGAGGAAAGGGCGCATACGGATTCCGCATGCGCCCTTTTTGAAAAATCCGTTTCGGACGAGTCTGGTCTATCCCCCGTGCGCCAACGCCGCCAGCAACAGCAGCGCCACGATGTTCGTGATCTTGATCATCGGGTTCACCGCAGGCCCCGCCGTATCCTTGTACGGATCGCCCACCGTATCGCCGGTCACCGCAGCCTTGTGGGCTTCGCTGCCCTTGCCGCCATGATTGCCGTCCTCGATGAACTTCTTGGCATTATCCCAAGCGCCGCCGCCGCTGGTCATGGAAAGCGCCACGAACAGCCCGGAGACGATCACGCCCAGCAACAACGCCCCCAACGCCGCAAAGCCATTGGGCACGCCCGCCACCGCCGCAATGATGAAATACACCGCGATCGGCGCCAGCACCGGCAGCAGCGAGGGCACGATCATCTCCTTGATCGCCGCCTTGGTCACCAGATCGACCGTGCGGGCGTAGTTCGGCCGCGACGCGCCGGTCATGATGCCCTTGTCCTGCGCGAACTGGTCTCGCACGTCCTTGACGACATCGCCCGCCGCCCGGCCCACCGCCGTCATGCCCATCGCCCCGAACAGATAGGGCAACAGCGCGCCGAGCAGCAGCCCGACGATGACATAGGGGTTCTTCAACGAGAAATCGACCGGCTCCACCAGCCCCAGCGCGGAGCCGTAAAAGTCCAGATCCTCGGTAAAGGTGCCGAACAGCACCAGCGCCGCCAGCCCGGCCGAACCGATGGCGTATCCCTTCGTCACCGCCTTGGTCGTGTTGCCCACGGCGTCCAGCGCGTCGGTTTTTACGCGAACGCTGTCGTCCAGATGGCTCATCTCCGCAATGCCGCCGGCATTGTCGGTCACCGGGCCATAAGCGTCGAGCGCCACCACCATGCCGGCCAGCGCCAGCATCGACGTCGCGGCGAACGCGATGCCCATCAGCCCCGCCAGCTGATAAGCGACGACGATGCCGATCACGATCACGATCGTCGGCAGCGCGGTCGATTCCAGGCTGATGGCCAGACCCTGGATGACATTGGTGCCATGGCCGGTTTCGGAGGCTTTCGCGATGCTGCGCACCGGGCGATAATTGGTGCCGGTATAATATTCGGTGATGATGACGAGCAGGCCGGTCACCGCCAGCCCCACCATCATCGACCAGAACAGCTGCATGCCGCTATAGCCGCCCGCGCCGTCCAGATCCGTGCCGAAGGTCGCATTGATATCCCCCAGCGTATAGTTGGTGGCCAGATAGATCGCCGGGATCGACAGGATCGCCGTCACCCAGAAGCCCTTGTAGAGAGCGCCCATGATCGACTGGCTCGACCCCAGCCGCACGAAATAGGTGCCGATGATGGAGGTCAGGATGCACACCCCGCCCACGATCAGCGGCAACGCCATCAACCGCAGCAGGAACGCATTGTCGATGCCGGTGACGAGCAGCGCCGTCAGCACCATCGTCGCGCCCACGGTGACGACATAGGTCTCGAACAAGTCGGCCGCCATGCCGGCGCAATCGCCGACATTGTCGCCCACATTGTCCGCGATCACGGCGGGGTTGCGTGGATCATCCTCCGGGATGCCCGCCTCCACCTTGCCGACCAGATCCGCGCCGACGTCTGCGGCTTTCGTAAAAATGCCGCCGCCCAGCCGCGCGAAGATGGAGATCAGCGACGCGCCGAAGGCCAGCGCCACCAGGCTGTCGATAACGATGCGGTCGTCCGGCGCATGGCCGGCGGGGCCGGTCAGATACCAGAAGAACAAGGCGATCGCGAGCAGGGCCAGCCCCGCCACCAGCATTCCGGTGATCGCGCCCGCCCGGAACGCGACGGTGAGGCCATTCTGCAAGGTCCCGCGGCATGCTTCGGCGGTGCGCACATTGGCGCGCACCGAAATGTTCATGCCGATGAACCCCGCCGCGCCCGACAGGATCGCGCCGATCAGGAAGCCGATGGCCGAAACCGGCCCCAGGAACCAGGCGACCAGCACCGCCACGACCACGCCGACGATGGCGATCGTGGTGTACTGCCGGCCCAGATAGGCTTTGGCGCCCTCCTGAATGGCGGCGGCGATGGATTGCATGACGGGGTTGCCGGCCGGCGCGGCCAGCACCTGACGACTGGTGAACAGGCCATAGAGTATGGCGAGCACGCCGAACCCTATGGCGATAAGGACGATCTGCATGAAATTTCCTCTCCCCCATTATTGTTGATGATCGGTCGCCCGGCAGGGAATGACAGGGCGGCGAAGGGCGCGCGCGACCGGACGGCGGACAGGTCGTCCGGCTTCATCGGCGCGGCAATCAGCAACAGGTCTCGCATATTTGCGGTCCAACCGGGCTGAAGATGGGACGAGAGAAGCTACAGGGAAGGGTGATGACGTCAAGGGGCAGTGGCGGTCGGCCGGAGGCAAGGGCGCGTTATGGCGCGCTTGCCTGCGACAGGGCGGCGACGTTTGGGAAGCGGACATTGTAATTCTTCCCCGGTACGAGGAGGGGGACCGCCCCGAAGGGGCGGTGGAGGGGGCGCGCCACAAGCGAAAGGCTTGCGTTTCGCCGCACACCCCCTCCGTTTAGCCTGCGGCTGCCACTTCCCCGTGCGGGGGAGGAATTACAATGTCAGCGATTGGCCGGTAGGCGAACGTCCGGATCGGAGCCGGGTCGCGGGGATAGCCGACGCTCGCGCGGAGTCGGTAGTCGACCAATTCGATCCGTTCGTTCAAACCTCTGAAAGGCTGCTCTTGGCAGACGTGGCCGGTTGTATGCTATGATCACATTAGTAGCATCGCCCCAGAGCTTGCCATGATTTGGAAGAGTTAGCCTCTGTCCTTGCAGGCATTTCAGGTGATTGAATGGATGTCGTCCGAGGAATGACCGTATGGTTGAGCGAAGGTCCGTCGATGAGGGGCGAAATGACGAGGGACCGCGGATGCGAAGGGGAGGGCTGACACGGCGTGAATTGCTGGATTGGGAACAGGAACAATCAAAAAATCAGGCGGAGGCAGCTGAGAAAGCTGCCGAACGAGAAGGACAGATACGGTTAGCTAAATGGGGCTGTCTTAGCGCTACCTTGGCCGCCCTTATAGCGGCCATTGCTCCACCCCTAGTAAGTGCATTTACAGCGGCTTGGTCAGAGCGACACGTATTGTCGCCGGAGCAATCCAAGCAGTCCAATGGCGTTCTCAAAGCTACTACCGCGATCGACAGCCTCGGTCATTATTCTACTGGGGGCCTTTCCACCGACGAAGCGCCAGTGAGCGATAAGCTGCAATTGTTGATCCACGGTGATGTGAATGAGCACGTCGGTGCATCTTTGGTATCGCCATCAGGAAAGACACTGATCATAAGAAGGTTCTTTGTACGACTTGAGGCCTATGCGGAATGCCCTCTGCGAAATGGCGTTGAGGCAGTTGGTGCGATGGGTGCAATTTTAGGTAAGTCGTTTCATATTTCTCCTGATTATAATATTTATCCGGTGACATTTGTGTCGCCTGATGGAAAGATGCTTCAGCAAAATTTTACTGGGAGAGAAGTTGCATCTTACGACTTTAGCTTGTCATTTAAGAAATATGTATTGTATTTTCTAACCTTCAATGTTGAGTATGTTGATGTTAGTGACGGAAAGGCTAGGCTTTTATCGTCAAAACCTCTCCCGGTGATTACATCCAGTGGGGAGGGCGGATGTCTCGATATTAAGTCTTGGTGGCAACCAGATATGAATCAAAAACCAGCGCATGCGAGTTATGACTCTGGGCTGACACCAGAGACATATGCTTATCTAACTCAAGATTTCAGAGCTGCATCCAATTCCACTGAATTTTCGACTGAATTGATCAAGAGGGTTTCGGAGAGTGCTCGCGACCTTCCGGCAAGAGTTCGCCGCGATCCAGTAATGTCGGTGAATCTGCGTCGTGCCCAGGGGAAAGAGCCCGATTGAGCTCCATTTCTCCATCTAAGCTTGACCTCTACCAGAATGCCGGCCTCACGCCGACTTTCGATCCCATTAGTCTGCTATTGACAGCAGCGGCCGTTCAACCCGGACGAGGCGAACGGCATGAAAGTCCCAGTCCCGGTCATAGGCAGAATGTCCGCTCATAGGCGCACTGATTTCCCAGGCGAAGGACAAGGTTGGGGCGCATAGCAGCCTGGCAGTTATCAAAGTTACGAATGGCCAGTTTCGTCATTGGCAGACCGTCCGACTTTATCCACGCGCTCTAATGCTCCCACCCTAACCGCTCGGGCAACGGAATCTCCGCCCCATCGACCATCAGCGTCAGCCCGCTCCCCGGCGCGAAGCGTCCCACGGGTATCGCCCGGCACGGCGGCGCCTGCCCCGGTGCCAGCGCGAACAGCAGTTGATAGTCGTCGCCCGCCCGCGCGGCCGCCAGCATCGTGCGCAGGCTCGCCCCGCGCGACGCCTCCATCGCCGGGGACAGCGGAATATGGTCGACCACCACCGCCAACCCGCTCGCCTGCGCCATGCGCGCCGCATCGATCAGCAGCCCGTCCGACACGTCCATCATCGCCCGTGCGATCGGCGCGATCAGCAGCCCTTCGGCCAGGCGCGGGCGCGGCCGGCGATAGGCCGACACCAGCGGCCCGGAAGCGGCAGGGTCGGCGCGCAGCATCTCCAGCCCCGCGCCCGCATCGCCCACCGGCCCGGTCAGATACAGCCGGTCGCCCGCCCGCGCGCCAGCCCGCGCCGGCACATTGGGGCCTGCGCTGCCGATCGCGGTCAGCGAGTAACTGCGCGGCGCACCCGCCGGCATTTTCACCGTATCGCCGCCGATCAGCGGCATCTGGTGATAATTGAGCGCCTCGCCCAGGCCGTCCAGAAACGCCGCGTCCCACGCCTCGTCGCCCGACAGGGCATAGTTCATCAGGCACCCGACCGGCTTCGCGCCCTTGGCGGCAAGATCGGACAGGTTCACCGCCGCCAGCTTCCAGCCAATGTCGGCGGGCGGATCGGCGGGCAGATAGTGCACCCCCTCGACCAGCGTGTCGCTCGTCAGCACCAGCCGCGCGTCGCCCACCTCCAGCAACGCCGCATCGTCCACCAGCCCCCGCGCGGCAGGAGCCAGCGCAAGCGCGCGCAAACGATCGAGAAAGCGTGATTCGGCGGACATGGCCTGTTTCTATACGGCCAGTCCGCCGGAATGCTTAGGTGGCGAGAGCAAATCCCTCACGGTGAAATCACCGTCACCCCGGGCTTGACCCGGGGGCCCGCTTCCTTCTCGCTTAATGGCCCAAAAAGAAAAGCGGGATCCCGGATCAGGTCCGGGATGACGGTGTGATGTGCGGCCGGCCTTTGTCGAAATGCTTAGGCCAGCTTGAAATGCACCGTCATGACCTTGGTGCTGGTCACCGCCACGCCGTCGCGGGTCGCCGGCTTGAACCGCCACTGCTTCATCGCGTGGCGCATCGTCGCCAGCCAGAAGGCTTCGTTGCTGGCGCTGACCTTCTCGATGTCGCTGACCCGCCCGTCCGCGCCGATCGTCACGCGCACGGTCACGCTGCCTTCGGTCTGGGCGCGGACCATCGCGTCGGGATAGCTGGGCTGGAACGCGGCCAGATAGCGCTTGTCGACGATCGCGTCGGTCAGCACCGGGTCGGGCGGCGGGGGCGGGGCGATGATGATTTCCTTGCCCGCGCCGGTCGGGGCGATCGGATCGAAGGGCGGCGGCGGGGGCAGGATGACCGTGTCCTTGGTCTCGGTCGGGACGATCGGCTTGACCGTGGTGATCTGCGTTTCGACCGGCTTGGGCGGGTCCTTCTCGATGATCGGGTCGGGCGGTGGCGGGATCGGGATGTTGATCGTCCGGATGCTGGTCGGGATGATGACGTCGATCATCTCCTTGGGCATCAGCAGGAACAGCCCCAGCACCGCCCCATGCACCGCGATCGCCCCGCCCAGGCCGATCGGCGAGCGCCCGCTATTATACCCTTCACCGCCACGCGAGGTGGCGCCGGTCATGCCGCTCATATGCCTTCTCCTCATCTCACACGCCGCTGATTCGCTGCGACGATTAAGATGATACAACATCACTTCATGATATGTTGCAACATTAATTTCGCGAAGACTTGGGGAAGGCGCAAAGCCTGCCCCGGCACTACGCCTCTGGCACGCGGGTCACTGCGCAGTTAGCCATGGAGAGTAAGGAGGGAAGGGGCGGTTAAAGGCTCGCCACGCCGCGCGCCAGCGCGACCATGCCCAGCACCAGCACCCACGATCCGGCAGCGGCGCCCACGATCATCGCCAGACGACGGCGCGGGCTGTACGGGCTGCGATAGGCGTCTTCCTCCGCCGCCGCGAAGGACGGAAAAGCGCCCTCGACCACCGCGCCTTCGAAGGTCAGCACGGTGCGCAGATCATCGGCCGACAGCCCCTGGTCCAGCATGCAGCCGGCCGCGCCCTGTCCGGTCCACACCACCTGCGCAGTGCGGATGCCGATGCCGGGCAGGCCGATCCGCACCGACTGTCCGGACTCAAAACCGATCGGCCCGCGCAGGCGAAAACCGCCCGCCGACACATCCTCGATCAGCACGTCTACCGGCTTGTCCTGCTCCGTGCGCAACGTCGACGCGCGGCTCACCGGCAGACGGTCGGCGCCGCGCTCGCTGCTGTTGCTGTAAAGGACTGCCTGGATCGACATGGAAGGGCCTCGTGGTGGAGGCCGCATCCTTAGTCAGGCGAGTATAAGGAAGGGTAAACCACGTTCAGAAAAACACATCGATCGCATGAATCGCCAGCCCGACCAGGCCGCCGACCAGCGTACCGTTGATGCGGATATATTGCAGGTCCCGCCCGACCGCATTTTCCAGGCGGCTGGTCACCGTCCCCGCGTCCCAGCCGCGCACCGTATCGCTGACCAGCCGCACGATCGTGTCGCCATAGGTCGCCGTCACGCCGACCGCTGTGCGCCGCGCGAAGCGGTTGATCAGCAGCCGCAGCCGCGCGTCCTGCTGGAGCGTTGCGCCCAGTTGCTGCATCGCCTCGCCCAGCCGCCCGGCCATCGCCTTGCCCGGATCGCGCACCGCCTTCAGCAGCCCGGTGCGCGCCTGCTCCCACAGCCCGTCGATCCAGCGCTGCATCGCCGGATTGTCGACGATCTCGTCAAGGATCTTCGCGACCTTCGCCTGCATTTCGGGATCGTGCTGCAGGTCCTGCGCCAGCTTCGCCATGCCTTCCTCCGCCTTCAGGCGCAGGCCATGCTCTGGATCGTCCGCCATGTCCGACAGCATCTTCTTGAGGCCATTGAGGATCGCGGTGGCGAGGTTCTCGTCCAGCCCCGTCCAGCGCAGCACCTTGCCCGCGCGCTCGCTGATCATCTGGCGGACCAGATGGTCGTTCGCCTCCAATGCTCGGTCGGCCCAGCGGATCAGGCTGTCCATCACCGGCGCATGTCGGCCATCACGCATCGCCGCCTCGATCGACTGACCGATCAGCGGCGCCAGATTGATGCCGCGCAGCCGCTGCGCCACCGCGCCCTTGACCATGCCGCCCAGCCGCTCCTGGTCCAGCGCCTCCAGCATGTCGGCGATCAGCCGTGACGCGCCCTCGCGCATCCGCCCGTCACCACCGGAAGGGCTGGCCAGAAAACGCCCGGCCGCCGCCGCCACGTCCAGCCCCTTCATCCGCCGCGCGACCACGGCTGGCGTCAGGAAATTGTCGCGCAGAAAGACCGCCAGCGTATCGCCGATCCGGTCCTTGTTGCGCGGGATGATCGCCGTGTGTGGTATCGGCAGGCCCAGCGGATGGCGGAACAGCGCCGTCACCGCGAACCAGTCCGCCAGCCCGCCGACCATCGCTGCCTCGGCAAAGGCCTGCACGAAGCCGACCACCGGATGCAGATGCGCGGTCATCCGCGCGGCGATGAACAAAGCCGCCATCGCGATCAGCATGCCGGTCGCGACGATGCGCATGCGCCGCGCCGGATGGGGCTGGGTGGTCAGGACGAAAGGAAGGCGGGGCCGCTGCATGAGGAGCAAACGGTTACGCCGCCGTTTCGTTCAGGCAAGGGGGAAATGGAGCGCGCTGTCTGCTACGGCTCGGTACCGTATTGCTCATTTCCGATGAAGCCGAACGGGTAGCCGGATGCGATGGCGGCATTGACCAGGCACCAGTGCGTTTCTTCATCCAACGGGCGTGATGCCAGCACATCGAGATTGAACGTGCCCATTCCACCCAGCGATTTCACAGCACCTTCCGCCTTCGGCCCGCACAGGGTTTCAAGCTGCCGAATGAATGCCGGCTCATCGGATTTTTGCTGATTGTAGGCGGGAAGCCGTTCCAACAAGCCCCGCTGTTGCAGCCACTCTCGTGCCAATTGCAGGCCACGCTCACGCGACAGATCAAAATAGCGCGACCGATAAGCGTCCTCGATCGGGCGTGGAACGGTAACGTAATAGAAGGTGTCGAGCGATGCGCGCGCCACACATTCCAGCTGCTCGTCCGATGCGGAGGCGACGCCGGTAATGGATACGACCTCTTCCTGCATCACCGCGTCGAAAGCAGCCTTGGCAGTGCCGAGGCCGCACGTAGCCACCCGGGCGACCGCCACCTCCGGTTTCACAAGGACGGGAAGAGCGTCGGTCGGGCTGCCGCGCGCATCGTCTATCGCCGTCATCAACAGGAGCAGTGCGCCAAGCATGCGAGTTTCATAGCGTCATTTGCGCGCGGCTGCACGCCGCTGCACTCGCCCCTATTTGCACCCGCCAAATTCATCCGCCTCGCCGCACACGTCCAGCACATGTAGGAAATCCATCGTCGTATAGGACATCCAACTGCGGTGCCGCTCGAAGCCGACCGCCTCATGCCCGTTGATCTTCACGAACAGCCAGGGCAGTTCGTGGCGCATCGGCTCATATTCGGTGATGGTGAATTTGCGGGTCTGAAACAGGATGCTGTGCTCGCCGGTCTTGTAATTGTTATATTCCTTGCACGGCCCCTGATAGGTCGAGCCTTCCCGGTCCTTGCTGTAGACGCAGTGGCGATCGACCGTCTCCCATTCGGGCACGCCGGTCTTGGGATCGACCGGGCCGGTCGCGGCGAGCATCATCGTGATGGCGGTGAGGAGCATGCAGTTGGTCCCTGTTTGTGTGACGGGTCAGGCGGGGGGTGGCGTGGGCAGTGGCTCCCACGCGCCGGCGTCGCTGCGGTGGATGAGCGTCAGCGAGGACGGATCGACATCCCAGACATCGGTGCCCAGTTCCATATACCAGGCAAAGCCCTGATGCGTGCGCCAGAAGGCGAAGATTTCGGCCATCGGGCTATAGCCATAAGGACCGCAAGCCGGCGCAGCGTCGTCCCGCTCCAGATCGGCCGGCGTGCGCGCAATGTCCACGATCAGCGCATCGGCCGGATAGCCCTCCCGCCAGGGCGGCCGCAGGTCGCAGCTTTTCGCCGCCGCCTTGTCCTCCACGCCGTCGCGCGCCTCGAACAGGGCGCGGGCGCGGCCGTCCGGATGACCGGCAAAGACCTTCGCAAGCAACAGCGGCTTGCCGTCCGCATCGGTGATGGCGCCATTCTGGACCCGGCTGGCGTAACGCAGTTCCGACATATGATTGCCGACATCGAACGCCAGCGTTGTTTCCGTCTCGCCACAGCGCAGCGTGCGGTAGAGTAGCAGGTCGTCGGCAACCGGCGTTTCGCGGATCACCCATTGGCACCCTTCCATTGCAGCAGCCGACGCGCCTCCGGGGTCGAGCAGCAGCGCTGCCGCCTGCGCCTGACACAGCCCCGATAGCGGCAGTGGCTTTTCGCCCGCAGCGCAGGCGGGAGCGGCGGCGATCTTGCCGGATGGAGCGGCGTTCTCCGCCGTTGCCGCGGCGTTGGCCGCGCCCGCGCCCGCTCCCTCGCACGCCGACAGGGCAAGTAGGATTGGCAGAAGAACTGCAAGGCGCATCATCGTCGCTCCCGCCCTTTACTGGATGCTGCAACTCTTCTTGACGTTGGGCGCGGGGTCCTTGCCCATGGCCGCGTTGCTGCACAGAATTTCGTTCTTCGCGACCTTACTGATGGTGCGGCCGGGGATGCCGTAGATCACCGTCTTGGTTCCGACGAAGCGACACATCTGCCCTTCGGCCGCGCAATGGGTCGGCTTCGGCTTGGCGCTGCTGAAGTCGAACTTCAGGTCCAGCCCCTTCTTCGCGGCGCAGGTCCGCAGGGCGGACAGCACGCCCTCTACGCCGCCCAGCGAATAGTCGACATAGCCGCTGCCGTTGTCGAGCGACAGTTTCCGGCCCTTGGGCAGCGCCTTGTATATCGCCGTGTCGTTGGACGACCAGGCGGCCCAGCCGTTGAAGGTCGCCCATTTGACCGTATTGCCCGCGCCGTTGAACGCCACCCTGCCGTCAAACTGCTTCGTGCGCGTCGTCGGCGTCGCGATGATCAACTGATCGGTCGGCTCGAACTTGATGAGGCGCATGCGGCTTTTGCCCGACCGGATTTCGGCCGCGCACTGCCAATATTTGCCGTTGTCCAGCACGCCATAGACGGTCCACGGCCCCTTGGCCTGGAACACATAGTCCTTGTAGGCCGCCTGTGCCGGCCCTGCGACAGCAGTCAGGCCAAGCGCCAGCGCCGATACGAACGTCCTCATCACCCCGATCCCCGATCCTTCAGATGCACTGCCCTATTCGACCTGGCTCCACTGCCCGTCCTTGCCCTTGGTCATCAGCGTCAGCGAATAGGGGTCGAACTCGTACAGGTCCTGCCCCAGGTCGAAATGCCAGGCGCGGCCCTGGAAAATCCGCCAGAAGCGCGCGGAATCCTCGTCCAGCCCCATCGGACCGCAGGCGGTGCGCGGACCATCCTCGGCGACGCGGGCGGCTTCCTGCGGCGTCAGGCTATCGACCATCAGCACGTCGTCGGGCCAGCCGTCGATGCCCGCCTTGCGCACCTTGCACTTCGCGCGTTCCGCCGGGTCCTCGACCGCCGCTTGCACGATCTTGAGGATCGTCGCCTGCGGGTCCTTGGGATCGGCGGCGGTGAAGCGCACCATCACCTGACCCTTGGTCATATTGTCATCATCGCCCCAGGCGGCCCGCTCATAGGCCAGCTCCGCCATGTCGCCACCGGGCTTGTAGGCGAGCAGGGTGGTCTTCGCGCCGCATTTGAGCGCGCGATAGAGCAGCACATCCTCTCCGACCGGAGTCTCTTCCACGGTCCAGCCGCAGCCTTCGGGCGCTTCCACCGCGCGGCCGCTGCCCGGCATGTTGAGATAGGCGGTGGCGCGCGATGCGCACAGGCCGGTGATCGGCAGACGATCGCCCTCGTCGGGGCAGGCGGCGACCGACGCAACGGGCGAGGCCTGCGCGACATTGGCGGCGTCAGCTTAGGCGGCATTGTTGCCGGCCGCGCTCGACGGCTGCGTGCAGGCGGTAAGGCACAGCGCCGCAATAGCGGCAGCGGCGACGCCCGAAGCGCGCGTCCACAACTGATCCCTGCGCGTGAAAATGTCGGTCATGAAAGCCCCCCCCCTCGCATCGGCATGCATAGGACGGGGCGAAACGGACACAAAGTAGAATCGATTGCGAAACAAATGCATGACAGCTCTTTTCATCCGGTCCGCCTTGTCTTGCGACGGGCCGGATGAGGGTAAGAGTTCCGCCCTTATTCGGCCGGATGCGTCTGCCCGGCATGCGTCCGGTCGTCGCCGGGCTTGAAGGTCAGGAACCGACGGCTGAGCCGCGGGCCGACCCAGCCTTCCAGCCCCAGCGCCAGGCTGAACGTCGCCGGCACGATCACCAGCGTCAGCACGGTGGACAGGATCAGGCCGCCGATCACCGTCACGCCCATCGGCGCGCGCCACGCGCCGTCGCCCGACAGCGACAGGGCGGTCGGCACCATGCCCGCGACCATCGCGACCGTCGTCATGACGATCGGCTGGGCGCGCTTGTGCCCGGCGTCGACGATCGCTTCGAATTTGGGAACGCCCTTGTCGATCTCCTCCAGGGCGAAATCGAGCACCAGGATCGAGTTCTTGGCGACGATGCCCAGCAGCATCAGCAGGCCGATGAACACCGGCATCGACATCGGTTGTCCGGCAATGTGCAGCGCGATCGCGCCACCCAGCGGTGCCAGCATCAGCGACCCCAAGTTCACGAACGGCGGCGTCAGCCGCTTGTACAGCAGGATCAGAACCGCCAGCACCAGCAGGATGCCGGACACAACGGCGATGACGAAGTTCTGCAGCATCTCCAGCTGCCACTTGGCGTCGCCGGTGTTGAGCTTCTGCACGCCCGGCACCTTGCCTTCCAGCACTGCCTTCATCGTCGGCAGGGCGTTCACCTTCTGCATCGCCTCGCTGGTGACCTTGCCGGGGGCCAGGTCCGCGCCCACAACGACGCGACGGATCTGGTTGTAGCGGCGGATCTGCGTCGGCCCCGCGCCGAAGCTGATGTCGGCGACGACCTTGAGCGGCACCGACCCGCCATTGGCGGTGGGCACCGGCATGTTCTGGATCGTCGCGATATCCTTGCGGCTGTCCTCGGCCAAGGCGACGCGGATCGGGATCTGCCGGTCGGACAGCGAGAATTTCGCGCTATTCTGGTCGATATCGCCAATGGTCGCGACGCGGATCGTCTGGCTCAGCGCGACAGTGGTGACGCCCATGCTGGCGGCCAGGTCGAAGCGCGGCTTGATGACGATTTCGGGCCGCTGCATGTCGCCCGCCACGCGGGGCGCGCGCAGTTCGGGAACGTGGCTCATCTCGTTGACCAGCTTGTTGGCGGTAGCCTCCAGCAGTTCGGGATCGTCGCTGCCGAACATGATGACGACATCGCGGCCGAAACCGCCGCCCGATTGCGACTGGAAGTTGACCCGCGCGTCAGCGACGGAGGCGAATTTCGGCGCGACCTTGCGCTCCCAGTCGACCGAGCTGATCGGCCGATCCTTCTTGAGCGTCAGGAAGATATCGGCTCCGGTCGGCTGGATGTCGGCGAACGCGGCGTCCACCACATCCGTGTCGGCGGCGAGCATGTTCGACACCTTGTTCACGATCGCCGTCGTCTGGGCCAGCGTGGTGCCGGGCGTCGTCTCCACCTTCACCTGACTGAAATCAGTATTGGTGGTGGGCTGGAACGTCATCGGCAGCGTCGCAAAGGCGAAGATCGTGGCGATGAAGGCCAGAAAGCCGAAGCCCAGCGTCCACATGCGATGATCGACGACAGCAGCGCGCAGGCGGCGGCGCACGCGGACCAGGCGGCGACGCGCGCCTTCGTAGAATCCGGGGCCGGCATGCCGCTCGATGGCCTGCGCGTATTTTTCGCGCTCCAGCACCTGGCGCGACGCGCGCTGGTCCAGCGACCAGTGCAGCACCGCCATATAGCGGTCCATCAGCCAGCCTTCGCCATGGCTTTCCGCGCCATGCGCCTTCAGGAAATAGGCAGCGACCAAAGGCGTGATCAGGCGCGCGACGGCCAGCGACATCAGCACCGCGACCACCACGGTCAGGCCGAACTGGATGAAGAACTGGCCCGACACGCCCGGCATCATCGCCACCGGGAAGAACACCGCGACGATCGCCATGGTGGTCGCCAGCACGGCCAGGCCGATCTCGTCCGCCGCGTCGATCGACGCCTGATAGGCCGATTTGCCCATGCGCATGTGGCGCACGATATTCTCGATCTCCACGATCGCGTCATCGACCAGCACGCCCGCGACCAGACTGAGCGCCAGCAGTGAAATGCCGTTCAGCGTGAAGCCCAGCATCTCCATGAACCAGAAGGCGGGAATGGCCGAAAGCGGGATGGCGAGGGCAGAAATCATCGTCGCGCGCCAGTCCCGCAAGAACAGGAACACGATGACCACCGCCAGCACCGCGCCCTCGATCATCGCGGACAGGGCGGAATGATATTGCTCCTTGGTATAGTCCACGCTGCTGAACAGCTGCTTGTACTGGACCTTGGGATTTTCCTTCTTCAGCTGCTCCAGCACCTTCATCGCGTCGTCATAGACGGTGACGTCGGACGAACCCTTGGACTTTTCCAGGCTGAAACTGGTCACCTGCCGCCCGTTCATCAGCGCCAGGCTGCGCTGCTCGGCATACATGTCGCGCACTGTGGCGAGGTCCGCCAGCTTGACGGTGCGGTTGCCGCTGATCGCGATCTGCGTCTGGCTCAGCGCGAAGGCGTCGGCGGCGTTGCCCAGCACGCGGATCGCCTGCTCGGCCCCGGCGATTTCGGTGCGGCCGCCGGCCGCGTTCATGTTGACCAGATTGAGCTGCTGGTTGATCTGGTTGGCGGTCACGCCATGGGCCTGCAACTTGGCCGGATCCAGAATGACGCGGATTTCCCGCGTCACGCCGCCGCCGCGCTTGACCGCCGCCATGCCGCTGACGCCCAGCAGGCGCTTGGCGATGGTGTTGTCGACGTACCAGCTCAGCTCCTCCAGCGTCATGTCGGTCGCTTCGGCGCTGAAATAGGCGATCGGCCCGCCGTCGATGTCCACGCGGCTGACTTGCGGTTCCAAAATGCCTTCGGGCAGGTCGCTGCGGATCTGGTCAACCGCGTTCTTGACGTCGTTGACCGCGCGGTCGACCGGCGTGCCAATCTGGAACTGGACGTTGGTGTTGGATTGGCCTTCCGCCACCCAGGACGTGATCTCATCGACGCCGCTGATGCCGCGCACCGCCGCCTCGACGCGCTGGGTGACCTGCGTTTCCAGCTCGGTCGGCGCAGCGCCCGGCTGGTTCACGACGACGCTGACCATCGGGAAGCTGACGTCGGGATTGTTGTTCACGTCCATCCGGCTGAAGCTGACGATGCCCGCCAGCAGCAGCGCGACGAACAGCACGATCGGCGGCACCGGATTGCGGATCGCCCAGGCGGAGATGTTGCGGAAGCTCATGTCGGCAGTTCCCCGTGGGCGCTCAGCGCGCCTTCAGCAGTTCGGGCTTCACCTTCTGGCCCGGATTGAGGAAGGCGCCGGCCGACGCCACGATCCGTTCCTGGCCGGTGATGCCGCTCAGGATCGGCACGCCCTGGTCGGACACCTGGCCGACCGTCACGGCGCGGCGTTCGACCTCATTCCTGGCGTTGACGACATAGACGAAGGACCCCTTGTCGTCGTTTTGCACGGCGGATTCCGGCAGCAGCGGCGAGGATCCGGTGCCGCTGACGATCATCGCCGTGGCAAAGCCGCCCGGCCGGATGGCGGGATTATAGGCCGTGGTGATGCGCACGATGCCCTGCCGCGTCTGCGGATCGATGACCGGCGACTTCTGCCAGATACGCCCGGCAAAGCCCTCCGCGCCGCCGACCGGCGTGATGGTCGCGCCATTGCCGACGGCCAGCATGGCGAGATCGCCTTCGCTGACCTGCGCCTGCATCTCCATCTCGCCGTCCTTGGCCATGCGGAACAGCACGCCCGTGCCTGCGCCCACGATCTGGCCCGGCTCGACCGTGCGGGTCAGCACCAGCCCGGCGGCGGGCGCACGAATGTCCATGCGGTTGTTGCGGGCGATCTGCTCGGCATATTGCGCTTCCGCCACACCCACGCGCGCATTGGCGGCGTCGCGGGTCGCGGTGCGCTGGTCGATGTCCGCCTGGCTGATGAAGCCGCGATCGACCAGCTTCTTCGCGCGATCAAGCTGCGCCTGCGCCAGCTTCGCGTCCGCGCGGGCGACCTCCACATTGGCGGCGAGCGATCGGCCCTGCTCGGTCTGGACGGAGCGTTCGATGACCGCCAGCACCTGTCCCGCGCGGACCCAGTCGCCCGGCTGCACCAGCACCTGACGCACTTCGCCGCCGTCGCCGACCACGCCGACCGGCATGTCGACGCGCGCCGCGAGCGATCCGGTGGCGCGCACCTGGCGCGAGACGGTGGACTGGCCGGGGCTGATCACGGTGACCACAGGGGCTTGCGCGCCGGCATTGGCACCGGCATCGGCCGCCTTGTCGCCACGCAGCGAAATCCATGCTGCAACCGCTATCAGCACGGCTGCCACCACGACCGCGACGATCAGGCGTCGCCGCCGGCGGGCGCGTGCTTCCTCGCTGTCGATCAGCAGGGTCGGATCGTCCACCGCAAGGGTCGTTTCGTAATTCATGTCAGGCCCATTTCTCCAGCGCCGCGCTGTTCGGAAAGCTGTGTTATCCGAATAAGGCACTTCGCTCAACCCCCAATAGCATGCCGGCGTCGTTGTTGGCAGGGCCATATTGCGCTTGCGCAATGACGGTGCGGTTTCCGGGGCGGGGCAGGGATCGACATGGCACCCCATTCGCCGCAGCGCGCTTGCCAAAATGGCCGGGATATGGCGCTATGCCGGCCACGCGGGACGGGGGCGCGGCACATGGACATATTGGGATGGATCATCGTCGGCCTGCTGGCCGGGGCGCTGGCGCGCCTGATCATGCCCGGCCGCGATCCGGGCGGCTGCGTCGTCACCATATTGCTGGGGATCGCCGGCGCGCTGCTGGCCGGCTATGTCGGGCGTCTGGGCGGCTTCTACGCGCCGGGCGAGCGCGCCGGCTTCATCGCGGCGGTGCTGGGGTCGGTCGCGGTGCTGGCGGTCTATCGGCTGCTGGCCGGGCGGCGATAGACGCAAAAAGGGCCGCGCCTTGCGACGCGGCCCTCTTGAAGGGATCGGGCTGCTTAGCGGACCGAGCCGCGACGCACCAGATTGACCACCGCCAACAGGATGATCGCGCCGACCAGCGAGACCAGGAAGCTCGGGATGGAATCGGCGGGATTGATGTTGCCGCCGCTGAAGATCAGGCCGCCGATGAACGCGCCCACGATGCCCACGACGATGTTGAGCAGGATGCCCTGCTGCGCGTCCGTGCGCATGACCATGCTGGCGAGCCAGCCCACGATGCCGCCTACGACCAGCCACAAAATGATGCCCATGATGTCTCTCCGTTGGTAGAGGTTTCAACCGCCGTCCCCAGCGGGTTGGCTGCCCCTATCAACGGCGAAGGGCGGTTCGCGTTCCCTGGATGGTTGCGCGCACTCAACAATTTTATGACCTGTCAACAAACAAGGGGCCGCCGGACATTCGGTCCGGCGGCCCCTGTGCTCGTTTCACCGATGTGGTGCGAAGATCAGTATTTCTGCTGCCGTTCGTAGAGAGACTTGTAATATTGAATGCGGGTGACGCGCAGGCCGTGCATGCCCGAACGATCGACCGCGCGCTGCCAGCCGGCGAATTCCTCCAGCGTCAGCGAATAGCGGGCGCAGGCTTCGTCGACGGTCAGCAGGCCGCCATTGACCGCCGCCACCACTTCCGCCTTGCGCCGCACGACCCAGCGCGTCGTGTCCGACGGCGGCAGGCTGTCCAGCGTCAAGGGTTCTCCCAAGGGACCCACGACCTGAGCTGGCCGGATTTTCTGATTCTCTATCATTCTCTACCTCAAGCGCGACACTGGCACCGTCAAATCCGGATACGTCTTCCCTTATCCGCCCTAGCCCTGAAGATCGGCTAAAGCGCCACGGTAAACGTCCCCTTCATCATTCCCGCCCCACCAAAAGCGGCTCGCAATCAACGGGTTGAAACTCCCTGCGAGACGAACGGCATCGATCACACCGTTGGAACGCGGCGCGAATATCTCGGCCAGTTCCTGAATCCAGTCTTCCGCCTCCTGCTGCCCCCGCAGCAGGCCCGACACCGCCTGCGCGGTGGGGCTGCCCGCCTGCGCGGCCGCCGTGGCGGCTCGCAGCACGGGCCAGGCCGGCGCACGGGAAAAGCCCGCTCGCCGCAGACCGGGAGGCCGAAGACTCCCGGATCGTTGAAATCCCAGATCCATGGACGTCGGTGTAGCGGGCAAAATCTAAGGGCCGGTAAACCCGCCGGTCATCCATCATTAGGGGCGGTGAAGAGAGGCTTAAACGGGATGTGTCGGTTTCATGACGGAATCCGGTCGACGTCTTCCTTGCGCGGGCCTGATCCCCTATATGCGCGCGCATGCAGGCCGATTTTCAGCTCATGGAGCCGCTTGTCCAGCGGCGGATCGTCGTCGCCATGTCCGGGGGCGTCGATTCCAGCGTCGTCGCCGCGCTCGCCGCAAAAACGGGCGCGGAGGTGATCGGCGTCACGCTTCAGCTCTACGATCATGGCGCGGCTGTGGGTCGCACCGGCAGTTGCTGCGCCGGCCAGGACATCCGGGACGCGCGCGCCGTCGCCGACCGGATCGGCATCGCGCACTATGTCTTCGACATGGAAAGCGCCTTCCGCGAGTCCGTCATCGCGGACTTTGCCGACGAATATATGGCCGGCCGAACGCCCATCCCCTGCGTCAAATGCAATATGGGCGTGAAGTTTACCGACCTGTTCCAGATTGCGCGCGATCTGGGCGCGGACTGCCTCGCCACCGGCCATTATGTCCGCCGGGTCGAAGGAACTACGGGGGCGGAACTGCATCGCGCCGCTGATCCCGCCCGCGACCAGAGCTATTTCCTGTTCGCCACCACCCAGGCCCAGCTCGACTATCTGCGCTTTCCCCTAGGCGGCTTGCCCAAGCCGGCCGTGCGCGAAATCGCCGCCGAACTGGGCCTTGGCGTCGCGATGAAGCCCGACAGCCAGGACATTTGCTTCGTGCCCGACGGCGACTACGCCAGAATCGTGCGCAAGCTGCGCCCGGACGCGGACGAAGGCGGGGCGATCGTCCATGTCGATGGCCGCGAACTCGGACGGCACAAGGGCATGATCCATTACACCGTCGGCCAGCGCCGGGGGCTGGAGATCGGCGGCCAGCCTGATCCGCTCTATGTCGTGCGACTGGACGCGGAAAGCCGCCGCGTGATCGTGGGGCCGAAGGCGGCGCTGGCGGTCAGCGCGGCGAAGCTGTCCGACATCAACTGGCTGGCGGGCGATTTCTCCGGTCCGCTGACCGCCAAGGTCCGGTCGATGGCCAAGCCCGTCCCCGCGCGGCTGGAGAATGGCCACCTTCTCTTCGACGCGCCGGAATTCGGCGTGGCGCCGGGCCAGGCGGCTGTACTGTACGATGGCGATCGCGTGCTGGGCGGCGGCTGGATTGCGCAGACGCAGGGCGCCTTGGCGCAGGTCGCGTAACGGGGAAAACGAAAAGGGCCGCCGCATTGCCGCGACGGCCCTTTTTCATCTCTTTTGCGGTCCGTTCAGAAGCTCATGTTGAGCCGCGTGTAGTAGAAGCCGCCGCTGATGCCATAGGGGGCATAAGCGTTGAACAGGTTGCCGCCGGTCTGGGTCGCCGGCTTGAGCTTGCTCGGATAGATGTTGAACAGGTTGTTCGCGCCGATCGACAGCTTCATGCCCTTGGTCAGCTCATAGCCGGCTTCGAGGTCGAAGATCACCTTGGGCTTAACCTCATTATCGACATATTGGCGCGAGCAGTCGCCGGTGCCCGGCGTGGTGCAGGCCACCCAGTCAGAGGTCACGCTGCTGAGCGCACCGGCCCGCGATACGATCTTGCCGTAACGGGTCGCACGCAGGTTGGCGCTGAAGCCATCCAGTTCCCACAGCACGTTCGCGATGAACTTGTTGCGGGGCGTGCCTTCGCTGAGGTCACCCTGACGGGCGCGGCCGATGAACTCGACCGTGGTGCCGCCGGTGACGGGCGGGTCGATGTGCGTGAACTTGGTGCGGTTGAAGTTCGCCGACAGGCTGAACATCGCCGATCCCATGCTGCCCAGATTCGCGCGATAGGTGCTGACGATGTCCAGGCCGCGCGTCCGGGTGTCCGCCGCGTTGGAGAAGATCAGCGCGCCATAGACTTCCTGAATGCCGTTGGCCTGAAGGATCGCGACCACGTCGGGGCCTTGCAGCGTCTCGGACAGCAGGATGCGGTCCTTGATCTTGATCTGATAGGCGTCGATCGTGATGTTCAGGTTCGGCGCGGGCGTCAGCACCAGGCCGGCGGAGAAGTTGGTCGACTTTTCGGGCTTGAGCGGCACCGCGCCCAGCGCACGGGCCGCCGCGCTGTCCACCGGCAGCGCCTGTACCGGACGCAGCACGTTGATGCCGTCAATAACGACGCCGATGGTGCTGGACGATGCGTAATGCTGCTGCTGCAGCGTCGGCGCGCGGAAGCCGGTGCTGGCGGTGCCGCGAATGGCGATGCCGCGAACCGGCTCGATACGCAGCGACGCCTTGCCGGTGTCGGTGGTGCCAAAGTCGGAATAGTCCTCATGCCGTCCGGCGAGGCCGAATTCCACGCCCTCGACGATCGCGCCTTCCAGGTTGACGTAAGCCGACCAGTTGTTGCGGCCCCAGGTGCCCGAACCCTCCGGCGGGAAGCCGCCGACGCCCTGCGAGCCGATGCCGGCCGCATATTGGCCGGCTAGCCAGCCGCCTGCGGGGAACTGATATCCACCGTTGATATAGGAGGCTTCTTCGCCCGGCAGGATGTGGAACTTGTTCTTGCGATATTCCGCGCCGACCGCGAACGACAGCGGCTCCGCCATGCCCAGGTCGAATTCCTTGCTCAGGTCCAGGTTCGTGACCCATTCATCGAACTGGATGGTGCCCAGATACATGTTGGTCGGGCTGGCCGGACCCATGGACGGGTTGAGCGTGGTGGTCTGCGAATAGCCGACCTGATCTTCCGAATAGCTGCTCGACAGGTCGAAATGCACGCCCCCGCCCAGTTCGCCGCGCACGCCCAGCGCCACCTGATAATCCTCGTCGCGGACGTGGATCTTGGGGATATAGCCTTCGGGATAGATGGAGATGATATTGTTGGTGGCGGCGGGCAGGCGATAGGTCAGCCAGCCCTGCGCATGGCGCTTCGAATAGGTGCCAAAGCTGTAGACTTCCACGCTCTCGCCGATCGGCAGCATCGCGTCATAGCCGATGTTGCCGCCGATCACCTGCGGCTGACCATATTTGGCGCGGATGCGGTCAGGGTTCGCGTTGCGCGGATCGCCGGTCGGGTAGAACTGCCCGGCGATCGGCGTGCTCTCGACGATGGTGTTGTCCTGCACCACGCCATCGCCGGAAATGTGGACATAACCGCCGTCGGAACCCAGCGCGAAGCCCTGATCCACCTGGAAGCGGCCCTGCCAGCCGCCATTGTCCAGCGTCGAACCCATGGTCAGCGCGGCGCCGCCGGCGGTGTCGTTCTTCAGGATGACGTTGACGACGCCGGCGATCGCGTCGGAACCATATTGCGCCGACGCGCCGTCGCGCAGCACTTCGATACGCGAAATCGCGTTGCCGGGGATCAGGTCGAGGTCCGGCGGCGACTGGCCGTTCTGGACCGAACCGTTGATGAACAGGGTCGCAGAGTTGTGCCTACGCTTGCCGTTGACGAGAACGAGCAACTGATCGCCGCCCAGACCGCGCAGCGACAGGGTGCGCACCGCCCAGCTCGCGCCCGCGCCGTTGTTCGACACGTTGATGGAGGGGACCAGCGTGCCCAGCAGGTCGCGCACCGACTGCTTGCCGCTCGCTTCCAGGTCCTTCGCGCCCAGCACGTCGATCGGCGCCAGGCTCTCCGCGACGGTGCGGGTGGTGGTGCGGGTGCCGGTGACGATGATCGGCTGCGAATCTTCCTCGACCGCCGCTTGCGGGGCCATATTGACGGCGCCAGCGTCAGCCGGCGCGCCGACCTGCGCATATTGCACCGCCAGCGGGCTGCGGCGGGCGAGTCGGCTGGGCGGGGAGGCGAGGGCGATCACGCCGACGCCGGCGTCCTGACGGCGCAGCTTGGTGCCGGCGAGCAGGCGGTCCAGCGCATCGTCGGTCGACAGAAGTCCCTGAACCTTGCGGCTCTTGATCATCGCGACTTCGTCATAGGGGAACAGGATGCGGACGCCGGACTGTGCCGACAACTGGCGCAGCGCACTGCTAAGCGGCTGGGCGTCGATATCGAACTTGTGACGCTGCGACAGCGAAGCATCGGTATTCGCAGTTGCAAGAACCTGGGTAGGAGACGCGAGGCAGGTGGCGAGCGCCAGACCTGCAATAAGATTGCGCATGCTCATGATATATTCCCCTGCTCGACGGCCTTGTCGCCGTTCTGTCATCTGGGAACGAAGAAATTTGCGCGATCCGCCATGCTGATCTTGCGAAACATGAAATAGATGCGACAGGCCGATAATGATATAAAATTACATCGTGATGCCGGGCCGGATCATCTCTTTGATTATTGCACTGCAATATCCATACTATCGCGGGCGCCGGTGGTAAGCGTCCAGCGCTTCGTCCCCTCCAGCCCCAGCGCGGTCAGCCGATTGCTGAAATAGGCGCCGGTATCGATGCCGATGCGGTTCGCCTGCGCATCGACATCCTGCGTGATGCTGTGGCCATGCACGATGAAGCGGGGGTGCGGCCGGCGATGCTCCAGAAACTCCGCCCTGATCCAGCGCAGATCCTCGCCGCGCTGCGCCGGCAGCGGCACGTCGGGGCGGATGCCGGCATGGACGAACAGATAGTCGCCGATCTCGATCTGGTCGGGCAGATCATCGATGAAATCGATATGATCGCGCGGCACATGGTTCATCATCCAGACGGTGATGTCCGTCGCGTCCATCGCCATGCAGGCGTCTTCGTCCAGCCCATAGCTCGCCAGCGTTTCCGCGCCGCCGATCCGGCAGAAGATCGGCGTTGCCCGTTCGTCCCCGTGCGCGGCGGCGACGAACACTTCCTCGTGATTGCCGCGCAGCACAGACAGGTCCATGCCCGCCTCGCGCAGGGCCAGCACCCGGCGGATCACCTGCGCCGATCGCGGCCCGCGGTCCACCAGATCGCCCAGCAGTATGATCCGTACCGGCATCGGCGCGCGGCCGGCATGGTCGGCGGCGATCCGGTCCAGCAACTGTTCGAAAAGGTCGTCGCGGCCATGGATATCGCCAATGGCATATACGCGCAGATCGTCCCCGATGCTGGGCGGCGGGGGAGGCGGCTCCTCTTCCCTGCGGCGACGCAGGAAGTTCAGCATGACGAGAAGCAGGCGGTCATGATCCGCCTTTTTCGCACGATATCAGAGGCGGGGCAATGTAACGCCCTGCTGGCCCATATATTTGCCCGCCCGGTCAGCATAGCTGACCTCGCATGGCTCGTTGCCCTGGAGGAACAGGAACTGGCACGCGCCCTCATTGGCGTAGATCTTCGCCGGCAGCGGCGTGGTGTTGGAAAATTCCAGCGTCACATGCCCCTCCCAGCCCGGCTCCAGTGGCGTGACGTTCACGATGATGCCGCAGCGCGCGTAGGTGGATTTGCCCAGGCAGATTACCAGCACGTCACGCGGGACCCGGAAATATTCGACCGTGCGGGCCAGCGCGAAGCTGTTGGGCGGGATGATGCAGCAGTCGGTCTGGCGATCGACGAAATTCTTGGGGTCGAAATCCTTCGGGTCGACGATCGTGCTGTCGACATTCGTAAAGATCTTGAACTCGTCCGCCACCCGCGCGTCATAGCCATAGGAGGAGAGGCCATAGCTGATGCATCCCTCGCGCCGCTGGCTCTCCACGAACGGCTCGATCATGCCGTTGGTCTGGGCCTGCTCGCGAATCCAGCGGTCGGAAAGAATGGACATGGGGCTGTCGCATGGCGGCAGAGGCATTGGTGAGTCAAGCGATCACCGGGCTGCCTCAGCTACATTGAAGGATCATCCAGACTTTTGAAAAATCCCTCGCTTCGACATCCTGACGCCTGATCCAGAAGTACAGGCGGCCGAGGTCGCCCCACATCATGTCGGCATCATCATCGCTGTCGATCTGCATGAGCAGTTGCCAGTCCGCCGCACCAGCCTTCAACCGTTCTGCTTCAGGCGTATGGTATGCCTCCGGATTGCCCATGTAGATGCCGTTGGACGTGAGTTGACAATCCTCCTCCATCTCCTCGTTCTGAATAGCCAGAGGGTGGCCGCCCAGTTGATGGGCCGGCGCATCGGCGAGGAGCATTGTATCGACCGCTTCCCACTGCTCTGAAGAAAGGGCGGCGAGGTTGACGCCAAGCCGTTCCGGCGACGGCAGCGATTGATCGGATCGCATGATGATCCTGATCTCCGGGAACGGTGTGATCGACGACGGATTGCGCGCAGCTCTGGAACCATGTGGGCCATAGAGTACCGCCCAACTTCCTCTGTCTTCCGGATCGAAGCCCCAAGTCGACTGGTCAGGGTCGTAAAAGAAGAACAGCATACCTGTGTCAGGCAACCAGTCAGGACCTCCGGCATCGTGCGCGCTCGCCAGATCGATCTGCGCCAGAAACGCGAGCGGACGACCTTTCCAGCCGGGCCAATCCAGACCGTCGGGCAGGTCGGGCAGGCCACCGAGTTTCGACGCAGATATCCCACGGTCGAACCGCACGCAGGGTAGCGAGGATTGGCGCATTTGAACGACTATCTCATCCAGTTCCACCAGATGCTCGTCGATTGATTGCGGAGCGCGCTTCGCGCGCCAGGTTGATAGAAGTCGTTCGAGCCAACTCATACCATATCCCCGTCTGGAGCGTTATTTAATCCCCAAATCCGCCGGCCCAAAGGCGTGCGGCAGCAGGTCGGCGATGCGGTGCTCCGCCAATCCGTCGCCTTCCGGCGCGGCGCAGTAGATCGCCAGCGTGCGGCCGGCCATTTGTTCGGCTTCGTTGATCACCTGCCGACAGCGGCCGCAGGGGGAAACGACGGCATCCCCCGATGCCCCGCCATCCGGCCCCATCGCGCCGCCCACCACCGCGATCGCCGCGACGTCGCGCAGCCGCCCGGTCGCGTTCACGCTGGCCAGCGCTACCGTCTCGGCGCAGAGCGACAGGCCGTAGGACGCATTTTCGAAATTCGCGCCGGCAATGACGCTGCCATCAGTCAGCCGCACGGCGGCGCCCACGGCAAAGCGGCTATAGGGCGCATGCGCGTTGGCCGAAGCGCGGCGGGCGGCGTCCACCAGGGCGGCAATGCTGTCGTCGGCAAAAATCATGGCGCCACCACATCCCATCGCACCGGCTGGTCCGCGCCATCGATATGCCGCTCGGCATTGGCTGTCCACATCACCCAGGGGCGGCTGGCGTAATCGGGCGGGAAATAGTCGCCGTCCAGCCACAAGGTCCGGTTGATCCCGGCGCTCAGCTGATAGGCTTCCTCGAAATCGGCGGAGATGTTGAGCAGCGCAGGCTTGCCCGTATGCGCCTCGATCATCTCGATCAGCGTCTGCACTTCGGCCAGCACGGTGGCGCGGCCGGGACGCGCCTTGCACCCCTCGCCAAAGGCCAGCCGCACGACCGGGGGCAAAGCGGCATTGTCACGCGGCACCGTCGCGATGAAGCGGGTCGCCTGATCGGCGGCCAGGCGGCACAGGTCCATGTCCAGCGCCGCGCCATAGCGCAGCCCGGCCTTGCGCGCGCCGGCCCAGTTCTTCGCGAAGCTGGGGTCGGGCCGGTCGCCCTGCACGGCGCGAACATAAGCGAAATCCGCACCATTGGCGGCGATCGTGCCCCATTCGGGCGCGCCGGTGGTCGCATCGACGGACACACCCTGCACCGGAAAGTCGCTGCGGCTCGGTGTCCAGCCGCGCGCATAGGCCCAGGCCGCCAGCGCCAGCGCACCGACCAGGCCGATGCCCAGCATGACCCGCCACAAAAGTCCCTTCACCGTCATGCAGTCTTCAACCCACGCCCTTGATGTGCAGCACGCAGATCAGCGTGAACAGCCGGCGTGCGGTGTCGAAATCGACCTCGATCTTGCCCTCCAGCCGTTCCTTCAGCGTCTCGGCCGCTTCATTGTGGATCGCGCGGCGGGCCATGTCGACGGTCTCGATCTGTTGCGGGGTCGCGTTGCTGATCGCCTGATAATAGCTGTCGCAGATCGCGAAATATTCCTTCACCGCCCGACGAAAGCGGCCGAGCGCCAGGATGATCGCTTCCAGCGGGCTGCCGTCCTCGCGCTGGATCTCGATGGCCAGGCGCCCTTCCTCGACACGCAGCGCGACCTTGTACGGCCCGGCATAGCCGTCCGGATGGACCCGCTGCGGCGCGAAATAATTCTCCTCCAGCAGGTCGAAGATGGCGATGCGCCGTTCCTGCTCGACGTCCGCATTGCGCCACAGGATCGTCCGCTCGTCGAGCGTGATGTCTATGATGCGTGGGTCTGCCATGGGGGTTACCGTCCCTGCGGCGGGCGGCCGCCAAATGCAAGCGGGGACTTATCCCCAGCTTAGTTGGATCGTTTCAGGCTTGCGACTTGTTTACCACGTGCCGAGCGTCGATGGAGGGAGCCATGGTCGAACTGGTAAAGCTCACGCCCTCCGCCGAAGCGGACGGGCAATCCCTGCCCCGTAATGTCGAGGCGGAAGCGGCGCTGCTGGGCGCGCTGATGATCGACAATCGCGTGGCGGAGGATGTGCAGGTCCTCATCAAGCCCGAACATTTCTTCGAACCGCTGCATGGCCGCATCTACGAAGCGGTGATGAAGCTGCTGGACCGCGACATGGTCGCGAATCCGGTGACGCTCAAACCCATGCTGGATCAGGACCCGGCGCTCAAGGAACTGGGCGGCGTGGGCTATCTGGCGCAGCTGACCGGCAATGGCGCAGCGCTGATCGGCGCGCGGGATTTCGCGCGGCAGATCTATGACCTGGCGCTGCTCCGCAGTCTGGTGCAGGTCGGCCGCGACCTTGTCGAAAGCGCGCTCGACACCAGCGAGGACGTCAACCCGCGCGAACAGATCGAGCAGGCCGAAGTCGCGCTGTATCAGGTGGCGGAGGGCGGCGGCGAGACCGGATCGACCAAGAGCTTCACCATGGCCGCGACCATGGCGGTGGCCGTGGCGGAACGCGCCTTTTCCAGCGGCGGCCATGTGTCGGGCATCACCACCGGCATCAACAGCCTCAATGAAAAGATCGGCGGCCTGCACAATTCCGACCTCATGATCCTGGCCGGTCGTCCGGGCATGGGCAAGACCTCGCTCGCCACCAACATCGCCTATAATTGCGCGTCCCGCTGGCTGCGCGACAATGCCGACGGCATTCCGCCGGAAAAGAACATGGGGGCCAAGACCGCCTTCTTCAGCCTGGAAATGTCCGCCGACCAGCTGGCGACGCGCGTCTTGGCCGAACAGTCGGGCATCAGCGGCGAATCGCTGCGCATGGGCAAGATCAGCCGCACCGAGTTCCAGAGCCTGTCGCGCGCCGCGCGCGAGTTGCAGGAATTGCCGCTGTTCATCGACGACACGCCGGGCCTGACCATCGCCGCGCTGCGCACCCGCGCCCGGCGATTGAAGCGCCGCCACGACATCGGCTTCATCGTCATCGACTATCTTCAGCTGCTGTCCGGTTCCGGCCGCGGCAACGACAACCGCGTGAACGAGATTTCGGAGATTTCGCGCGGCCTCAAGACGCTGGCGAAGGAACTGAACGTCCCCGTGCTCGCGCTGTCCCAGCTCAGTCGCGCGGTCGAGCAGCGCGAGGACAAGCGGCCGCAGCTTTCCGACCTGCGCGAATCCGGCTCGATCGAGCAGGACGCCGACATGGTGTGGTTCGTGTTCCGCGAGGATTATTATGTCGCCGCCAAGGAGCCGGGCGACAAGGAAAGCGCCGAACATATGGAATGGGCGCAGAATATGGAGCGGATCTACGGACTCGCCGAACTGATCGTCGCCAAGCAGCGCCACGGCTCCACCGGCCGCATCCGCATGAAGTTCGACGCCAAGATCACGCGCTTCTCCGACCTGGCGGAGGGCAGCTACCTGCCCGACGAGGACTGATGTCGCCGTCCGGCGCGGCGCAGTTTCGCATTGCGTCGGCCGGCCGGCCCCTGCGATGACTCCATGATGGACATGCGGCAAGCGAATCGACTGGAAAAGGGCTTCTTCTGGGCGGTGGCGCTGCTCGTCACGGCGGCATTTGCTCTCGTCATGGCCCCCTTCTTCGCGGCGCTGCTATGGGCCGTGATCGCCGCCATCATGTTCGATCCGGTTAATCGCCGGCTGCTGGCGCGCATGCCGGGGCGGCCGGGCGGGGCGGCGGGGCTGACGCTTCTGCTGATCATCGCCATGGTGATCGTGCCGACCATCCTGCTCGCCGCCGCGCTGATCCAGGAAGCCGCCTTCTTCTACAACCGCATCCAGACCGGACAGATCGATTTCCGCGAGATGTTCGCGCAGATGCAGGCGGCCCTGCCGGACTGGGCGGCGGCGTGGAGCCGACGTCTGGGCCTTACCGATTTCGCCGCCGCGCGCGAGATGCTGGCGCGCGGGGTCACCTCCAGCTTCCGCACGGTGGCGGGGCAGGCGCTGTTGGTCGGGCAGAGCGCGCTCGGCCTGATCGCGGCGCTCGGCGTCATGCTCTACGTCACTTTCTTCCTCCTGCGCGACGCGGACGACATCATGGCCAAGGTAGGCCGCGCCGCGCCGCTGCCGGCCCACGCCCGCGATCGACTGGTCGAACAGTTCGCCGTCGTCATCCGCGCCACCATCAAGGGCGGCGTTGCCGTCGCGATCATGCAGGGGGCGATCGGCGGCCTCATCTTCTGGGCCTTGGGCATACAGGGCGCGCTGCTGTGGGGCGTGCTGATGGGTGCATTCTCGCTGCTGCCGGCGATCGGCACGGGCCTCATCTGGGTGCCTGTGGCGCTCTACCTGCTGGCGACGGGCGCTCTGTGGCAGGGCGCGGTGCTGGTGTTCTGCGGCATCTTCGTGATCGGCATGGTCGACAATCTGCTTCGCCCGATGCTGGTAGGCCGCGACACGCGCATGCCCGACTGGCTGATCCTGGTATCGACGCTGGGCGGCATCGAGCTGTTCGGCTTCAGCGGCATCATCGTCGGCCCGGTGATCGCCGCCTTGTTCCTGACGATCTGGACGATGATTGCGGAGGAGCGAACAGCGCTATGACGTGGCTCAGATCAGCGCCTGGAACACCATGCACAGCCCGATCATGCTCGCGAGGAACGCGACGGTGCGCACGCCCGGCACGCCAAAGCCATAGAGCGGCAGGTAGACCACGCGCGCGCCCAGCCACAGCCAGCCGCCGATCGCGGTCCATTCGCTGGTGCGCCCGGCCAGCACTACGCCGAACAGGACTATGATCGCGATCGGATAGGTTTCCAGGAAGTTCGCCTGCGCCCGGATCAGCCGCCCGCCGACCGGATCGAGCGGCGGCACCACCTCGTCGCGCGCGCCCATGTTCCACTTGGTCCCATATTGCTTCGTACGGACATGCGCCGCCGCGAAGATATGGACGAGCAGCAGGATGCAACTCCAGGCGAGGATACGGATTTCCACGGGCATCTGCGGTCTCCCTTGCGCAAATCATGCGCCGAAGGTGTGAAATAGCAAGCGGGTTTCCCCGCCTGTGGGGGGGCGCGGCAGGCGCGACGGTCATAAAGTGACAAAAGAACCGCGTTCGGGACCCGAAATTGTCGCCTTATGTCACCTTTGGAGAGATTGAGAACGCATGGACAATGGAAAGAGCCATGCATTTGATAGCAGGCCGGGGGTCTGTAGGACAGAAGTTGCCCTGGCGGGTCCTTCGCTTATTCGATCGCGCGCAAGCTTACCCTCTCGACCTTAGCGCGCGGCCGCGTGGCTCCGGCGTTGGCGGGGTTTGTTGAAGGTCTTGAGCGCGATCCAGCCGAGCAGCATGGGCACGAAGCAGAGCGCAACGCCCAGCAGCAGCAGATGCTCCGCCTCCAGCCCGAAGCGGGCGAGTTCGCCGCCGGCGAAATAGCCGGGGAGCAGGAGGGCGGGTACCCAGAGCAGGGCGGAGAGGATGTTGGCGAGCTGGAACGAGCCGTGCGGCATGCGCAGCACGCCGGCGACGACGGGGACGGTCGAGCGGATCGGCCCGAGGAAACGGCCGAGCAGCACCGAGACGAAGCCATAGCGGCGGAAGAACAGGCGGGCGCGGGCGAAGGCGAGCTTGTGGCCGCGCAGCCAGCGGTGGCGGTAGATGGCGGGGCCAAGCGAACTTCCGAGCGTGTAGGACACCCAGTCGCCCAGGATCGCGCCGACCAGCGCGCAGATCACGACCGGCGCGGGATCGATCAGCCCCACGCCGATCAGGCCGCCGATGGCGATCATCGTCGCGATGGCGGGCACGAACAGGCCGATGACGACAAGCGATTCGAAAAAGGCGAGCAGGCCGACGATCGGCCCGCTCCACCACGCATAGCGGGTGATCGTGTCGAGGATCAGGGCGGAAAGATCGGGCATCGGTTTCCAACGGTTCAGGGCGCGCGCCGCAAGGCTAGCGCAGACGGATGAGCGCATGGTTAACGAGGCGCGACGGCAAAGCCGCAGTGCGGCCTTACAGGGACGATTGTTCTCGACGCAATCGCAATGCCGCGCTTCACATTTGCTGTTCAGCGGTGGTGCGGGCAATAGGATCAGGCCTTTCAGGCATCCTCTCCTAAAACTTTTCGGGCTGGTCGTTTGATCAGCCCTTTTTTTTGGGCCGGCTTTGGTCTAGACGATGCCCGCTGCTGCCGCGCCACATAAAATAATTGGAGCGGAGCCGCCGGTAAGACCGGCATGGCGAGGCTGCGGCATGGGGGATCGAGCAACGCCGCGCGGCGCGCTCTCCCCCATCGCTTCCTGCATTATCTGCGGTAATTCTGGCGCTTTTTCTGTCGGCGGGCTATGCGATGCGGCATGGACTTCCAGGACCTTTTGCACCGCTATTTCGGCACCGAGGATATCGATACGCTCAAGCCCGACCTGCTGATGGCGGGGCTGGAGCGGTTGCGAGTCGATTTCGGGCTGGAGAAGGACAGCGGGCGGCGGTTCGGGCTGTGGACGCTGATGTACATGCTGGGCAGCGCACCCGACCTGGACGTGGCTTTCGACGATCCCGAGGATCGCGAGGCGGCGCGCGACTTCATGGACATGATTGACGAGGCGGACTGACTGGTCCCGTCGTGAAATTTGTTACCAACTGATACATTTTTCGCGATGACCGATGCCCGAGGCGCGACTATTCGTGCCGCAACGGCGTTAAGCGCGCCAGCCGATCTGTCGGCTCCCCATAATGGAACAGGCACTGTCTTGAGAGAGAATCCAGCGGCTTCCCGAGGCCGATCGTCCATCCTTGTGCTGTCCGCTGTGCTGCCCACAGCCTTGCTGCTCGCTGCCTGTTCGGGCGGGGAGAGCAAGTCCGGGCCGGGTGCGAAGGGCGCGCCTGCGCAGGTGGGCTTCGTCGTCGTGCAGCCGACCAGCGTCCCGGTGACCACCGAACTGAGCGGGCGGGTCACCCCCTATCAGGTGTCGCAGGTGCGGCCGCAGGTGGCGGGCATCCTGCGGCGGCGACTGTTCACCGAGGGGACGATCGTGCGCCAGGGGCAGACGCTCTACGAGATCGACCCGCGTCTGTATCGGGCGGCGGTGAACGAGGCGCAGGCCAATTTGCAGAGCGCGCGGGCCAATGCGGAGGCGACGCAGGCGCTGGCCGATCGGTACAAGCCGCTGGCCGAGATCGAGGCGGTGGCGAAGCAGGATTATACCAATGCGCTCGGTTCCGCGCGGCAGGCGCGGGCGAGCGTGGCGCAAGGCAGCGCGCAGCTCGATACGGCGCGCATCAACCTGCAATTCACCAGCGTTCCCGCGCCGATCACCGGCCGGATCGGGCGCTCGCTGGTGACCGAGGGCGCGCTGGTGACCGCCAACCAGACCGATCCGCTGGCGGTGATCCAGCGGCTGGACCCGATCTTCGTCGATATCCAGCAGTCGAGCGGCGACCTGCTGGCGTTGCGCCGGGCCTTGAGTTCGGGCGGCGCGCAGGTGGGCAGCGCGGCGGTGACGCTGAAGCTGGAGGACGGGTCGGACTATGACCACACCGGCACGGTCGAATTTTCCGAGGTGGTGGTCGATCCCGATACCGGCACGGTGACGTTGCGTGCGCGCTTCGCCAATCCCGACGGGCTGCTGCTGCCCGGCATGTTCGTGCGCGGCGTGTTCGCGCAGTCGGTCAACAGCCGCGCCTTCCTGGTGCCCCAACAGGCGGTGACGCGCGATGCCAAGGGGCAGGCGAGCCTGTTCCTGGTGGGGGCCGACAACAAGGCGGTGCAGCGTCAGGTGACGGCGGACCGTGCGGTCGGCGGCAACTGGATCGTGACGAAGGGGCTGGCCGCGGGCGACAAGGTGATCGTGCAGCGCGGCGCGGGGACGGCGCTGAAGCCGGGCGCGGCGCTCAAGCCCGTGCCGGCGAGTGCGCCGCAGCGCATCGCTGTGCCAAAGGCAGGCAAGAGCGGGGCGCAATAGGCGATGTCGCGTATTTTCATCGACCGGCCCATCTTCGCATGGGTGCTGGCGATCATCGTCATGCTGGGCGGGCTGGGCGCCATTAGCGCGCTGCCGATCGCGCAATATCCCGATGTTGCGCCGCCGCAGGTCAATGTGCGCGCCAGCTATCCGGGCGCGTCGGCCGAGACGATCCAGAACAGCGTCACGCAGGTGATCGAGCAGCAACTGACCGGGATCGACGGGCTGCTCTATTTCAGTTCCTCGTCCAGTTCGCGCGGGCAGGTGACGATCAGCGCCACGTTCGAGAAGGGCACCGACCCCGACATCGCGCAGGTGCAGGTGCAGAACCAGGTGCAGCAGGCGCTGTCGCGGCTGCCCGATCAGGTGCAGCAGCAGGGGCTGCGCGTCACCAAGTCCAATCCCGATTTCCTGCTGCTGGTCGGCGTCTATGACGAGACCGACAGCATGACCAATATGGACGTGTCCGACTGGATGGCGTCCAACATGCAGGATCGCCTGGGCCGGGTGCAAGGCGTGGGCGAGAGCAATGTGTTCGGCGCTCCCTATGCAATGCGGATATGGCTCAATCCCGACAGGCTGGCATCCTATGCACTGATGCCGTCCGATGTGGTGTCGGCCATTCAGGCGCAGAATACCGAAGTCGCCGCCGGTGATATCGGCGGCCAGCCGCAGCCCGCCACGCAGATGCTGAACGCAACGATCACGGCGCAGTCGCGTTTGCAGACGCCTGCGCAGTTCGGCGCGATCATCCTCAAGACACAGACGAGCGGGGCGAGCGTGCGCATTCGCGACGTGGCGCGGGTGGAACTGGGCGCGGAGAATTACAATGCGGTGAGCCGGGTGAACCGGCATCCGGGCGCGGGCATCGCGATATCGCTGGCGCCGGGCGCGGACGCGCTGCGCACCGCAGACCTGGTGAAGGCGGAAGTCGCGGAGATCGCCAAGACCTTTCCGCCGGGCCTGGCCTATGCCTATGCCAATGACACCACCGACTTCATCAAGCTGTCGGTTGAGGAAGTGGTCAAGACGCTGGTCGAGGCGATCGTGCTGGTCGTGATCGTGATGTTCGTGTTCCTGCAAAGCTGGCGCGCGACGCTGATCCCGGCGATCGCGGTGCCGGTGGTGCTGTTGGGGACGCTGGGCATCTTCTATCTGTCGGGCTTTTCGATCAACACGCTGACCCTGTTCGGCATGGTGCTGGCGATCGGCCTGCTGGTCGATGACGCGATCGTCGTGGTGGAGAATGTCGAGCGGCTGCTCGAGGAAAATCCGCAGATGACGCCGCGCGAGGCGACCATCGAGTCGATGAAGGAAATCCAGGTCGCGCTGGTGGCGATTGCGCTGGTGCTGTCCGCCGTGTTCCTGCCGATGGCGTTTTTCGGCGGATCGACGGGCGTCATCTATCGGCAGTTTTCGGTGACGATCGTGTCGGCGATGATGCTGTCGGTGCTGGTCGCACTGATCCTCAGCCCGGCGCTGACCTCGACCCTGCTCAAGCGCAAGCCGCATGCCGGCGAGATCGGCGATGGCTGGCTGGACCGGCGCTTTCCGCGCGTGGCGCAGGGGCTGGCGCGGGCGAAGGACGGGTTCAATCGCGGGTTCGACCGGATGGTCGGGCGCTATGAGCGGTCCGTCACCACGGTCGTGGATCGCAAATGGCTGTTCCTTCTGATCTATCTGGCGGTTGCGGCGCTGCTGGTGCTGATGTTCGTGCGGTTGCCGACCGGCTTCCTGCCGACCGAGGACCAGGGCGCGGGCAGCATCCAGATCCGCCTGCCGGCCGGCGCGACGCAGGGGCGCACGACCCAGATGCAGCAGACGGTCGAACGCTATTTCGCGGAGAATGAGGCGAAGAATATCCGCACCATGTTCACCGTCGCGGGCGGCGGCGGGGGCGGGGCCAGCGGGCAGAATACGGGGCAGGGCTTCCTCAACTTCACCGACTGGGCGAACCGCAAGGGCAAGGAAAACAGCGCGGACGCCATCGTCGCGCGGGCGAGCGGCGCGTTCCGGGGGCTGCGCGACGGGCAGGTGTTCGTGCTGGTGCCGCCGGCGATCCGGGGGCTGGGCCAGTCGAGCGGCTTCACCATGGAGCTGCAGAACGCCAATGGCATGCCGACCGAAGAGTTCATCGCCGCGCGCGACGCGCTGCTGGCGGAAGCGGCGCAGGACCCGCTGCTAGCGTCGGTGCGGCTGACCGAGCTGCCGGACGTGGCGACGTTGAAGGTCGATGTCGATGCGGAGAAGGTGACGGCGCTGGGACTGACGCCTTCGGACGTCAACACCACGCTGTCGACGGCCTATGGCGGGCGTTACGTCAACGACTTCATCGATCGCGGGCGGGTGAAGCGCGTCTATGTGCAGGGCGATGCGCCTTATCGATCCAACCCTGAAAATATCGACCAATGGTTCGTGCGCGGTGGCAATGGGCAGATGTCGCCCTTCTCCGCCTTTTCGCGGACGAGCTGGTCCACTGCGCCGACGACGCTGTCGCGCTTCCAGGGCCTGCCTTCGTTCGAATTTCAGGGGCAGGCGGCGGCCGGGACCAGCTCGGGCGAGGCGATGAACCGGATGGCGGAGCTGGCGGCGAAGCATCCGGGGACCAGCGTCGCCTGGGCGGGGCTGTCCTATCAGGAGCGGCTGTCTTCGGGGCAGACACCTTTGCTCTATGGCCTGTCGCTGCTGATCGTGTTCCTGTGCCTTGCGGCGCTCTACGAAAGCTGGAGCATCCCGATCGCAGTGATGCTGGTGGTGCCGCTGGGGCTGGTCGGCGCGATCTTCGCGGTGACGCTGCGGGGGCTGGAGAATGACGTCTATCTCCAGATCGGGCTGCTGACGACGATGGGGCTGGCGGCGAAGAATGCGATCCTGATGATCGAGTTCGCCGAGCAGGAAGAGAAGAAGGGCAAGCGGGTGATCGACGCGGCGATCGAGGCGGCGCGCATCCGGTTGCGGCCGATCCTGATGACCAGCCTGGCGTTCATCTTCGGCGTGCTGCCGCTCGCCATCTCCACCGGCGCGGGCGCGAACAGCCGCATCGCGATCGGCACGGCGGTGATCGGCGGCATGCTGACGGCGACGATCCTGGCGATCTTCTACATTCCGCTGTTCTACGTGCTGGTGCGACGGACGACGCGCGATACATTGAAGCGACTGCATGGGTCGGGCAAGGAGGCGCAGGCATGACGCGCGCGATGATGCTGGCCGCCCTGCTGGCGACGACTGCCTGCTCGATGGACCCCAAGATGGCGGAGCCGGACCTGCCGGTGCCGGCGTCCTGGCCGGTGGGCGACGCTTATCTGAAGCAAAGCGAGGCGGCGTTGCCGGCGCTCACCTGGCGCGACGTGTTTCGCGATGCGCGCTTGCAGGCGCTGATCGAGCAGGCGCTGGCGAACAATCGCGACCTGCGGGTGGCGGCGGCGGACATCGCGGCGGCGCGGGCGCAATATCGCATCCAGCGCGCCAACCAGTTGCCGCAGATCGATCTGGGCGGGAGCGCGGGCTATTCGGACAGCGCGAACAGCAGCAGCGCGGGCGCGTCGGGCGGCCGGGCGAGCTATTCCGCCGATGTCGGCGTCAACGCCTTCGAAGTCGACCTGTTCGGGCGGCTGGCGTCGCTGAGCCGGGCTGAGCAGAACCGCTTCTTCGCGACCGAGGCGGCGGCGCGGGCGACGCGGTTGACGCTGGTGGGCGACATTGCGGACGCCTGGCTGACGCATGCCGCCGATGCGTCGCTGTTGAAGATCGCGCAGGACACGGCGGCGAGCGCGGAGCGCAGCGTCGCGCTGACGCGGGCGCGGTTGCAGGGCGGGGTCGCGCCGCGATCCGATCTGCGGCAGGCCGAACAGGTGCTGGCGACGGCGCAGGCCGATGTGGCGGCGCAGCGGACGGCACTGGCGCAGGATGTGAACGCGCTGCAACTGCTGGTCGGCGCGCCGATCGACCCGGCCAATCTGCCGACGTCGATCGAGGAGGCGACCGGCACGATCGCGCAGCTTCCGGCGGGTCTCGATTCGCATATCCTGCTGCGCCGGCCCGACGTGGTGCAGGCGGAATATCAGCTGCGCGCCGCCAATGCGGAGATCGGCGCGGCGCGGGCGGCGCTGTTCCCGACCATCTCGCTGACCGGCGCACTGGGTTTCGCGAGCAACGCCCTGTCCTCGCTGTTCACCGGCGGCGCGTTCAACTGGTCGGGCGGCGGCAGCGCCAATTATTCGATCTTTCGCGCCGGAGCAGCGAAGGCCGGCGTTGCGCAGACGCAGGCGCAGCGCGACGCGGCGCTCGCCACCTATGAGGGCGCGATCCAGACTGCGTTTCGCGAGGTCGCCGACGCGCTGGCGCGCGCCGGGACGATCGACGAGCAACTGCGCGCCAACCGCTTGCAGGCGGATGCGAGCGCCGACAGCTACACGCTGGCCGACGCGCGCTATCGCGGCGGGGTAGACGCATTTCTAAGCAGCCTGGACGCACAGCGCTCGCTCTACAGCGCGCAGCGCACGCTGATCGCGACGCAACTGGTGCAGGGCGGCAACCGGGTCAGCCTGTACCGGGCTTTGGGCGGCGAGGATGGTTTTGGCGGGGTGGCGGAAGCGCGCTGATCACTCCAGCGCAATTTGGGCCTGCGCATGCCCTAATCTCTCTGCTATCCTGTCACCCGGGCGAAGGCATCGGGGGCGGACATGGCGAATGGCCGGGGCTGGATGTGGCAAGCGGGGCTGGCGGCAGCGCTGCTGGGGGTGGCGGCGATCGGGGCGGCGCAGACTCCCGTGCAGAGGCGGCCCTTTGCGCCTTTACCCGCCGAGGGCGTTTCCGGCGAGCAGGTCGTGCGCATATTCCGGGGCTGGCTCAGGCGGGCTTTGCCCGACAGCGCGGCGATCGTGGTGCTGCGCAACGGGCGGCCGGTGGCGCAGGACGGTTTCGGGCAGGGCAGTGCGACGCGCGCGGTGCGGATCGCCAGCCTGTCCAAGGCGATCACGGCCTTGTGCGTCAGCCGGATCATCGACGACGGCAAGCTGCGTTATGATTCCACGATCGGCGAGTTGCTGCCGGACTTTCTGGCGCGCGCGGGCGCTGCCGACGGGCGGCTGCGGGGCATAACGGTCGGGCAGATGCTGGGCCATCGCAGCGGTATTCCGCGCGCCGCGCCGGTGGTCGGGCTGGAAGGCGAGATATCGCCGGGCATGCGGTCGGCGCTGGAGGAGCAGGTGAAGCGCGCCTTTGCGCTGCCGCTCGATTTTCCGCCGGGAACCCGCTTTTCCTATAGCAATCAGGCGTTCATGACGCTGTCGCTGATCGTCGAGCAGGTGACGGGCGAAAGCTATCAGACGGCGTGCGCGAAGCGGGTGTTCAAGCCGGTCGGGGTCGATGGCCCCTTCATCGGCGACAGCCTGCCGGAACAGGCGCGCGCCGGGGCGGGGGGCTGGACGGTGTCGGCGCTGGACTATGCGCGCTTTGCCGAGCAGTTGCGCCGGGACAGCGGCTATTTCGGCCCGGCAACCAATGCGTGGCTGGACCGGCAGATGCAGTATGACCGGAAATATGGGCTGGGCTATTTCGCGCGCGATGCGTCGCCCGATACGCTGATCGACCATAATGGCCTGCTGAACGACGCCGACGCGCGCGTGTCGGCGCAGTTCATGTCCTATCCGGGCGGCTGGACCGTGGTCATCAACACGCAGCCGGCGCGGCCGCAGGCGATCGCCGGGCTGAAGCAGCAGATCGACAGCCTGTTCGGCTATCCGCCGCCCGGTGGGCTGGGGCGCGAGATCACGGGCGAATAGGGGCGGCCGATCGCCGGCCGCGCCCATCGGCGATCAGGCGGCGACCAGGATCGGATGCTTGGCCAGATATTTGTCCGTCGCGGTTAGGAACACCTTGGCCGGATCGCGCGGATCGGCGGCCAGTTGCGCACGCAACCGATCGGTCCAGTTCTGGATCGCTTCCGCGTCGAACTTCTTCTTCATGCGGCTGACGAATTGCAGCACGGTGATGACCGACGCCGCTTCGATCTCCACCAGGGTGAGCAGATCGTCGAGGCCGGTCGGGTCGCCGGCGCGGGCCTTGCCGGTGGCGATTTTCCACAGATCCTTGAACCGCGCCCAATCGTCCGGTCCGCCCTGCGTGTAGCAACGGGTGAAGCCGAGCGCGACCTTCTCGAAGGTGGAGACGTCCTGCCGCTTGCCGACATGGCCCTGTTCGCGCAGCCAGGCGGACTGGGCGCGATAGGCATCCTTGACCCAGTCGAAGAGGATGTTGTCTTCGGTGCTGAGCCTGGTCGCGGCTTCCATGTCACGCTTGGTGACGGGATATTTGAACTCGCTCGCGACGAAGTTGCGGCTCGGATATTCGCCGCCCTTGAGGTCGGCTAGTTCGGCCAGCGCGTTGAAGAAGCCGTCCAGATCCTCGGTTATGCCGATCAGCACGCCATGATCGCGCAGGAAGGCGATGGCGTCCTGCGCTGTGCTGGTTTCCAGAAAGCCGCAATTGCGGTCGGGCCGCTCGCGCGCGATCTGGGTGGCGAGCGAGGTGGTCAGTTGCTTCTGGCGCAGGCGGCTGAAGGACGCGCGCGAGAAGATGACGTCTTCGGGCTTGCGGAAGACGGCGAATTCCAGGACCGCGACATCGTCCGGGATCTTGCTGGCGACGCCCATCGCGCGGTGGCCATAGACGGCGTAGGTGCCCGGCTCATCGAACAGGCCGTCCTCGATCATGTCGTCGAACCGCTCCAGATCCTCGATCGGATGGACGGCGATGCTCTTGTCCTTCAGTTCACGGCGCAGCGCGAACTCGATGGTCGTGCCGCCGGTCTTGGGCAGGTGCAGGAATACGAGGCAACGCTTCTCACTCCGGCGGAAACGCTCGATGCGCGCGCAAAAGGTCGTGAGGTCTTGAGACATTCCTGAGCTTTCCCCAACAAGTCGAATGCAGTGGCATCTTTGGAGGCTCGCCTGTCGCCCGTCAAGCTGGCCGGTCGCGACGCCCCGGAGATGTCGGCGTCTGTCATCTGTTTCGCGGTTGCACCATCGGCTGCATCCGTTCGCCTTGCGAAGCGTGCGGCCCAACGCGATTGGCCGGGCTGCTGCGTTGCACAACAGAAGCTGTCATGTGGCGGCGCTTGACGGTCGGTCCAAAAAATCGGACAGATTGGGGGACTGGGGCATGCGCGGGTTTTGCGATCCGCGCTGGGGTATTGCGGGCGTGGCTCTTTTACGGGCGAGCGTCTGTTGCCGTCGGTCTGGCATCATGGCTGGAGGTCGAGCGTTGCGATGGTAAGGAAGTCCAAGAAGAGTTCCGAAGAAACAACTGCGTCGCCAAGTCCGAAGTTCAAGATCGCATGCTCGATCGCGGAATATGATCCCGCAACGGGCAAGCTCTCCGCCAATGGCTGGCTGGTCGGGCTGGGCGCGGGGATGGAGCTGAGCGCGGCGACGTCCGGCGGTGCGCCGGTCGCCATCCGCTATGGCCTCGACCGCAGTGACGTAGCCAGCAAGGTGCCGGACCTGCCGGACTATAATATCGGCTGGGCCTGTTCCGCCGAACTGGCGGCCGCGCCGACCGGCGAGGAGTTCGTGGTGTCCGTGAACGGCGGGGGCGCGGCGCAAAGCTGGACCTTCCCGATCAAGCTGCGCGAAGGGGCTGCGCCCGCCGCCAAGCCTGCGCCGGCCAAGGGCCTGTCGCTCAAGGCCGCCTGCACCAAGGCGGTGTTCGACGAGAGCAGCCGCGTCCTGTCCGCCCATGGCTGGATTACCGGCATGGACGACGGCATGGAAATTCGCGCGCGCACGTCGTCGGGCGCGTCATTGGCGGTCGAATATGGCCACAGCCGCATGGATGTGGCGAAGGGGCATCCCGACTTGCCGCATTACAATATCGGCTGGAAGACCTCCGCGCCGCTGGCGGCGCTGCTTGCCGGCGAGAAGTTTACGCTGGAAGTGACGCAGGGCGACCGCGCGCAGAGCTGGGACTATCCGATCCAGATCGAGCAGGGCGCAGCGGCGAAGGCGGAAGAGTCCGCCGTCGACGCCGGCCCGGCCTCCGCGTTCAAGATCGCCTGTTCCTTCGCCGAATATGATGCGGACGCGGCGACGCTGTCGGCGCGCGGCTGGCTGGTCGGCGTGACCGACGACATGGAAATCCACGCCTATACCTCGACGGGCCGCGATGTCGGGATCAAATATGGCCAGACGCGCAAGGACGTGGCGTCCAAGGTGCCGGGCCTGGCGCATTACAATGTCGGCTGGACCTGCACGAAGCATTTTTCGGGCCTCGACCCCGAAGAGCAGCTCACGATCGAGATCACGCAGGGGGCCAGCCGGCTGTCGGTCTGGACCTTCCCGATCGTCGGCCATGGCGAATCGAAGGAAGCGTCGAAGGCCCCGTCGATCGTCAAGAATGCCGATCGCAAGCGCATCCTGTTCGCCGACATGGGCGCGGACGTGCGTCGCGTGGAGCTGTCCGAGCAGCTCGACGCCGCGATGGCCGCGCGGAATATCGACCTTTATGGCCTGTTCATGTTCCCCCGGCGCACGACCTTCCCCTATTTCCTGATCCCGCGCATCGTGAAGCCGATGAACGACAGCAAGTTCGGCTTCATGAAGGACATCCCGGAAAAGGCGATGGCGGACGATATTTCGGCCGCCGCGCATATTCAGGCGGCGATGTCCAAGTACAAGTGGCGGGACCTGGCCGGACGCTTCTGGCTGTTCAAGATGATGATCCGCGAGCAGCTGGAAGAAATGCGGCCGGACCTGGTGGTGATGTGGCACCAGTTCAATCCCTATCACACCATCCTGACCGAAGAGGCCAAGCGGCGCGGCATTCCGGTAGCCTATGCCGAACATGGCGTGCTGCCCGGCAGCGTCTGCTTCGAAATGGACGGGCAGATGGCGGAGAGCTGGATCACCCGCAACCCCAAGGCGCTGCAACAACTGCCGATCGAGGTGCGTGATCTGGAGCGGGCGCGCTCCTACATCAAGAAGGTGCGGGCCGAGCGGATCAACCGCAAGGCGCCGGGCGACCGGCTGGCCGACCATATCCAACTGTTCCCGCGCGGGGACAGCCGGCGCAAGCCGGTGGTGTTTTACGCGGGCCAGAATGATCCGCGGGCGGGGTTGATCCCGTCCGACACGGCGCAGGCGCGCGAGCATTCGCCCTTCTTCCGCAACTCGTTCGAGGCGCTCGATAAAGTGGCGGCGGTGTGCAAGGCCAATGGATGGGACTTGCTGTACAAGCCGCATCCGCAGGTCGACTATTACGACAATATCAAGAACGGCTTCGACTTCGCCGCGAACCCGCATGTGAAGAAGGTGCCGATCGGCGTCGATATCGTCGACTGCATCGAGGCGTGCGATGCGCTGGTGACGATCGTGTCGCAGTCCGGCTACATGGCCCTGTTCAACGACAAGCCCTGCGTGCTGCTCGGCCGGTTGCAGTTGAGCGGCTCGGGCTGCGTCTATGAACTGGCCAAGGAAAGCGATCTGGAGGCGCAACTGCGCACGGCGATCTCCGCTGGGTTCACGCCGCGGCAGCAGGCGATCTTCGTCGAGCATGTGGCGCGGGTGGCGCGCTATTACTGCTCGCAGTTCGATTCCGAACTGGCGCATTATTTCCCGAACGATCTTAACGCGGTCGCGCGCATGCTGGCCGCTGCGGTGCAGGGGAAGCCGGAGAAATTGCTCCAGCCTGCGGGCTGACGAAGCAAGGCGGGCAGGCCGTTCGCGACGATGGCGGGCGGGCAGAGACGAATTGGTCGATATAAGGGACTGCGATGAACCTTTGGGACGAACAGGGGATTGAGGACCAACTTCTCCAGGCGATCGGCGATGCGACGATGCGTCCCCATGACGTGGTCTATTTTCCCGCGTTCGACAGCCAGGAAGCGTTCGCCAACCATTACCATCGCGCGCGCTGGTATCTGCCGGTGCTGGAGGGCGTGGTGGACGCGGTGCATATGGGCGTCACGCAGCCCTTCTCCACGACGGATCGTCCCGAGCCGATGTGTGGCCCGCGCGCCGGGCAGGACGCAGTCGTGCTGGAGGCGGACCCTGCCGCCTATGTCGCGGCGCTGGCCGCCGCACGGCTGGTGCTGGTGTGGCGGCCGTGCAGCCGCGCCGTGACCGAAGCGCTGCGGGCCAAGGGCGCCTTCATCGTAGATGTCACGACGGACGATCCCGATTCGGTCGAATATGGCCGCTATGCCGGCCTGCTGTGGCAGTTGATGAGCGAGGAGGACAGGGCCGACCGGATCGAGAACAGTCGCAAAGCATTCCTCAGCCATGCCGAAACACTGAAGAAGCGCGGCTATCGTGCGGCGGCGGTGTTCGGCACCGGCCCGTCGATCGACTTGGCCAAGAAGGTCAATTTCGACGGCATCCTGACCATCGCCTGCAATACGGTGGTGCAGGATCAGGAACTGCTCGATCATATCAAGCCGTCCTTCATCTCCGCCGGCGACGTGGTCAGCCATCTGGGCGTGTCCACTTACGCCGAGCGCTATCGCGAGGACCTGTTCCGCTTCCTCCAGTCGTCGGACGGCTATTTCCTGACGACGGCGCGGTTCGCGCCGCTGATAACCACGCATTATCCCGAGATCGCCGACCGGGTAATGATCTGCGAACAGGGCGTGCGCGGGCCGGTGTTCGATCTGACGCGGATGTGGAAGCTGCCGAGCCTGGACAGCGTGCTCAATATTCACATGCTGCCGATCGCATCGACCTTCGCCGACACGATCTTCATTCTGGGCTGCGACGGCAAGAATCCGGACGTCACCAAGAACGAGGATTTCTGGGCGCATTCGGAAAAGGCGCAATATCACGATCTGGTCGACACCGGCCATCTGTGCCACCCGACCTTCGACATCAACCGGCAGAAGTCGACCTTCAGCCGCTTCCTCGATTCGGTCAGCACCTCGCTGGAACTGGGCGAGCGGGCCGGCAATATCTATATTTCGCTGGCGCCGTCTTACACGCCGCCGATCGGTTCGCGTGCGATCGACATCGATCGCTTGCCGCTGGACGCCAATGGCCTGCGCGTGCCGGTGGTGAATGAGGCGTCACTGCGCGATGGGCTGACGCCTGAGCCGATCGAGGTCGAATATACCGGCTTCAACGGCAGCGAGTTGCTGGGCCGCAATCTGGGCGAGGACGGGCCGGTCGATGTCGCGGCTTATGCCGAGGGCCGTCTGGTCGGCTGGGGCCGGTCCGATCCGGAGACCGGGCGCTTCGCGATTCCGCTCCGCGAGAAGATGAAGGACGGAAAGCTCCGTCCTGTCACCTTGCGCGCAGGCTTTGGCGGTCCGGCGGTGTCGGGGCTGCCGGTCAAGCTGCGTTTTCCGCCCAAGCGCAAGATTCTCATCATGGGTCGCGTTGGACGCACCGGCTATTCCGGCGGTCGCTATCATGCGCTGATGGCGGGCGAAGCGCTGGCGATGATGGGGCATGAGGTGACCTTGTGGATCACGTCGCTGCCCCCCTTCTTCAAGGACTTCCAGTCGCTGCCCAAGCATAAGCAGATCAAGACGCGGCACGCCCCGTGGGACAAGCCGCCGGAGGATCGGCACGATTTCATCTTCGTCATTCCCGACGGCTCCTATGACGGCAGTGTGTTCGAGGCGGCGGTCTCTCTCGCCAAGCGCGACAATGCGCGGCTGACCTTCTTCAATTACGAAAGCCCCAACTGGTACAATGGCGAGTCCCCGGTGAAGCGGGACACGATGGAATGGTATTGGTGGAGCAAGATCGCCGATTATTCCGATGTCGTGCTGAGTTCCGCCGCGACCAGCCAGGATTATGCGCTGCAATATTATGATCGCAACCGGCTGTTCCGATACAGCGGGCCGGCGATCAACACGGTCACCGCCGACACCATCTTTTCGCCGGGGGACGCGGAAAAGCAGATCATCATCATCAGCCGCTTCGGTTCTGCGTCCAAACACAAGGGCATGGCGGACGTCGAGGCGATCATCACGCCCAAGCTGGCGGGCTATACGCTTGCCTTCATTTCCGGCACCAGCAAGGGCGACGACGACGCGGAGATCGCTCGCATCAACGCGCTCTGCGAGGCGGCCGGCGCGAAGATGAAGTTACTCAAAAGCATCACCGACGCGGACAAGTTCAAAGAGATCAGGAAGTCCCACTTCATGGTCTTCCCCTCCTATTTCGAGGGCTATGGCTATCCGCCGGTCGAGGCGCTGTATATGGGGCGCCCGGTCGTCTGCTACGATCTGCCCGTGCTGCGGGAGATCACCGGCGGCATCTGCAATTTCGTGCCGAAGGGGGATTCCACCGCGCTTCGCGAAGCGGTGAACGCGCTGATTGATGAGGGCAATCTGGCGCCGCGCACCGATCTGCGCGACGGGATTCGCCAGACGGCGTCGGTCCAGCGTTTCGGCATGGAATTGCAGCGGATCGTCGATGAGGCGATCGTGACGCTGCCGACCACCGCCGCCCGGCGGTTCGTCGCGCCGCTGGGCAAGCCGGCGGCCGAACTGGCGCAGTCGCTCGTCCGCACCGAAGCCGATGCGATCGCGTTCGTGCGGGATCTGTCGAAAGCGCTGGTCAAGTCGAAGCCGGGCGTCGCGTCGGCGCTGCAACGGGCGTTGTGGGAGCTTGATCCGACGGCCGTTCCAGCCTCCGCGCCTTCGCCTGCCGGCAAGGCCGCGGCGCCGAGCAAGGGGGCGGCGCAGGTCAAGACCAAGGGGCCGCAAAAGGCAGACACTGCGAGCGAAACCTTTGAAATCAATCAGTCCTGGTTCCTGAACAAGTTGATGGCGGCGGATATGGACACCGTTCTGAAGTGACCCTTCCGGCTCCGGTCGGACGTGAGCCATGCCGGAGCCAATCGGCCTTGACGGGACTAGCTGCATCGGTAAGAGCTTGTTGTAACAAAGCACTTTGGGTCTGTCGCGAAGGCCGGATCGAGGTGCGGGCCATACTGGCTCGGATAAACAGGAACAGGGCGCGATGTCGATCGAACCATATCAGACCTGGGCGCGCGGACTGGATGCCGCCCCGGATTCTCATCGTCCTCATGATGCTGCGACCCGCCTGCAGGCGGAAGGCGTCATCGATATCGCCCATGAACCCAAGTTCGTTCTGCCGCGCACCACTTCCATCTTCGGCATCGGCTCCTGTTTCGCGCGGAACATCGAGGACGCGCTGGTGGCGAAGAAGTATAATGTGAACAGCGCCAAGCTGACGCTGCCTTCGGAAGGGTTTGGCGGCAACAATCCGCGCACGGTGCTGACCAAGTTCAATACCCATTCGATGCTGACCGAATTGCAGGTCGCGTTCGAGGGGCGCGCGCTGCCTGACGACGGCCTGATCGAGATGCGCGAGGGGCTGTTCTGGAACCCGCAGTTGCACCGCGTCGGCTTCGTGCCCCGCGAAATGGCGCTGGAGGTCAAGGCCACCGTCGCCGAGACCGTCAAGACGATCGCGCAGAGCGATCTGGTCATCATCACGCTGGGTCTGACTGAATATTGGTTCGACAAGGAACTGGAAGTTCCGCTGAACGACGCGCCGGTCGACTGGCGCCATGCGCGCAAGACCAACCGCTTCGAGTTCCGCAACAGCAATTATGGCGACAGCCTGGAGCAGGTGCTCAAGTTGCGCGACCTGATCTTCGAGCGCGGCACGCCGAACACCAAGATCGTGCTGACGGTGTCGCCGGTGCCGCTGCTGCGGACTTTCTCCAACCAGGACATCGTTGTCGCCAACAGCTTTTCGAAGTCCACGCTGCGGGCGATTGCGCAGGAAGTGTCGTCGTCGGATGACCGGGTCGACTATTTCCCGAGCTACGAGATCGTCACCAACTCGCCGCGCGCGACGACCTGGAAGCATGATATGCGCCATGTCGAATTCCCGGTGATCCAGCAGGTGGTCGCGAAGTTCGAGCAGCTCTACTTCGAGCAGAAATAAGGTCTGCCGACCGGGCGCGGCGAGGGCCGCGCCCGGTCAGGCCGGCGGCTTTATGCCGCCATAGCGCGCCATATTCGCCACCAGCACCTTGGGCGTGATTGCGGGCGGGTTCCATTCCGGCAGATCGTCCTGGCGCTGTTCCAGAAAATCCAGCGTCGCCTCTATCGAGCCATAGGGCAGGCCCTCGATCGCGCTCAGCGCAAAGCGCCACCAGCGTAGCGCCAGCAGCCTTTCGATGATGGCGTCGGGGAAGCGCATGCGGATGAGCTTTGCCGGCACGCCGCCGACGATGGCGTAGGGCGGCACGTCCTTGAGCACACAGGCATGCGCGCCGATGATCGCGCCATGGCCGATGGTGACCCCTGCCTTGATGAAGACGCCGCGGCCCAGCCACACGTCATGGCCGATGATCGTCTTGCCGCGGCCGGGGGAGCCGACGGTGTTGACGACCGGATCGATCTTCATCGCGTGTTCGACAAATTCCCGCCAGCCCTGATAATGCGAGTCCCAGGTGACGGGCGAACTGGTGATGCGGTCCATCGGATGCGCGCCCAGTCCCACCGAAACGTCCGGCGCGATCGAGCAGTAGCGGCCGATGTCGCAGAAGGTGAAATGGCCGCCATTGATAAGGGTGAAGGCGTCGATCGTGATCGGCATCTTGTGCACGATCTCGCAATTGATACGGACGGGGCCGAAGAATTTCGTGTCCCGATGCATCGCCACCGGCCCGGACAGATTGGGCGCTGTGATGCCCATGCGGGCCAGCGCGCGGCGCGGATTGTCGCCAAATTCGACCCGGACCATATTGCTCTTCAAAGCCAAAACCATCCCCCTTTTCGCGGCGCGCGCCGCGCGATCAATATTCCCAGCGTATCTCTTCCTTGATGACGCGCAGCGGATTGCCGGCGGCCAGCACATTTTGCGGCACCGCCTTGGTCACCAGCGACTTGGCGCCGATGACCGACCCCGATCCGACATCGGCGCCCTTGAGCAGCAGCACGTCTTCGCCCAGCCAGACATGGTCGCCGACCTTGATATTGCCGGGCGGATTGATCGGCTTGTCGCCGTGCAGGGTGAAGATCTTGTGGTGATCGCTGGTGCGCAGGCGGGCGCTGGCGATCAGGCAGTCATTGCCGAAGGTGATCGAGCGGCCGGGGCCGGCGCAGGACATCCACAAGGAGCCGTTCACCTGCATCTTGTCGCCGATGATGATCGAGGCGTCGTGCGAATTGTGGATCAGCGTCAGCGCGCCGATAAAATTGCAGCCTTCGCCGAATATCGTCTTCGTCCGGTTCGATTTGATTTGCATCGTGATCTTGCGGAACTGAAAATTCGGACCGAAGACGATTTCATTGTCGTCCCCGGTGATGGTGATGTCCGCTTTCGACAGGATTTCATCGCCGCCGATGATGCGGTTGTTCTTGCCCCGGTCGTTCAGCATGGAAAATCGCTCTCGTTCGTTTTTGTCTGTCGGGGATCACGGGTCACAACTTCCTGCCGCCCTGTCAAGGCCATAGGGTGCGGAGCGGGACAAAGCGTCCGCTTGAAAGCGCCGCCGCAAGGGCGCATGGAACGGCGGCAATGACCGCCGCCTTCGCCCGCCCGTCCCGCCCCGCCGCGATTGCGCGCTGGCTGCTGATCGTCGCCTGCATGGTGTTCGCCATGGTGGTGGTGGGCGGCATTACGCGCCTGACCGAAAGTGGGCTTTCGATCACCCAGTGGAAGCCGATTACCGGGGCGATCCCGCCGCTGACGCATGCGCAGTGGATGGAGGCGTTCCAGGACTATCAGAAGATCCCCGAATATCAGCAGATCAACCGGGGGATGAGCCTGTCCGATTTCCAGTTCATCTTCTTCTGGGAGTGGCTGCACCGGCTGCTGGGGCGGCTGATCGGGATGGCGTTCGCGCTGCCGCTGATCTGGTTCGCGGCGCGGCGGGCCATTCCGGCGGGCTATGGCTGGCGGCTGGTCGCGTTGCTGGCGCTCGGCGGATTGCAGGGGGCGATCGGCTGGTGGATGGTCAAGTCCGGTCTGTCGGTGCGCACGGACGTCAGCCATTATCGGCTCGCGGTGCATCTGCTGACGGCGCTGTTCATCATTGCGGGGCTGGTGTGGACCGCGCTCGACCTGTTCGCGCTGGCGCGGGACCCCGCCGCGCGGCCGGCGCGGTTGCGGCCGCTGGCGTTGCTGGCGGGCGGAGTGCTGCTGGTGCAACTGCTGTTCGGGGCGTTCACCGCCGGGCTGGACGCGGGCTATGTGTCCAGTAGCTGGCCGCTGATGAACGACCATTTCGTGCCGGAAGGCATTGATTGGAGCATGTCGCTGTGGGCGACGCTGTCGAGTGACCCTTATCTGGTGCATTTCATCCACCGCTGGTGGGCGTGGATCGCGGCGCTGGGGCTGTTCATGCTGGCGCGGGCGGCGAAGCAGGCGGGGCGGCGCGGGGCGTCGGTGGCGATCCATGCGGCGTTGGGAACGCAGATAGCCCTGGGCATCGCCACCGTCATCAGCGGGATCGCGCTGCCGCTGGCGGTGCTGCACCAGGCGGTGGGCGCGCTGGTGGTAGCGGCGACGGCCTGGGGCGCGCATGCCATTGGGGCGGCGCGACGGTGAGGTCGTTTGCGCTGCTGTTGCTGCTGGTCGCTGCGCCTGCTGCGGCGGAGACGGTGCAGGTCGGCTTCGCGCCGCCGACAGGAAAGGCGATGCTCTATCATATGGAGCAAAAGCGCTCGACGCAGGGGCGGGAGGCCCGGCTGAGCGCGGACCGGGTGCTGCGGTTCGAGAAGGCGGGGGCGGGCTATGTTCTGCATGTCGTGCTCCGCGGGTTCGAGGCGGAGGGGCCGGAGGAGGTCGCCGAACCGTTCCGGGCGGCGATGACGCCGCTGGAGGGGGTGGAGCAGGTCTTCCGGCTGGACGCGGGCGGGCGCATTGTCAGCGTCGACAATATGGACGCGCTGTGGAGTGCGGCGGGCAAGGGCGTGGACGAAATGCTGGCGCGCTTCCCGGCGGACAGCGCGCGGCACAAGGCGGCGTTGCGTATCCAGGCGCTGTTCGAGTCGCTGAGCGAGGATGCGCGGGTCGAACTGCTGGCCGGGGAGCTGAAGCCGCTGCTGATGTTTGCCGATACGCCGGTGGTGGATGGTGCGGGTCGGGGTCTCAGGAGCATGGCGGGGTCTCCGCTGGGGCGGCCGGTGCCGGTCGAGGGGCAGGTGGCGATGACAAAGCGGGCGGGCGACAAGCTGACGCTGGACGAGGCGCTTGCCGGGCAGGGCGTTGCGGTCGCCATCCGCTACCGCGCTTCGGCTGCGTCGGGCCTTGTCGAGGAGCAGCAGCGGCAGCTGAGTGTTGGCGACCGGCAACTGGCCGAAATACGGACGCTGACGCCGCTTCCAGATTGACGGGTATTATTTTACCCGTCACGAAAGCCGCTCCATCTCTTGACTTCCGCGTGGCTGCCCGTCATTAGCGCCCATCTTCCGGCGTCCCCCAGTGGGCGCCGTTCGGTTTTTCAAACGGAGCATAGGCACCATGAAGGCGCTGATGAAGACCACGAAGTCGGCGACGCCGGCCACGGTCGAAAAGAAATGGGTCCTGATCGACGCGGAAGGGCTGGTCGTTGGCCGCCTGGCGTCGACCGTCGCGAACATCCTGCGCGGCAAGCACAAGACCAGCTTTACCCCCCACGTCGATTGTGGTGACAATGTCATCATCATCAACGCCGAGAAGGTGAAGTTCACCGGCAAGAAGCTGGGTGACAAGGTCTATTACAAGCACACCGGCTATGCCGGCGGCATCAAGGAAATCACCGCCCAGAAGGTTCTGGAAGGTCGCTTCCCCGAGCGCGTCCTGGAAAAGGCCGTCGAGCGCATGATCCCGCGCGGCCCGCTGGGTCGCGAGCAGATGCGCAACCTGCGCATCTTCGCCGGCACGGAGCATCCGCACGCCGCTCAGAACCCCGAAGTGCTCGACTTCGCGTCGCGCAACCGCAAGAACAAGGTGGGTGCATAATGTCCGATAACCGCCAGTCCCTGTCCGACCTCGCGTCGCTGACCGCCAACGCCCCGGCCCCGGCCGCCGCTGCCGCTCCCCAGGCCGAAGCGCCCGTGGACGTCGTCGCCGACGCGCCGATCGCCCCCGTCCAGCCTTCCGCCCCGCTGCGGGCGCAGGAAATCGACAGCCTGGGCCGCGCCTATGCGACCGGCCGCCGCAAGGACGCCGTCGCCCGCGTGTGGGTGAAGCCCGGCACCGGCAAGATCACGGTCAACGGCCGCGACCAGGAAGTCTATTTCGCGCGTCCCACGCTGCGCCTCGTCATCAACCAGACCTTCACCGTCACGGACCGGGTCGGCCAGTATGACGTGATCGCCACCGTCAAGGGCGGCGGCCTGTCCGGTCAGGCCGGCGCGGTCAAGCACGGTATCGCCCAGGCGCTGACCAAGTACGAGCCGGCGCTGCGCAGCGCGGTGAAGGCCGAGGGCTTCCTGACCCGCGAC
>JBIIEH010000021.1:0-65238 GCA_044237945.1 Sphingobium sp. | reverse complement strand
ACGCCCTCGACTTCGCTCGGGCCGAACGGGGGGAGAGGTGATCTCGATTTAGCGCGCGATGCTTTAGTCGCAGCGGGGTGGGCCGGCGCAACGTCCACGTCACAGGCCCACCCCAGTTTCAGGTCGGTCATGCCCCCGGCATGACCTAAACAGTCCGGGGGACTGTTTACCTAAAACTCCCCTCCCGCCAGCGGGAGGGGGAACAGTTTTATCCGCTTTACCGCCGCCACATCGCGCCGTCGCCGATGGCGACGTTCTTGACGCGGACGAACTCCATCATGCCGTCATAGCCGCCCTCGCGGCCGTGACCGCTCATGCCGCGACCGCCGAAGGGCGCGTTTTCGCGGGCCGTCGGCGCGCCGTTGATCTGGACGGAGCCGGCGTCGAGGCGATGCACCAGTTGCAGCGTGCGCGGCAGGTTGGTGGAGTGGATATAGGCGCCCAGACCGAATTCCGTGGAATTGGCGATCTCCACCGCCTGATCGACCGTGTCGAACGGAATCACGGAGATAACCGGGCCGAAGCATTCGTCCTGCGCGATGCTGCTCGCCGGATCGACGTCAGTGAAGACGGTGGGCGAGACGAAATAGCCATTGGGATCGACGCCGTCGGGCTTGCCGCCGCCCAGCGCCAGCGTGCCGTCGCCGCGCGCGCGCGCCGCCTCGATCAGGCCGAGCAGACGCGCCTGCGAGCTTTCGTTGATGACGGGGCCGAGTTCGGTCGTCTTTTCCTGCGGGTCACCGATCCGGATCGAGGCGATCTCCGCGAGCAGGCGATCGGTGAAGTCCTTCGCCACGCTGCGTTCGACCAGGATGCGCGTCGGCAGGATGCAGCCCTGGCCGGCGAGGAACATCGGCTGGCGCGCGCTGTGGCGCACCGCGACTTCCATGTCGGCGTCGGCGAAGATCAGGTTCGCGGACTTGCCGCCCAGTTCGTAGAGCGCGGGCTTCAAGGATGGCGCCAGCATCGCGGCGATGCGTTGGCCAGTGGCGACGCCGCCGGTGAAGCTGATCTTCTGCACGTCGCGATGCTTGACCAGCGCCTCGCCCGCTTCGACCCCGCCGGTGACGAGGTTGAGGACGCCCGGCGGGAAGCCGGCTTGCTCGGCCAGTTCGATGAGACGCCAGGCGGTGAAGGGCGTCAGCTCCGACGGCTTCATGACCACAGTGTTGCCCGCCGCCAGCGCCGCGCCCAGCTTCATGCCCAGCCCCATCAGCGGGCCGTTCCACGTGAGGATCAGCGCAATCACGCCATAGGGTTCGCACAAAGTGTAATCGAGCACGCTGTCGTCCTGGAAGGAGGAGACGACGCGGCCCTCCAGCTTGTCGGCGAAACCGGCGGAATATTTGGTCCAGTTGGAGAATTTGCCGGGAATGGCGCGCACGCCGCTGATCGGCGAGCCGTTTTCGCGCGCGCCGATCCAGGCGAACTCGTCGGCATGTTCGACGACCAGGTCGGACAGCTTGAAGAGAAGGTCGCGGCGCACCTGCGGATGGGTGGCGCGCCAGCCGGGGAAGGCCGCCTTGGCTGCGGCGACCGCCTGCTCGACTTCGGTCGCGCCGGCGACCGGCACTTCGGCCTGCACTTCGCCATTGCCGGCGAAGCGATGCTGGTGGATGCCCGCGCTGCCGGTCAGCAGCTTCTGATCGCCGATGACGAGGCCGGCCTTGGGGATAGGAAAGTTCATGCTGTCCTCTCTTGATTCTGGAGTCCGCGCTCCAGGATGATTTCCATGCGATAGCGGTCGGCCGGGAAATGGCCGAAGCCGATTTCGACGATCGCGCCGTCCGCCGCGACGAAGTCGGTGCGCACCAGCAGCAGCGGCGAGCCGGGCGCAACCTTCAGATATTCGGCGATGGCCGGCGGCGCTGCGCCCGCTTCGACGCTCTGTTCGACGCGCTTGAAGGCGATGCCCAGTTCTTCCTCCAGCACCTTGTAGACCGGGCCGGACAGGCGCAGTTTTTCGGCGAGCGCGGCGTGGCGGCCATCGACATAGATTTCCGAAAAGCCGATCGGCAGGCTGCCCCGCAGCGGCACGCGCAGCAGTTCCAGCCGCAGCCATTGCGACCCCGCGCGCACGCCCAGCCGATCCGCCAGCGCGGCGGTGGCGACGATCAGTTCGACCGAGATGATGCGCGTTTCGGTCCGCCGGGAATATTGCAGCAGTTCCTCGATCGACTGGACCGAGTTCACGAAATTCTCGCGCGGGTCGCAGGACAGCAGGATCGAACGCGTGCCGCGATGCCGGCGGATGTAGCCGTGCAGTTCCAGTTCGCGCAGGCTTTCGCGCACCGTGTTGCGGCTGGCGCCGAAACGGTCGACCAGCTCCGCCTCGGTCGGCAGCGGATCGCCGATGCGCCACTGGCCGGCGCGGATGTCGTCGATCAGCGCCTGCGCGATCCGGCGATAGCCGGGGCCGCGATCACGCGCGGGGCGCGTGCCGGCGATCGGGTCGTCCCGCTCGATCATTCCCGGATTTCACTGGCCACGGTGATCTTCGCGTCGACCGCGACGACGCCGCCCTGCCCCGGCTGCACCAGCACCGGATTGACGTCGAGGGATTCGAGGGTCGGGTTGGCCAGCGCCACCCGGCCGAGCGTGGACGCCACGCTGGCGAGTGCGTCGATGTCATAGCTGCGGCCGCGATAGCCGGTCAGCAGGCGGCCGAATTTGGTGCGCTCGATCGCGGCCTTGGCTTCGGCGGTGGAGAAGGGCGGGACCAGCACGACCGCGTCGTCCAGCAGTTCGACCAGGATGCCGCCCGCGCCCAGCACCACGACCGGGCCGACCGTGCTGTCGCGCTGCACGCCCAGAATGGCTTCGAGGCCGGTGCCGATCATCTCCTCCAGCAGGATGGAGTCGGCGTCGGTATCCGCCTTGGCCAGTGCGGCGCGGATATCGTCCCATGCCTTGGCGATCTCCGCATCGGTGCGCAAGCCCAAGGCGACCAGCCCATATTCGCTCTTGTGTGCGATCTTGTCCGACAGGCCCTTCATCACCAGTGGCCGTTGCAGGGCGCTGATGTCGGGCATCGGCGCATCCGCTTTCAGCACCAGGTTGCGCGGGGTGCGGATGCCGGCCAGTTCAATGAGCGCCTTGCTGCGCGCCTCGTCGAGCAGGCCGGGCGTCGTCGGCAGCATGACGTCCGGGGTCGGCTCGTCCTCCACGCGGGTCTTGCGCAGCACGGCCGCCTGACGATGCCGCTCGATCGCGCCCAGCGCCTTCAAGAGCGCGGGGACATTGTCGGTGATGAGGATGCCGGCGTCGTTGAAGCGCTTGCGCTCGGCCGGGTCGACTTGCGGCGAGAGGGCGATCAGCCGATCCATGCCCGCCGCCTTCGCCTCGATCAGCATGGCCGCGACCTGTTCGTTGATCTCGGGCTTGAGCATCACCAGGCCGAAGAGCAGCTGGTTGAAGCCGTCCTCGCGGAAAATCTCGATGATGCGGGGGATCAGCGCGTTCTGCGCGGCGATGTCATAGGGGTTGACGGGGTGGCTCTGCGTCGGGAGCGCGGTCAGGTTCGCCGCGCCCTGCTCGGACGGGTCCGTGAGCGGCATGCCCAAGCGGGCCATCACGTCCGCCGTCTGCGCCGCGAAGCCGCCGGAGATCGACGCGATGAACGGCTTGGCCGCTGCGTCCTCTTCCGACCAGTCGTAGCGCAGCAGGCATTCGACGATCAGCGCCAGGCTTTCCAGGTCGTCGGCGACATACATGCCCTCATTCTCAAGGAACGAGATGGTGTTGCGATAGGAGCCGGCGATCGCGCCGGTGTGGGACAGGGTCGCCTTCTGGCCGCTCTCGCTCTCGCCCACCTTGATCGCGACGATCGGCTTGCCGGCTTCGCGGGCGCGGGCGACCGCTGCCTGGAAGGCGGGCATGTCGCGAATGGTTTCGAGATAGAGGACGATGATGTCGGTCGCCGGATCGTCGACCAGATAGTCGAGATAGTCGGCGACATTCAGGATCAGCTCGTTGCCGCAGGTCGCGCTCTTGCCGATGCCGACGCCGCACTGGTTGAGCTTGGTCAGCAGCGAGGAGACCATCGCGCCGCTCTGCGACACGAGCGACACGCGGCCGGGGGTCACGGCGCCCGCATATTGGAAGATCGGGCCGATCGACATGGCGACGCCGCGCGCGACATTGGCGATGCCGTTGGTGTTGGGGCCGGTGATGGCGACGCCCTGCTCCGCCAGCGCGATCAGGCGCTTGTCGCGCTCCAGCCCCTCGCCGCCTGCCTCGCCGAAGCCCTGCGGGATCATGACCATCGCCTTGACGCCACGCGCCGCCAGTTGGTCCGCCGCGTCGACCGCGCCGGCCGCCGGCAGGATGACCATGGCGACGTCGATACCGTCGGGCAGCGCGTCGATGCTGGGATAGCATTTATGGCCCATCAGCTCGTCATAGCGCGGGTTGACCACGCTGATGTCGCCTTCGAAACCGAGCAGCTTCATCGCCGTCAGCGGCGAGGAGCCGAGCTTGGTCGGATCGGCGGACGCGCCGATGATCGCGATCGATTTCGGTTCGAACAGCTTGTCGATGGAGTCCCGGACGGAAGGACGATCTGCAACGGTCGCGGTCATGCGGGTTCCTTGGATTTCTGGGTGGAGGGACAGCCGGTGGTGAGGAAGCGCCAAAGGCCGCCTTCCGCTTCTCTGGCAGCGCGGCCGAGCAGCGCGGCCCAATGGCCGTCGCTGCCGAAGTCGAGCCGCCATTCCCACAGCCGGCGCGTGGTGTAGTGCAGCACATGTTCGTCGGTCACGCCGATCGCGCCATGCACCTGATGCGCGACGGCGCAGGCGATGCGGGCCGCCTGTCCGGTGCGGATTTTCGCGACGGCCGCCATATGGCCGAGAGCGCCGGCGTCGAGCGCGGCCCAGGCGGCGTCGGCGACGGAGCGGGCAGCGGCGGCTTCGGCGGCGAGCGCGGCGAGTTGCTGCTGGATCGCCTGGAAGCGGCCGAGCGGCTTGCCGAACTGCTTGCGCTCATTGGCGTAGTCGACGGTCAGCGCCAGCGCGCGGGCGACGCCGCCGGCGATCTGGCTGGCGCGCAACATCGCGCCCAGGGTCGTCGCGTCGGGCAGGCCAACGGGCCAGGCGGTGTCGGCCAGCGGATCGGCATTGGCGTCGATCGCCCGGCGCGGCATGCGCGACATGGACGCGCCGCCCTCACCGCCCGCAGGCAGCAGCACCAGCCGACCCGCTTCGCTGAGCAGGACATAAGGCGCTGCGCTGGCCGAACCGACCGTGCGGTCGCCGAGCGCAATGTCGCCGGCAGGCGCGTCGACGCCGGCGCGCGCCAGCAGCATCCGCGCCAGCATCGTCTCGCCGATCGGCAGCGGCACGGCGTGGAAGCCGAACAAGGCGAACAGCACGCCGGCGTCGGCGAAGCTGAGGCCGCCGTCTTCCGCCGCCACCGTCAGCGCGTCCGCAAGACCAAAGGCGTCCACCGCCTCGGCCAGCGCGGCCGGGGCCTCGCCCTCCTCCATTGCGACCAGCAACTCGCGGTCGATCAGGTCGGTGAACAGGCGGCCGGCCTGATCGGTCAGCATGTCGATCATATCACTCATCGCAGGCCAAGCCCCCGTGCGGTCATGCCGCGCATGATTTCGCGCGTGCCGCCGCGCAGGGAAAATGTCGGCGCGGTCTGGGTGAGGAAGGCGAGCGCATCCTCAAGCCCCCCGTCGCCGGGCAGGACCGGGCCGCAATCGATGAGGTCGGAGAGCAAGGCCGGCGTCTCCTGCTCCAGATCTACGCCCAGATCCTTGACCAGCGCGGCTTCCTGCAACGGGGTCAGCCCCTGTTCCAGCATCGCCGCAACCGACAGTGACATGCCGCGCAGCGTCACATAGCGCGCGACCAGCGCGCCGATCGCCGCGTCGCTCGATGCGTCGAGCCGCTCCAGCGCCGGCTCCAGCACGGGGAAGCTGCTGAGATACCGATCCGGGCCGGAGCGTTCATAGGCGAGTTCCGCATTGGCCTGCGCCCAGCCGTCGCCCTCCGCGCCGACCAGCATGTCGCCGGGGACCAGCACATCCTCGAAATGCACTTCGTTGAAATGCGCTTCGCCGGTCAGGTCGGCGATCGGTTTTACGGATACGCCGGGCAGGGTCAGGTCGATCAGCAGCTGCGACAGACCGGCATGGCGGGCCATGCCCTCGGTCAGCGCGGTCGTGCGGACCAGGGTGATCGCATAGTCGCATTTGTGCGCGTTGGTGGTCCAGACCTTCGTGCCATTGACGCGCCAAACGCTATTTCCCTCTGGCCCTTCCTTCACCGCGCGGGTGCGCAGCGAGGCGAGGTCGGAACCGGAATCCGGTTCGGAAAGGCCGATGCAGAAGCCGAGGTCGCCGCTGGCGATCTTCGGCAGAAAGCGCTGGCGCTGTTCCTCGGTCCCGGCCTTGAGCAGCAGCGGCCCGCTCTGCCGGTCGCCGAACCAGTGCGCGCCGACCGGCGCGCCGGCCGCCAGCATTTCCTCCAGCACGACATAGCGTTCCAGCGCGGAGCGTTCATGGCCACCATATTTCTTGGGCCAGGTCATGCCGATCCAGCCCTTCGCGCCGACCTTGCGCGAGAAGTCGCGGTCGAATTTCGTCCAGCTGTGCGCGCGGTCCCACAGGGTCCAGTTTGCGCCCTCTTCTTTCAGAAAGGCGCGGACTTCGGCGCGCAGCTTTTCCGCTTCGGGCGGCAGTGCGGTCGGGGGAAAACGGAAGGCTTCGGTCATGCGGCGTCCCCGTGGACGCGCAGCATTTCCTTGGCGGTCTCGACATGGGCGATGTCGACATGCTCGCCGCGATACATGACCGCCGCCTTGCCTTCGGCCTCGGCGGCGGCGAAGGCTTCGATCATGCCCTGATAATAATCGCGGTCGGCGGCGCTGAGCGAATAGATCTCGTTCATGATCGGCACGTTGGACGGGTGCAACGCGATCTCTCCGGTGTAGCCGAGCGAGCGGTTGAAGGCGGAGAATTTGCGCAGCCCTTCCAGGTCATGCACGTCCTGCCACAGGCCGCCGATCGGGAAGGGCTTGCCGGCCGCGCGGCAGGCGATGATCGTCTTCGACCGGAAATAGAGCGTTTCGAGGCCCTCGGGCGACCAGGTGAAGCCCAGGGCGCGGGCGACATCGGCATTGCGCGCGGCCGATGACACCAGCGTCTGCACGCGGGGATGAGAGGCGATCTCGAACGCCTTTTCCGCGGCGCGCGCCATTTCCAGCGCGACCACCAGCTGCACTTCGCCGATCGGCATGCCCGCGCGGCTCTCCGCCTCGGCGACCATGCGCGAGACTATCTCCACGTCCTCGACCCCGGTCGCCTTGGCGACGAAGATGCCGGTGAGATTGGGATGCACCACCGCCTGGATATCGTCCCAGTCGGGCATGTGATTGCCCGGATTGGTGCGGACATAGAGCAGGCCGTTGGCGGCGTCCCATGCCTTGACCGCTTCGGCGACGAGGCCGCGTGCCTCCACCTTGCCGGCGACGGGCACGCTGTCTTCCAGGTCCAGCACGATCGCGTCGGGACCGGCCGCGACCGCCTTGGCGATCCAGCTCGGCCGGTTGCCGGGCACAAACATCATGGTGCGAATGGGGCGTGTCGGGCGACTCACCGGCGTCTCCTCCTGGCTCTCTTGCGTTCTTGTCTGGACAACTTTATGGCTGGTCGAACGAGCTGTCAATGCATAGAGCGACAGGTAAGAAGAGGAGCAGGACGATGGACGAGACACTCGCGGCGCGGATCACGAAGCTGGAAGACCGCGAGGCGATCCGGAACCTGTGCAGCCGCTATTCGCTGGCCGTCGACGACCATGATTTCGACGCGCTGGGCGCGCTGTTCGCGCCCGATGCGCTCTATGGCTGGATCAATCAGCCGCCCCAGGCGAGCGGGCAGCCGGCGGTCAAGGAACTGCTGCGCGGCCGCATCGGCCCGTCCGGCCCCAGCTTCCACGTCAACCACGACATGATCGTCGACTGGGACGAAAACGACCCCACGCGCGCCACCGGCACCGTGTTCTGCCATGCGGAAGTCAATCCGGCGGGCCGGCAACTGATCGGCGCGATCCGCTATCGCGACAGCTATGTGAAGCTGGACGGCAAGTGGCTGTTCGCCGAGCGTTACCTCAGCTTCCTCTATTTCGTGCCGATCGAGGACTATCCGGGCATATTGACCGCCAAGGACCGACTGCGCACCGGCCCCAATCCTGCGCCGGCGCATTGGCCGGAATGGGCGGTTTAGTTTTCGCTCTGGTTTTCACAGGTGCGATGGACTGACTCTCGACTTGCCCATGCCATCGCTGTTAGGGCGGTGACATGGGCGGGAACGAGACCAATTCGGAACGGGCAGGCTATCGCCAGATTGCAGCGCAGCTGATCGAGGAGATCCAGCAGGGCGATTATGCGATCGGCGCGAAGCTGCCTACCGAACAGGATCTGGTCGAGCGCTTCGGCGTCAGCCGCAACACGGTGCGGGAAGCGCTGCGCGAACTCCAGAATTTCGGTTATCTCAGCAAACGGCGGGGCACCCGGTCCGAAGTGATCCGCGCCGCGCCGGACAATAGTTTCCTCAACTCCATCCGCTCGGTCGATGAGCTGCTGGAATATGTCCACGCAACCCATGGCACGGTGCTGTCGGTCGACCGCGTGATCCTGATGGAGGAGCAGGCGCGGCAGGTGGGCGCTGCACCGAGCAGCGAATGGGTACGGCTGCAACTGATCCGCCGCCGCGATCCCGCCGCGCCGCCCTTCTGCTATTCCGAAGCCTATGTCGCGCCCAAATTCGCCGAGGCGCTCGACCATCTCGGGCCGAGCTTCGACATCCACCGCGCAGTCGAGGCGCGCTATGGCATCGTCATCGGCCGCGTCATTCAGGAGATCGAGGCAATCGTCGCGACCGAGGGCGTGGCGCTGAAGCTCCAGGTGCCGACCGGATCGCCGGTGCTGCTGGCGCGCACGACCTTCCACTCGATCCAGGGCGACCTGGTCGAAATCGGTCTCGCCCACTTTGCGCCGGGCCGGTACAAGATGAAGATCGCGCTGGACCGGCGGCGGGCGGCGGAGGGGTAGGTGCGGCTTTGCGGCCGCCTGTTCCCCCTACCGCTTGCGGGAGGGGGTTAGGGGGTGGGCGCGAGCGCAGCGAGCGTTGCGCCACCTTTGAAATGTCACGCTATGCCCACCCCGCTGCGACTAAATTCGCTGCGCTCATTAAGTCTCGCCGCCCCTCCCGCGAGCGGTAGGGGCAACACACTTGACTAACTCAAACATCATCCAATCCCTTCGCGAACCGCGCCGGCTGGATCAGTTCGATGCTGATCCCTTCCTGATCGCGCAGATAGACCGCGCGTGCGCCCTCGTTCGGGCCGCCAGTGCTGGTGCTGACGCCGCCGATCGGATGCATGCCATAAGCCGCGGCGCGCGCCACCGTCGCGTCGAGATCGCTGACATCGAAGGTGAGATGGGTGTAGCCGGTGGCGCAGGGGCGGGCGATGACGCGGCCGCTGTCTTCGGGCTGGCGATACTGGATGAGTTCGACGCCGACGAGGCCGGGGCGGCGCAGGTGGCAGACCAGGATGTCGGCGTCCTCCACCCCGGTCAGCAGCCGGACATTGACGGGATCGCGCGTGGCGAGCGAGATCACTTCATAGCCGAAGACATCGGTGAACAGGGCGATGCCCCGGTCCATGTCCTCGACGGTGAAGCCGACATGGTTGGTCGCCAGTATTTCGGACATGCGCCTCTCCTCTGCGGTCAGCAGACAGGGGGAAGGCGGCGAAGTCAAGATGTATGGACTAGTTCCAGCCGCCCGTTGCTGGCGACCACGACATCGCGTTCGACCGCGCTCAGGCGGAAGGCAACGGCGCCGTCCTGCATGCGCCAATAGTCCAGCCGCAGGGCCTCGCCCGGAAAGACCGGGCTGGTGAAGCGCAGGTCCAGACCCCGCAGTCGCGCCGGGTCGCCATCGGCCAGTTCGCACAGCAGCGCCAGGCAGGCCGTGCCGTAACTGGCGAGACCGTGCAGGATCGGGCGAGGGAAGCCTGCGTTCGCGGCATGAATCGGGTCGCTGTGCAGCGGATTGGTGTCGCCCGACAGGCGATAGATCAGCGCCTGCTGCGGTGACGCGGGGATCGCGATGCTGCCGTCCGGCGCGCGCTCCGGGATCGGCTGAGGCGCGGGCATGTCGGTATGGGAACCGCCCCGCCCGCCTTCGTCGCGGCAGAGAATCGTGGCTTCCAGCCGCGCCAGCAGGCGGCCGTCCTGCGCGTCGAACAGGCGGTCCTCCGTGCAGACGAAGGCACCCCTGCCCTCGCCCCGGTCCACGATGCGCGTCACCTGCATCTTGCGGCGGACGGCGCCGACCGGCGGTAGCGGCGCTTCGATGGTCAGGCGCTGCTCGCCGTGCAGCACATGGTCTATGTTGATGCCGGTCGGCGCCTGATCGACCCAGAAGCCCTGCCAGGCGAGCACCACCGCCATGCTGGGCAGCACTTCCGGATGATCGTCCGCCAGGAACGCCAGTTGCCGCTGGTCGAGCGGGTCCATGCCTGCGCCCACGCCCAAGGCATAGAGCGCGCAGGCTCGCGCATCATAGCTTTGCACTGTCTCGGGCATGTCGAGCGCGAGCAAATGGTCGGGATCGAAGCGCATGATCTGGTCACTCTTGCTGGGCGCGCATAATCAGGATAGAAAGTTGTATAGTCAACTATCGAACGGGAGAGGATATGGCAGGGCAAGCCATTAGCGCATTCCGGGCCGGCGCGGAAAAGGTTCTGCGCCCCGGCCTGTTGACCGGCATGTCCGGTGTGGTCACGGGCGCAGGCTCCGGCATCGGGCGCGCGATCGCGTTGCGGCTGATGGAACTGGGCATGGATGTCGCGGGCGTGGGGCGGCGAGTCGAAATACTGAAGGAGACGGCCACGCTGGCTGCCGATCTGCCGGGGTCGTTTACGTTCGAAAGCTGCGACCTGCGCGACGCGGACGCCGCAGAGGCGCTGGTGCAGCGGGTGGGCGAACGGCAGGGCATCGACCTGCTCGTCAACAATGCGGGCGGGCAATTCTATGCCCCCGCGACCGAGATATCGCGCAACGGATGGGACGCGGTGATCGCGATCAACCTGTCGTCGATCTTCACGATGACGAAGGCGGCCTATCCCTATCTGAAGGCGCGACGCGGCAGCGTGGTCAATATTTCGCTGTCGGGCATCGACCGGGGATCGAAGGGACTGGCGCATTCGATTGCGGCACGCGCTGGCGTGCTGGGCATGTCGCGATCCATGGCGCTGGAATGGGCGGGGGATGGCATTCGGCTGAACTGCATCGGGCCGGGGCTGGTCACGACCGAGGGGCTGGAAACGCCGACCGCGAAGAAGATGATGACGAAACTGCTGGCGGCGACGCCTGCGGGACGGGCAACCGATCCCGCGGAAGTGGCGGAACTGACCGCCTTTCTGGCGAGCGACGCCGGGCGGCTGATGACCGGGCAGCTGATCCAGATCGACGGCGCTGCGCATCTGGGCGCGGGCCTTCATATGATTGATTGAGGAGCGGGCATGACCACGCAGAAAGGCGCGCTTTGCGGCATTCGCATCGTCGAGTTTGCGGGGCTTGGCCCTGTGCCCTTCGCCGCGATGATGCTCGCGGACATGGGCGCGGACATCGTCCGGGTGGATCGGCCCGGCGCTGTGCCGGTGGTGCCCGATCCGATCACCGGGCGCGGGCGGCCGCGTGTCGATGCGGACCTGAAAAACCCTGGCGATCTGGCGGCGGTGCAGGATTTGATCGCGGGTGCGGACGCACTGCTGGAGGGGTTTCGCCCCGGCGTGATGGAGCGGCTCGGCCTTGGCCCGGAGCCAATGATCGCGCGCAATCCGCGGCTGGTTTACGGGCGGATGACCGGCTGGGGGCAGGACGGGCCTTATGCGTCGCTTGCCGGGCATGACATCAATTATATCGCGATCACTGGCGCGCTGGCGGCGATCGGCACCAAGGACCAGGCGGTGCCGCCGCTCAACATCGTGGGCGATTATGGCGGCGGTGCGCTGTATCTGGTCGCGGGCGTGCTGGCGGCATTGCTGAGCGCGAAGGCCACGGGACAGGGGCAGGTGGTGGATGCCGCCATGTGCGACGGGGCCTTGTCGCTGACCAGCTTTTTCCACGAGATGGCGGCGGACGGCCAGTGGCAGGACGTGCGGGCCAGCAACATGCTGGACGGCGGCGCGCCTTATTATGGCGTGTTCCGTTGCGCCGATGGGCTGGACGTCGCGGTCGGCGCGATCGAGCCGCAATTTCATGCGCTGCTGTGCCAGGGGCTGGGCATCGACGAGGCGGAGATGGCCGGACGGGTTGACCCGGCACAGTGGCCCGCGCTGCGCGAGAAGATGGCGGCGGTCATCGCCAGCCAGCCGCGCGCGCACTGGGTCGAACGACTCGAACGGAGCGACGCATGCTTCACGGCCGTCCACACACTGAGCGAGGCGGCGGCGCATCCGCATATCGAGGCGCGCGGGAGCATGGTCGAGGTGGACGGGCTGGCGCAGCCCGCCCCTGCCCCGCGCTTTTCCGGCACGCCGTCGCGGATTCGCAGCGAAGAACGGCGGCTGCTGGGCCTGGCAGAGGCCGTTGCGCGCTGGCGCTGAACGACGGGCTGCGCAGGCGGCCCATATTGACCGCTTCAAAGTTGTATGTATAACATTGCACCAACATCGTATCTTTAGGGAGGACAAGTCGTGGCAGGCAAATGGTATGAGGAAATGGAGCCGGGCATGGTGATCAAGCATGAGGTCACCCGCACCGTCACCGAAACCGACAATCTGCTGTTCACCGTGCTGGGCCATAACGACCAGCCGCTGCACCTGGACATCGAGTACGCCAAGAAGAGCAAGCATGGCGCGATCGCGGTCAACAGCCTGTGGACGCTGAACCTGATCGGCGGCATTTCGGTGCGCAACACGACGCTGGGCACGACCATGGGGAACCTCGGCTATGACGAGATCCGCTTCCCCAATCCGGTGCGGATCGGCGACACGATCCATGGTGAAACGCACATCATCGACAAGCGCGAGAGCAAGAAATATCCCAACGCCGGCATCGTGACGTTCAAGGATGTCGGCCTCAACCAGAAGGACGAGATCGTCGTCACCGCCATCCGCAAGGGCATGGTCTACAAGAAGCCCACGGACGAGGCCTGAGCCATGCACTTCGAACTGACCGAGGAGCAGGTCGCCATCCGCGAGGCGGTGACCCAGCTGATGCAGGATTTTCCCGACGAATATTGGGAAGAGAAGGACCGCGAGCATGAATTCCCCTGGGAATTCTACAATGCCTTCGCGCAGGCGGGCTTTCTGGGCGTCACGATCCCCGAGCAATATGGCGGCGCGGGCCTGGGCCTGATCGAAGCGATGATGGCGCTTGGCCCGGTGGCGGGCAGCGGCGCGGGGCTTTCGGGCGCGACGCCGGTGCATATCAACGTGTTCGGCATGTCGCCGCTGGTGAAGTTCGGCAGCGAGGAGATGAAGCAGAAATATCTGCCCGATCTCGTCACCGGCGACCTGCATGTCTGCTTCGGCGTGACCGAGCCGGATGCGGGCACCGACACCACCAGCATCACGACCATGGCGAAGCGGGATGGTGACGGCTACATCATCAACGGCCGCAAGGTGTGGACGTCGAAGGCGCAGCAGTCGACCCACTGCATGCTGCTGACCCGCACGACGCCCTTGTCGGAATGCAAGAAGAAGACGGACGGCATGACCCTGTTCATGGCGCCGATGGACCCGGAACATGTCACCATCCGGCCGATTCCCAAGATGGGCCGCACGGCGGTATCCTCCTGCGAAGTGTGGTGGGACAATCTGCGCGTGTCGGATGCCGACCGGATCGGCGAGGAGGGCAAGGGCTTCAAATATCTGCTCGATGGCCTCAATGCCGAGCGCATCCTGGTGGCGTGGCAGGCGATCCAGCTGGGCAAGCGCGCGCTGGAGCGGGCGACCAACTATGCCAATGAGCGCAAGGTGTTCGGCCGCTTCATCGGCCAGAACCAGGGCGTGCAGTTCCCGCTGGCGGACAGCCACGCCAAGCTGGAGGCGGCCGAAATCCTGACGATGAAGGCGGCCTGGCAATATGACCAGAACCTGCCCTGCGGGGACCTGGCCAATATCGCCAAATATCTGGGCACGGAGGCTGCGTTCGAGGCGGCCGACCGCGCGGTACAGACCCATGGCGGTTACGGTTATGCGCGCGAATATCATGTCGAGCGCTATTTCCGCGAGACGCGGGTGTGGAAGATCGCGCCGATCTCCCAGAACCTGATCCTGTCCTATATCGCGGAAAAGATATTGGGTTTGCCTCGCTCCTTCTGACCCGTTTCGCGTGCAGGCGAACGACGGGCCGGCCAGCACTTTGCGGGCCGGCCTTTTCGTGCTGGCCAACTGCTCCCGAATCAGGCAATCTCCATGCGAAAATAAATTCGCCATGGAGAAGGAACACCAAATGGGTCTCGACGTCCTCGACAGGTCCGGTCCGGGTATCGATTTCGACATTTTCGACGCGGGCGACGATTTCCGCGAAAACCCCTTCGCCACCTACAAGACATTGCGCGACCACGCGCCTTTGCTGCGCAACCGCGACGGCAGCTTTACCGTCACCCGCCATGCCGATGTCGACGCCGTGCTGAGCGCCTCCACCGTGTCGGTCGACAAGTCCGACGCCTATCGCCGGGCCATGGGCGAAGGGCCGATCTTCGAATTCCAGACCACCGCGATGACCGGATGGGACCCGCCGCGCCACGGCAAGATCCGCAAGTCGCTGGCCCGCGCCTTCACGCCGCGGGCGATGAAGCAGTGGGAGCCGCTGGTGCGCGACACGGTCGACGAACTGCTGCATGAATGCGCGGAGCAGCGCGATGTCGATCTGGTGGACTCCTTCTCCTCCGCTTTGCCCCTCGTCCTCATCTGCAAGATGCTGGGCGTGACCAGCGGCGACCGGCAGCGCTTCCGCCTGTGGGCGAACAGCATCACCACCAGCCTCGACCCGGGCATCGGCCCGGAGGTGATCGCAGAGGCCGACGCTCATGCCGAGGAGTGGAAAGCCTATTTCGGCGAACTGGTCGCGTACCGGCGGCGCCAGCCGGGCGACGATCTGGTGTCGATGCTGCTGTCGGTCGATGGCGAGGAAGAGGCGTTTTCGGACCTGGCGCTGCTGCACAATCTCGCGCTGCTGCTGTCGGGCGGGCATGAGACGACGACGAACCTGATCACCAGCGCGGTCAACGGGCTGCTGGAGCATCCCGATCAGGCCGAGCGGCTGCGGCGCGACCCCAGCCTGTTCGGATCGGCCTTGGAAGAATTTCTGCGCGCCGAAAGCCCGGTGCAGATGGGCGCGCGCCGCACCACCGCACCGCTGGAGCTTTCCGGCGGCACGGTTGCGGCGGATACGCTGGTCTGGACCTTGCAGGGCGCGGCGAACCGCGACGAGCGGGTGTTCGACAATCCCGAGCAGCTGGACGTGGGCCGCACGCCCAACCGGCATCTGGCCTTCGCGACCGGCATCCATGTGTGCCTCGGCGCGCCACTCGCCCGGCTGGAGGCGCGGGTTGCGCTGGAGCGGATCGTCACCGATTTTCCCGATCTGCACCGCACCGGCCCCTATGAGCGGCATCTGCGCACGCGCTATCGTGGCTTTCGCCATTATCCGGTGGCGATGCGATAGAGGCTTCGCAGCCCCGCGCTTGACGTTGGTCGGGGGCATACATACGGTCGCTGGCGGGTTGGCGCAACATCCGGAGGCATGCTCCCGTGGACGACATGGTCGAGGAGCGCGTGCCGGGCTATCGCTATGCGCGGCGGGACGTTCTGCCGCTGGTCCGCCAACTCTCCGTCATCGACGATCGCCGCAATGCGCTGCTTCTGGCGCTGCAATGGGTGGTGATGGTCGTCGCCGTGGTGGTGGCGATCCGGCTCGATCATGTCGCCGTCTATCTGGCCGCCGGTGTCGTCATCGGATCACGCATCCAGTGCCTGGCGGTGATGATGCACGACGCCTGCCACAGCCTGTTGTTCAGCAACCGGCGGGTCAACGACCTGATCGGGGACATATTGGTCGCCTATCCGCTGGGCCTTAGCATCCATCTCTATCGCGTCGCGCATATGGTGCATCACCGGCACACCAACACCATGCGCGACTATGACTGGCGCGCGCAGCGCAAGGACCCGGACCAGCATTTCCCCAAGGACGCGCGCGGCATGACCGTGCTGCTGCTGCGCAGCGTGCTGGGCCTCAATTATTATCGCGCGGCGCGCACGGCGCGGGTCTGGTCGCCGCTGGCGAATTTCCATAATCCCAAGCGCTTCGGCTATGACTTCCCGCTGGCGCTGCGCATCCGATATGTCGTCTGGGCCGTGCTGGTCTATGGGCTGGTGCTGTGGTCGCCCTGGCGCTGGCAGATACTGGGCCTGTTCCTGATACCGCAATTCCTGTGGGCCAATGTGTTCAACCGGCTGCGGGCCATGGCCGAGCATCATGGCGTGCCGGACGAGCGGGAGCTGAACGGGACGCGCACCGTCATCCCGACGCGGCTGGACCGCTTTCTGATCGGGCCGCTCAATGTCAGCTATCATCTGGAACATCATCTGTTCCCGTCGGTGCCATGGCACAATCTGCGCCGGCTGCACCTGCACCTGATGACCGACCCCGACTATGCGGCGCAGGCGCATGTCACGCGCGGCTATTGGGGCGTCATCCGCGAACTGATGCCGCCACCCTCCCCGCGCAGCTGACAAAAAAAGGGCGACGTCCTTTCGAACGCCGCCCGTAGGGAGGAGAATTGTCCCGCTTCAGAAGCGCACGGTGCCCTGGATCGCGACGGTGCGCGGATCGTAGACCGAGGTGCGGGTGTCGGCATGGACGCCGTTCAGCGAGCCGGCGCCGGACCCCGTATAGGTGAGGTCGAAGGCCGACGAGACGATGAAGTGGTTCGTCAGGTTCTTGCCGAGCAATTGCAGTTCCCAGCTGTCGTCCTGCGCGCCGATGCGGATGCTGGCGTCGATCGTGGCGAAGGATTTCTGGGTGAAGCGGTTGGTGTCGTCCGGCGCGAAGCCGTAGGTCTTGTAGCTGCTGGAATAGCGCATGTTGCCTGAGAAGCCGGCCTTCAGGCTGCCGCCCAGATCGGTGTCATAGTTGACGCCGAGCGTGCCGGTCCACTTCGGGGCCTGTGGCAGGCGCTGCCCGCCCAGATCCTGGCGGGTGCCGTTGCCGAGCGCATTGGGGAACAGCGAGCAGCCTTCCAGACGACCCTGACCGGACAGGCAAGGCGCTTCGGGGAACGCCTTGTACTTGGCGTCGGTATAGGCGACCGAGGTCTTGATGTTGAGGCCGGGAACCGCGCGGGGCGCAAACTCGACGTCCAGTTCAGCGCCACGGGTGCGGGCCGATGCGGCGTTCAGCGTCAGATACTGGATGGTCAGCGGATCGAAGAAATCCATCTGAAGCCCATCATAATTATAGTTGAACACGTCGAAGTTCGCACGCACCTGATTGCCGAACAGGGTCGACTTGATGCCGCCTTCGAAGCCCTTGACCTTCTCCGGGTTGAACGCGCCGTCATCGACGGTGCTGTTGGGCGCGATGGTGCCGCTGATCGAGTAGCCGCCCGACTTGTAGCCGGTGCGATAGCTGACATAGGCGGTGACGGCCGGCGTCACCTTGTAGCTGATGGTCGCTTCGGGCGAGGTGTTGTTGAACTTCTGCGGCACGACGAACTGGGTCAGTTCGGTCGTCTGCAGGAAGGAACCCTGCGCAATCGGATTGACATAGGGCTGGGCCTGGATCGAATCCTTCTTCTCATGGCTGTAGCGGATGCCGCCGGTGATGTTGAGTTCCGGCGTGATGTCGAGGATCAGCTGACCGAAGACCGAGTAGGTCTTGCCCTTGGTCTGGGCGTCCTTGAGCACCGAGAGATAGCGCAGGCGCGGATCGGTGACGGCGCTGTTTTCCGGGCCGCCGGGGAAGTTGTTTTCCTGATCGAAGAAGGTGCTCTGAGACTGGTAATAGCCGCCGACCATGAAGTTCAGCATGCCCTCGAAATCGGACCGCGCGCGGCCTTCCAGCGAGAAGGCGGTCTGCTTTTCGCGCGTGCCGGTGAAGTTGCCGCCGGTGCCGAGCGAAGGATCGCGGGTCAGATAATTGTCGGTGAAGTCGAAGTCGCCGGCCCAGTAGGCGAGCGAGCTGGTATAGGCCGGGGTCAGCGAGAAGGTGATCGGCCCCGCCTTATATTCGAAATTGCCGGTGATGTTATAGGCTTCGTAGCTCAGATACGGGTTGCCGTTGCGGCGGCTGGTATAATCCTGCGTCTGCGCGATGTCGTTGGGCAGGCCGCTCTGCACCTGGGTGAAATGCTTGCCGCAGGGCGCGGTCGGATCGGTCTGGACGAAGCCGCGCGCCTCGCACGCGCCGATGACGGCGGAGGAGTTCGGCGTGGCGCTGGAATATTTGTTGTAGGTCGCCTTGACGTTGGCGGTGAAATCGCTGGTCGGCTCCCACAGGGCGGTGAAGCGGGTGGTGACCGTTTCCTCACCCTGGCTGCGCGGATCGGGGCGCATATGCGCGGTGACATTGCCGGTGGCGACGTCGCGAGTATAGGTCGGGCCGGCTTCCGACACGTTGGTGATCAGCGCGTCCCACTGCTTGGAATAGCGCGAGGCGAGGCGCAGCGAGAGCGTGTCCGTGACCGGGCCGGAGATGAAGCCCTCGACATAGGGGTTGTGGCCGTTGAACTCGTAACCGACGCGGGCCATGCCCTGAAGGTCGCGGGTCGGGTTGGCGGTGGTGAAGGACAGTGCGCCGGCGGTGGTGTTCTTGCCGTAGAAGAGCGACTGGGGACCCTTGAGCACTTCCACCTGGGCGAGGTCGAACATGCCCATGTTGAGCGCGCGGCCGCCGGAATAATATACGCCGTCGATGACGATCGCGACCGACTGTTCCAGGCTGATCGAGGTCGCGTTGACGCTGATGCCGCGCAGGCCGATGGCCGCGCCATTGCCCGAACCGTTGCGGCCGATGATCAGCTGCGGCGCGAGGTTGGCGACCTTCTCGATCGAGTTGATGCCGTAATTCTGGATCTGCGCTTCGGACACGACCGAGGCGGCGACCGGGATGTTCTGAAGATTTTCGACCTTGCGGCGGGCGGTGACGATGATGTCTTCCAGGCCCGAGGAAGGCGCTTCAGCCTGCGGCGCGGGAGCGACCGGATCGGCGGGCGCAGCATCCTGCGCGAAGGCCGGCGTGGCCATGAGGCATGCGGCCGAACCCAGCAGGGCCATGCGGCGACGATGCGTATTACGAGAAACAGTCAATTGTACCTCCCCCATGCGACGATGGTTTGTTTGCCGAGTCTTGGATCACTCGTGCTGTGCCGGTTTCTTAGGCCAGCCCTACCGGCGAAGGCAACAAAAATTCGATATAGACAATTAAATACTATATAGAGAATTATCGGGAAGCGGCGAAGCAGGCCGGATCACGCGATAACAAGGGGTTAGCGCGTCATGCATCGGACGCCCCGGATCGACGGGATTTCCAGGGCGCTGGCCGGGCGGCGCGCAGCCGCCCGCTCGCTCAGAGCGCTTCGTCCAACGATCGTGCGCGTTCCGCCCGAAAGCCGGAGACTGCGATCGACAGCAGCACGGCGGCGCACAGGCCGAAGATGGCGGAGATGATCGCCATCGCCTCGCCGATGCGGGCGGGGTCGTGGAACACATATTTCGTAACCAGCGGCACGCCGGTGGGGCCGATGCCATAGCCGACCAGGCTGACGATCACGAAATAATAAGCCGATGCCGTGCCGCGCAGCCGCGACGGGGCGGCGAGCTGGAGCGAGGTGGACGCCATGCTCATCGGGAAGGTGTAGGAGAAGGTGAGCAGCGCGAGGCACAGCAGCGCCATTTCCTGCGACCGGGCAAAGATGAGCAGCGTCGCAAAGGTGACCAGCATGAACGGCCCGAGCCGCACCGTCTGCATCGTGGGATAGGCCGACCAGCGGCTGAGGCCCGCGCTGATCATTGGCGCCGCGATGCCGCCGGCGATGCCCAGGATCAGCACCAGGCTGCCATAATGGGTGCCGATCTCCGCATGGTTGAGGCCGAAGGTGCGGGCGAGATAGGTCGGCGCCCAGGCGGACACGGTGGTCATCACCAGCGACGAGCAGGACATGCCGACGAAGAACATGATGTAGAAGCGCCAGCGCCGCGCCATGTAGAGCGTGCCCTGCCAGAAGCCATATTGCTCCTCCTGCGATGCATCGCTGGCGAGGGCGGTCGTGTCGACCTGACGCCTGTCGGGGATGGTCAGCATCAGGAGCACGGGGACAAGGCCGACAAGGCCGACGAACACCAAAGTCAGCTGCCAGCCCTCCAGCGTGCCGAGCAGCGGCACGGCGATCGTGCCCAGCGCATCGGTCGCCTCCAGCACCAGCCCGCCGCCCAACAGCGCGAAGCCGCCGCCGAGCGGCGGCGCGAGCAGGAAGATGCTGGTCGCGATCGGCAGCTTCTTGCGATCATAGAGATCGGGGATCAGCGACATGCCGGCGGGATAGAGAAAGGCTTCCGACGCGCCGACGAACAGGCGCGAGATGAAGAGGCCGGTATAGCCGTCGGCGACCGCTGCGCTCATCGTGCCGATGCCCCAGGCGATGCCGGCGTAGAGGATCAGGCGGCTGCGGTTGAAGCGATCCGCGCACCAGCCGGCGGGCAGCGCAACCAACACATAGCTGAAGATGAAGGCGGGGCCGAGGAGATAGCTGATCTCCAGATCGCTCGCGCCGAAGTCGCGCTTGATGGGTTCGACCAGCTGGTTGAAGATCTGCCGGTCAGCGAAGGCGAAGCAATAGACCAGCGTCAGGACGATCACCGGATAGAAGAGTCGCATCCAGCTTTCGCGGGTGGACGCGGGCGCGGCGTCGCCCGTTGCCAGGGATGATTGCAGCTGCTGCGACATGAGGCGACCTTCTCCAGACCCGATTATTTGTCCTGCTTATCCGCAAAGATGTCTGGACATCAAGCGCTGCTTTTTCCCCCGAGAGCGGGCGACCACCCCTGCCCGGCCCGCTTAATCCGCTTGAATTGGCCATTATAGCTGTGCAACATGTGCATCATTATATAGAAATATCCTGACAACTTTTCAGGGAGAGTGCCTTGTTCGTGCCTGTAACGCCGCGCCCGAAGCCGCATTTCCGGCGCGCTTCGGCGAGGCTGATGATGCTGTGCGGAGTCGCCTTGCTCACGGCATGCAGTGGTTCGCGCCCGGTCGAGGACACGCCGACAGCGCGCGGCGGCGCAAACTGGGCGGGCTATGGCGGGGACGAGAATGAGCAGCATTACAGCCGCCTGTCGCAGATCGACGACGGCAATGTGAGCCGGCTGGGCCTCGCCTGGTCCTATGACATCGACGTGCTGCCCAATGCATTCAGCGCGCCGATCGTGGTCGACGGCGTGCTGTATTTCGCCGCCGGCTATGGCGTGGTGCAGGCGCTGAACGCGAAAACCGGGGCGCTGTTGTGGCGCTACGACCCCAATCCCAGCGCGCCTTCGGTCGCGGGCGAGAAGCTGCGCAGCGGCTGGGGCATTCGCGGGCTGACCTATGGCGACGGGCGCGTCTTTGTCGGCACGATCGACGGCCGACTGCTGGCGATCGACGCGAAGTCGGGCAAGCTCGCCTGGTCGGCGATGACCACGGAGAAGGACGACGCCCGCTACGTCACCGGCGCGCCGACCTTCTTCAACGGCAAGGTCATCATCGGCCATGGCGGCGCGGATTTCGCGGCGGTGCGCGGCTATGTCACCACCTATGACGCGGCGACGGGCAGGCAACTCTGGCGCTTCTACACGGTGCCGGGCAATCCGGCGGACGGGTTCGAGGACAAGGCCATGGCGATGGCCGCCAGGACCTGGAAGGGCGAGTGGTGGAAATATGGCGGCGGCGGCACTGCCTGGAACGCCATGACATACGACCGCAAATATAACCGCATCTACATCGGCACCGGCAATGGCGCGCCGTGGAACCAGAAGATCCGCAGCCCCGGCGGCGGCGACAATCTGTTCCTGTGCTCCATCATCGCGCTGGACGCCGACACGGGCGAATATGTCTGGCACTATCAGACCAATCCGGGCGAGACCTGGGACTATAACGCCGCGATGGATATCGAGATCGGCAAGATCATGATCGACGGTGCCCCGCGCGAAGTCATCATGACCGCGCCGAAGAACGGCTTTTTCTATGTGCTGGATCGGGCGAGCGGGAAACTGATCTCCGCCGGCAAGTTCGTCGACAAGGTCAACTGGGCGTCGCATATCGACATCAAGACCGGCCGCCCGGTGGAGAATCCGGCGGCGCGCTTCCCGGACGGCAAGGAGTTCGTGGTCTACCCCTCCCCCGTGGGCGCGCACAGCGTGGAGGCGATGGCGTTCAATCCGAAGAGCGGCCTCGTCTATATCAACGCCATCGAGCAGGGCCGCGCCTTCGTCGATCCGCCGGGCGACCTGTCGCAGTGGAAATTCTCCGGCGGGCAGTTCCTCGACACCGGCATCGGCAAGGCGAAGAGCGTCGTGCCGACCGGCACCAACAGCCTGATCGCTTATGATCCGGCGAAGCAGAAGGTCGTGTGGCGCGTGCCGCTGAAGGGCACGAAGAACGGCGCGACGATGACCACGGCCGGCAATCTGGTGTTCCAGGGGACGGTGACGGGCCAACTGGTCGCCTATGCGGCGAACAGCGGCAGGCAATTGTGGTCGTTCGACGCGCAGACCGGCGTGCAGGCGCAGCCGATCAGCTATGAGGTGGACGGCAGGCAATATGTGACCGTGCTGTCGGGCTGGCGATACGGCACCGCCGGGGGGCCGGGGCTGGGCTGGGACTATGCGCTGCAAAAGCGGCGGGTGCTGACCTTTGCACTGGACGGCACGGCGCGGCTGCCGGCGAAGGATGATACGCCCCTGCCCTTCCAGGACGATCCCGCCTTTGTAGTGGACGAGGGCGCGGCGGGGCGCGGCGCAGACCAGTTCGCCAAGCGCTGCGCCATCTGCCATGGTGCCGGGCTGAACGCGGGCGGCACTGCGCCCGACCTGCGCAAGGCGGCGGCGCCGATGTCGGCGGAAGGGTTCAGCGCGGTGCTGCATGACGGCGCGCTGGTGGAGAACGGCATGCCGCGCTTCCAGGAACTGACGCCGGCCGAGATCGCGGAGTTGCGGGCCTATATACGGCGCGAGGCGCGGGCGGCGCTGAAGGGCGAACAGAAGCACGTCGCGGACAGCGCGCAATGAGACGCGCGGCTCTGGCGCTGCTGGCGGGGCTGATGCTCGCCGGTTGCGCGGGGCGGACGCTGTTCGACGGGCGGACGCTCGCCGGGTGGAAGGCGGAGCTGATTTCCGACAATGGGTCGAGCGCGGACGCCGCGTCGCTGTTCCGGGTCGAGGGCGGCGCGATCCATGTCTATCCCGATGCGCCGGACGGGTCGGCGCAGCCGCACGCGATACTGGTGACGGACAGCGTGTATGCCGACTATCGGCTGCATATCGACTATCGCTGGGGTACGGGCGCCTATGCCGCGCGACAGGGCAAGCCGCGTGACGCGGGCGTGCTGGTGCATATCCTGCCCGATACGCCCGGCCTGGTGCCGGTCTGGTATCGCTGGCCGCTCAGTCTGGAATATCAGATCATGGAGGGCGACAGCGGCTCCGCCTATCTGCTGAAGGCACGAGCCACCGGCATGGTCGATCCCGCGACCGGCGTGGCGAAACAGGCGAGGCTGATCGGGCGGGATTATGACAGCTACAAGCTCGCCCGCTCGGCGAATGCGCGTGAACGGCCGGGGTGGAATAGCGTGGATATCGAGGTGCGCGGCGACAGCGCGACCTTCTGGCTGAATGGCCGGGTGGTGAACCGGGTGACGCGGATCGAGGAGGATCGGCCGGGCGCGCCCGTGCCGATGACGAAAGGGCGGATCGCGTTGCAGGCGGAAAGCGCGGAGGTGTTTTATCGCAATATTCGGATCACGCCGCTGCGGTAGAGTGATTTCAAACCAGATGGCCACATCTGGCGGCTCGGAAATCACGACAAAAAAGACGCCGGCGGCTGGATCAGTTCGATGGTGAGGCCGTCGCCGTTGCGCAGATAGACGACCTGCTGCCCTTCCTGCGCGATGCGCGCGGTGCGGACGATGCGGCCGGCGACTTCGAAGCCGAGCGTCGCGGCCGTCTCGACCAGCGTGGCGATGTCCTCGACCTCATAGGTGATGTGGCTGTGGCCGGTGTCGCAGGGGCGGCCGGTCATAAGACCGGCGTCGGCGGGGCTGCGATAGGCGATCAGCTCGATGTCGATAAGGCCGTGCGCGCGCAGATGCGCCACCTCTATGTCCGCGCCCGGAACGCCGGTCAGCAGCTCGACGCCGCGCTGATGCCGGCCGCCGCGATCATGCAGGGCGTAGCCGAACAGAGTCGTGAAGGCGCGGATGCCCGCGTCGAGATCGCTGACCGTGAAACCGACATGGGCGCTGCGCATCGGGTGACCCTAGGAGGCTGATGCCTGCCGGGTCAAGAGTTGTGCATACAAGTTTCGTTCTTGGCGCCCCGTCATCCCGGACTTGATCCGGGATCCCGCTGCCTTGCGTCGAAGAAAGAAGCGGGACCCCGGGTCAAGCCCGGGGTGACGTTGTATGATAATTCACCCGATCATCATGAGGCTGGCGTTACCGCCCGCCGCCGTGGTGTTGATCGAGGTCGACACCTCTTCCAGCAGCAGGTCGAGCGGATAGGCGATCGGCGCGGCGGGATCGGCGGCGTGGACCGGCATGATCGGGCCGGGCATGGCGGCGGCGGTTTCGACCATGGCGGCGATGCGGGCCGGGCCGCCCTCCACCAGCGCGACGACGCAGGGATCGTCACCCGTGAAGGCGGCGGCGACGATCGGCGGCAGGCCGGTGGGCAGCGTCATGCCCTCCAATTTGCCGCGATTGCCGGTGGCGAGGACGGCGGCCATCTGCGCGAACAGGCCGGCCGATGTCGCCGGGCGCAGCAGGATGCGGCCGCGCGGATGCAGCGCGTAGAGATTGCGCTCGCCGACCGGGCCGGGCAGTTCGCGCATCAGGCCGAGCGCCGACGCTGCGCCATAGGCGCGCACATTGACGGCGCTGTCGCTTTCCCCCTTTGCGTCGAGCCATGTGGCGAGCGCTTCCAGTTCGGCCAGCACCGGCTTGCCCGCCGCACCAAGCGCGCGGTCCGCGCCCGCCGCCAGCCGCCCGAGATAGAGCGGGCCGCCGGCCTTGGGTCCGGTGCCCGACAGGCCGCGCCCGCCAAAGGGCTGCACGCCGACGATCGCGCCGATGACGTTCCGGTTGATGTAGAGATTGCCCGCCTTCACCCGCGCGGTGACGTCCGCGATGGTGTCGTCGAGCCGGGTGTGCAGGCCGAAGGTCAGGCCATAGCCGGTGGCGTTGATCGCATCGACCAGCGCGGCCAACCCTTCGCGCCGGAAGCGGATGGCGTGCAGCACCGGGCCAAAGACTTCGCGGGTCAGGTCGGTCAGACTGTCGAGTTCGATGATGGTCGGGGGCACGAAGGTTCCATGCTCGGTCCCGGCGGGCAGCACCTGTTGTTCGACCTTGCGGCCCTTGGCGCGCATCGTCTCGACATGGGCGTCGATCGTCGCCTTCGCCTCGGCCGTGATGACCGGGCCGATATCGACCTTCAGCACGTCGGTGCGGCCGATGGCGAGTTCCTTGAGCGCGCCCTTGAGCATCGTCAGCGTGCGGTCGGCGATTTCCTCCTGCAGGCAGAGGACCCGCAGCGCCGAACAGCGCTGGCCGGCGCTGTCGAAGGCGGAAGCGATGACATCGGCCACCACCTGTTCGGCGAGCGCGGAGCTGTCCACGATCATCGCGTTCTGGCCGCCGGTCTCGGCGATCAGCGGGATCGGGCGGCCGATTGGCGACAGGCGGGTGGCGAGTTGTGACTGGATGAGGCGCGCGACTTCTGTCGATCCGGTGAACATGACGGCCGCCGTCTGGGGTGCTGCCACCAGCGCCGCGCCGATCGCGCCGTCGCCGGGCAGCAGTTGCAGCGCGTCAGCGGGGACGCCGGCGGCGTGCAGCAGGCGCACGGCCTCGGCGGCGATCAACGGGGTTTCCTCCGCCGGCTTGGCGAGCACGGGGTTGCCCGCGACCAAAGCGGCGACGACTTGCCCCGTGAAGATGGCGAGCGGGAAGTTCCAGGGGGATATGCAGGTGACCGGGCCGATCGGCGTGGCGTCGGTCAGGCCACTGCGCGCCTGCGCCGCATAATAGCGCAGAAAATCGATCGCCTCGCGCACTTCGGCGATGGCGTTGGGCGCGGACTTGCCCGCTTCGCGCATGGCGAGGCCCATCAGCAGCGGCATGCGCGCCTGCATCGCGTCGGCGGCGCGTTCCAGGATCGCAGCGCGTTCGGCGACCGGCACGTTCGCCCAGCGGCTTTCCGCCGCGCGGATGGCGGCGGCGCGGGCGTCCGCCTCGCTAGCCTCGACCACGGAGCCGACGATGTCGCGATGGTCGGCGGGGTTGCGGACGGGATGCGCGATGCTGTCGCCGCTTTCGGGCGCGGCGGTCCAGGTGATGGATGCGCTTTCCCTGAGCGCCTGCGCCAGCGCGGCCAACGCGGTCTCGTCGCTCATGTCGATGCCGGCGGAGTTGCGGCGGTCGGGATAGAGGCCGGCGGGCAGCGCGATGAGGTCGTGCCGCGCGCCGGGCTGCGGCATAAAGCGGACCGTCTCGACCGGGTCGGCGATCATCTCTTCCACTGGCACGGCCGGGTCGGCGATGCGGTTGACGAAGGACGAGTTCGCACCATTTTCCAGCAGGCGGCGGACGAGATAGGCAAGCAGCGTCTCATGCGTGCCGACCGGCGCGTAGATGCGGCAGGGGCGGTCCAGCTTCCCCTTGCCCACGACCTGTTCGTAGAGCGGCTCGCCCATGCCGTGCAGGCACTGGAACTCATACTGGCCGACCGCGAAGTCGGGGCCGGCGAGATGATAGATGGTCGCCAGCGTCTGCGCGTTATGCGTCGCGAATTGCGGGAAGACGGCGTCGGGCGCGGCCAGCAGCTTTTTCGCGCAGGCGACATAGGCGACATCGGTGTGGACTTTTCGCGTATAAACCGGGAAGTCGGCGAGGCCCTCGACCTGTGCGCGCTTGATCTCCGCGTCCCAATAGGCGCCCTTGACCAGACGCACCATGATGCGGCGGCCGGCGCGGCGGGCGAGGTCGATGATCCAGTCGATGACGAAGGGGCAGCGCTTGCCATAGCCCTGCACCACGAAGCCCAGGCCATTCCAGCCGGCCAGGGCAGGATCGAGCGCCAGACTCTCCAATAGGTCGAGCGAGAGTTCGAGCCGGTCGGCCTCCTCCGCGTCGATGTTGAGGCCGATGTCATAGCCCTTGCAGAGAAGAGCGAGGTCGCGGACGCGCGGCAGCAGTTCGGCCATGACGCGGCCGGCCTGCGCGCGGACATAGCGCGGGTGGAGCGCGGACAGCTTGATCGAGATGCCGGGGCCGGCGGTGATGCCGCGCCCGTTCGACGCCTTGCCGATGGCGTGGATGGCGTTTTCATAGTCGCGATAATAGCGCACCGCGTCCGCCGCCGTGGTCGCCGCCTCGCCCAGCATGTCATAGCTGTAGCGGAAGCCCTTGGCCTCCAGCGCCTTGGCGCGCTTCAAGGCTTCGTCGATGGTCTCGCCGGTGACGAACTGTTCGCCCATCATCCGCATGGCGAGGTCGACGCCGCGCCGGATCACCGGCTCGCCCGCGCGCGCCACGAGACGGGCGAGCGCTGCGCCAAGGCCCCGGTCGTCAACGCTGCCGACGAGGCGGCCGGTGACGACCAGGCCCCAGGTCGCGGCGTTGACGAACAGCGGCTTGCCCCCGCCCAGATGCGCGCCCCAGTCGCCGTCCGCGATCTTGTCGCGGATGAGCGCGTCGCGGGTCGCATTGTCGGGAATGCGCAGCAGCGCTTCGGCGAGACACATCAGCGCCACGCCCTCTTCGCTGGAGAGCGAATATTCCTGCACCAGCCCCTCGACCCCGCTGCCCTTGCGATTGGCGCGCAGTTGCGTGACCAGGCGGCGCGCAGTCTCGCGCGCGGCGTCACGGGTGGCGGGGTCCAGCGTCGCCTGCTCGATCAGCGGGGCCATCGCTTCCGCCTCGTCGCGGCGGTAAGCGGCGGTGATCGCCTGGCGCAGCGGGGACTGCGGGCGGATGGCGGGGGCGAAATCGGCGAAGGGCTGGGTCATGGCGCCAATATAGCGCATCTGCATGGATCGTTCCGACCTATTGCGGGGCGGATATGATGCAGATCGACTTTATTTGGCGGCTGTGGCAGGTCGATCGGATGGAAAATCCGGCCACACTCGATGATTTCGACCGCAAGGTCGTCGCTGCGCTGCGCGAGGATGGCCGCCTTTCCGTCACCGATCTCGCAAAGCGGGTCGGGCTTTCGAAGACGCCCTGTCAGGTGCGGTTGCGGCGATTGATCGCGAGCGGGGTGATCCGCGGCTTCCGCGCGATCGTCGATCCGGCGAAACTGGGCCTCGACCATGTCGCCTTTACCGAGGTGAAGCTGTCCGACACGCGCGAGAAGGCGCTGGAGGAGTTCAACGCCGCCGTGCGCCGCGTGGCGGAGATCGAGGAATGCCACATGATCGCCAGCAGCTTCGACTATCTGCTGAAAGTCCGCACCGCCGACATCCGCCGCTATCGCATCGTGCTGGGCGAGAAGATATCCAGCCTGCCGCATGTCGAGAGCACGTCGACCTTCGTGGCGATGGAGACGGTAAAGGAAAGCGGCGGCTGAGTCGCATCGGTTCGTCGCTCCCGTAACGGGACAGAAGCCGCGCAGAACAGGCCCGACAAGGCCCCTGCTCCAGTCATCGAGGCAGAGTTAAGCGTTGATCCGAATAGGGAAAATTTTCCGCTAACGCGCGGTGCAAGAGCGGCGCCGAAACCCGCGTTGTTCTGCGACGGAACGAAGATTGTTTCGTTGACAGCAACGAAGCGCCTTGTGCTATGAAGCGCGCACAAAAGCCGCCCCTTGAGGACGGATACGCGCGGGTCGCCCCTTTGTTTTCAGCTTCAGGGGCTACAGTCATGGCGAATATTCAGGACTATGGTGACGCGGGCAAGGCCGGCACGAACGGTGCGGCGCCCAATGGCCCCGGTGGCGCAGGTGGCGCAGGTGGCGCAGCCAGTGCTGTAACCCCTGCGGCGAATACCGGCGACGCGGACAACACGACCTTCGCGCAGGGCGGCAGCGGCGGTTATGGCGGCAGCGGCGGCGGCGGCTATACCGGCACCGGCGGCGCGGGCGGCGCGGGCGGCGCGGGCGGAACGGCCACGGCCAAGTCGACGACGAGTCGCGCGGGCCAGGCGACCGCAACCGCGACCGCCAATGGCGGCGGCGGCGGCGGATCGGGGGCGCCGGGCACCGGATCGAGCGGCCTGATCGGCGCGGGCGCCAATGGCGGCGCGGGCGGCACGGCCAATGCGACGGCCACCGCCACCAACACCTCCACGACCAACGACTATGTCTCCGCAGTTGCGCGGGCCAATGCGGGCAGCGGCGGGTACAGCTCGCGCGCCGGCAAGACCGCCGGCAACGGCGCGCTGGCGGGCCTGACGTCCGCGACGGCCATCACCAACGGTGCGGGAACTGCGTCGGCCGAAGCGTCGCGCACGGCCGGCGGCGGCGGCACGGGTTATGACAAGGCGAATGGCGGCGCAGGCGCGTCGGTCAATCTGACCGACGCCGCAACGGGTTCGACCAAGGGCGGCACGCTGTACCTCTATAACAACGCCCGCGCGGGCGATGGCGGCTATTCCTATGGCGGCACGGCCGGCGCGGCCGGCAATGCCACGTCGAACCTGACCTTCAACGACAGCGGCGCGAACAAGAGCGCGCAGATCTATATCCAGGCCAACAGCTACGCCGGCACGGGCGGCGGCGGCAACAACGGAACCAGCGGCCGCGTGGGCGGCAACGCGCAGTCCAATGGGACCGTCACCGGCATCGGCCTGGTCAACGCCCGCATCGAAGCCAATGGCGGCAATGGCGGGTCGGCTTCCACGGACGGCAATGGCGGCGCAGGCGGCACGGCGACCGGCAGCGCGTCCGCGACGACGACCGCCGTCGGCAATCAGTCGGCCGGCGCGGCGCTGTATCTGTATGGCGGCACGGGCGGCTATGCCGACGGCAAGGGCTTCACCGCCGGCGCAGGCGGCGTCGCCAGCGGCGCGAGCGCCTATGCCAAGACCAACGGCACCTCGGCGAGCGCGGGCGTCCTCCAGCTCGGCGGCGGCGGCGGCTATGGCTATGATAAGGCCAATGGCGGCGTGGGCGCCAACAGCCAGCTGACCAACGCCGTGTCCGGCCAGACCAACCAGGGCAATCTGTCGCTGGGGCAGACGGCGCAGGCCGGCGGCGGCGGCGGATCGAACGGCGGCGCGGCGGCGGCGGGCGGCCTTGGTTCATCCAATCTGACGTTCGACGACACGAAGAACAGCACCAAGAGCGACTATCTGGGCGTCACCGTGACCGGCCAGGGCGGCGTAGGCGGCGCAGGCACCGGGACCAACGCCGCCGCCGGCGGATCGGGCATCGGCATCGCGTCCATCACCGGCGCGCGCCTGATGAACCTGACGGTCAACGGCATCGGCGCCAGCGGCGGCAACGCCACCGGCAATGGCGGCGCAGGCGGCGTAGCCCGCGCAACCGGAACGGGCGTCAGCACCTCGCTCACCTCGACCGACACGCTCACCGTCACCTCCAACGCCAGCGGCGGATCGGGCGGCTATGCCGATGGCGCGGGCTTCACTGGCGGCGCGGGCGCGGGCATATCGGGCGCGACCGCCACGACGGCCAATCTGTCGGGCAACGGCACGGTCTATGGCAGCGTCAACTATAATGGCGGATCGGGCGGCGTGGGTTACACCACGGCCAATGGCGGCGCGGGCGCGACCGTCAGCGCAGTGAACGCCGTGACCGGATCGACCAAGGCCGGCAACCTCTTCCTGTCCCAGAATGCGCGGGGCGGCTATGGCGGCAGCAGCTATGGTGGCGTTGCGGGCGCAGCCGGCGCGGCGACGTCCAACCTGACGTTCGACGACACGACCAACACCAACAAGAGCAACTACATCAACATTTCCACCTATGCCGACGCCGGCCGGGGCGGATCGGGTCAGTCCGGGTCGAACGGCGTCGTGGGCGCAGCCGGTTCCGCGCTGACGAACGCGACCGGGACCAAGGCGGTCGTGACGGCGGCTACGGCCAATGGCGGCGGCGGCGGCAGCGCCGAAGCCAACGGAACGGGCGGAAAGGGCGGCGTGGCGACCGCGCGGTCGACGGGCACGAGCACGACGGTCAACAATGAACAGGTCTCGGTGGACGTGCGCGCTTATGGCGGCACGGGCGGCTATGGCACCGGATCGGGCGAGAAGGGCGGCGACGGCGGCGGCGTCAGTGGCAGTTCGCAGGCGGTCGCCAATGGCGGATCGGGTTCGGTCACGGCTTCGTTGCTGGCGACTGGCGGCGGCGGCGGGTCGGGCAACGGCCTGGCCAATGGCGGCGCGGGCGCGGCCGCTTCGCTCACCAACCGGGTCAGCGGATCGACCAAGAGCGGCACGCTGACGCTCAACCAGACGGCGAGCGGCGGCTATGGCGGCTCCAGCAGCGGCGGCGTCGCCGGCGTGGCGGGCGCAGCCACGTCCAACCTGACGTTCGACGACACCGCCAACACGACCAAGTCGGTCTATGTGGTCACGAACGTCGTTGCGAACGGCGGCGCGGGCGGTTTCGGCTATGGCGGCTCCAGCGGCGCTGCGGGCGGCGCGGCCACGGCCGCCGGCGTCACCACCGGCGCGCGGCAACTGACCAGCAATGTCAGCGCCACGGGCGGCAATGGCGGCGCGGCGTCCTCCACCGGCAATGGCGCCAATGGCGGCGCGGCCACCGCCACTTCCGCGGTCGAGAGCAAGACCACCAGCGTGTCGGGCGGCAGCGATCCGGCGACGGCCAACGCCTACAGCAATGGCGGCTCCGGCGGATCGGCCAATGGCATTGGCAACAAGGGCGGCGCGGGCGGCGTGGCCAGCGGCACCAAGGCGACGGCCAAGACGAGCGGCGTCGCCGCCTACACCTTCGCCCGGCAGTGGAGCGGGTCGGGCGGCCAGGGTTTCGACGGCGCGGATGGCGGCGCGGGCGCGAGCAGCGCGCTGGGCAGCGCGGTGTCGGGTTCGACCAAGAACGGCACGTTGCAGCTGGACCAGGAATCGCGCGCCGGCAATGGCGGTAGCAGCACCGGCGGCAAGGCCGGCGCGGCGGGCAGCGCATCGTCCAGCCTGACCTTCAACGACACGACCAATCTGACGGCGCTGCGCAGCGCGCAGCTCAATGTCTATTCGGACGCCTATGGCGGGATCGGCGGCGGGTCCTCGTCGAGCAATGGCGCGACGGGCGGCAATGGCAGCACGTCCAACACCATCACCGGCGTCAAGGGCATCTACAGCGTCGTGGGCGGCTATGGCGGCACGGGCGGAGCGTCGGGCGGCGGCGGCAATGGCGGCGTCGGCGGCATCGGCCGCGGATCGCTGACGCTGGACAGCCTGACGACGGGCACGGAAGCGGTGAACGGCACTGCCTACGCCAGTGGCGGCACGGGCGGCACGGCGACCGGCGCAGGCAAGATCGGCGGCGCGGGCGGCGGCGTGAACGCGGCCTCCAGCATCGACGTCAGCAGCAATGGCGCGGGCCAGGTCAGCGGCAGGCTGCTCGCCACCGGCGGCAGCGGCGGCGCGGGCCTTTCAACGGCGCGCGCGGGCAATGGCGCGGCTGTCACGCTGACCAACGCGGTGACCGGCTCCAGCAAGAACGGCACGCTTTCTCTGGAGCAGCGCGCGGAAGGCGGCGGCGGCGGCTATTCCTATGGCGGCATCGCCGGATCGGCCGGATCGGGCGCCTCCTCCCTGACGTTCGATGACACGACCAACGCGAACAAGAGCGCGGTGATCGCCGTGACGGCGACCGCCGTCGGCGGCGGCGGCGGCAGCGGCCAGAGCGGCACCAACGGCGTCGGCGGCGCGGCGGCGAACGCCAATGTCTCGGCGCGCGGGACCAAGCAGGTCACGGCGACGGCCAATGCGGTCGGCGGCAATGGCGGCTATGCCTCGGCCGATGGCGACGGCGGCGCCGGCGCAAGCGCCAAGGGCACGGCAAAGGCGGTCAGCACGACCACCGCCGACCAGAATGCTTATGCGCGCGCGGTCGTCAGCGCAGGCGCCGGCGGCAACGCCAGCGGCACGGACCGGATCGCCGGAGCCGGCGGCAGCGCGACGGACTCGTCGGCCAGCGCCACGACCAATGGAACCAGCGCGACGGCGCTGGTCCAGCAATATGGCGGCACGGGCGGCGCCGGCTATGACGGCGGCACCGGCGGCAATGGCGGCGGCAGCTCGCTGGTCGATGCGGTCAGCGGATCGACCAAGGCCGGCACGCTGGAACTGTCGCAGGACGCGCGCGGCGGCCATGGCGGCAGCACCAACAGCGGCGGCGCGGGCCTGGGCGGCGCGGCCTCCTCCCGTCTGACCTTCGACGATCGCACCAATGCGAACCGCAGCGCGATCCTGAATGTCGGCCTCACCGCCATTGGCGGCAATGGCGGCGGCGCCACCAACGGGTCGGGCAAGCAGGGCGCGAACGCCACGACGGCGGGAACCATCACCGGCGTCGGCCGGATGTCGGCCAGCGCCTACAGCGCCGCCGGCTATGGCGGCACGTCCAACAGCGGCGGCAATGGCGGCGCAGGCGGCGAAGCCCGCGCTTCCATGTCGGCGACCAGCACCAGCACGGTCGCCACCGACAATGTCGGCGTCCTGGTTCAGGCGCTGGGCAGCAATGGCGGCAATGCGACGGGTGATCTGTACACCGCCGGCAAGGGCGGCACGGTGAACGAAGCGAGCGCAGCGTCGGCCCGTTCACTCGGCAAGGCTTCGGCCACGGCTGACCTGCGCATGTATGGCGGCAATGGCGGAACCGGCTATGGCAACGCCAATGGCGGCGCCGGCGCGTCGGTCATCTCGACCGGCCGCGCCAAGGCGGTCACCAATGCCGGCCTGGCCTATATGTACCAGACGCTGGGCGGCGGGAGCGGCGGCTATTCGATCGGCGGCACGGCAGGCGCGGCGGGTTCCGCCACGTCCACGCTGAACGTCGACGATTACGCCAACCCCACCCAGAGCGCGGCGCTCACCGTCAACAACAGCGCAACGGGCGGCGTCGGCGGCAGCGGCGCGGGCGGCACGGCCGGCGTCACTGGCGGCGCGGCGACGGCCAAGTCGACGGTCACTGGCAAGGGCACGATCAATCTGACGGTCACCGCCAATAGCGGTGCGGGCGGCTATGGCTCCAGCGCGGCGAGCGGCGGCAATGGCGCTGCGGCGACCGCACAGGGTTCGGCCACGTCCAAGACGACCGGCAGCGAAAGCGTCTACACCAACGTCGTCGCCAATGGTGGCAATGGCGGGTCGGCCGATGGCGCCGGCAAGTCGGGCGGCAATGGCGGCGTCGCCAGCGGCTCCACGGCCTCGGCTGTGACGAGCGGAACCAACGCGACCGCGCAGGTCGCGCAAAATGGCGGGTCGGGCGGCAGCGGCAGCAATGGCGCGGCCGGCGGCAATGGCGCATCGAGCGTCCTGTCCAACGCCGTCACGGGCGCCACCAAGGGCGGCACGCTGGGCCTCTACCAGACGGCGCGCGGCGGCAGCGGCGGCAACAGCACGGGCGGCAAGGCCGGGACCGGCGGCGGCGCCAATTCGTCGCTGACGTTCAACGACGCCACCAACGCGACCAAGAGCGGCCAGATCAGCGCCTCGCTCTATTCGCAGGGCGGATCGGGCGGCAGCGGCGGCGGCACGGCCGGCGGCAATGGCGGCACGTCGTCCACCGTGGCCAACATCGCCGGCACGGGCACCGTCCTGCTGGGCGCCGACGCGCGGGGCGGCAATGGCGGCGGCTCCACCGGCGGCGCCGATGGCGGCACGGGCGGAACCGCACGCGCATCCGGCACGGCCAGCAGCTCGACCACGCTCAACAACACCATTTCGTCGCAGGTTTCGGCCACGGGCGGCACGGGCGGCTCCGCCAATGGCGCGGGCTTCACCGGCGGCGCGGGCGGCTCCGTCAACAGCGCATCCTCCGCAGCGGTCAGCAGCAAGGGCGCAGGCTCGGTCGGCGCCACGCTCAACGCTTATGGCGGCACGGGCGGCACGGGCTTCAACACGGCCACCGGCGGTGACGGCGCCGCCGTCACCCTGACCGACGCGGTGTCGGGTTCGTCGAGCGGCGGCGCGCTGGGCCTCAACCAGAATGTCTATGGCGGCGATGGCGGCTATTCCTATGGCGGCACGGGCGGCAAGGGCGGCGCGGCGACATCCTCGCTGACCTTCGACGACACCAAGAACGCCAACAAGAGCAACTCGGTCGGCCTGGGCGTCTACGCCCGTGGCGGCAGCGGCAGCGGCAACACCACCGGCGCTGTCGGCGGCGCGGCGACGGCGCTGGGCAATCTGACGGCGACCAATGTCGGCAATCTGACTGTCACTGCGCAGGCCGGCGACGGCGGCGCGGGAGGCACGAAGAACGGCGCGGGCAGCTCCGCCCTCGCCACCGGCATCGTCGACGCCAAGTCCACCAACCTCAACGTGACGGCGCAGGCCGGGCGCGGCAATGGCGGCCGCGCCACCGCCCAGGCGACGGCGGACGCCAACAGCGGCAACACCCACTCGATCGCGACCGCGTCCGACTTCGCCGGAAAGATGGTCACGGCCGTGCGGGCGGACGCCTATACGGCGCTTTACGGTTCCGCATCGGTGCAGGACCGTTCGCGGTCCGTGGCGCGGGCGGGCATTGGCGTGTCGGCCGCTTTCTCCAACACGCAGCAGTCGGTCGCGGCGGTCTTCGGCGCGCCGACCAATGCGGACGTGACGGCGATCCTGAACGCGCCCGGCAACGTCAACATCAAGAACGCCTTCAACGCCAAGTCGCCTTCCTATTTCGCGATCGTCCAGCTGGGCGGCCGCTACAGCGACTCGGGGTCCGGCGCGCAGACGATCACGTCCACGGTCAACATGACGGTGGACCTCAATCAGCTGCCGTCGCGCGACAATCTGCTGGCCGGCTTCTATGGCGGGTTCAGCAGCGGCAGCGGGGTCAGCAACGTCACGGTGTCGATCGTCGCCAATGGCACGACCGTCCTCAACCAGAGCTTCGGCACGGCGGCGGCGGCGGTGAGCTACTTCACCAACCGCGCGGTCAATCTGGGGTCGCTCTCTGCGGCGTCCTATCCCACCAATGTGCTGAACCTTCAGGTCAACATGTCGGTCACGGCGACGTCGGCCAATGGCGGCTTCTTCGGCAACATCCTGATCGGCGATCCGCCGGTCCAGGGTTCGTCGGAAGCGGCGCCCTCGACCAGCCTGTCGAAGCAGTCGCAGTTGCAGAACCTGGTCTCCGGCCTCGCCAGCTTCGGCACGGACCGGGGCGGCACACAGCTGGTCGACAAGCGCGCGGGCATGGGCCTGCCGCTCGCCGAACTCGCGCTGGCGTCGTCGGGCGGGCTGCAACGCCGCCACATGCTGGCGGCCTGACGTCGCCATCATCCCGCCGGCCGGGGGCGCAGCTTGCGCGCCCGGCCGATCGTGGGATAGCGTGACCGGGGGCAGCAAGGTTGGGGCTGGCGCGGCGCGCGAACGACGACGGGCACAGGGGTCTTATGGGGGACGACAGGTCGCTGCCGCAATCGGCGGCGCAGGATGCCGGAACGGATGGTGGCGCGGGCGGCGGCGCGGACGAGACCGTCGACAGCGGCCTCGCCTCGCTGGTGCTGCTGCTCGGCCTGCACGGCCGCCCCGCCGACGCCGACCAGATCCGCCGCGAGCGTGGCCGGGGCGACGCGCCCTTCGACACCGACGATCTGCTGCGCGCGGCCAAACTGTTGCAGGTGAAGGCGCGCCGCATCCGGTCCGAACCCGTCGATCTGCCCACCGTCCCCCTGCCCGCCCTCGCCCGCAGCCGGTCGGGCGACTGGTTCATCCTGGGCAAGGTCGACCTGTCGGAGGATGGCGCGCTGACCGCCCTGATCCAGCGACCGGACGCCCCTGCGCCGGAAGTGTGGGACTATGACGCGCTCGACACGCAGTTCGACGGCACGCTGATCCTGCTGACCACGCGCGAGCAGATCGCCGGCGCGCTGCGGCCGTTCGACCTCAGCTGGTTCATCCCGGCGCTGGTCAAATATCGATCCGCGCTGCGCGACGTGCTGATCGCCAGCCTGGCGATCCAGATCATCGGTCTCGCCACGCCCTTGTTCTTCCAACTCCTCATCGACAAGGTGCTGGCGCATAATGCGCTGACCACGCTGGCGGTGCTGGCCTTCGGCCTGCTGGTCGTCAGCCTGTGGGAGATCGCGCTAAGCGCGCTGCGCAGCTGGCTGTTCGCGCACACCACCAGTCGGGTGGACGCGGAGCTGGGCGCGCAGATGTTTCGCCATCTGCTGAACCTGCCCTTGAGCTATTTCGAATCCCGCCGCGTCGGCGACAGCGTGGCGCGCGTGCGCGAGCTGGAGACGATCCGCGAGTTCCTGACCTCCAATGCGCTGACGCTGCTGCTCGACGTGCTGTTCACGGTCGTCTTCTTCATCGTCATGCTGCTCTATTCGCCGCTGCTGACGCTGATCGTCGCACTGTCGATCCCCGCCTATCTGCTGATATCGCTGGCGATCACGCCGCCGCTGCGCCGCCGGCTGGACGAGAAATTCGCGCGCGGGGCGGACAACCAGTCCTTCCTGGTCGAAAGCGTCACCACCATCCGCACCCTGAAAGCCATGGCGGTCGAGCCGCAGATGCGCGAGAAATGGGAAAGGCAGATCGCCGGCTACACCCAGACCGGCTTTGCCGTGTCGCAGCTCGCCAATTGGGGCGGGCAGCTGGTGCAGCTGGTGTCGAAGCTGACCATGGTCGCCCTGCTCTATTTCGGCGCGCGGCAGGTGATGAACGGCGACATGACGGTCGGCGCGCTGGTGGCGTTCAACATGCTGTCGGGCCATGTCTCCGGCCCGATCCTGCGCCTCGCCCATCTGTGGCAGGATTTCCAGCAGGTCCGCATCTCGGTCGATCGGCTGGGCGATGTGCTCAACACCCGCACCGAGCCGCAGCATGACCCGACCAAGGCCGCCTTGCCGCCGATCGAGGGGCGCATCACCTTCGACCGGGTGCGCTTCCGCTATCGGCCCGACACGCCCGAAGTGCTGCGCGACATCAGCATCGACATCGCGCCGGGCGAGATGATCGGCATCGTCGGCCCTTCGGGGTCGGGCAAGAGCACCTTCACGAAGCTGGTGCAGCGCCTCTATGTCGCCACCCAGGGCCGGGTGATGGTGGACGGCACCGACCTGACCCTGGTCGATCCAGGCTGGCTGCGGCGGCAGTTGGGCGTCGTGTTGCAGGAAAACGAGCTGTTCAACCGCTCCGTGCGCGACAATATCGCGCTGGCCGATCCCGCCGCGTCGATGGACAAGGTGATGCAGGCGGCGAAGCTGGCGGGCGCGCACGAGTTCATCCTGGCTCTGCCCAACGCCTATGACACGCATATCGAGGAAGGCGGGTCCAACCTGTCGGGCGGGCAGCGCCAGCGCATCGCCATCGCCCGCGCGCTGATGTGCGATCCGCGCATCCTGATCCTGGACGAGGCGACGTCGGCGCTGGACGCCGAATCCGAAGCGATCATCCAGCATAATCTGCGCGCCATGGCGGCCGGCCGCACCGTCATCATCATCGCCCATCGCCTCTCCGCCGTGCGCCAGTGCCACCGCATCCTGACAGTGGAGGCGGGCGCGATCACCGAAGCGGGCACGCATGACAGCCTGATCGCGGCGAACGGCCGCTACGCCATGCTGCACCGGCATCAGGTCGGCCTCGCCGCCGGCGAAGGCGGCGCGGCATGATGGAGGGGATCGCCTGCCACTGGGACATATTGCGCCAGTCGCTGCGCGATGCGCGCGCCGGCGAGCGCGAGCGCTTGCTGCGGCGCGACACCGATTTCCTGCCCGCCGCGCTGGAGATCATCGAGACGCCGCCCAGTCCGGTCGGGCGCATGCTGCTGCTGCTGCTTTCGGGGCTGCTGCTGGTGGCGCTGCTGTGGAGCATCTTCGCAAAGATCGACATCATCGTCACCGCGTCGGGCCGGGTCTCACCGCTCGACAGCGTCAAGACGATCAGCTGGGGCGGCTCCAATGGCGCGGTCGACGGCATGGTCGGGGTGGTGCGCGAGGTGCGCGTCAAGGAAGGCGACGCCGTCCGAAAAGGCCAGCTGCTGATCGCGCTGGACCCCACGATCAGCGGCGCGGAGTCGGATCAGGCCCGCCGCTCGCTGGGCAGCGCACAGGCCGAAGCCGCGCGCGCGCAGGCGCTGTCCGCCTATGTCGCGACCGGGCGTTTCGCCATGCCCGCCCTCCCCGGCCTGTCGGCGGAAGACGCCGCCGTGCAGTCCCGCCTGGTCCGCGCGACCATCGCCGAATATGAAGCCAAGAGCGCCAGCATCGCGCAGCAGCGCGCGGAAAAGCAGGCGCAGCTGGCCAGCGCGATCAGCCAGCGCGACATGCTGGGCCAGACGCTGGCCCTGCTCGACAAGGAGGTGGCGATGCGCACCGAACTGGCGAACAAGGGCTATCAGTCGAAGGTGTCGGTCTATCAGATCCAGCAGATGCGGATCGAGCGGCAGCGCGAGATCGAGCAGCAGGAGAGCCTGGGCGTACAGGCTCGCGCCTCCCTGTCGGACCTCGCCGAACAGCAGCGGCAGCTGCGCGAGGAGCTGACGCGCGGCAGCCTGGCGGACCTCAGCCGCGCGACCGACGACGCCAGCGTGCGCGGGCGCGAACTCGCCAAGGCGGAGCATCGCGGCGCGCTGATGCAGATCCGTGCGCCGGTGGACGGTACGATCGAACAGTTGCGGGTGCGCTCCTCGGGCGGGGCGATCCAGGCGGCGCAGCCCTTGCTCGATCTGGTGCCGCGCGGCGGGACGCTCTTCGTGGAAGCAATCGTGCCCAATGCCGATATCGGCTTCGTGCGCGTCGGGCAGGACGTGCAGGTGAAGGTCGATGCCTTTCCCTTCACCGACTACGGCATGCTGCATGGGGTCGTGACCTCGATCGGCAATGACTCGATCAACGATCCCGACAGCGCCGATCGACCTGCCCAGCCCGGTCCGCCGCTGTCCGGCTTCAAGGTGCGCATCCGTCTGAAGGATTCGACGCTCAGCATGGGCGACCGGACGCTGCGCATCGGGCCGGGCATGCGGGTGCAGGCGGAAATCCGCACCGGGCGGCGGCGCATCATCCAGTATCTGCTCTCTCCCCTGATGTCGGCGACATCCGAAGCCGGGCGGGAGCGGTGACGCAATAGATTACAAGTAAGCCAAAAATTGTCATCTTCGGTTCGCAAATATTGCGCGATCATGTCCATAAAATCGGATAGATAGCGCGTCAGATTTTTGAAGGATCGGCAGGACTATGGCGACGTTTACCGGCAATCCCAACGTCAACGACAACTTCATCGGCAGCGACACCGACGACGACCTCTTCCTGTTCACCGTCGCCAACCTGACCAGCGGCGACAAGCTGAACGGACGCGGCGGCACGGACACGCTGCGCCTGACCACGGCGGGCGCGCTCGCCAGCAATGCGCTCAATGGCCTGACCGCGATCGAGCGGATCGAGTTCCACGCCGGCGGCAACAGCATCACGCTCAACAATACGATCGTCGGCAGCGCGACAGCGAAGAAGATGTTCGTCATCGGCGGCGCGGGCAATGACGTCGTCAGCGCGGGCGCGCTGACCAGCCCCAACAGCCTGGACATCACCGCCGGGGCCGGCAATGACAGCTTCACCACCGGCGCTGGCAACGACCAGTTCCGCTTCGCCGCCAATGCGCTCAACGGATCGGACCTGATCGCGGCCGGCGCGGGGGTGGACGACATCTTCATCACCACCGGCGGCGATATCGCGGAAAATGCGCTGACCCAGGTGACCGGCATAGAGCGCATCTATCTGTCGAACGCCGGCAATTCCTTGCTGGTCGCCAATGGCGCGGTCGCCACCGCCAATGACAAGCAACTGTTCGTGGTCGGCGGGGCCGGCAATGACCTGATCGTCGCCAGCGCTGTGTCAGCCAATAATCGCGTGTTCCTGCGCGGCGGCGGCGGCAATGACGAGATCGAGGGCGGCAAGGGCCGGGACACGCTGCTGGGCGAGGCGGGCAACGACACGATCCGGTTCGACACCGCCGACCAGCTGATCGACGGCGGTGACGGCGTCGACACGCTGGTCAGCGCCATGGGTGGCTATTTCGACCTGAACGCCACCAACCAGGCGCTGGCGAGCGGTGACCTCACCGTCCGCAATTTCGAGAATATCACGATCACCGGCACGATCATCGGCACGATGCTGGGCACGTCCGGCGCGAACCGCTTCGTCGGCGGCGACGGCGACGACAAGATCGACGGGCGCGGCGGCGCGGACATATTGAACGGCGGCGGCGGCGACGACAGCATCACCTATGATGCGCAGGCGATCGCGATCACCGGCGGCGCCAACCCGACCGGCAGCAATGGCGACCGCCTGGTCATCACCTCCGCTGCGACGGTGAACCTGGCCAATGCGGCGGATCAGGTCGTGGGCGGCGGCACGACCACCGGCTTTGAAAGCGTCGACGCCTCGCAATCGACCGAGGCGGTGACCCTGCGCGGCAGCAACACGCCGGTCACGCCCGGCTATAGCGCCGGCTATCTGATCGGCGGGTCGGCGGGCGACACGATCCAGGCCGGCTCCGTTTCCACCGCGATGCGCGGCGGCGGCGGCGCGGACATCCTGAAGGGCGGCGCGGGCGATGACACGTTCATCTATTATGCCGGCCAGTTCGTGGCCGGCGAGACGGTGGACGGCGCCGGCGGCATCGACACGCTCGACGTCTACGACACGATGAGTTTTCTGGGCGACAGCATCACCAATGTCGAGAAGATCCGGGCCTTCGCCGGCGCGACCGTCACGATGAGCGTCGCGCTGGCCGAGCGGCTGACGACCGTTGGCGGCTATCCGGCGAACGGCACGTCGGAAACCTTCATCATTCAGATGACCTCCGGACAGACCGCGCTGCTGTATAATCTGGCGCTCGCCAGCCCGGCGCAGGGGTCGGACGCCAACGACAAGCTCATCATCCAGGGCGCGGCGGGCAACGAGTCGGTCAGCCTGGGGGGCAGCGTCGTCACCTTCAACGGCGGCGACGGCAACGACTTCGTCGTGATCGGCACGGACGTCAAATATGGCGCGGGCAGCGTCATCAATGGTGATGCAGGCAGCGACACCCTGTCCTATCGCGACAGCAATGTCCGCATCGACGGCGGCGCGGGCAACGACACGCTGCTGGTGGCGCAGGCGGCGACGATCAACCTCAACAACGCCGCCGATCAGGTGACGGGCGGCGGGATCACCGTCAATTTCGAGCATATCAGCGGCCTCATGTCGGCCGGCAGCCTGACGGTGACCGGCCGCAACGATGTGTTCAGCCAGATTTCCGGCGGCATCGCGGCCGATACGCTGAACGCCGGCACGGCAGGGGCCTATCTGGACGGATGGACCAGCACCGGCGACGTGTTGAACGGCGGCGCGGGGGCGGACACGCTGGTGTTCCGTGGCGCTGGCCAGACCTATTCCGGCGGCGGCGGCGTCGATACGCTGAAATTCGCGGCGGCAGGCACTTTTTCCGGCGCCGATTTCCAGACCGTCACCGGCATGGAGAAGGTCGTGCTGGCGGCCGGGACCAATAACCTGACCATCGACGCCGCGTTCAGGGCGGCGATGTCCGGCCCCAACATCTCGCTCACCGGCAGCAGCGGCAGCGAGAATATCGACATCGGCGCCGGCCCCGCTTGGAGCGGGACCATCACCGTCCTGACCGGCGCAGGCAGCGACAGCCTGGACCTGCGCAGCGAAAACACCACCGGGCGCTTCACCGGCAATCTGGGCGCGGACAACGACATCGTGACGCTGTTCGGCTTCTACTCTGGTGTCGCGGGTGCCATAGACGGCGGATCGGGCGGGACCGGCGGCGACACCGACACGCTGCAATTCGACTATCGCTCCGGCTTCAACGCAGTGATGGCCGACAATCTGACCGGCTTCGAACGGGTGGAGCTGATCGATCCCACGTTCAACAATGTGGACATCTTCGACTACAGCTTCACGGCGAACGACACCGCCGGCCTTTACGTTGTGGCGGCGGCGAACGACCGCTGGACCATCACGCTGGGCGATGGCGGCCAGACCGTGTTCGGCGCCGAGCTGAACGACATCATCACCGGGGGGGCGGGCGCCGACGTCATCAACGCCGGCGGCGGCGCTGACCAGGTCTTTGGCGGCGGCGGCGACGATCGTATCATCATCGACGCCGATGACGGTACGGTGCAGGGTGGCGAAGGCTATGACACGCTGGTCGTGCGGCAGGGCGGGGCCGTGTTCTTCGGCCCGGACTTCGCTGCGGACTCGTTCGAGCGGATCGACCTGACCCAGGCGGCGTCGGCGTCGATCCTGATGGCCGACAGCAGCCTGACGCTGGACGTGATCGCGAGCAATCTGGGCGAAACCTTCAACCTGGCGCATGGCACGATCAGGGCCAGCGGCGGGGCCGACACCATCCTCATCACCGCCGCCACCGCCGGGCTGGGGGCCTTTGGCGAAGCGGGCGCGGACAAGTTCGATTTCTCCGCCGTCCCCGCCGGCAATGTCGCCACTGACTATCTGAGCGGCACGGACAAGCTGCTGTTCAACAGTCCCGCCTTCGATGGCCTTAGCGCTGCGACCTTCCAGACGCAGCAGGCCGTTCATGCCGGCAACCAGCTCAACTTCAACGCTGATTTCCTGGTGTTCGACGCCGGCATGGGTCTGTTCAACGAATCGGAAATGTCGAGCTACGCCGCAGCGCATGGCGGCGTGGATCATGCCTTTGCGGTGAACGGTCTGGGCGACCTGTTCTTCATCGACGGCTTTGCGGCGCATCACCTCGCCACCGGCGTCCAGACGGCGACGATGGCCGATTTCCAGTTCTACAGCTGAAGCATATCCCTGACGACGAACCGAAAGGAACAGAGACATGGCGACGTTCACGGGCAACCCCAACACGAACGACAACTTCCTCGGCAGCGAGACCGAGGATGACCTGTTCCTCTTCACCGTCGCGGACCTGACCAGCGGCGACATGGTGGATGGTCGCGGCGGAAGCGACGTGCTGCGGCTGACCAGTGCTGGCGCGCTCGCCGCCACTGCGCTGAGCCAGATACGCTCCGTCGAACGGCTTCAGCTGCATGCGGGCGGCAACAGCGTCCGGCTGCTCAACAGCATGGTCGGCAGCGCCGATGGCGACAAGGTCGCCATCCTCGGCGGCAACGGCAATGACATCGTCGATGCAAGCGCGCTGGCAGCCCCCAACGCCATCGACGTCACCGCTGGATCGGGGATTGACCAGCTCACCGGCGGCGCAGGTGCGGATACGTTCCGCTTTCTGGGCAGCCAGCTGACAGGTGCCGATATCGTGCAGGGCGGGGCCGGCGTCGACAGTCTGGTCATTACCGGGGTCGCTTCGGCCTCGTCGCTCGATCAGGTGAGAGGCGTCGAGCGGATATATATCTCGGGCGGCATGAACCTGGTTCTGGCCGACGCGATGGCCGCCTCCGCGCTCGGCGGCCGACTGACCTTTTTCCTGGGCGACGGGACGGCGTTCAAGACCATCGACGGGTCGTCCCTGGCCGCTGCGCGCAGCGTTCACTATGTGATCGACAACGGCACGGCCGTCGTCAGCGGGGGCGCGGGGGACGACAGCTTTACAGTCAGTCCCGAAGATTTCTTCAATGCAACGCTCACCGGCAATGGCGGAAATGACAGCCTGATTTTCTCGAGCGCCGGCTTCGTCTTCGCAGGTGCCTTTTCGTCCGTGGAGCGGATCGAATTCCACGCCGGCGGCAATGAATTCAGCTTCGCCAGCTACAATAATAACACGCTCGCCAACGCCATGGTCGCCAGCGCTGCCGGGCACCGGATCACTTTCATCGGCAAGGCCGGCAACGATATCGTCGATGCCTCCGTCCTGACCGGCGACAATGCCGTCGATATCACGGCCGGCGGCGGTGAAGACAGTTTCAGCGGCGGCGCAGGCGATGACACGTTCCGCTTCTATGCCAATGCGCTCACCAACGCCGATTCGATCGGCGGCGGTGGCGGCGTCGATCGCCTGTACATCCAGTCGGGCGGCGCACTGGCGGCCAGCGCGCTCAACAATGTCTACGGGATCGAGCGGATTTATCTTTCCGCCGTCGGCAACAGCATCACCATCCTCAACGACAATGTGGGATCAGCCACCGGCAACCAGCTCTATGTGCTGGGCGACATCGGCGCTGACACGATCAACGCCTTTTCCGTCAATGGCGGCAACCGCGTCTATCTGCGCGGCGGCGGCGGCAACGACATTCTGACCGGCGGCCAGTATACGCAGGACACGCTGCTGGGCGAAGATGGCGACGACAGCATCGCCTGGGACAATAACGACCTGCTGATCGACGGCGGCGCGGGGACTGACACGCTGACCAGCATCATGGGCGGCTGGTTCGACCTGTCGCTGGCGGACCAGAGCCGCCTCAGTTCCTCCACCAACGACAGCGGCACGACCAAGGGCTTCGAGAATGTCGTGCTGACCGGCTCCGCGCTGGGCGGCTTCATCGCCGGGTCGAGCGGGGTCAACCGGCTGATCGGCGGCGAGGGCGCGGACACGATCATCGGTCGGGGCGGCGCGGACATCATCGGCGGCGGCGGCGGCGACGATTTCATCCTCTATGATGCGCAGGCCGCCTCGATCGCCGGCGGCGCGCACAACGCCACGGGCCTTGGCGACACGCTGCAATTGTCCGGCGCGGCGACCGTGGACCTGCGCAACGGGTCGGATCAGGTGTCGGGCGGCGGGATCACCGTGGGCTTCGAGAGCGTGGACGCCTCCACATCGGCGCAGGCGGTCACCATCACCGGCAGCAATATCGCGCTCTCGCCCGGCGGATTTTCCGGCACGCTGACCGGCGGCAGCGCGGCCGACACGATCCGCGCGGGATCGGCGGCGGCGCTGATCCGGGGCGGCGGCGGCGCGGACATTTTGAAGGGCGGCGCGGGCGGCGATCGCTTCATCTACCAGACCGCGTCCGAGTTTGCAGCCGGCGAGACGGTGGACGGCGCGGGCGGCTATGACTCGATCGAAGCCCTGGTTTCCATGAGCTTCCTCGGCAACGGCATAACCAATGTCGAGCAGATCACCGCCTTCTACGGATCGACCGTCACCATCAGCGGCGCGAACGCGGCGAAGATCGGCACCGTGGCAGGCGCATACAACAACGGCACGACCGAGACGTTCATCGTGCAGCTCGCCTCGGGCCAGACGACGAACCTTGGCAGCTTCGTGCTGGCCGGCACATCGCAGGGATCGGACATGGGCGACAGCCTGACGATCAACGGAACGGCCGGCAATGAAACGGTCGAGCTGTCGGGCAGCGTGCTGACCTTCAACGGCGGCGACGGCGCGGATATCGTGACGATCAGCCAGTACAGCAACTACGGCGTCGGCAGCACGATCCGGGGCGAAGGCGGCAACGACCGCATCGACTATCGCGGCAGCAATGTCGCAATCGACGGCGGCGCGGGCTTCGACACGCTGGTCGTGCGCAATGGCGAGACGGTGGACCTGTCCAACGCCGCCGATCAGGTGACGGGCGGCGGCGTCACCACCAATTTCGAGCATGTGGACGGCTCCGCCTCCACCACCGCACTGACGCTGACTGGCCGCAACGATGTGTCGAGCCGGCTGACCGGCGGATCGGCCGCCGACACGCTGACGGCGGGCGCGGCGGGCGCGACACTGGACGGCAATGCTGGCGCCAACATCCTGCAAGGCGCACAGGGCGACGACCTTTTGATCTGGCGCAATGCGGCATCTTCCTATCTGGGCGGCGACGGCGTCGACACGCTGCGCTTCGCTGCGGCCGGGGCCTACACGGCCGCCGACTTCGCCCTCACCACCGGGCTGGAGACGGTCGCGCTGGCCAATGGCGTCAACAGCCTGACCCTTGGCGAGGCCGTGCTGAGCGGCATGTCGAACAACCGGATGACCCTCATCGGCGGCGATGACGCCGACAGCATCTTCATCGGCGATCTCGATAGTGGCACGGTCACCGTCCAGACCGGCGATGGCGAGGATGCGCTGGACCTGCGCATCCAGTTTTCCGGCGCGCGTTTCCGCGGCGACCTGGGCCTGGAGAATGACCGCGTGACGCTCTACGGGTCGAACAGCGCGGTTGCCGGCGCGATCGACGCGGGCGAGGGCCGCGACCTGCTGCTCTACGACTATCGCTTCGGCTTCAGCGCCACCATGGCGAGCAACCTGACCGGCTTTGAAGATGTCGATCTGATCGACCCGTCGACCCCCAGCAACCAGGTCTATGACTATGTCTTCAACGCCAATGATACGGCGGACCTGACGGTCTATGCCGGCGCGGAGCAGCGCTGGACCATCAACCTGGGCGACAGCGGCCAGGTCGCGCAGGGCAACCGCCTGTCGGACCATCTAAACGGCGGCGACGGCGACGACGAACTCTATGGCAATATCGGCATCGACTGGCTCGATGGCGGGGCCGGCGACGACTATATGGACGGCGGCGAGGGCGACGACTTCCTGATCCTGCGCCCCGACGATGCCGACGAATATTTCGGCGGCAGCGGCTATGACACGCTGGTCGTGCAGACCGAGCAGACGCTGATCCTGCCCACGACCTTCGGCGACACCAGCATCGAGCATATCGACGCGAGCGCGGCGACCGGCGCGCAGATCCTGTGGGCGTTCGACAATATCACGATCGACGCGACCGGCAGCGCCTTTGCCGACACCTATAATATCTCGCACGGCTACATCTTCGCCGGCGAGGGGGCGGACCGGATCGCGATCGGCTCCGGCAGCAGCAGCCTGACCGCCAATGGGCAGGGCGGCGCGGACATCTTCGAGTTCCAGGCCGCGCCAATCTTCAACATCAAGCTCGACTTCGTCAGCGGGCAGGACAAATTGGAGTTCGCCGACAACCTGTTCGCCGGCATGTCCGCCTCGACCTTCCTGACGCAGCAGACCGTGACCAATGGCCAGGCGGTGACCTACACCGCCGACCTGCTGCGCTTCGGCTTCCTGGCGACACAGGCGCAGGTGCAAAGCTACATGAACAGCAACGGCACGGTGGACCACGCCTTCGCCATCGACGGCGCGGGCCATCTCTATTTCATCGACGACGGCGCGATCACCTATCTGGCGGAGGGCGTCAGTTCCATCGCCATGAGCGACTTCCTGTTCACCTGACCTGGCGGGGCGCGCTACGCGCGCGCACAGCCGTCGTGCTGGCCGCCTGAAAAACCCGCCCGCATGGCGGACCTTCGCCCGCGATCCGTCAATCCCCCCGGAACCAATATTATCCAAGGGGGCGATCCATGAACTTCCCGAAGCTGCGCCGTTCGCTGTCGCGCACCGCTCTCACCGCCGCGCTGCTGACGTCCGCCGCCCCCCTGCTCGCCCAACCCGCTAATCTGCCCCCGCCCGGCGGCGAGCCGTCCGCCAGCTTCGACGTGCATGAAGGCACGTCGATGGCCGTCTCCGTCTCGCCGGACGGCAAGTGGCTGGCGGTGGATTTGCAGGGCAGCCTGTGGATCGTGCCGGTGAAGGGCGGAAAAGCGAAGCGCATTACCGACTATTTCAACGACGCGCGCCAGCCGGTCTGGTCGAAGGACGGCCAATATCTCGCCTATTTCGCCTATCGCGACGGCGGCTATGATCTCTACACGATCAAGCCCGACGGCAGCGAGATGAAGAAGCTGACGCTGGGCGCCTATGACGACCGCGAGCCGGCCTTCTCGCCCGATGGCAAGACCATCGCCTTCTCCTCCGACCGTTCAGGCAGCAGCTACGACATCTGGACGATGGACCTGGCGAGCGGCAAGCTCTCCCAGATCAGCAAGGGTCCGCTGGAAGACCGCATGCCGACCTGGTCGCCGGACGGCGCGCGCATCGCCTATTCCAGCGCAGAGGGCATGATGAAGTCCTCCCTGTTCGTCACCACGCTGGCGACCGGCGTGGAAGCGCCGTTGAAGGCCATTGACGGCGTGAAACTGGACGCCCCCTCCTTCGGCCCGGACGGCCAGCTCGCCTATGTCGCGTCGGACGGCAAGGGATCGCGGCTGGAGATCGACGGCGCGGCGGTCAGCGGCGACGAGAATGTCTTCCCGTTCCGCGTCTCCTGGGGACCGTCGGGCTATTATTATGTCGCCGACGGCAAGATCCGCCACCGCGCCGCGTCGAAGCTGTCCACGGTGGAATTCACCGCCACGCTTCAGGCCACCAAGCCCAATTACACCCGCGCCAAGCGCGACTGGGATTCCACCGTTCCCCGCCGTGCGCTCGGCATCGTCCATCCGAAGATTTCGCCGGACGGCAAGAGCATCGCCTTCGTCGCGCTGGGTGACCTCTACATGGTCTCCGTCAAGGGCGGCGAGCCGGTCAACCTGACCAAAGACGCCGCGCTCGACGCCGATCCCGCCTGGTCGCCGGACGGCAAGAGCATCGTCTACTCCTCCGACCGCGTCGGCGGCCTGCCGCAGCTGTTCATCCGTGACCTTGCCACCGGCAAGGACCGGCAGCTCACCAATATCGACACCCAGCCGCTGGGCGCGACCTGGTCGCCGGACGGCACGCGCGTCGCCTATATCGACGTGGACGGGCAGTGGGGCGTGGCGGGCGTGTGCGTCGTCGATGTCGCGACCGGCGCGATCACGCGGCTTCAGGGTTCGCTCGGCCAGCCGGGCAGCCCCAGCTGGTCGGGCGACAGCAAATATGTCGTGATCTCCTTGAGCCACAAATTCTCCGCCAGCTTCCGCGAAGGCACCAACCAGGCCTGGGTCATCCCGGCGGACGGCAAGGGCCAGCCCTTCTGGCAGATCCCGGTCGAGAACATGTCGCTCGACACACGCAGCGGCAGCGGCCCGGTCTGGTCGCCGGACGGCACGAAGATGGCCGGCATCTATGAAGGGCAGCTAAAAACCTGGACGGTGGACAAGGACGGCGCGCCGCTTTCGCCGCCGCGCAGCCAGGCGTCCGACACCGCCTTCTTCCCGAGCTGGACGGCCGACAGCAAGACCATCCTGTTCCAGTCCGACGACAAGATGAAGACCGTCGACACCGAAACCGGCGTCGTCACCGAAGTTCCGCTCACCCTCAACTACACGCTGGCCAAGCCGACCGGCCGCGTCGTTGTGCATGTCGGCAAGCTGGTGGACTCGATCACCGATGCGACGCAGCTCAACAAGGACATCGTGATCGAGAGCAACCGCATCGTCGCGGTGCGCGACCATGATGCGAACGAGAAGACACCGGGCACCACCTATGTCGACGGATCGACGCTGACGGCCATTCCCGGCCTCATCGAATTCCACTCGCACATCCAGAAGGATTTCGGCTCCAATCTGGAAAAGGCGTGGCTGGCTTATGGCATCACCACCGTGCGCGATCCGGGCACGCAGGTCTATGACGCGGTCGAGGATCGCGAGGCGGCGGAGGCGGGCGTGCGCCTGTCCCCGCGCCTCTACACCGGCGGACCGCTGCTCGAATATCAGCGCGTCTATTACAAGATGGGCGTCGCCGTGTCCGGCCCCGCGCATCTGGAGCGCGAGCTGACCCGCGCCAGGGCGCTCAAATATGACATCGTCAAAAGCTATGTCCGCATGCCCGATCTGTTCCAGCGCCGCATCGTCGAGGCCGCGCACGACATGGGCATCCCGGTGTCGGGCCATGAAATCTTCCCCGCCGCCTATACCGGCGTGGACGGCACCGAACATCTCGGCGCGACCAGCCGGCGCGGCTATTCGCCCAAGCAGGGTCCGATGGGCATCGCCTATGAGGATGTGATCCAGCTGTTCGCCCGCTCCGGCCGCACGCTGACGCCAACGATGTTCGGCGTGCTGTCGGGCTATCTCGCCAAGCATCCCGACTATCTCGACGATCCGCGCGTCAATCTCTACCCGGTCTGGGCGCAGAAATCGGTCAAGGAAAAGAGCGCGTTCGAGGCGATGATCCGTCCGACCCTGCCGGGCAGCCTGAAGAGCCTCAAGAAGATGTACGACGCGGGCACCTGGGTGGTCGCGGGCACCGACACGATGATCGCGACCAATCTGCACGCGGAGATCGCCTCCTATGTCGACGCCGGCCTCACGCCCTTCCAGGCGCTCCAGACCGCGACGGTGAACTCGGCCAGGGCGCTGAACCTCGACGCCGGCACGATCGAGGCGGGCAAGCTCGCCGACATCGTCCTGCTCGACGGCGACCCGCGCGAGGACATCTCCAACACCTTCAAGGTGAAGACCGTCATTGCCAACGGCAAGCCGATCGAAGTGAGTGATTTGTTGAAATAGGGGGAGGGGCGGCGGTCCCATTCCCCGTCATCCCGGGCTTGACCCGGGATCCCGCTTCTTCTGCACGACGGAAGAAAGGAAGCGGGACCCCGGGTCAGGCCCGGGGTGACGTTGGATTTCCAACAAGACTGGAGAACAGCCCCTCATAAGCCCGCGCCATCGCGCGCGCGCTATAGCCCTGTTCGATCAGCGCCCGCGCCCGGTCCGCCTGCGCGCGCCTTTCCTCCTCCCCCATCGCCAACGTCGCGCGCAACGCCTCCGCCAACCCATCAACATCGCCCACGTCGAACAGCCGCCCGGTCTCGCCCGTCACGATATCCCGATTGCCCGCAATGTCCGACGCCACCACCGGCACACCCAGCGCCATCGCTTCCATCAGGCAGCGCGGCACGCCCTCCCGGCGCGAAGGGAGCACGAACATATCCGTCCGTGCGATCCATTCCAGCCGGTCGGGCCGATAGCCCGCGAAGGTCACACGATCCGCCACGCCAAGCGCCACGGCCTCCGCCTCCAGCGTAGCGCGATCCTCGCCCTCACCCAGCAGCATCAGCCGCCCGGCCTCCAGCGTCGCGAACGCCCGCAGCAATGTCCCCACATCCTTGCGCGCGATCAACTGCCCGCAATAGCCGATCACCGGCCCCTCGCCCAAGGGTGGCTGCGCACGCGCGGCGGCGCGCGCCGCATCCACCTCGTCCAGATCGACGCCATTGGGGATATAATGCAGCTTCCCCCGCGCGAACGGATTGCGCCTCACCCCAGCGCACAATTCCGGCGAAAGCGGCGCGACCGCATCGAAGAAGGAGAACAGCGCCCGGTCGCCATATTCATAGGCCAGCAGCTTCCAGTCCGCCTGCTCGCTCCAGCCATGCGGCGTCGCCACGGTCGCAACCCGCGCTCCCCGGCACGCCAGCAGCGTCAGCACGTCCGCCTTGTAGCCATGCGAATGCACGATATCGAAATCGCCCTCCGCCAGCAGCCTGCGCAACGCCCGCGCCGCCGCAAAATCCACCCGCCCCCGGCACGCGATCCGGTGGCTGGCCAGCCCCGCTTCTCCCGCAGCAGCCAGCAAGGGCGGCTCCGCCCCGCCCAGATCGTCGATCACCGCGACATGACAATCCACCCGCTCAGGGTCGAGATGCGCGGCCAGCGCCAGGATCCAGCGTTCCGCGCCATAGAGCGGACCCGCCATCGCCAGTTGCAGCACCCGGAGCCGCTTCACGCAGCCCGATCCCGCCGCGCGGCATGCACGGTCGCGACATATTCGCCGCGCAATTTGTGCGCAAAATAGTCCGTAAAGCGGCCCCGCCACAGCGCCGCCGCATGCCGCCCCTTGCGGGCGACGGCAGCGCGATCCGCCAGCGCATCGGCGAGAGCCGCGGCGACCGGCTCCGGCCCGTCCTCGACCGCCCAGCCGGTATCATGCTCGGCCACCTTCTGCCCCGGCGGCGTCGCGACCGACGTCAGCAGCGGCCGGCCGACCAGCAGATGCTCATAATATTTGTTCGGCGCGGCGAAGCGATGATTGGGCTGCGCGCTGTAATAGAGGCCCGCCACGATGTCGCACTGCGCCAGCATCTCCAGCCCGGCCCGGTGCGCCAGCGGCGGATGCAGCCGGATGCGGTCGCACCGCGCCGCCGCCGCCGCGATCTCCGCCTCCAGCGCGCCGCTGCCCGCGATCTCCAGCTCCAGCCCCGCATTGCCCTCGACCGCCGCGATCAGGTCCTCCAGCCCGCGATAGAGTGGCTCGAACGTGCCGAGATAGCCGATCTTGAGGCGCGGCGTGGCGGCCGTCATCGCCGTCTCTCCCTGCGCCGCCTCCGGCACATTCTCCACCACCATCAGCCGATCCGGCGGCGTCGGCCCATGCTGGTCGCGCCGCGCATCGTCGGCCAGGATGACGCAGGCCGCATCGCGGAAGATCAGCGCCTCGACCCGGCCCAGCAGGTCGCGCAACCGCCCGCCCAGCCCGCGCGAATCCGCATAATGATCGTACACGTCATAGATATAGGGCACGCCCGTCAGCCGCCGCATGATCCAGGCCGACAGCGCCGTGTCCAGATCGACTGCATGGAGCAGGCTGATCCGCCGCCGCTCGCGCCAGACCGTGGCCATGAAGAACAGGTTCGCGCGCAGCAGCGGGATCAGCATCGTGCGGCGGCGCGGGCTGCGGCGCGGGATGATGAAGCGGAACACCGGAAAACCCGGATCGCTCGCCGCGATCTTGCCGCGCGACCAGAAGGCCGCCGCATGCGGAATGCCGGCATGGTCCAGCGCCCGCGCATAGCGCAGCAGGCGGGAATCGATCTGGATATCCGATGTGCGCAGGAACAGGATCATCCGGCCGGTCTCGACGCTCCCCTTCGATCCGCCCCCACGGATCTTCCGGTCCTGTCCTGCACCAAAATGCTTAATCCTTTGGTGTTAACGCAGGTCAGCCCCAAGAAAGCCCTCATGTCGCCGCCCCTGCGCCTCCTCCACATCTTCGGCACCTTCGATCATGGCGGCGCGGAGGGACGCACCGTCGCGCTGATGCGCGGCTTTGGCGCTCGCGCCACGCACGCCATCCTCGTCGCCGACCAAAGCGCGATGGGCGCACGCAAGGCGATCCCGGCGGATGTCGCCGCCACCTTCCCGGTCGAACCAGGCCGCCTCGTCTCCGGCAAGCCCACGCCCGCCCGCCTGCTACGCCTCGCGCGGCTGCTCAAGGGGCATGACCTGATCCTGGCCTATGGCTGGGGCGCGATGGATATGGTGCTGGCGCATCGCCTGTTCGCGCGTGCATTGCGCCTGCCGCCGCTGGTCCATCATGAAGACGGCCTCGATCCGCCGCGCACCGGCCGCGCCGCATGGCTCCGCCGCACCTATCGCCGCATCGCCATGCAGGGGCCGGACGCGATCATCGCTCCCTCGCGCTCCCTCGCCGGCCACGCGCAACAGGAATGGCGCGTCCCCCCGGAGCGACTGCATATCCTCTCCAACGGCGTGCCGATGTTCTCCGTCCCCGACCGCGCGCCCTCAGCCGAAACCCATGTCGTCGCCATCGCCGGCCTGCGCCCGGAAAAGAACCTGCGCCGCCTGGTCCGCGCCAGCGCCGGCGCAGGCAGCGACATCCGCCTCACACTCCATGGCGAAGGCCCCGAACGCGCGCTGATCGAAGCCGAAGCGCACACCCATGGCGTCGCGGTCGCCCTGCCCGGCTTCACCAGCGACGTCCCCGCAGCGCTGGCGCAGGCGGATATCTTCGCCCTGTCATCGGATACCGAACAAGCCCCGCTCTCCGTCATGGAGGCGATGGCCGCCGGCCTGCCCGTCGTCGCGCCGGATGTCGGTGACATCAAAGATATGGTCGCGCCGGAAAACCGCGCCTTCATCGTGACACCCGCCAGCGACCAGGCGCTCGCCACCGCGATCCGCGCGCTCGCCGATGACCCGGCCCTGCGCGCGCGCATCGGCCGCGCCAACGCCGCGCAGGCCCGCGCGCATTTCGACGAGGCGGCCATGATCGCCGCCTATTTCGCTCTCTACACGAGCGTCATTCCGGCGCGAACAGCTTGATCTCCGCCAGCCGCACCGCCTTGCCGCCGGGCGTCTGCATGACCACGCGCACGCGCTGCGCCGTCAGCGGCGCCCATGTTGCATCGGTGACGCCGTTCGCGACCGGCGCGCCACGCGCGATCCGTTGCCAGCGCCCGTCCACCTGCGCCTCCAGCACATAGTTCTGCGGCGCGGCGATCCCCTTGCCGTCGTCGAAAAAGGCCAGCTCCGCCCGCCCGATCTTCTTCGCCTCGCCCAGATCGACCGCATACCACTGGCGCTTCCCCGCCGCGGAGGTCCAGCCATTGGGCAGCTCGGGCGTGAACCACACGCGCCCATCGATCGCATCATGCAGATTTTCCGCGTCCGTCCCGCTCGACGCGCTGGCCATCGGAAACTGCCCGCGCACCAGCTGCACCGCCAGATCGATCGGCCGCTTCGCCGCCGCCACCGCCCGGCGTTCCACCGCAACCTCGATCCGCCCCAGAGTCGCCCGGCGCGCGACTTCGACGCCATCGACCTCGACCGACAGCCCCGCACCGCGTCCATAGTGACTGCCGTCCGCATCCCATGTCACCGCGACGCGACGCCCATGATAGGGCACGTCCTGCACCCGGAACCACGCCAGCGCCTGCGCGTCGCCCGCCTCCGGCAACAGCGGATTGACCTCCAGCACGTCGTCGGCGCGCGGGCGGATGCCGACCAGGCCGGTCATCACCAGATCGACGAAGCCGGAATGGAAATAATGATGGCTGCGATCCAGCCCCACGATCGCGCGGCCGGTCTCCGGATGATAATCCTCCTCCAGGTCCAGCCGCCCGTCAGGCTGCACGTGCAGCTTCGCATATTGCCGCAGCAGCCGCATATAGTCGCTGCGCGTCACCGGCCCGGTCTTGTCGTAATGATCCAGCAGGTTCGCCATGCCGCCCAGCACCTGCGTCGTCTGATAGGGCCAGATCGGCCCGTTCCACTGGCATTCGGGCGCGGCCCCCAGATAGCGATATTGCCGCATATAATATTCATAGCTCTGCTCGACGGTCCGCATCCCCGCTGCCCCCGCCAGGCTTTTGGTATCCAGCAGATGCGCCCACGCCCCGGCATAGCGCGCCTCGTCCGGGACCAGATCGAACATCCAGGGCAGATAGCCGACCAGTTCGCGCGCCCGGATCGGCTCCCAATATTTGACGAACTCGTTGCTGATCTGATGCCGGTCGATGAAGTGCGTCAGCGTCGGACTCCACAGGTCCGCCAGCACGCGCGTCTTCAGCGCCTCGGCGCGGCCGGCATATTCCTTCGCCATCGCGGTATCGCCTGCCATCTCCGCCATGCGGGACAGCGCACGCGCATTGGCAAACATGTAGCTGTTGACCGACGGGCGAAAACTGTCGCCGCCGCGAAAGCCGTCCTTGCCGCCAGACGCATCGATCGACGAGACGGTATATTCGGTCGCGTCCAGCAACGGCTCGACGAAATACAGCCCCTTGGAAAAATCGAACTTCTCGTCCCACAGCCGATAGATGTGCCGCATCACCGGCAGATGCTTGAGCGCGCCGTCGCGATCGCCATCGACCAGAAAGCGGCCCCACACCGAGTCCGCCATATGGTCGGTAAAGTGGCGGTCATTGCCGCCCTCATACATGAAATTGATATAGTCGTCGGTGAAGCGGCGGTCGTTCAGCCAGCGCCCTTCCGCGATGTGGAAGCCACTGGCGTCGTTCAGGCTGGCAAAGGGATGCCGCTGCCAGTCGACATCGTCGGCGAACTCGGTGGTGATGAAACCCTGCTCGCCAAGGTCCCGCTGATGCGCGCGGAACAGGCTCCAGCGATAATAATAGACCGCGTCGATCGCGGGATCGGCGGATTCGAACAGAGGGATGCGCCCCCGATACCAGGGCGCGTCATGGCCATAGCGCGCCTGTGTGATGGCGGCGGCGTCCATCTCCTTCGCGGCGGCGGGGCCACCACAGGCCAAAGCCGCCAGCGCGACCGTCCCGAAAAACATGCGGGCTAGTCGATGCATGGCGGCTCCTTTGGCGGACAATGTGAGGAAGCGGCCGTCTCCGGGGGCGGGGGAGGAGGAAGGGAGGCCCCCGGCGACGGCCGCTACGCGGCGGCACGGGATGCGACAGGCATGCATCCCGGCTGCCGTTCGACCCGTCAGTCGAACTTGAAACGCACGCCCAGCGCAAAGGTGCGGTCGATCAGCAGCGTGCTGGAATTGAACTCGGTCGGATTGCCGACATCGCCGAACTTGTAATAGTTCTGCTGCTTCGCCTTGGTGATGTTCACCGCGTCGAAGGTGATGCCGATGTCGTCGTTCACATTCAGGGTGAGCTGGAAGTCCAGGCTCTTTTCCGGCGCACGCCACATGCCGATCGGGTTGGCGAAGGCGCGACCTTCATTGTTGTTCAGGAAGCCCTTGCGCCAGATGTAGGACAGGCGCGCGCCGACCGGGCCTTTGTCATAGGCCAGCGTGGCGTTGTACGACAGCTTCGACACGCCGAAGAAGGCCGACTTGGCCGATCCGGTGATCTCGCCCGCATTGTTGACCACCGGGATCGTCTGTTCCGAATCCAGGATCGTCGCGCTGCCGGTGAAGCCCAGACCGTCCAGGAAGGTCGGCAGATAGGACGGGAAGTAGGTCAGCCCCAGTTCCAGGCCCTTGAGCGTGCCGTTGGAAGCATTTTCGGGGCGGGTGATGTTGAAATATTCCGTGTAGGTCTCGTTGCGCGGCAGATAGTTGTTCGGGATGAACTCCCGCACCGTCAGCGGCACGACCAGACCGTCGATCTTGCGCTGGAACGCCGTCGCGTAGATCGCGCTGTTGCGCTCGAAATACCATTCAATCGCCAGGTCGATATTCTTCGAATGGGTCGCCCCCAGATTGGCGTTGCCCGCCGAACCCGTGCCGAAGCCGATCCGCGACAGATCGCCCGTCAGCGACAGATTGGGGTTGAGGTCGCCAAAGGCCGGCCGACGCAGCGTTTCGCCATAATTGAAGCGAATGCGCAGATTGTCGGTGATGTTGTAGCGCGCCGTGAAGGACGGCAGGAACTTCTCGGAGCTGGTCGCCACCGTCGTCCGGGCGAAACCATTGCCACGGTCGAAATAGTCATAGTCGGTGTCGATCCCGACGAAGCGCACGCCGGCCTGAAGCTGAAGCGGCTGACCGAACAGCTCGATCTCGCCATCGGCCAGGATATAGGCGGCCAGATTGGTCTCGTTGATGCCGAACACATGGCCGAACGTCAGCTCATCCGACAGCAGCAGGCCCGGCGCGACCGCGCGGTACAACTGGCGCACAGCGTCCTTGTTCATGCTGCGCGGATCGGCCAGCACCCAGCTGGTCGGAATGTCGGCGCGACCGTCGAAGAAGCCGCTGTTGGTGAAGGGATTGCCCTCGCCAAAGGCGTCGAGCGTGACGCCCAGACCGCCTGCGCCCTGATCACGGACATAGCTGTCGGCCTTGCGGCTGTCATAGCGCCAGCCCGCCTTGATGCGGCGCAGGAAGCCTTCGTCCCACTTATATTCGCCGTCCAGCATCAGCGTCAGCGCGCTGCCGGTGTTCTTCGTGCCGCTGTCGAACAGATTGCCGACCGTCCACTTGCTGGCGTCGGTCAGGACGGCCTGATCGCCAAAGCTGTAGGACGGCAGGCCACCGCCGGCGTTGAAATCGATGTCGAGGTCGAGCGGACCGCGATCGGTACGGATGGCGAAGAAGGAGGTCTCGTTCTTGCTGTCCTGATAGGCGATGTCGGCGACGATCTTGCCGCGCTCGCCCAGGTCCCACTTGGCGTTCAGGGCGTAGACATAGCTGTCGGTCTTGTTGGTCGCCATGTCGCCGCTGTTGAAGCCGGCGACCGCGCCCATCCGGCGCGACTTGATGATGTTCGTGCCCTCATACAGCTCGAAGCTGTTGGCGACGTCCGTGGGCAGATTGCCCCACCAGTCGGCGAAGCTGAAATGCAGGCTGTTGAACGTCTCGCCGCGGAAGCCCGTGTAGAAGACTTCGGCGGTATAGACCGAGCTGTCATTGGGCGCCCACTGCAGCGCGGCGTTGACCGAAGGGCGCTCGCGCTTGCCGTAGAGGTCAGACGCGATGATGGCGTCGCGCGACAGATAATAAGGCGTTTCGACGCCATTGATGTTCAGCGTCGAACCCGGCGCAGTCGGCAGGCCGGCGTCCAGACCCGGCGTCCAGTTTTCGTTGGTGGCGCCGGGGAAGATGCGCTCCAGCGGGGACAGGCCCGAACCTTCCGGCGGATTTTCCGTGGCGAACGGCACCATTGCGCCCGCCTGGAGATTCTGGTTGCGATACTGCGCCTTGGTGTAGCTGCCGTTCACCAGGAAGCCGATGTCGCCGATGCCGGTTTCCCAGCGGTCGCTGACGAGCAGCGCCACGTTGGGGTTGAACTTGTCGGCCAGTTCCGAATAGACGCCGCGCGCCAGACCGGAAATGGTGAAGCCGTCAAAGTCGAGCGGACGGCGGGTCTGCACGTCGATCTGGCCGGCGAGGCCGGTTTCCAGCTGGTCGGCCGAGCGGGTCTTGTAGACGTCGATCTGGCTGACGAGGTTCGCCGAAATGTCCTGCAGGGCGAAGGACGTGCCGGCCGCCGTGAAGATGTTGCGGCCGTTGAGCGTCGTCAGCGGATCGGTGAGACCGCGAATGGTGATGCCGGCGGTCTCGCCGCCCGCGCGATCGGTCACCTGAATGCCGGTGACGCGCTGGAGCGCCTCGACGACATTGTTGTCGGGCAGCTTGCCGACATCCTCCGACACGATCGAATCGACGATCTGCGTCGATTCCTTGCGCACGTTGAGCGCGCCGACAATCGACGCGCGCACGCCGGTGACGACGATTTCCTCGACGCTGGCGTCATCTGCGGACTGGGGCGCCGCCGACTGGGGAGCGGCATCCTGCGCATAAGCGGCGCTGCCCAGCGTAAGCGCGATAACGGATGCGGAAAACAATATGCTTGGCTTGATAGCCATGGTTTGATCCTCCCCTGAGGCGGCCTGAGCCGGCGTTTATTACTCGGACTAATTATTTCCGCTCGAGCCAGAGCGCAAGCGAAATTTTAGAAGGGGGCAACGCGCCTGCACCGCCCCGGCCAATTGCCGTTAAATCGATGTTTTCGTGTTATTTTACGATGAAAGGGCTGCTGCAAGGGGCGCATGTAGCACCCCTTGCAGCAGCCCTTTCAAACCGAATCTGTTGCTATTTTGTCAGACTGCTTTCCGCAATCAGTCGAGCTTCCACACCGCCCGGGCATCATCACTCGGCCCCAGCCGAACAGGCCCGTTTGGCACGCGGTTCACTGCGCAGATCGCCTGCCGCGCAAAAGCGATGCTGACAAATCGCACCGTCCCGTCCCGCCCGGCGATCCGCGCGAACTGGCTGCGCATCGCAAAATCGGCGGAACCATCGTCCTTCGCCAGGGTCAGGCTTCCGTCCGCACCCGCCAGCACGACATGATCGGGCAGCATGATCGGCGAAAGCATCACGCTCTGCGCCCCGCCGCGCCCCGGCAGCAGCCGGAATTGCGTGAACGGCAGCGCCGCCGCGCCCGCCTTCAGCGCCGTCCCGTCATGCGACAGGAACATACCCGGCGCCGCGACCGAAGACAGTCGTTCCGGCAACACGCCATTGCCCACCGGCACGCCGAACACCGGCGCGCCGTCCGCGCCGAAATAGAGCCGCTGCACCCGCGTATGCCGGTCCGGGTTGAACAGCGGATCGCCCTTAATCGCCTCATAGTCGCGGCCATGATAGACCAGCATGTCGCGCCCGGCCTCGTCCACGGTGAAGCTGTTGTGCCCCGGCCCGTAGACTGACGTTTCCGGGCAGGTGACGAACACCGGCTGCGGCGACTTGGTCCAGGCGCGCGCGTCCATCAGGTCGGCGGTCTCGTCGATGCTGAGCAGACCCAGGCAATAGCGCGCATCGGTCGCGCTGGCCGAATAGGTCATGAACAGCCGGCCGTTCTTCACGATCACGGCGGGGGCTTCGGCCACCTTGTAACCGCGCACTTCCCAGTCCAGCTCGGGAATGGTCAACCGCGTCGCCTTCGCCGCGAGCTTGAGCGGATCCTTCGCCAGCGGCGCAATATACAGGTTGCTGTTCGTCTCGATCCCCGGCTCGCGCTGCGCCCAGGCGAAATAGCGCACGCCGCGATGCACGAAGCTGGTGGAATCCAGGTTAAAGCTGTCCCACGGCGCTTCGAACTGGCCCAGCACCGACCAGGCGCCGGTCATGGGATCGGCCCCGTCGCACACCACCGCCCAGGTGCGGATGCGGAACACATCCTCGCCGCCGCCGCTAGGACCGGCGGCGAAATACATGATCCACTTGCCGTCGATCTGGTGCAATTCGGGCGCCCAGATGAAGCCCGACAGCGGCCCGCTTTCCAGATGCCGCCACAGCACCCGCTCCTCCGCCGTGGCGAGGCCCGCCAGCGTCTTCGACCGGCGCAGCACCAGCCGGTCATATTCGGGGACCGATCCGGTCAGATAATAATAGCCGTCCGTGTGCAGAAACACCTGCGCATCGGCGCGCTGCTTCACCAGCGGATTGACCGGGCCGGGCGCAGCCGGAGCAGCCGGGATGGCTCCCACCTTGCTGCACGCGATCGGCAGCGCGGCAGCGCCGGCGACGAAAAGGCGACGGGACAGATTCATCATAGCGGCATCCTCTCAAATTGCGGGATGGCCGGCTGGCGCCATGACTGGCGTCAGCCGGCCCGAACGGCCTTCACGCGACCCGAAGGCGTTCAAACTTCAGATCGTCAATATTCAGCCACCGGCCAGCCGTCCGCGCCCCAGCGCACCGGCGCGACGCGCAGCGTCGGCGCGCCGTTCGCTTCTCGGTCATACGCGTGGTAGACGACATAATCCTGGCCATCTCTGTCATGGAGCCAGCCGGCATGGCCCGGCCCGCGCCAGCGCTGCTGCTCCTTCAGGTCCGCGCGCAGGAAGATGGTCCCGCCGCCTTCCATCAGCTTGCTGCCGTCCTTGCCCAGATAGGGTCCGGTGATCGCCTTGGACCGGCCCATCACCGTGTAATAGGTGCTGTTCACGCCCTTGCAGCAATAGTCGTAGCTGACCATCAGCCAGTACCAGCCGCCATGCTCGACGATGAACGGCGCCTCCACCGGCGCAGGACCGCCGGCGGGCGCGGGGCGACGGGCGATCGAATAGGGCTTTTCGTCGGGCTTCAGCAGCTTGCCGGTCTTCGGGTCCAGTTCGAACAGCTTGATCCCGCTCCAGAAGCTGCCCAGCGTCAGCCAGTGCCGCCCTTCCCGGTCGATCACGAAATTGGGGTCGATCGCGTTATAGTCGTCGTCCTGTGTGGACATCACAACCATGCCCTCGTCGCGCCATTTGTAGTCAGGCGCTTTCGGATCAAGCGTCGGGCTGGTCGCCATGCCGATGGCGGAGCGGTTCGACCCGAAGGTGGAGACCGAATAATAGAGCCGGTAGCGACCATCGACGAAGCTGATATCGGGCGCCCACATGCCGTTGCTGCCGGGGATCGCCTGCGTCGCCCAGTCGGGCAGCTTCGTGAAGATCGGCGGCCCGGCGGTCCAGTGCCTGAGGTCCGTCGACGTGCGCGTCTCGATCAGCCGCTCGCCATGGCCGGTGCCGAACACGGTATAGGTGTCGCCCTCCCGCATGATGACGGGGTCATGCGTCGGGACCAGGTCACCTGTCAGTTGCGTGTTCAGCGTCACGCCCGGCTCCGCCTGTGCGCAGGCGGCTCCCAGCAGCCCGATCAGCCCGGCTAATAGTCGTTTCATACGTCCCCCCAGGCCGCAACCAATGCCCGCGCCCGCTGCGCTACCGTTGCAACATCGTCGCCCGGCCGGAACAGTCCGCCGCCCACGCCAATGCCGAACACGCCGGCCGCGCGCCATTCGCTGACATTGTCCGCGCCGACACCGCCCACCGCCCAGATGCGGACATGGCGCGGCAGCACTTCCCGGATCGCCTTCACATAGCCGCTGCCCAGCACTGACCCCGGAAACAGCTTCAGGTCTGCGGCCCCCGCCTCGACCGCCGCGAAGGCTTCGGTCGGCGTCAGGAAGCCGGGCACCAGGTCCAGCCCGAGCGACTGCGCCTCTGCGAGCGTTTCGCGATGCACATTGGGCGACACCATGAAGCTGCCGCCCGCCTCCGCCAGCGCGCGCGCCAGTACGGCACTGGTGACAGTACCGCCACCGATCGCCGCGCGGTCGCCCAGCGCCTGCGCCATCGCGCCGATCGACCCGACCGGATCGGGCGAGTTGAACGGCACCTCGATGATGCGGATGCCGGCTTCGACCAGCGCCTCGGCGACCGCGACAGCCTCGCTGGTCTCGACGCCGCGCAGGATCGCCACGATCGGCAATCCGCCCTGCGCCAACAGGTCGTCGATCTTCATGCCAAATTCTCCTTCGCCAGCGCCAGCCCGGCCAGCACGGCCGCGTCCCCGTCGATCCTGCGCGCCGATCCCAACGCCCGCTCGTACAATGCACAAAGCGCCGGATCGCCGACCAGCGTCACCGGCTCCTCCACAGTGCGGACCTCGCCGCCGATCAGCAGCCCGGACAGATAGCCTCGCGACCAGTCCTTCGACCGCCCGTCCAGCAGCCGCGCCGCCCGCGCCTCGAACAGCGCGGCCGCCAGCGGCTCGCCGCTCCGCTCCAGCCCGCGCGCAAAGCCCTCGTCGAACGTCCCCCCGCCCGGCATATCCGGTCCGGTCAGCGTCGAGCGTTCCGACAGCAGCGCGAACAACTCGCCGGTCGGCTGCGTGCGGAAGGACAGGATCGCCCCGTCCTTCACCGTCACCCATTTCGAATGCGTCCCCGGCAGCACCAGCATATGCCGACCCGAAGCCAGCGCCGGCTCCAGCGCCATCGCACCGAAGACCTGCGTTTCCTCGCCCCGCATCACGTCGGGTACGCCATCCGCGCGACAGGACAGCCCCGGCAGCACCGTCACCGGCACATCGGCCGCCTCCGTGCACACCACCGCCGCCAGCCATTGGCCGACATCGGCAGGACAGGACGCATAAGGCGCCTCGACCAGCGCGCCCTGCGCGCCCGCCATGCCGCACAGGATGGCGCCGCCAACGCCCGGCCAGTCGCCCAGCCTTTCGGCCAGCACGCCAGCCGCATCGCCATTCAACGCCCCCGGCCCCTCGGCGCGCGCCACCACCTGCGCCCCTTCCATCAGGAAGAGGCGCAGTCGGGTCGTGCCCCAATCGCCAAGGACGAAGGCGTCGCTCATTGCAGGTCGAGCACCACCACCGACTTGGCCGGCAGCGTGACGGTCAACGTACCGCCGCTGACCTGCGCGCCGGTGAAGGCGGCAGGCTTCACCACCTCGGGCGCGTCGAAGCTGTTATGCGCGTTGATCGCATCCGCCGTCAGGATGCGGCCGGAAACGCTCGCAGCGTTCAGGCCATCCAGCTTCACCGTGACCGTGTTCGTCTGGTTGGGATCGAGGTTGGAAAGGCCCACATGCACCTTCCCGTCCTTACCCCGCACGGCCGAACCGCTGACCGCCGGCATCACGAACTTGTCCTTCGCATACCAGGGCGTGTCGATGCTGATCGGCAGCACCGTCGCGTCTTGCCACGGCTTGTACATCTCGAACACATGATAGGTCGGCGTCAGCACCATCTTCTTGCCGTCCGTCAGGATCATCGCCTGCAGCACGTTCACCATCTGGGCGATCGCGGTCATCTTCACGCGGTCGGCATGCTTGGCGAAGATGTCGAGATGGATCGACGCGATCAGCGCGTCGCGCAGCGTGTTCTGCTGCCGCAGGAAGCCGGGATGCGTGCCCTCGTCCTGCGCGTACCAGCTGCCCCATTCGTCGACCGCCAGCCACACGCGCTTCTTGGGATCATATTTGTCCATGATCGCGCTGTGCTTCGTGATCAACTCGTCCATGCGCCGCGCGCCCGCCAGTGCATCGGCCCAGCCGGTCTCGTCGAAATTCACCGCCGGCGCGCGCGGCGGCCAGCCGCCCGCGGGGTGGACATAATAATGCAGCGACACGCCGTCGAGCATGTCGCCCGCGACCCGCATCATCGTCTCGGTC
>JBIIEH010000020.1:0-68506 GCA_044237945.1 Sphingobium sp. | reverse complement strand
TCGCGCGCCTGGTTCGACAATCCCGACAATATCGACATGACCTCGCTCTATCTGGAGCGGTACCTCAACTTCGGCATCAGTCTGGACGAGCTGCGCAGCGGCAAGCCGATTATCGGCATCGCCCAGACCGGCAGCGACCTCAGCCCCTGCAATCGCCATCACATCGTGCTGGCCGAGCGTATCCGCGAGGGCATTCGCGAGGCGGGCGGCATTGCGCTGGAGTTTCCGGTCCACCCGATCCAGGAAACCGGCAAGCGCCCGACCGCAGGGCTTGACCGGAACCTGGCCTATCTGGGGCTGGTCGAGGCGCTCTATGGCTATCCGCTGGACGGCGTGGTGCTGACCACCGGCTGCGACAAGACGACGCCGGCCTGCCTGATGGCGGCGGCGACCGTGAACCTGCCCGCCATTGCCTTGTCGGTCGGCCCGATGCTGAACGGCTGGCACAAGGGCGAGCGCACCGGCTCCGGCACGATCGTCTGGAAGGGCCGCGAGATGATGGCCAAGGGCGAGCTGGACAAGGACGGCTTCATCAAGCTGGTCGCCTCCTCCGCGCCGTCCACCGGCTATTGCAACACCATGGGCACGGCATCGACCATGAACTCGCTGGCCGAAGCGCTGGGCATGATGCTGCCGGGTTCGGCGGCCATCCCCGCGCCCTATCGCGACCGGCAGGAAAGCGCCTATCACACCGGCAAGCGCATCGTGGAGATGGTGCGGGAGGACCTCAAGCCCTCCGACATTCTGACGCTGGACGCCTTTCACAATGCCATTGTCGTCAACTCGGCGATTGGCGGGTCGACCAATGCGCCGATCCATCTGGCCGCATTGGCCCGCCATATGGGCGTGGACCTGCCGCTCAAGGACTGGGAGACGCAGGGGCATGCCGTGCCGCTGCTGGTCAACCTTCAGCCCGCCGGCGAATATCTGGGCGAGGATTATTATCGTGCCGGCGGCGTGCCCGCCGTGGTCGCGCAGCTGATGGGCCAGGGCCTGATCCGCGAGGGCGCGATGACGGTGAATGGTCGCACGATGGGCGACAATTGCCGTGACGCCACGATCGAGGACGAGAAGGTCATCCGTCCGTTCGCGACGCCGTTGAAGGAAGAGGCCGGTTTCCTCGTGCTGTCGGGCAATCTGTTCGACGCAGCGATCATGAAGACCAGCGTGATTTCCGACGAGTTCCGGGCGCGCTACCTGTCGAACCCGGACGATCCCGAGGCGTTCGAAGGGCCTGCGATCGTGTTCGACGGCCCGGAGGATTATCATCATCGCATCGACGATCCGGCGCTGGGCATCACGGCCGAAACGCTGATGTTCATGCGCGGCGCGGGGCCGATCGGCTATCCCGGCGCGGCGGAGGTCGTGAACATGCGTCCGCCGGCCTATCTCATCACCGAGGGCGTGTCCGCCCTGCCCTGCATCGGCGATGGCCGGCAGTCGGGCACGAGCGGCAGCCCGTCGATCCTGAACGCTTCGCCCGAAGCCGCGGCGATGGGGGGCCTGGCGCTGCTGGAGACCGGCGACCGGGTGCGCATGGACCTGAAGGCGCGCAAGGTGGACGTGCTGATCCCCGACGAAGAACTGGAGGCGCGCCGCGCGAAGCTGGTGGCGGAAGGCGGGTATAAATATCCGGCCTCGCAGACGCCATGGCAGGAAATCCAGCGTTCGGTCGTCGGGCAGATGAACACCGGCGCGATCCTGGAAGGCGCGGAGAAATATCAGCGCATCGCCCAGACCATGGGTTTGCCGCGCGATAATCATTAACCTCCGTATTCGAGAGGCCCGTCATGACCGTCTGGCGCAAGATCGACCGCGACGTCCGCGACACGCTGGGCGAAGGCGCGATGTGGAGCGCGCGCGAGAACGCCTTTTACTGGGTGGATATCCTCGCGCCGGCGCTCAATCGGTTGTCGCTGGAGAGCGGCGCGATCGAACGCTGGGCCATGCCCGAGCCGCTTGGCTGGGTGGTGGAGCATGGAGAGGGCGGGCTGATCGGCGGCTTTCAGAGCGGCTTTGCGCGGATCACGCTTGACCCGGTCGCCATCCTGCCGATCGTCGATCCCGAACCGCATCTGCCGGGCAATCGCATGAACGACGGCAAGGCCGACCGCTTCGGCGCGATCTGGTGCGGCACGATGGACATGGCTGAGGAGCATGTGCGCGGTGCGCTCTATCGGCTAGGCCCGGACGGCGACTGGGCGATAATGGACAGCGGGTACATGGTGCCCAATGGGCCGGCCTTCTCGCCCTGTGGCGGCTGGCTCTATCATAGCGATACGGCGCTGCGGACGATTTATCGGTTCGCGATTACCGCCGATGGCTTGGGGCCACGCATGCCCTTCATCCATTTTGCGGAGGCGGACGGCTATCCCGACGGCATGACCACGGATGCGGAAGGCTATCTGTGGGTCGCGCATTGGGATGGCGGCCGGGTCAGCCGCTTTGCGCCGGACGGGACGCTTGATCGCGCGATTCCGCTGCCGGCGAAACGCATCACCAATATCGCCTTTTGCGGCGAGGGGCATGAGCGGATGTTTGTGACGTCGGCGTCGATCGACCTGCCGGCGTCGGAGTTTGACGGCGCGCTGTTCGAGGTGGACGCGGGCGTGCGCGGCAATCCGACGCATGGCTATGGCGGACGCTGAGCCGCTTCACGCCCCCAGCCGCGCCGCCACCATCGGCGCGACCTTGCCGACGATGACGCCGATGCCCTTCGCATTGGGATGCACGCTGTCGGCCTGCATCAGCGCGCGGTCGCCGATGACGCCGTCGAGGAAGAAGGGATAGAGGCCCGCGTCGAAGCGCTTCGCCAGATCGGGATAGATCGGGTTGAAGGCGTCGGCATAGTCGCGGCCCATATTCGGTGCGGCGACCATGCCGGTCAGGATGATCGGGATGCCGCGCTTCTTGAGGTCCTCGCAGATCGCGGTCAGGTTGGCGCGGGTCTCCTTCGGATCGATGCCGCGCAGCATGTCGTTGCCGCCCAGATTGACGAGCGCGAGGTCGGGCTTGCGCGGCAGGCCGTCCAGCGTGAAGGCGAGGCGCGCGAGGCCCGCCGCGCTGGTGTCGCCCGATACGCCGGCATTCTGCACGGTGACATGCGCGCCCGACGCCGTCAGCGCGCGCGCGAGGCCGTCGGGGAAACTCTCACCCGGATTGAGGCCGTAGCCCGCATAGAGACTGTCGCCGAAGGCCAGGATCAGCTTGCTGTCCTGCGCGACGGCGCTGTTGGTTACCGCCACCGGGGTCGCGATGCTGCGGTTTTCCGCTTTATTTTCGTCGGAACAGCCGGCGACCGCTTGGAGAGCCAAGAGCGCGCCCACATATGCAAATATCCTGACGTTCAAGGACCCATCCTCCGATATGCCGATCCAGCCGGACGCCGATATTGTCATTCGCGCGCGCAATGTCACCCTGACGCTGGGCGCGCAGGAGGCCCCGACGCAGATTTTGAAGGGCATAGACCTGGATATCGCGCGCGGGTCCAGTGTCGCGATCCTGGGACCTTCGGGGTCGGGCAAGTCGTCGCTGATGGCGATCCTGTCGGGGCTGGAGCAGGCGAGCGGCGGCGAGGTGACGGTCGCGGGCTTTGCCTATAGCGCGCTGGGCGAGGATGAGCTGGCGAAGGCGCGACGCGGGCGTGTCGGCATCGTGCTTCAGAGCTTCCATCTGCTGCCGACGATGACGGCGCTGGAAAATGTCGCCGTGCCGCTGGAACTGGCGGGCGCGGCCGATGCGTTCGATCGCGCGGCGCAGGAGCTGGAGGCGGTGGGCCTGAAACATCGCACCCACCATTACCCGGCACAGCTGTCGGGCGGCGAGCAGCAGCGCGTGGCGATCGCCCGCGCCGTCGCGCCCCGGCCCGATATCCTGTTCGCCGACGAACCCACCGGCAATCTGGATGGCGCGACCAGCGGCGCGATCGTCGACCTGCTGTTTGCGCGGCAGCGGGCGGCGGCCGCGACTCTGGTGATGATTACCCATGACGCTGCGCTCGCGCCGCGCTGCGACCGGGTGCTGGAGATGCGTGACGGGCTGATCGTGCGGGACAGCATCGCTTGAGCGCGCTCGGCTGGGGCGCGAGTTGGCGCATCGCTCGGCGCGATCTGCATGCGGGATTTCGGGGGCTGCGGCTGCTGTTCATCTGCCTGTTGCTGGGGGTGACCACGCTGGCGGCGATCGGCAGCCTGACCGCCGCGATCACGAGTGAACTTGCCGCGCGCGGGCGGGCGATCCTGGGCGGCGACATCGAAGTCGCGATGACGCAGCGGCAGGCGAGCGCGAGCGAGCATGCCGCGCTGGCGCGGCTGGGCACGGTCAGCGACACCATTCGTACCCGCGCCATGGCGCGCGGGCCGGAGCGTCCGGGCGCGCCGGACGCGGTGCTGACGGCATTGAAGGGCGTGGACGCGCATTATCCGCTCTATGGCACGCTGGTGCTGGCGAGCGGTCGCTATCAGCCGCTCGCCCCCGACGCCGTGCTGATCGACCGCGCCTTGTCCGAACGGCTGCTGGTCCGGCCGGGAGATACATTGCGCTATGGCGACGCCGATTTCCGTATCGCCGGCCTGATCGGCGAAGAGCCGGATCGGGTGGGCGAGGGCTTCACCCTTGGCCCGGTGGCGATCGTGTCGATGCAGGGCCTCGCCCGTACCGGCCTGCTGCAACCCGGCGCGCTCTATGAGAGCAAATATCGTATCCGCCTTGGCCCCGGCCTCGATCCCGAAAGCACGATCGATACGATAAAGAAACAATTTCCCGCTGCCGGCTGGGAATATAAGGACCGGGGGCGCGCCGCCCCCGGCGCATCGCGCTTCTTCGAGCGGATGGGGCAGTTCCTTTCGCTCATCGGCCTCGCCGCGCTGGTGATCGCGGGGATCGGCGTCAGCAACGGCGTCGCCTCCTATCTCGGCCTCAAGCGCAACGGCATTGCCACGCTCAAGATATTGGGCGCGACCTCCGCCGACATCGCGCGCATCTACCTGCTCCAGATCGGCGCGGTCGCGCTGCTGGCGGTGACCTGTGGGCTGGTGCTAGGCGCGCTGCTGCCGATGGCGCTGGTTGCGCTGGCGAAGGACCTGCTGCCGGTCGCGCCGGGCTTCGGCCTGTTCCCGCTGCCGCTCGCCACCAGCGCCGCTTATGGCCTGCTGATCGCTCTGGCTTTCGCTTTGCCCCCGCTGGCCCGCGCGCGGACATTGCCGGCCGCCGCGCAGTTCCGGGGCGTGGTGGATGGTCGCGGCCGGATCGACCGGCGCACGGCGCTGTTGGTCGCGGGCGCAGCGATCCTCGTCGTCGCGCTGGCGCTCGTGACCGCACGCGAGCCGGTCTTCGCCGCCGCCGTGCTGGGATCGGTCGCCACCGTGCTTTTGCTGCTGCTTGGCATCGGTGCGGCGATCCGCTGGGCCGCCCCGCGCCTGCCCCGGCCGCGCCGCCCGCTGCTGCGGCTGGCGCTCGCCAATCTGCACCGCCCCGGCGCGCAGACCGTGGCGCTGGTCATCGCATTGGGGCTGGCGCTCACCCTGTTCGTCACGCTGGCCGCGATCCAGAGCAGCCTGAACGCGGAAATCGCCCGAACCGTACCGCAAAAGGCCCCGAACCAGTTCGTCCTCGACATTCCATCGCACGCCCGCGCGCAGTTCGAGACTGTCGTGAAGCAATCCGCGCCTGAGGCGCAGCTCAACATCGTGCCCTCGCTGCGCGGCACGATCACGGCTTATGGCGGCCAGCGCGTCGCGGACCTCAAGCAACTGCCCGAAGGCGCCTGGTTCCTGCGCGGCGAGCGCGGCGTCACCTATAGCGACGTTTTGCCGCAGGGCAGCGAACTGGTGGACGGGGCATGGTGGGCGAAGGACTATGCCGGCCCGCCGCTCGTCTCGCTCGACAAGGAGGCGGCCGACATTCTGAAGCTGCGCGTCGGCGACAGCATCACCGTCAGCATATTGGGGCGGGAGATCGTCGCGCGCATCGCCTCCCTGCGACAGGTCAACTGGGACACGATGGGATTCAACTATGTCCTCGTCTTCTCCCCCGGCACGCTGGCCGCCGCGCCGCACAGCCTGACCGCGACGATCGACATCGACGCGCGCCATGAAGGCGCAGTGTCGCGCGCGCTGCTCGCCGCCTTCCCTTCCGCTTCGATCATCGCGGTCAGCGAGATCATCGGCCAGGTGCGCGGCATCCTCGATCAGATGGCGACCGCGATCCTGCTGTCGGCCTCCGTCGCGATACTGGCGGGGATCGCCGTGCTGGTCGGCGCGATCGCCGCCTCGCGCCAAGCGCGCAGCTATGACAGCGTGATCCTGAAAACGCTGGGCGCGACCCGCTGGCAGATATTGGGGGCGCAGGCGAGCGAATATGCGCTGCTCGCCGCCCTGCTCGCGACGATCGCCCTGAGTTTGGGACTGGCGGGCGCGTGGTATGTAATCGTTATGCTGTTCGAGTTCCGCTGGGCGCCCGACTGGGGCGTCGTCACCGGCACGCTGGTGGCTGGCGCATTGCTGACTTTGGGCATCGGCCTGCTCGGATCATTGCCGGTGCTGTCCGTCCGCCCGGCGCAAGCGTTGCGGCGGATGTAGGATTTCCCGGCCTTTCCCCTGACGCCGTCCTGCCGACAATTGTTTCCGCGAAATATGTCGGACATGTTTTGTCACACAGCAGCGCATGCGGGGCAATATTGACCTGCCATCTCCTTCAGCAACAAATCTGAAGGAGGTTCTCTTGATCAAGCATATGTTCTGCACGCTTCTGCTCGCCGCCGCGCCGGTCGCCGCCGGCGCCACCATCACCAACACGCATGAAGTGGTCTCTTCGCCGGGCAAGTCGAGCGTGGCCTTCCGCCCGCTCGCCCAGAACGACGCCGCCCCCGCCAAGTGCCACCCCGAAGCCAGCAAGGCCGTCGCCTGCGAAGCCCAGAACCGCGCCAAGCGCGAAGCGCTGGCCCAGCGCGCCAAGGCGCAGAGCGAACAGCTCGCAAATCGTTGAACTTTGGTCGCATGGCGCCCCTCCCGCTTGTCGGGCGGGGGCGCTGCGACCATATAGGCTGCGACAAGCCGGCGGCATGGTCCACCGGCGGGTTTGCGGCCGCAAAACGTCGGGCTGGCTGAGCGCGCGAAACGGCGCGCCGGCGACCGGACGCAGGAGAGGAAGTCGATGCCGGCGCGTCCGGCATTTTCCGCTTGTGACCAGGCTGCCGATCCGCCGGACGATCATTCCCGGAAAGCAGCCATGGCCACACGACCCGAAACGACTTCGACAAGAGCTTTTGACGACCCGATGACCAGCCAGACCATCATTCTCGTCGAGGACGATCCCGGCCTGCGCACGCTGATCGCGCGCCTGCTCCAGGAAAACGGTTTCAATGTGCGCACGGCGGCGACCGCGCCGGAAATGTGGATCGCCTTCGAAAACGGCCCGCCGGCCGACCTCATCATCCTGGACATCATGCTGCCGGGCACCAACGGCATTGACCTGTGCCGCCAGATTCGCAGAACCAGCGACGTGCCGATCATCTTCATAAGCGCCAAGGGCAGCGACGAGGACCGCATCCTGGGCCTGGAACTGGGCGCGGACGACTTCCTGTCGAAGCCGTTCCAGCCGCGTGAGCTGGTCGCGCGCGCGCGCGCCGTGCTGCGCCGCAGCCCGACCACGGATGCAGCGGGCACGCGCGGCCGCAATGAGTTTCACTTCAACGGCTGGGCCATTTATTTCTCCCGTCGCGAACTGCGTTCCCCGACCGGCGCCGTGGTCGACCTGACCGGCGCGGAGTTCGATCTGCTCAGCACCTTCATCTCCCAGCCGCTGCGTGTCATCGGGCGGGAGCGGCTGATCGAACTGACACGCACCCGCTTGTCCGACAGTTCCGACCGCAGCATCGATGTGCTGGTCAGCCGGCTGCGCCGCAAGTTGACGGCGGCTGGCGGCGATCCGCCGATCGTCACCATTCGGGGCGTGGGCTATATGTTCAGCGCGAACGTCACGCCGGCCTGATGCGCCTGCCTTCCGTCGGCCTGCTCGGGCGGATCATCCTGATCCTGGGCTTCGTGCTGGCCACGGAATTTGTCGTCAACACGGTCGTGTTCGACCGGGTGAGCCGCTTCGCGCTGCGTGACGACGAAGCGCACCGGATGGCGGAATATCTGGTCGTCGCCCGCCGCGTGCTGGACCGCACCCCGCCGCAGGGCCGCATGGCGGCGGCGCGGGAGCTGTCTACGCCGCGCGTCAAGCTGGACTGGCGGCAGGGCATCGACACCCGGCCGACGCAGTTCGACCTGAATGATCTGCGCGCGCAGATGCTGACCTTCGAGCCGAAGCTGCTGGAGGCCAAGCTGCGCCTGCATCTGTTGCCGCTGCGGCAGGGTGGCGACATCGCCGGCAGCGTCGAGCTGACCGATCACACGACCATGATATTCCATGCGTCGCAGCATCATGCCTTCTGGCAGTTGACCGCCGGGCGCGCCGTGGGGCTTGGCCTGCCGATGCTGGCGCTCGCCATATTGGGCGCGCTGATGATCCGCGCGACGTTGAAGCCGCTGCGTCAGCTGATGAAGGCGACCAGCGCGATCGGCGCGCATGAGCCGGCGCCGGTCAAGGAAGAAGGGCCGAGCGAGATGCGCGGCCTGATCCGCGATTTCAACGCCATGCAGATGCGTATCCACCGGATGGTGACCACCCGCACCCAGGCGCTGATGGCGGTGGGCCACGATCTGCGCACCCCGCTCGCCCGGCTGGAACTGCGGCTGGAGGAGGCGCCGATCGACCCGGCCGAACGCAGCGCGATGCTGGACGACGTCACCGAGATGAGCGACCTCATCAAGTCGCTGCAAATCTACATGGGCGGCGAAGGCGAGCAGATGCCCGCCGAGAAGCTGGACCTGGCGGTGATGGCGGCGACGATCGTCGATACCGCGTCCGACAGCGGCCATGATGCGCTGTATGACGGGCCGGGCAGTCTGGAAATCTGGGGCCGTCCGGTGTCGATCCGCCGTGCGCTCACCAATCTGGTCGAAAATGCGCTGCACTATGGCGGCAATGCGCGCCTGTCGATTCGCCAGAGCGACGACGCCATCCTGATCTGCGTCGACGATGACGGCCCCGGCATCCCGCCGGACAAGATCGAGGCGGTGGTCCACCCCTTCACGCGGCTGAGCGAAGGACGCGCCCGCAACACAAGGGGCATGGGGCTGGGCCTGGCGATCGTGACCAATGCCGTAAAGGCCGAAGGGGCCACATTCACCCTGGAAAACCGCCCCGAAGGCGGGTTGCGCGCCACGATCCGCCTGTCGCGCCCGCAAGGCTGACGATCGCGCCGGCAACACTTCTTCACAAACATGTGCGGGTGCAGCAAATCAGCCTGCGTACGCTTTCCCATTATCGCGAGCCTGCGCTCGCGCGATGGAGAGTAACAATGAATGAATTGATCGGTCGCGTCTTCAGCTTCGAAAAGAGCGTCTTTCCCGGCAGCTCCGAACTGTACGGCAAGCTCGCCACCCAGGGCCAAAGCCCCAAGGCGCTGATGATTTCCTGCGCCGATTCGCGCGTCGTGCCCGAACAGATCATGCAGGCCGCGCCCGGCGACCTGTTCGTATGCCGCAACGCCGGCAACATCGTGCCTCCCTATGCCACGCAGAATGGCGGTGTTACGTCCACGGTCGAATATGCCGTGCTGGCGCTAGGCATCCGCGACATCATCGTGTGCGGCCATTCGGACTGTGGCGCGATGAAGGCGGTCGCCAACCCCGCGGGCCTGGCCGAAGCGATGCCGAACGTCGCCGCCTGGCTGAAGCATTCGAGCGCGGCGCAGACCGTGGTCAACACCGGCTATCCCGAGCTGGAAGGGCATGAGCGCGTCCGCGCCATCAGCCTGGAAAATGTCGTGTCGCAGATCAACAACCTGCGCACCCATCCGTCGGTCGCCGCCGCCATGGCGCGTGGCGAGATGTCGCTGCATGGCTGGTTCGTGGACATCCATGCCGGCCAGATCCTGGGCCTGGACGGCGAGACCGGCCGCTTCACCGTGCTGCGGGACGATCAGCCCCTGCCCGTCGCCGTCGCCGCGCAGCAGCGCCTGGCCGCCGACTTCCCGCTCGCCGTGGCCGCGGAATAATGCTCGCCGCCCTCAAGGGAGGCATGGCCTCCGGCAACCTGACGCGGGACTTTACCGCATCGATCGTCGTGTTTCTGGTGGCGATGCCGCTTTGCATGGGCATTGCGATCGCGTCGGGCGTGCCTCCTGAAAAGGGCCTGATCACCGGCATCATCGGCGGCCTCGTCGTCGGCTTTCTGGCCGGTTCGCCGTTGCAGGTCAGCGGCCCGGCCGCGGGCCTGGCGGTCATCGTGTTCGAATTCGTGCGCACTCATGGCCTCGCCGCGCTCGGCCCGGTGCTGCTGCTGGCCGGGATCATCCAGTTCATCGCCGGCGTGGCGAAGCTGGGCGGCTTCTTCCGCTCGATCTCGCCCGCCGTGGTGCATGGCATGCTGGCGGGCATCGGCGCGTTGATCGTCATCGGCCAGTTCCACATCCTGTTCGACGACAAGCCGATGTCGAGCGGCCCGGAGAATCTGGCGGCGATGCCGGCCAAGATCCTGGGCCTGTCGCCGTTCAACCTGACGGCGGTCGAATATGCGCTGGGCATTGGCCTGGCCACGATCGTGATCATGCTGGGCTGGGAGAAGTGGCGGCCGAAATCCATGAAGCTGGTGCCCGGCGCGCTGCTGGGCGTGATCGCCGCGACGCTGATCGCCTGGATCGGCGGTTTCGACGTGGCGCGCGTGGATGTGCCCGCCTCCATCACGGCGGCCATCGACGTGCCCGGTACGGGCTTCTTCGCGCCGCTGATGCAGCCTGCGCTGCTGGTCACGGCTGTCGCCATCGCCTTCATCGCCAGTGCCGAGACCCTGCTGTCGGCCGCTGCGGTCGACCGCATGCATGACGGCGTGCGCACCGACTATAACAAGGAACTGCGGGCGCAGGGCGTGGGCAACCTGCTCTGCGGGCTGGCCGGCGCGCTGCCGATGACCGGCGTGATCGTCCGCTCTTCCGCCAACGTGCAGGCGGGCGCGAAGACGCGGATGTCGACCATCCTGCACGGCGCGTGGATCCTGGGCTTCGTCGCGCTGCTGCCCTGGCTGCTCAAGGAAATCCCGATGGCGGCGCTGGGCGGCATCCTGGTCGTCACCGGCTGGCGTCTGGTATCGCTCAGCCATGTGCGCCACCTGTTCACGAACTACGGCCTGCTGCCGGCCGCGATCTGGGCCGTGACCTTCATCCTGGTGGTGATGACGGACCTGCTGACCGGCGTGCTGGTGGGCCTTGCGCTGTCGGTGGTGGAACTGGTGCAGCACCGCAAGAGCCTGAGCCTCAAGGTCGAGGAAGAGGAAGCTGACGACGCGCAGCGCGTGCGACTGGAAGGGTCGGCCACCTTCATCAGCCTGACCCGCCTGACCCATGTGCTGGAGCGCATCCCGAACGGTCGCGCCGTCCATCTCGACCTGCATCGCCTGCGCGGCATCGACCATACCAGCGCGGAAATGGTACGCGAATGGGTCGCGCGGCGTCTGGGCGGCGGGCAGAAGGTGACCTTTGCCGGATCCGACCACATGATCGCGCGGCTCGCGCATAGCGGGCACTGACCTGACCGGCCCCGCCGCACGCCCTGTAAGGCGTGCGGCGGGGTCATGTCGTTTCGCAGCAGCGAACGACCAAAGGGGCGCAAAGCCGCCCCGTCTGCGTTGCATTCATGCAACAGCGAACAACGGCAATGATTTGTAACGATCGGGAAAATAACGGGCCACGCTGGCGCGCTAGTGCGGCATTCCCAGCAGGACGGAACGCCGGTCGCCCGATCGACCGAGATGACCCCCGCCAGCCGGGCGCAGGAAGGAACAGACGCTCACAAAAAAGGGGTTTGTTCCATGAAGCATTATCTGTTTGCCGCTGCTTGCGCGCTGGCCTTTGCCTCGCCGGCGCTGGCGCAGGAAGAAGAGGCCGGTCCGGTCACCGTTTCAGGCTCGGTAGGCCTGGTTTCCGACTATCGTTTCCGCGGCGTTTCGCAGTCCGACCAGGGCATGGCGATTCAGGGCGGCCTGACCGCGACCCATTCGAGCGGCCTCTATGTCGGCACCTGGGGTTCGAACCTGGCGGGCTGGGGCACCTTCGGCGGCGCGAGCATGGAACTCGACCTGTACGCCGGCTATGCCTATGAAATCAGCCCCGGCACGACCGTGGACGTCGGCCTGACCTGGTACATGTACCCCTCGGGTGCGGACAAGACCGACTTCGCCGAACCCTATGTGAAGCTCTCGCACCAGTTCGGCCCGGTCAAGGGCCTGGTCGGCGTCGCCTACGCCCCCGCGCAGGAAGCGCTGGGCAAGTGGTGCTCGGACGCCGACTGCACCATTTTCGATCCGGGCGACAAGGAAGACAATCTGTACCTGTGGGCCGACATCAGCGGCGCCATCCCCAACACGCCGGTCTCGCTGAAGGCGCATCTGGGCTGGTCGAACGGCAATAGCGGCCTGGGCCCGAACGGCACCAGCATCGCGCCGACCGGCAAGTATCTCGACTGGATGGTCGGCGCCGACTTCGCCATCCCCGGCACGCCGGTGACGCTCGGTGTCGCCTATGTCGATACCGACATCGCCCGCGTCGAGGAAAACTACCTCCGCCCGAACCTGTCGGTCGTGGACGGCGACAATGCCGGCAAGTCGATCGTGCGTGGCCAGGTGGTGTTCTCGCTCAGCGCCGCGTTCTGACGCGAAGAAGCGTGCAAGGAAGGAGGGGCGCGGCGACAGGGTTCGCCGCGCCCTTTTTCCTGCCTTTCGGCAGGAATGACAGCTGCTGCCCCAAGCGTGCGTTAACGCTACGTTTTGTTGCCGAAATGACATGATCGGCCTATAGCTTCGCGCATAACAATAATGGCGTAGGAGCAAGGCGATGGCTGACTATAGTCTGTTGGTGGACCGCGACAGCGGCACTTTCGAGATGTATGTAACCTACAATATTCCGGGCTATAACGACCCGGAAACCGGCGAGCAGTTCTACGAAACCAGCTGGAGCTACAATTTCGCCGACCAGAATGGCGGCGGCGGGACCGGCGGCAATGGCTGGGAATCCGAGACCGTCACAATCTATATGGGCTTCCCCTCCGGCGAGGAGGTGTCCGACGGGAACCTCAGCTTCGTCGCGCAGAACACGTTCAGCGGGGTCACCGACTCGCTCAGCATCCACATCCTGAACGCGGGCTATGCGCAGGGCGACAAGGTGATCGTCGGGCTGGAGGAGCGCGACATCATCCTTTCGGGCTATGGCGCGGACATCTTGCGCGGCAATGGCGGCAATGACCTGCTCGATTCGGGCGACGGCGACGACATATTGGAGGGCGGCGACGGCGCCGACCTCATCTATGGCGGCCATGGCGACGACATCATGCGCGGCGGCGCGGGCAATGATTTCTACGACGTCGGGTCGGCTGGCGACGTCATCGTCGAAGCGGCCAATGGCGGCTATGACTGGGTCCTGTCCTCGGTGGACTACACCCTGTCCGCCCATGTCGAGGGGCTGGTGCTGCAAGGCGGCGCGCTGCGCGGCGCGGGCAATGCGCAGAACAACCGGATCGACGGCAGCGCGGCGGCCAATGTGCTCGACGGCAATGGCGGCGACGACGAGCTGTACGGCTATAATGGCGACGACATCCTGCGCGGCGGCGACGGCAATGACCGGATGGATGGCGGCGCGGGCGTCGACACCATGGCCGGCGGCCTGGGCAATGACAGCTACACCGTCGACAGCCGGTCCGATCGCATCATCGAGCGCGCGGGCGAGGGCGTGGACGAAGTCCGCACGGCGCTCAGCAACTATACGCTCGGCGCGAATCTGGAGAAGCTCACCAATATCGGCGGCGCGGAGCGTTTTCGCGGCATCGGCAACGAACTCGCCAATGTGATGTCTGGCGCAAGCCATATCGACATATTGCAGGGGCTGGCGGGCGACGACCGGCTGCTTGGCTATGACGGCGACGACATATTGGAAGGCGGCGCGGGCGCCGACCGGCTCTATGGTGGCAATGGCGTCGATACCGCGACCTACGCCCATGCGACGGCGGGCGTCACCGTGGACCTGCTGCGCGGCGGCACGGCGGGCGAAGCGACCGGCGACAGCTTCGTGTCGGTCGAGAATGTCATCGGCAGCGCTTATGCCGACACCCTGATCGGCGACATCGCCAACAATCGGCTGGAAGGCGGCGCGGGCGACGACATATTGCGCGGCGGCGCGGGCAATGACTGGCTGGTCGGCGGCCCCGGCGCGGACCGGCTGGAGGGCGGCGCAGGCAATGACGGCGTCAGCTACGCCGCCTCCTCGGCGGGCGTCACCGTCAACCTGCTGACCCAGACCGCCAGTGGCGGCGACGCGACCGGCGACATACTGGTCAGCATCGCCCATGCCGAAGGATCGGCCTTCGCCGACATATTGACCGGCGACGCGCAGGCCAATCTGCTGATCGGCGGCGACGGCATTGACACGATCAACGGCCGCGAAGGCAATGACACGGTGCGCGGCGGCAAGGGCGCCGACACCATGGTCGGCAGTGCGGGCATCGATACGCTCGATTATGCCGGATCGGCCGATGGCGTGACCGTCAACCTGCTCACCCAGACCGCGAGCGGCGGCGACGCGCAGGGCGATGTCTTCACCGGCTTCGAGCGGGTGACGGGCAGCGGCCAGGCCGACATGCTGACCGGCGACGCGGGCGCCAACATCCTGAACGGCGGCAAGGGCGACGACATCCTGTCCGGCGGCGACGGCAACGACACCATCATCGGCGGCGCTGGCGGCGACAGCATGACCGGCGGCGCGGGCAGCGATACGCTGAGCTATCAGGGATCGACCGGCAACCTCTCCATCTATCTGGACGGCAGCTATATCTGGGGACTGGACGCCTTTGGCGACACATTCTCGGGCTTCGAGAATCTGCGCGGCGGTGAAGCGAGCGACGTGCTGCACGGCGACTCGAACAACAACTCGATCTGGGGCGGCGGCGGCGGCGACTATATCGTCGGCGGCGCAGGGTCGGACCGGCTCTATGGCGAGGGCGGCGACGACGCCTTCTATTTCGGCGCGGGATCGGACATCGACCGGGTGATCGGCTTCCTGCCCGGCGGCGGCTGGGAAGACCGCATCATCCTCGACACGAACCTGGGCTACTCCACCTTCGAAAGCGTCATGGCGATCGGCGTGATGCAGGGCGACGACGCGGTGTTCGACTTCGGCGGCGGCCAGCGGCTGGTGCTGGAGGGCGTCGCGCTCTCCAGCCTGACGGCGCAGGACATCATCCTCTACACGCCGGAGATGTGAGCGGAGACGGCCTCCTCCCACAGCGGGAGGAGGCCGTCTCCAAATATGTCATGCGTTCAGCATGACGAGTGCTGTGGGCCTACCCGTCGCGGAACGCCCGCATGAACTGGTCGCGCAGAGGCTTGAGGATATAGGACAGCAAGGTCCGCGATCCCGTCTCGACATGCACTTCCACCGGCATGCCGCTGCGAAGGTCCAGATCCTCCGCTTTCAGGTCCGCCGGATTGATCTCGATCCGGGCGACGAAATAGGGCTGGCGGGTCGCCGGGTCCTCGGTGCGGTCGGCCGCGACATAGATGACCTTGCCCTGGATTTCCGGCGTCACCGCCAGGTTGAACGCGGTGAAGCGCACGCGTGCATGCTGGCCGCTGCGCAGCTGATCGATGTCGGCCGGGCGGATCGAGGCTTCGACCACGAAATTGTCCTGGTCGGGCACGATCTCCATGATCGGCTCGGCCGCGCGGATCACGTCGCCCACCGCGGCGAAGGCGATCTTCTCGACCGTGCCGCTATAGGGCGCGCGTACTTCCGTCCGGGTCCGCTGGTCGATCGCGGCGACATTGCGCGCCCGCTCGCCATTGAGCGCGGTCATCACCTGCGACAGGTCGCGCCCCGCCTCCGCCCGGCGCGTCTGGCCGATCTGGATCGCGCGCTCGCGCACTTCGGTGATCTTTGACGTCGCCCGCGCGATGTCGGCGCGGAAGGAGGCGATCCGCCCGTCGATGTCCGCCGCCGTGCGCTCCAGCGCGTTGAGGCGGGTGATGGTGACGAGCTGCTTCTTCCACAGCTCCCGCATCGCGTCGCGTTCCTCGGCGATCAGCACGCCCTGCTTCTGCGCAGCGACAATCTGGGCGTTGAGGCCGTCGATTTCCTTTTCCGCCTGCGTCGCCTGCTGGTCGAGCTGCGCCTCGATCTTCACCTGCTCGGAACTGCGGATGTCGAACAGGCGCTGCTCGTCGCGCATCGCCGCGGTCGCGCCGGGGGCCTTGCTGGTCGTGAGTTCGGTCGGGAAGACCAGCCGCGTCGCGCCGGTGCGCTCGGCTTCCAGCCGGGCGCGCTGCGCCTGCAATTGTTCCAGCGTCAGGCTGGAGGCGTCGGCCGTGGCGTTGTTGACGTCGTCGTCGAGCTTGAGCAGCAGCTGGCCCTGTTTCACCTTCTGCCCGTTGACGACCAGAATTTCGCGGATCGTGCCGCCGAACGGATGGGCGATGCGCTTGACGCGCGACTGCACGCCCACCGTCCCCGCGCCCGTCACCGCGCCGCGGATCGGCGCCAGCGCCACCAGCAGGAACAGCAGGCCGATGGTGACGCCGGCGATGATCGCCAGCTTCTTGATATCCCGGTCCTGCGCTTCCTGATCGGGATCGACATCGATCGGATCACGGTTCCACAGATCGGGCAGCGCGTGGCTGCCCGCCAATACGGGTGCGCGGCTCATGCCTGTCCCTCCACGCGCGGGGGTTGCCCGCCTCCATTGGGTGGCGGTGCGCCGCCACCGGAGCCTTGCGGCTGTCCCTGCTTCTGTATGCGCGCCAACACCGCGTCGCGCTCGCCAAAGTCAGCCAGGCGCCCATCGCGCATCATCGCGACATGGCTGATGACCTGCAACACCGACGGCCGGTGCGTGACCACCACGACCAGCGCGCCGCGCTTGCGCAGTTCGATGATCGTGCGCGCCAGCGCCGCGTCGCCGTCCGCGTCCAGGTTGGAATTGGGTTCGTCCAGCACGATCAGGAACGGGTCGCCATAGATCGCCCGCGCCAGCCCGATCAGCTGCTTCTGCCCCGCCGACAACGGCGCCGACATCGCGCTGACCGGCGTGTCATAACCCTGCGCCAGCGTCAGGATCAGATCATGCACGCCCGCCATCCGCGCCGCCGCGATGATCGCGTTGGACGAAGGCTGCGGGTCGAAGCGCGCGATATTCTCGCCGATGGTGCCGTCGATCAGCTCGACCGTTTGCGGCAGATAGCCCATCGCTGCGCCGATCGCCTCGCCGTCCCACTGGTCATGCCGCGCGCCGTCCAGCGTCACTTCGCCACGTCCCGCCGGCCAGATGCCCAGCATCGCCCGGCCCATCGTCGACTTGCCGGCCCCGCTCGGCCCGATCAGCGCGACTGCCTGCCCGGCCGCCAGCTCCAGGCTGACGCCCTTCAGGATCGGCTGGTCCGATCCCGGCGGCGCCACCCAGATGTCGCGCAACGCCATCTTGTGCTGGGGCGGCTCCAGCGACACGCCGCGCGCCTGCGCAGCGGGATAGGACAGCAGCGCACGCACGATCCGCGCCCAGCCCTGCCGGGCCGCCGCCAGATTGCGGCCATTGGCGATGGTCACGTCCACCGGCGCCAGCGCGCGGCCGAACAGCACGGACGAGGCGATCATGACGCCGCCGCTCGCCTGGCCTTCCAGCACCAGCAGCGCGCCGACCGACATGATGATCGATTGCAGGAACTGCCGCAGCACGCGCCCGGCGCTGCCGAAGCGGCCGGAGGTGCGCGCCAGGCTCACCTGCGCGGAGAGATAGCCCGTGTCGTGCAGCGAATGCCGCTGGAACAGCCGCTTCTGCATGCCCAGCGCCGTGGCGGTCTCGGCCATGCCCAGCTCGTTCTGCACCGCCGCGTTGCGCCGCGCCGCGCCGAACTGCAATTCGTCGGTCTTGGTCGCGACCGCCCGGTTGGTGATCCACGCGATGATGCACAGCACCGCCGCGCCGATCAGCGCGGTCAGACCCAGCCCCCAGTGCAGCGTGAACAGCAGCAGCAGGAACAGCGGCACCCAGGGCAGATCGAGCAATGCGGCGGACCCGGCGCTCGACACGAAGGCGTGCACCTGATCCAGATCGCGCACCAGCATCAGCGAGTTGCGATCGTCGCCCTTTTCCCGCCGCAACCGCACGGCGGCGGCATGCACCGGCTTCACCAGATCGCGATACATGTTGTTCGCCATCCGCAGCAGCGTCTCGCTGCGCAGCAGTTCCAGCACATATTGGAAGGTGTAGAGCAGGGTCAGCATCAACAGCAGGCCGACCAGCGTCGGGATGCTGCCGCTGGGCAGGACCGAATCGTACAGCAGGATGACATAGAGCGTCCCGCCGAACAGCACGATGTTGAGCAGGATGCTGACACCGATGGCGATCCACCACAGATGCCGGTAGCGGGCGATAAAGCGCCGCATCAATTCGCGTTCCAAACCGTCCCTCCGCACATCCCGCCATGCGCCCGCGACCGGCCTTCGGTCCAGAACAGGAAGAAGTCAAATGCCCAATGCAGGAAGCGCCATGGATGACGCCTCATTTCATCTCGTTTTCTTCGTCACCCAACCGTAACAAAAGACGGCGCTTTACTGCCGCTCACCCTGCGCCGCAGCGGCGCAATGCATCGGCTATGTCGGGTTTGTGGCTGGCGACCAGCCCCAGCAACAGCTTTTCGCGTTCCAGCTGCGCCATCCGCGCGGCGGCCGACCGATAGCTGCGACACATCAGGTCCCGCTCCCCCGCTCGCCGGGCGATCTTGCCCAAAGTCACCTCCGACAGGGTCAGACGATTGCGAGTCGTGGACTTCGCCTCCAGCCGCAACGATTGTTCGAACAGCGCGATCACCGCCTGTTGCCGCGCGATGGCGCCGGGGAAATCCCCCTCGTCAGCGCTCAGTTGCGCCCGCGACTGGCCGACATTGGCGGCGAAGGCTTTGAGCGCCGTGTCGTTCGCCTCCATCGTCACCAGCCGGCGCAACAGCCCGTCGGCCAGCGCGACATAGGCTTCGCCCTGCGCCATTTCCGCCGGGATGCCCGATGCGTTGGAATAGCCGACCTGCGCGTTCCAAGCGCGGGCGTAGAGGATTACGGGATCGTCCGGCCGATCGCGATCGAGCGCGGCGAACAGCGTTTCCGCCTGCCGGTTCGCCGCCAGCCCCTCCGTCAGATGATCGTCCAGATAGCCGGCGATGCCGACATAATAGAAGGAATAGGCATAATCGAGCAGCGCCGCCGCCGTCCGTCGCCGCGCTTCGGGTCCGGCGCGGCTTTCCTGCCGCAATTGCAGCGCGAGTCGGCGCACGGCGGGCGCATCATTCTCCAGCGTCGCGATCTCCGCCTGCGTGCGGGTCAGCAGCCGCCGCGCGGTAAACCAGCGGTCAGCCCGCGCCGCCGCCGGAACCGCGTTCAGCCGTCTGGCCGCGTCGGCCATGTCCGCCTGCGCCAGATCGATGCGGTTGGTGACATTGCCCGCCATCATCGCCCGCCCAGAGAGCGCAACGGCCAGATCGGGCGCAGTCGCCGCCGCATCGGCCGGGGACGCCTTCAGCATCGCGATCGCCTTGTCCAGATTGGCGCTGGCCTGATCTCGCTCGCCCAGATTGGGCTGGCCCGGCACCCCCTGCGCAAAAGCCAGCGCAATGAAGCCCCGCGCCGCCTCCCGCTGGAGCGCGTCGTCCGACGCAGTAGAGGCCGCCAGCGCCGAGAGATAGCGCTGCGCCCGGTCGCTCAGCGTCGCGCGCGCCCGCGTATTGCCCGCCACCCGCGCCAGTTGGCCATTGAGGTCGAAGATCATATAGCCCGCCAGACTGCGCAACTCCGCAAAGCGCGCCGCCTCCGCCGCGCGCGCGCGCTCCGCCCGGCCATAGGCGCTGAGCGTCACGCCCAGCGCGCCCAGCAGCAGCAGCAGCACGGCGGCGGCGATGCCGACGCCCAGCCGATGCCGCGCCACGAAACGGGCCGCGACATAGCTGCGCGTCTGCGGCCGGGCGCTGACCGGCAGGCCCCGGTCCCACGCATCGACATCCGCCCACAGCGCGTCGGCGCTGGCGTAGCGTGCGCCCGGTTCGGCCGCCGTCGCCTTCGCCAGCACGGCCGCATAATCGCCGTCACGCGGATCGGGCGGCAGCAGCTTTTCCAGCAGCCGGCCCAGCGAGTAGATGTCCGCCGCCGTCGACACCTGCGCGCTCACCAGCCGTTCGGGCGCGGCGAATCCGGGCGTCAGGCTCAGGCTGCCGATCGACACTTTGTCGCCCGCCCGGCCCGGCGCATCGACCGGCTTGGATATGCCGAAGTCGATCAGCTTCACGACACCATCGCCCGTCACCAGCACGTTGGACGGCGTCAGGTCGCGATGCACGATCAGGTTGCGATTGGCGAAGGCCACCGCGCCGCAGATGTCGCGGAACAGCCGCAGTCGCTCCGCCCGGTCGGCGTCATTCGCCTCCGTCCATTGCAGCAGCGGCAGGCCGTCCACATGCTCCATGATGATGAAGGGCGATCCGCCCTCCGTCTCGCCGCCGTCATAGAGCTGCGCGACATGGGGGTGGACCAGCCGCGCCAGTATCTGCCGCTCGCGCTGGAAGCGCTCGACCAGGCTTTCCGACAAGAGGCCGGGCTTGATGATCTTGATCGCGACGATGTGCTGGAAATCGCCCGTCGTCCGCTCCGCGCGATAGACCGATCCCATGCCGCCGCGCCCGATCCGCTCGACGATGCGATAGGCGCCGATCCGCTCGGGCGGGGCCTCCTCGTCCAGCTCGTCCATCGCCGCCCCGGTCTGGAGCCGCGCCGCCCGGTCGGCTTCGCGGATCGCCGCCACGCGCGACGCCAGGCGCGGGTCGTCGGCGGTGCGCGCCGCGATCCAGGCGTCGCGCTGCGCCTCCGGCACGTCCAGCATCGCCTCGAACAGCGCCAGCGCCGCGCGCTCGATATGAGGGTCGGTCATTCGTCGATCGGATTGCTGAGCGCGTCGGTCAGCCAGGCGCGCGCCACCTGCCAGCGCCGCTTGACGGTCGGTTCCGACAGCCCCGTGACGGTCGCGATATCGCCGATCGTCATTCCCCCGAAATAGCGCATCTCCAGTATCTCCATCAGCGTCTCGTCCAGCGCCCTCAACCGCACTAGCGCGGATTCGAGGGCAACCAGATCAAGCCGCTGGTCGACATCGACGCGGGTGGTGAGTTCGACCTTCACATGATCGCGCTTCGACGACGCCTTGGACCGGGCGTGATCGACCAGGATGTTGCGCATCATCCGGGAGGCGAGCGCCACCAGATGGCTGCGATCGGCCATCGGCACCCGCTCCATCTGCACCAGCCGCAGCACTGCGTCGTTGATGAGGTCGTTGGTGGAGAGCGAACTGTTGCGCTCCCGCCTGAGCCGCGCGGCGGCGATCTGCGCCAGCTCGTCATGCAGCCGCGCGATCAGCCGGTCGCGCGCGTCGGTCTCCCCTTCCCGCCAGCGGGCCAGGAGAATCTGCGTGGGCTGCTCCTGCTGCATGACGGGCAGAGTAACGGACCTGTTTACTATGCGAAAGCGCCGAACAGGACCATGCGTCGCGTCGTGGGACAGTGGAGGAGCAACGCTGTCCTACAACAGGGCAAATTTGATATCGCCGCCTCCGGCTCTTTGACAGCATCGCCGCCAAGCCGCTGCGATCACAGAATATTTTCTACGAAATTTTCACTATACATGCGCGACACAGGCGAAATTCGAGAAATTCGCCGATCCGCAACAACATTGCAAATGTCAGCTGGTCACAAGTTCCCACACGAACGCGATCAGCGTGGCGACCAGACCGATTAGAAACACCGTATAGGCATAGGTCAGATAGCGATATTTGCTTCGGTGCATGAACTTGCCGTTCTGGTAGAGGTCACGCGCCATCGCGCGATAGGTCGCCTCTTCCGACCGCAATATGCCGATGACGTGGTCGATATATTTCTCTTCCTCCAGCCCCGCGAAGCCGCCGAAGAACAGCGTATTGAGGCCCGGCTTGATCTCCTTTGGCGGGTTCATCAGCCCCGGCCGCACCGCCAGCACCGACAGGATCGTCGCCGCGAAGGAAAAGCCCGCCAGCAGCAGCAGCGCCGCCGTCGCCTTGTGCTGCATGATCTCGCCGATGGTGAGCGTGAACACCACGAAGGTCGCGCCCATCAGGATCGACGCCTTGCTATCCGCCATTTCCGACAGGGCGACATGGTTCTGCTGCGCCACCACCAGCAGATTGTGGACTTCCTTGGGAAATTCATAGTCGGGATGGCCGAGCGGCGGCCGTTCCGACACCCAGTCGGGGTTGGGCAGCGGCTCTGGCGCGGTTGCGGGGTCCGCTTTCGTCACGTCATCCATCCTGCCGTTCCCCTTCCTGCATCCGCCATTCCATCGGCGCGGGCAAATCTTCCTTCTCGCCGACATGGCGGGCCAGCACCGGCGGCCGGGTCGCGGTCGCGAAGTGGCTGACAAGGCCCCTGCCGGTCCAGTCGTGCAGCGTATAGGCGGGCGGCTCCGCCACGATCATCGGCCGCCCGTCCGCGCGGGATTGCTCCAGCGGCAGCAGATCCAGCACCAGTTGCGGCGCGCAGGAGGAGCCGATCACCAGCGGCCGTCCCATGAATTGCGTGACGGCGGGCCGGTGGATATGCCCGCTGATATAGCCCACGATCTGGCCATGCCCCTCGACCGCCCGCGCCAGCGCATCCGCCCAACCCTGCGGCGACTGGATGTCCATCCATTCGATGCCGCTCGGGACGGGCGGATGATGCATGGCGATCAGCGCCGGGGTGTCAGGCGCTTCGGCCAGCCGCGCCGCAAGCCAGTCCCCCTGCGCATCGGAAAAATGGCCGCCATGTCGCCCTTCCAGCAGCGTATCGAGCAGGATGATCCGCCGCCCGCCCACCTCGACGACGGCGTTGATGCGCCCTTCCACAACCGGCGTCTCGGGAAAGACCGAAAGCAGCGCATCCCGGCAATCATGATTGCCCGGCAGCAGATGCACCGGCGCAGGCGCTGCCGCCAGCAGCGCTTTCAGTCGCCGATAGGAATCGACGTCGCCATGATCGGCCAGGTCCCCGGTCGCGACGATCAGCGCCGGTCCCGCTTCGGCCAGATGCTCCAGCACCTGCTCCAGCCGCGCGGCATTGACCCGGCCTTGCGCGTCGGTGCGGATGTGAAGGTCGGTAATCTGCGCGATCAGCATGATGTCCTGGGCCTATCGCGCGCCACGCCCGGCGGCAAGGCTCGCCACCTCAGGAGCCGGCGTCCTTGATCGCCGCAAGCTGCGCCGCCAGCAGGTCGAGCTGCGCCGCGCAGCCATTGGCCGCCAGCGCCTGCCCCGCCTCCACCGGCCCGGCCGGCGCGCCCAGCGGCTTGAGCGTGATGCGCGCGTCGCCGGTGTCGCCCGTCATGGCGTAGGTCGCACCCAGCGCCAAAGGCAGCGCCTTGGGCCATTCGCGCGTCTGCTGGCCGACCGGCCATTCGACCTCGGCGCTTGTGCCATCGGGCGCGGTGATCGTCGTTTTCGCGAACGCCTTGCCATCCGCGCGCCACAGCCAGGCGGCGCTGACATCCGCCACGCAGGTCGCGCCGGGCCGGGCCACGTCGATCAGATAGATATTGTCGGGCGTGGCGAAGTCCGCATCGACCGGCCGCGTCGCGCCGACGCGCGCGCGCTGCGCGTCGATCGCCATCAGGCGCGGGGCCGCGTTCGGGGCCTGCCGCGTCTGCACCGACAGATTGCCCGGCCCGCGCAAGGTCCAGCTGCTGTTGCTGTCCAGCAGGGTGACGACATCGCCGGCCTTGAGCGCGACCTTCGCGGTGACGGGTAGCGTGCTGCCCGGCTTGAACCTGCCGGCGGACGGCCCGCTCGCGCGCACCACCAATATCTGCGCCTGCGCCGCCGTCGCCGCCAGCATCATGGCCGCGCCGACCCACAGTGACTTCTCAATCCAACGCATAGGAACCTCCCGGACCAGCCGCTTTGAGACGATAGACAAGATTGCCGAGCGCGGCGTCATCCGCCCGCCCGGCCATGATTTTTTCCAGCCGCGCCAACGCGTCCGCCGCGCCGGCGTCGAACGCGCAATAGGCTTCGCTGATCGCCGCGATCTCCCACCCCGCCATCGCCGGCACAGGCTCATAGACCGCCACGGGCGTCGATCGGCCGCGCACCGACACCCGCCCCATCGGCCGCACCGGCACGTCCGCGCCCGCCAGCGCTTCGGCGCTCACCAGCGCGCGGGTCTTGAGGCCCTTGTTCGCGCCCTCCAGCCGCGCCGCGCAGTTCATCACGTCGCCCAGCGCAGTATACTGGATGCGCCCCTCGCCACCGAAATTGCCGACGATCGCCTCGCCCCGGTGCAGCCCGACGCGGGTGCGCCCCACCTTCGCGCCGACCGCCGCCGCCTGCGCCACGAACGCCTCGCCCGCCTCGACCATGGCGACCACGGTCTGCATCGCCTTTTCCCCATCGTCGGGCCGTGCGAAGGGCGCGCCCCAGATCGCCACCACCGCGTCCCCCACGAACTTGTCGATGGTGCCGCCATGCGCCAGGATGATGGCGCTCATCCGATCGAGATAGCCGTTGAGCAGCGCCGCCGTCACCTCCGGCTCCGACGCATGGGTCATGCTCGTAAAGCCCTCGATATCGCTGAACAGGGCGTAGATCATCCGCCGCTCGCCCTGCAATTTCAGCCGGTCGGGATCGCGCAGGATTTCCTTCGCGACTTCGGGCGGCAGATAGCGGCCCAGCGTCGATTGCGCGAAGCGGCGTTGTTCCGACCCCACGCCGCGCGCCGCCGCGCTGGACGCCGCATAGGCGATGACCCAGCCGACGATCCAGCCAAAGGCCGGCAGCATCTGCGTATCCATGCCGCCATATTGCAGGGCGAAGGGCAGGCCGGCGAGCAGGACCAGTTGCCCCGCCAGCAACGGCGCACCGACCCAGGCGGGAAATTCCCGCGTCCCCGTCGCGGTCGCCACCAGCACAACCAACAGCGCCATGAACCACAGCAACAGCGGCGACGCGCGCGGCGGGAAGGCGTTGTCGAGCCGTTGCGCCAGCATGCTGGCATGCACCTCCAGCCCCGTGATGGTCTGGCCATAAAAGCGCGTCACCGGCATGTCGAACAGGTCCGCGCCCAATATGTCGCCGCCCACCAGCACATATTTGCCCTGCACCCGGTCGCGCACCAGACCGGCGACTTCCGGCAGTTCGAAGGTCTGGATCGGCGTCGCGCGGAACACGCCCGGCGGGTCCTGCGCCGCCAGACGGAAGAACACGCTATGGTCGGGATCGGTCACGCCATGGCCCGCCATCTGGTCGGCCAGGATCGGCGCGTCGCCCGGCTGAGGCGTCGGCCAGCTGCGCACCACGCCGTCCGAATTGACCTCCAGCCGGACGCTGGCGGCATGCACCCTGTCGGTTTTCACTGCCGCCACGAAATCGCGCAGATAGGCCGCCTGTATGTCCGCAACCGACTCTCCGTTCGTCTCCTTGCGGGCGAAGGCGATGAAGGTCGGCGTGCGCATGCGGCGCAGCGCGGCGATCAGTTCCTGGTCCTCCGGCTGCGGCTGATCGACCAATATGTCGATGCCGATCGCCTTTGCGCCCAGCCGGTCGATATTGGCCAGCGCCCGCGCCAGCAGGCCCCGATCGATCGGCGAATAGCGCCCCGTGTCCGCCAGCGTCTGGTCGTCGAACACGATCCGCTCGATCCGTGGGTCGGGCGCGGGGATGATCGGCGTGACGATCAGGCTGCGCGCATCATACAGCGCCCGCTCCGCCTCCAGCACCAGCCGGATGTCCCAGGCGTAGCGCGCGATCAGGATTGCGCCGACCAGCAGCAGCAGCGTCACCACCGTCCGCCGCGCGCCGATCAGCCGCGCGGTGCGCCGCAGGTCGGTCCCCCGCCGACGCTCGCCGCCCGCCGCTTCCATCAGCGCGCCGCAGCGATCGGCCGCTCGCCGTCCCCGACCACGGCGAAGGCCGCCCAGTAGAAGGGATGCGACGTTACCGGATCATCCATCAGCGCGGTTTCCGCCTGCCGCAGCGCGGTGGCGACCGGCACGCCGGGCTGCGCGCCCATCATGCCCAGCACCAGCCGCTTGGTGGCGGAATAATCGTCGGGCACGGGCCAGTGGCTCGCCACCACCGTCCGCGCGCCCGCGCCGACGAAGGCACGCACCAATCCGTCCAGCGCAAAGTCGCCGCCGGTCTCCACACCTGCGTCGCGCGTGGCGTCGATGGTCGCCATGCCCGCCGTGTCGCAGGCGGACAGGATGACGAGATCGGCGTTCAGCCGCAGGTCGTAGATCTCGCGGAAGCTGAGCAACCCGTCCGACCCCGCACCGCCCCAGCTGGTCATCAGCGCCGGCCGCGCCGGGCATTGCGGCTTGGGCGCGGTGACCAGGCCATGGGTGGCGAAATGCAGCACGCGATAGTCGGCGATGTCGCTGCGCGCGGCGATGCCGGTGTCGGTGAAATCGCCGCCGGTCATCAGCGCGCTGTCGCCACCGCCCAGCAGGTCGCGCGCCGCGACCAGTTCCGCATCGGAAATCGGATTGCGCCACGCGCTCATCGGCCAGGCGCAGGCATCGGCAATCGACGCCGCCGGCCGGGGCGACAGGAAGGTCGCCATCAGATCCGGCATGGCATTGCGGCCAAGGCCGAGATAGGCGCGGCTGGCGGAGGACGGCGCCGCCGCCCGCACATCGGCGAAGGCGCGCGGCGACACGGCGGTGGTAATGTCCCGCCCGCGCCCGAGCCAGGCGACCTTCGTGAAATCGAACGGATCGCCGCCCGTTTTCGTCGCCCGCGCCTGATAGGCGGCGACGCTGGCGTCATCGGCGACCAGCAGATTGGGCGGCAGTTGCAGCAATGGCCCGTCGGCCTCGTAAATCAAATGGCTCGCGCCCTGCACCATGTCGTCGACCGGACCGAACAGCGTGACGTACAGCTTGCGCGCCAGCGCGAGGTCGAACGGCACCGTCAGCGCCCGCCCCCGATCCAGCCGCACCACCGACGCCCGCAGCGCCGCGACCTGCGCGCCCAATTCGTCCGCGCTCGCCGCCAGTTTGAACGCCCGCGCGCCCTGCGGCGTTGCGATCAGCGCATAAGCGCCGCCGCCGATCACGCGCAGGGCATAATAAGCTTCGCCCGGCCGCAGCGCCGCCTGCAATTTCTCCAGCGTGATGCCCTGCGGATCGAGCACGCGATAGCGTGGATAGTCCGCCAGCCGCGCCTGAATGGCGACCTGCTGCCCGGCCAGATCGGTCAGCTGCCCGCGCGCCAGTGCCAGCGCGGCGGGGTCCGCCTTTGGATCGGCGGTCAGCCGCGCCACCTCGCCGGTCGCCCGCGCCACTTCGCGCGCGCTGTTGGTCGCCTCGCGGAACAGCCGCGCCGCCTCGTCATCGCCGGCCGACAATTCGCGCGCCAGCACCGCCTGCGTCTGGGCGAGGCCGGGGCGCAGCATCACCTGCGCCGCATCGAACATGCGCGCCGCTGCTGCGGGATCGCTTGCCCCCTGCTCCGCCAGATAGGCGAAATAGGGTTCCAACTGCCGCCGCAACATCGCCGCCGCACCGGGGGCGGAGGCCGCGTCCGCGACGACACGCTCGTACATCGGCACGGCTGCGGCATAGTCCTTGCGCCGCATCAGATAGGCCGCCAGCCGGGCCTTCGCCATCATGGCGGAGGTCGATCCGGGATAGGCGATCTCCGTCAGCGTCATCGACTGCGCGAAATCGCGCGCGGCGGCGGCGGTATCGCCCGCCGCCTCCTCGATCAGCGCCCGTTCCGCCAGTATTTCCGCGCGCAGGAAGGCAGCGCTCGCCACCCGGCCGCCACGCACCCCGGCCAGCATGCGCTCGCCCTGCGCCAGCGCCGCCGACGCCTCCTCCGGCCGCTTTTCCAGCCGCAATGCCGCGCCGCGCAATTGCTGCGCCTGCGCGTCGAGTATCTGCGCCCGTTCCTCCGGCCGCAGCGCGCCGTCCACCGCGCCCAGCCGCCGGCTGCCGCTGTTGACCGCGTTGATCCGATCGGCCAGCGCTGGCGAGATGACGCCCTGCGCCAGCTCGGCGTCGCCGCTCATCGCCACGGCTTCCACTGGCGTATCCAGCGCCGTGACCGCGCCGGCCGCATCACGCCGGTTCAGCCGGGCGATCGCGCGATAGTTACGCAGCATCCGCCCCAGCAGCGGGTCGCGACCCGCGCCAAGCTCCGCCGCCGCCTGGAACGCGCGGTCGGCCGCCGCGTGATTGCCCAGATTGGATTCCTGAAGGCCGTTGTTGAGGTAGGATTCGGCCGTCTCCATGCCGGTGCCGCCCGCATCCGCCAGCGACCCGAAAAAGGCCGCCGCCTCCGCATAGCTGCCGGCATTGTTGCGCAGATAGCCCTCGGTCAGCGCCGCCCGGGCATCGAGCGACCCCGCCTGCGTCCGCGCAAAGGCCGCGGCGTCGCCAGCCTGCGTCGCGGCGACCTCGACCGTGCCGGCGACCGGCCGGTCGGCGACCAGCGTGCGCAGCCCCAGCAAGATCGCCGAATCATAGCCGCGCAACCCCTCCGCCACGAACAGCATGCGTCCGCGCGCCACGGCATAGATATGATAGGGCAGGCCGTCGCTGCGCCGGGTGCATTCCGCCACGCTCGCGCCGGGGATGCCCTCCACGCTCGCGGCGGCCGCCGGTTCGCAGGCCAGAGTCTCGCCCCGCGCCGTCATCAGCGCCGCCAGCCGGTCGCTCCCGGCCCGCAGCGCCAGCATCGTCCCCACCTGCGCCGCCGCGTCGCGACAGACGATGGCGTAGGCGCGGTCGAACAGCCCGGTCGCGTCCGCGCCCAGCGGCCGCAGCTGCGCCGAACAGGCGACGCCCGCCGATCCGATGCGGAAGCTGTCGCGCGCCGCCAGACTGTCGCCCCGCGCCTGCGCCGGGCCGGTGAGCATCGCCAGCGCGAGCAGCGCCGCGATCATCCCGCCCCGGATCACGGCTGTTCTCCCTGACCGACCGGCATGTCCTGCCAGATGCCGCTGTTGCCCGCGCCAGCCACCGGCTCGGTGATGATCTGCTCGCTGACGAGGCCCTGCTGGTCGACCACCTGGACGAAGCGGATTTCCGGCATCTCAATGGTCTGTGCGACATCGGACGTCAGCAGCTTCTCGATCGCAGCGACCGTGGTGACGATCTCGCCCGGCGTATCCGGTCCTGGATCGCCATCCGGCCGATCGTCGCCGCATATCGCGCCCAACCGGCAACCGTTCACCAGCGCCAGACTGAACGGCGGGCTGTCGAGCGTCTCGAACGTCACGCCACCGATCGTGTCGAAATTGGTGAGATAGGTCGTGTCGCCGGTCTGCACTCGACCCCAGATCGAAACCTGCGCCGGGATGGCGGCCGGGTTGGCGCGCGCACGGATGACCATGCCGCCCAGCCCTGCAGTGAACCCACCCGCCAGCGACGTGCTGCCACTGTTCTGGATCGCCAGCACATTCGACACCGAGAAGTCCAGCGTCCGCGCCTGGATGAAGCCTTCGGGCCGCGCAACGTCGCCGGGCAATGCCAGCAGCGTGTCGCGCCCGGCAAAGTTGGGGTCCGCCGCCATCTGCTCCAGCAGCGCGTTCGATCCCGACACGATCACCGGCGCGTCGAACGCCAGAACGCCGCCGAGGCTGGAGGCGTTCGCGCCAGTCAGCGCCAGCGACCCGCCCTGTCCGGTCGCGACCTCGATCCGTTGCAGGCTCTCGATCGACAGCCGGTCCGTGTCGGCCATATTGCCGAGGCCCAGCGCGCCCTCGACCCGGATCACGCCCTCCGCCCGCAACGTCAGCAACGCGCCCGCGCCGAACAGATTGGCCTGATCGCCAGCGCCCGATCCACTGAGCGTCAGGTTGCGCACCAGCATGTCGCTGGTCGCCGTCGCCCCGCCCGACCGCACCGCCTCGAACAGGATGTTGTGCGCGCGCAGCCGCCCGGCCTCCGCCGCGCTCAGATGATAGCCGCCCGCGCCCGCATCGCCGCCGATCACCACCGGCGTGTCGAAGATCACCGCGCGCAGGTTGATGAGTTGCGTGTCGGCGTCGCCCAGCCGCGCTGCGTCGCCGATCGTGATGTCGCCGGTGTCGACCGAGATATCGGGCGACGTCACAACGCCGCTGAACGCCACGCTGCGCGTGCCGAACAGATCGACCCGGCTGGTCGCATCGATCGCGCCGAATTCCATGAACTGCGCAGCAGCGCGCAGAGTGCCGGTGCTGACCGTGCCGCTGCGGAAGGTCGACCCGTCGGTCGCGCCCAGCCCGGCGCTGAACAGGGCGGCGGTGTCGAACACTCCGCCGGCAGCGTCGCGGAAGCTGTCGTCATAGCCGGAAAACTGAACGTCCGACGCATAGAAGATGTCGTCCGCGCCCGTCCCCGTCGTCACCCCCGCCAGCGTTACGTCGCGCGGCGTCAGCACCACTGCCGACCCCGGCGTGCGGATCAGCCCGGCGCTGATCGGCCCGCCGCGCGTCGCCAGAATGATCGTGTCCTGCCCGGTCACGTCGCCCAGCGTCATCGCGCCGCCGCCGTTCACCACCGTCTGCAACCCGTCCGCCGGATCGAAGTCCGCATAGAGGTCGCTCGCGCTCACATCGCCCAGCATCACATCGCCCCGCCCGACAACGGTCATCCGCTCGGCCGTCAGATCGCCCATCACGATTGCGCCCGCCGCACCGCCGTCACCCTGCCGCACGCTGATGTCGGCCGCCCGCACTGTCCCGGACGTGATCGCGCCATTGGCGGCGAGCAGCGTCACCAATCCCGCGTGGCTCGACAGGTCGCCCGTCACCACGGCAGCGTCGCCGCTGATCAGCACCGTCCGCCCGGCGAACGGATCGAAATCAGCAAACAGGTCGGATGCCGTCACATCGCCCAGCGTCACCGCGCCGCCGCCGTTCACGATGATGCTCTCGGCCGACAGATTGCCGGTCTCGATCCGATCAGCGACCCCGCCGCCACCCTGCACCAGCAGGATTTCGGCCGCGCTGATATCGCCCGTCTCGATGCGCCCCTGCGCCGCGTTCAGGCTGACGCCGCCCTGGCCCAGCGCCGCTGCCGACGCCAATGTCGATGCCCTGATATCGCCGGTCGACAGGCTCTCCAGCGCGCCGATCGATACCGTCATGCCCGCCGACAGGTTGCCCGTGCCGATCGCCGCATCGGATTGCAGCGTGACCGCGCCGTCGCTGCTGATGAGGTCGCCCGTCGTCACGTCATCGCGCGCGGTGATGGCCAGCGTCTCCACCGACGCCACGTCGCCGGTTACGACGCCGCCCGCGCTGGCCTGCACGAACAGCGACCCGCCCTCGCTGACGATATCGTTGGTGGCGATATCGCCGCCATTGGCCACGATCGACACATTCCCGCCGCCGCGCACGACGCCCGACTGCACGGCCTGCCCGGTGATATCGACCACGCCGTCCGCCGTCACATCGGCCAGCCTTATCTGATCGCCGAACAGGAAGGCGTCACCCGCGACCGAGAGGTTCGCGCCGATCTCCAGCGACGCCGCGCCGGTCGTTCCGTCCGCGAAGGACGCGGAGAAATCGCCGCCGATGTCGAGCAGCCCCGGTGTTCCCGATATTCCGCCCGGCGCCACGGCGAGCAACGATCCCGAACCAGAAAGGGCGAGCGCGCCGGTGCGCAGCACGCCGCCGTCGCGCACATTGAGCGCCATGTCGCCCAATGTCGCGATGGTGAGCGCATTGGTCACATCCAGCGTGCCGTCCGCCACCTCGATCGACATGCCCGGCGCGCCCACCAGTGGCGACCCGCCCGAATTATTGGCCAGGGAGTAGCTGGCGATCGTCGCGTCGCCGCTGCTGACGATCAGTTCGCCCTGCCCGCCGGTCGCAGCGCCTATGACATTGCCGATGCCGCCAAAGCCGAAGGTGATGAAGTTGACGTCGCCAATCGTCGCCGTACCGCGCTCCGTCCGCCCCGCGCGATTGGTGACGTACAGGCCCGCGCCGCCGCCCACGCCTGCGCCGCCATCGCCATCCACGCCCGCCGCGCCGTCGGTGCCCGCCGACCCGCCGCTGCCCGCTGCGCCGCCTGCGCCCGCCGCGCCGCCCGTGCCGGCCTGACCGCCAATGCCCATGGCCAGCCCCTGGATGCTCTCCACCATCAAGGGCGTGCCGCGCGCATAGGTCAGGATGGAGCCGCCCCGGCCGATGCCGCCCGCGCCGCCGATCGCGCCATCACCGCCATCGCCGCCCGACAGGCCCGGCCCGCCGGCCAGCCCGTCGCCGCCTCCGCCGCCTGATCCACCCGATCCGCCCGCGCCGAAGCTGTAAAGGGTCGCCGCGCCGAACGTCGCCGATCCGGTGTTGGAGGGGAGATTCGCGCCCGACAGCGTGCCCAGGCTGATCGTGCCGCCGGTGCCGTCGCCGCCCGCGCCGCCGGCAAAGCCGTTGATGCCGTCCTCCCCATTGCCGCCCGCGCTGCCGTCGCCGCCGCTGCCGGTGGCGACAAACGTCAAGTCGCCGGCGACGACCGCCCCGGAACTGGCGTCCGCCGTCGCCTGGATCACGCCGCCCATGCCGTTGCCGCCCCGGCCGCCCACGCCGGTCAGGCTCTCGCCGCCCAGACCGCCCAGTCCGGCGGCCGTGACCAGCACGTCCTGCAACTGGACCGATCCGTTGACGCCGTTCGCCGCAAAGGTCCCCATCGTGAAAGCGCCGCCGACACCCAGACCGCCGGTCCCGCCGATGTCGATCAGGCCGTCGCCGCCAAAGCCGTCCACATCGGCCGACAGGATGCCGGTAACAGCCAGCGCCCCGTCATTGCCCAGCGCATAGGCCCAGCCGCCCCGTCCCTCGCCGCCGGTCGCGCCGTCGCCGCCCAGGCCGGTGGCGCTCATGCGCACAGCGCCCTCGACCGCCAGATCGCCCGCATCGGCGACCAGATAGACGCCCTCCAGGAAGCTCGCGCCGCTGCGCAGATTGCCGCCCATGCCCGCGCCGCCCACGCTGCCCGCGCCGACGCCGTCACTGCCGAAGCCGTTCGCTTCCAGATCGACGTCGCCGGTAACCGTCAGCGACGATCCAGCCGCCACGGTCCCCACGCGCGCGCCACCGCCGCGCCCCGCACCGCCGTCGCCGGTGGCCGCCGTCGACACGAAGCCGCCGGTTCCGGTCGCGTCGATCAGGACATTGCCGTCGATGGTGAACGCTCCGCCTTGCCCCAGCACGCGCGCCCGGCCGCCCTGCGCCGCGCCGCCGGTCCCACTGGTTCCGGCAAACACGTCGCCACCCAGCGCCGACACATTGAGCGCGACATTGCCGCTGATCGCGATATCGCCGATCGCCACGATGTCAGCCAGCCCGCCGGTCCCGATCGCGGCGATACCGTCCCCGCCGCCGCCGTTGTCGCCGCCACTGCCGTTCGCCAGCAGGCCGACCATGTCGTTCAGAACGATGTCGGTGTTCGCGTCCGCCTGAATGAAGGCACGACCGCCGGTCCCATTGCCGCCGTCCGACCCACCAAAGGCGTCGCCGCCGCTGCCGCTGGCGTCCAGCGTGGTTGCGCCCTCAATCGTGATGCTGCCGCTCTGCGCCCGTACATAGGCGATGCCGCCCGTCGCCGCGCCGCCGGTCGCGCTGGCCGATCCGCCGGCATTGCCCTGTGCGATCGCGCTGAAATCCGCATCGCCGCGCAGGATGATCGTTCCGCCACTGGCTTCGGTGCGGGCATAAGCCTGCCCACCCGTCGCCGTGCCCGCAACGCCCGCCTGCGCGACTGATCCGATGGCGTCGGCGTTGGACTGCAAGCGCCCGCCGACATCGATCGTCCCGTTAGCCTCCGCCACCATTTCAGCCAGGCCCCCGGTCAGCGTCGCGCCCGTGCCGCCCGGCCCGGCCGCGCCGCCGATCGCGTTGGAGGACAAGGTCACGCTACCGCCAATGTCGATGCTTCCGCCGATCGCGCGGATCAGCGCCTGCCCGCCCTGCGCGCTCGACCCGCCGGTCGCGGAGGGCGCAGTCGCGTCGGTAGTCAGGATGACATTGCCGCCGATCGCGATCGACCCGCCATTGGTGAACATCGACGCCACGCCGCCCCGCACGGAGGGCGACGCCCCGCCCGTGAAGGTCGTTTCGCCGATCAGCGTCAGGTCGCCGTCCACACGCAACGTCGCGCCCGCCTGTCCGCTCCCCAACAGCGCCCGCCCTCCCGCCGCCAGCGTCAGGTCGCCGCGAAAGCGCGGGGTCGATCCGGTGGCTCCAGCAGTCGCTTCGGTCTTCGCCCGACCCACGACATCGGACGTATAATCCCCGCTTTGGATAATGAGGCTGGCGTCGCCCGGGCCGCCCACGGCCGCGCCGCTGTCGATCTGCCCGCCGGTCACATTATAACCGGCCGACAGCACGACGGCCCCGTCCACCACGGTCGCGCCGCCCGCCAGATCGAAGCCCAGCTGCCCGCCCGACTGCACCAGCATGGTGATGGCGTCATTCTTGGGCACCATGACCATGACGATGTTCTGCGGGTCCGAGCCGCCGGTGCTGGACGGGCCGGTCGTCTCGCCATTGTGGTACAGCGCCACGCTCTCGCCGCCTGCGCCGGTCACCATCTCGGTATCGGTGCCGGTTCCCACGACGATGTCGAACAGGCCGCTGTTGATCGTCAGCGTTGCGCTTTCCGCCGCGACATAGGCGGCCGATCCGTTGACCCGGACCGATCCGCTCTGCCGGATTCCGGGCGCCATCAGCGCGACATAGCTGCCATCAGCGGTCGCATCGACGGTCGCGCCTGTCGATATCGTCACATAGCTGCCGGCCGTCCCACCACCCGAAAAGCTGGTGGTGGATCCGATGATGCCGGTCCCCCCCGTGGGGTCGGCCGCGCTCAGCAGCAGGCCGCCCACATCGAACGCCGCCTGCCCGCCCAGGATGATGCCGCCGGGGCTGTAGAACCACAGATTGCCGCCGACCGCCGCGCCGCCCTGCACGCGCGAAGTCACCGTGCCGTTGAACTGCACCGGCCGCGACGGATCGACCGGCACGATGCGGTTGAGCACGGTGTAATTGGTCGTGCCGGACCCGTTCACATAAAGGACGTTGGTGCCGGCGTTCTGGAAAGTGATCGCGCCGCCGCCGGTCGCGGTGTCGCTGGGCGTGAAGTCGATCACCGCCGTCGACGAGTTGATCGTATAGGTCTCGCTGCCCGAGGTAACACCCCGGTCGAAGGTCACGCTGCCCGACACGATGGTCGGATCGCCGGCATTGTAGGACAGCGGCACCGACTGCGCGAAGGCCGGCCCGGCCGCCAGCGCCACCGCCATGGCCGACAGGGACGTCAGCGCGCGCACGTTCCGGACTTTCCGCATCACTTTGCCCCCCACGGCCACAGCTTCGTCGTCAGCGACACCAGCAGTCGCGCGTCGCCCTTTTCGGTCTGGAAGCCCGCGCGCTTCGTCGGCACGGCGAGCATCACGTCCAGCCGGAAGCGGTTGTCGAAGCTGGCGCGCAGCCCGCCGCCCAGCGAGAACAGGCTGTCGCCGCCCCCACCCCGGTTCCACACCCGCGCCCAGTCGGCAAAGACGAAAGGCTGGAACGCCACCGGCCCGCGCATCGGCGTCAGCCGGTCGAGCCGCAGCTCCAGCGAGCCACCGATCCCGTCGTCGCCGATCAGCGTGCCGGGATCATAGCCCCGCCCGATCGTGTAGTTGCCCGCCGAAAACTCTTCGAACGCGAACAGCGGATCGGCCGACGCCTGCCCGCTCACGGTCAGCGCGGCGGATACATTGGGGGCCAGCACCAGTTCACCACTGCCCCCGGCCCGCACCAGTGTGCCACCGACATCGCCATCCGCCCGGCTCGGCGGGGTCACGCCCGCCTTGGGCCAGTCGATGCTGCCCAGCATGTTCAGCCCCTGCCGCGCCTCCACCCACCAGGCCGCATGCCAGTCCGCCCGCGCTCCGGTCGTGTCCAAGACGTCGCCGTCCATGCGCAGATAGGCGATGCGCAGTTTGTCATGTGCGATCGGCACATCGGCGAAGCGCACCGTCTGATTGACCAGGTCGAGGCCGCCCGACAGCCACAGCGACGATCCCTGCCGCCGCTGCAACGGATAGCGCGCCTCCAGATTGGCGAACAAGGTGCGCGCCCGCACCAGATCCTCGCCCGGCAGTTCGGGCCGGCTCCAGGCGTAAGTGAAGCGGCCGCTCAGTTGCAGCCCGTTATCGCCGATCCGCATCTCATGGCCCAGTTGCAGCACATGCTGCTCACGGAACGGCGCGGTCGCGAAGAAGGCGATCGTCGTGCGATCACCCATGCCAGTGAGACCATTCAGCTGCACCCGCGCCTGCCCACCCCAGCGCCCGGTGGAGCTTGCGCCCAGATTCTGCACGTTGAAATCCGCCTCGACGCTCTGGTGCGTGACGGTGACGTCGCCATAGACTTCGCCCGCGCGGCCGGTGGGCTTGAGCGCCAGATGGATGTCCAGCCCCGGCAGGTCCCGCGCCAGCAGCAGATATCGCTCGGCCTCGCGCAGGTTGAACACCGCGTCCTGCGTCAGCCGGTTGAGGTAACGCGCCACCAGCGCCTCCGACCCGCCCGCGCCGCCGCGCACCCGCACCGACGTCATGCGCGCATAGAGAATCTCGAAGCGCACCTCGCCGCTTTTGATCTCCTGCGTGGGCACCTGCACCGCCGCCAGATAGCCGCGCCGGCGCAACGCCGTCGCCACCACGTCGCGAATTTCGCAGATGTCGCTGACCGGCCGATCCGCCCCCAGATAGCCGGCATAGAGCGGCTCCAGCTCCGCCTCCGTCATGCCGATCAGGCCGTTGAAGGTCGCGCGGCTGATGGTTGTGCGGATGCTCGCATATTGCGGATCGGCGAGCGCGCAGGGCGACCGCTCGATATCGCCGTCCACCTGCACCCGCTGCGGGCGCGGCTGCGGCGGCGCTTCCACCGGCGCCTCGATCTGGTCGCGCGTCGGCACGCTGCGCGCCGGGATCTGCTGCGCCTGCGCGGAAGCCGCCACCGCCGTCAGGCAGCAGCCGGCCAATAGTCCATGGACCGAAATGAAGCGTCGCACTGTACCCCCAAAACACCCCTGAGCCGGCAATCAAGCCGACGTGTCCTGGTCATACGGGCGCGACCTGCCGCATGACGACGCCAGCCTCTTCAGCTTGGCGCGGTCCGGCAACGTAACGAGGCCGCACGCGACTCGCTACTGCTAAGTTTTGGATAAATCGGACTTAGTTGACGGGCTTGAACATCAGCCACATGCCCTTGCGCGGGCGCACCGTCAGGCGGCTGATCGGTTCCGGCTTCCACCCCGGCTTCACCGCGATGCCGTAGCGTCGTACGACGCTTGCGATCACCGTCATCACCTCCTGCTGGGCGAAGCCCGCGCCCACGCACACGCGCGGCCCCCGGCTGAACGGGAACCAGGCCTGCTTCATCATCTCCGCGCCCTCCGTCGTGTCGAATCGGTCAGGGTCGAAGCCGTGCGGGCAGGCCCAGTTGTCCTTGTTGCGCTGCGTCAGCCAGGGCGCGACCACCAGCATCGCGCCGGGCTTCAACTGCTTGTCGCGCATCTGCATCGGGCAGGGCACCTCGCGTGGGAAGAAGGCGAGCGGCGGATAGAGCCGCAACGCCTCGCGGAAGATGTTGCGCACATGCCCCATCTCTTTCAGCATCGCGGCGGTGAACGGCGCATCCCCGGCGATCTGCGCGACCTCCTCGCGCCCGCGCTGCTGAATATGCGCGCATTCCGCCAGCAGATAGAGCGACCAGGTCATCGTGCTGGCCGATGTCTCGTGCCCCGCCAGGAAGATGGTCGATACCTGCCCCATCAGTTCCTCGAAGGTGAAATGTGCGCCCGTCTCGGGATGCTTCACCTCGATCAGCGATTGCAGGATGTCGCGTTGCGCCACCGGCTCCCCGGCATGAAACGCATCATAGCGCGCCCGCACGATCGGACGGAACACGGCATGAATGTCCTCCGCCGGCGGATAGGAGCGCTTCTCCGCCCACAGGCTGGGCAGGCCGTAAAGACCGCAGAGCGAGGCGGTATGCGACCAGCGCTGGAACCGTCCGAACGCGCGGTGGATGATGGCCGATCGCTTCTCGTCCAGCGTCTCGCTGAACAAGGTGCGAAAGATGATGTCGGCCGCCACATGCGTCATCATCGGATCGATGTTGATCGGTTTCACCTTGTCCGCCGCCTCCAGCCGCGCCAGCAGCGCGTCCGCCGCGCCCACCATCAGCGGCATCGACTTGGCGAGCGCAGTATGCGCGAAGGCCGGGTTCACCATCGCCCGCTGGCTTTCCCAGTCGGTCCCGTTCGCCGAAAACACTGCATTGCCGATCAGCGGCCACAGCGCTCGCACCATGTCGTGATGCTTGGGAAACTCCGTGCCGCCGCGCAGGATGCGATCGACCAGCGACAGTTCGTTGGCGATATACATGGTCTGGCCGCGGCCATGCACCTCGCCCATCTTCATCGTGTAGCTCTTTTCGAACAGCACATGGATCCAGCTGTGCAAGCCGACGACGAAGCGCTTGAGCTTACCGAACTTCGACGGCGAAGGCTGCGGGAAGGGCGGGATGAACAGCTCGCGATCAGGCGTCATGGCAGCGTCCTGAACAGGGCGATGGATTGGTCGAGCGTGCGCGGGCCTGCCGTCAGGCTGACATAGTCGACCGGCGACACCCGGTCGCCCACGCGCAGATAGTCGAAATGCGCCTCATATTTGTTCGCCATGCCGCCATGGTAATTTTCCGGGTCGTAGAACAGGTGAAAGCGCGGCGAGAGCATGTCGACCCGCGCGACATGCGCGTCCGCCACCAGCAGCAGCGGATTGACGTTGAAATAGGCCGCGCCATCGGGCGGGAAGCTCAGGTCCACATAGCGGAACGCCCGGTCCCTGAGCGCGCGCAGATCGTCATGATACCAGCCCGCATCGCTGCGCAGCGCGATTACCGGCACCACCTGCCCCAGCCCCACCAGCGCGAACCTTTCCGGCATCTGCGCCCGCAGTTCGAATATCCGCCGCATCAACGACATCGCCAGGATCGTGCCGGCGCTGTGCGTCATCAGCAGCACTTCGTCATAGGGGCCGTCCGCCTCCTCCACGATCCGCCGCGCGAACAGGTCCAGCCGTTCGGCCAGCTCGGGCGAAGGCCCGTCCGCCGCCAGACAATGGTGATAATAATGAAAACGCAGCAGCCAGGGCACGACCAGCTTGTTCAGCAACCGCCCGGACAGCAGCGCCGCGGCGGCAAGTCCCGCCAGCCCCGCCGCCCACCAGGGCAGCAGCAGCGATAGCAATAGCGCGGGCAGCAGGAACAGCAACAGCGGGATCAGCACCGCCAGCACGCCGGGATACAGGATCGTCACCACCGGGCCTTCCCGCAGCTTCTTCATCCGCCCGAATGCCATGTGCCGCGCATGGCCGGCATAGGTGGCGATCGACCGCAGCCCCAGGGTCAGCGGATTGCGGATCCACACCTTGCCGACCAGGTCCTCCCAGCGCAGATATTCATATTCCGTCTCGACCCCGGCGCTGTCGTTGCGCACCGTCCATGTTGCCGACGAGGCCGGTCCCGCCTTGCGCGGCGTCATCGTCACGCTTTCGCCGGTCAGCCGGGCATAGCGCTCCACCTGTTCGCGGTAGAGCGCATGATAAAAACGCACGCCGCGCGGGTCGAAGCCGCTCAGGTAGAAGACTTTGCGCTTGAACTTTTCCACCGCCCCCGTCCATGCTTGGGGCCATGAGCACGCCCGAACGCGACTACTGCTATTTCATCGACCACCGAAAATACAACCGCAATGTCGGTTGCCGGCGGCATGACAACCGATACGGCATCAACGGCGGCGGCAGCGAGCGGGATCGCTGGGCGGCGGACATGGAATTTTACCGCCACATGCGGGCGAATGGCGACCCGATGGCGCTGCCGTCCGTGCTGGCCTGCCTCGTCTTCGGCTGGTTCTGCTGGAACTATCACCCCGGAAAGGGTCTATGGCGCGGCCAGCTCCTCCGCCGTTTCGTCAAGGCTCCCAAATGACTGCAACACCCAAACATGTGACCGCAGGATCTGTTACCTTCGGCAACGATCTGCCCTTCGTCCTGATCTCCGGCCCCTGCCAGATCGAGAGCCGCGACCATGCGCTCAAAATGGCGGAGGCGCTGCAACAGGCGGCAGCATCTGCCGGCGTGCCGTTCATCTTCAAATCCTCCTATGACAAGGCGAACCGCACCTCGGTCGGCGGCCGGCGCGGTGTCGGCATCGACGCCGGCCTGCAAATCCTGGCCGACGTGAAGGCGATCCTCGGCTGCCCGGTCCTGACCGACGTGCATGACGCGACGCAGGTGGAGGCCGCAGCGCAGGCTTGCGACATCATCCAGATTCCCGCCTTCCTCTGTCGACAGACCGACCTGCTGATCGCGGCGGGCAGGACCGGCGCGGTCGTCAACGTCAAGAAGGGCCAGTTCCTCGCCCCGTGGGACATGGCCGCCGTCGCGCAGAAGGTCGCGAGCACCGGCAATGAGCGCATCCTGCTGACCGAACGCGGCGCCAGCTTCGGCTACAACACATTGGTCAGCGACATGCGCGCGCTGCCGGCGATGGCGCAGACCGGCTATCCGGTGGTGTTCGACGCTACCCATTCGGTGCAGCAGCCAGGCGGCCTGGGCAGCGCATCCGGCGGCCAGCGCGACTATGCCCCGCTGCTGGCGCGCAGCGCTGTCGCCGCAGGCGTCGCCGCGATCTTCGCCGAAGCCCATGACAACCCCGACAACGCGCCCTCCGACGGCCCGGTCATGCTGCCGCTGGAGTGGGTGAGGCCGATGCTGGAGACGCTGCGCGCGATCGATGGGGTGGTGAAGGGGTAGGTTCTACGGCCGCGCCTGTCCGGTCCCGCGCACGATCCACTTGTAGGTGGTCAGCCCCTCCAGCGCCACCGGACCGCGCGCGTGCAGGCGGCCGGTCGCGATGCCAATTTCGGCGCCCAGACCGAATTCTCCGCCGTCCGCGAACTGGGTGGAGGCGTTCCACATCACGATCGCGCTGTCGACTTCGTTCAGGAAACGCTCGGCGACCGCCGCATCTTCCGTGATGATCGCGTCGGTATGGTGGCTGGCATGCGCCGCCACATGCGCGAGCGCATCGTCAATGCCGTCGACCAGCTTCACCGAGACGATCGCGTCGAGATATTCGGTATCCCAATCCTCCTCGCTCGCCGCCACGACGCGGGCGTCCATCGCCTGCACCGCCGCGTCGCCGCGTACTTCGCATTGCGCGTCGAGCAGCGCCGCCACCAGCGCGGGGGCCTGGGCATAAGCCGCGTCGATCAGCACCGTCTCGGTCGCGCCGCAGATGCCGGTCCGGCGCATCTTGGCGTTGACGATCAGCGCCTTGGCCATCGCCGGATCGGCTGCGCCATCGACATAGCTGTGGTTGATGCCGTCGAGATGCGCCAGCACGGGGACCCGCGCCTCCTCCTGCACGCGCGCGACCAGGCTCTTGCCGCCGCGCGGCACGATCAGGTCGACGAACTCGGCCGCGCGCAGCAGCGCGCCGACCGCCGCCCGGTCGGTCGTGGGCACCAGCTGCACCGCCTCGGCCGGCAGGCCGGCGGCGACGATGCCCTCGACCATGGCGGCGTGAATCGCGCGGTTGCTCTCCTTCGCCTCGCTGCCGCCGCGCAGGATCACCGCATTGCCCGCCCGCAGGCAGAGCGCGGCGGCATCCGCCGTCACATTGGGCCGGCTCTCGTAGATGATGCCGATCACGCCCAGCGGCACGCGCACCCGGCTCAGTTGCAGGCCGTTGGGCCGCTCGCTGCGGTCAATCACCTGGCCGACCGGATTGTCCAGCCGCCCGACCTGCGCGACGCCGTCCGCCATCGCCGCGATCCGCCCCTCGTCCAGTTTCAGCCGGTCGAGCATCGCGGGCGACAAGCCGTTCGCCGCGCCCGCCTCCATGTCGCGGGCATTGGCCGCCATGATCGTCGTCGCAGCATCGCGCAGCGCCTTCGCCGCGCGATCGAGGGCATCGACCTTCTGCGGGTCGCCCGCCGCAGCGACGACGCGCGCCGCCCCCCGCGCCCGCGCGCCCAGTGTCGCGATCAGCATTTCGGGTGTCTGCGTCAGGTCGTTCACGGCGAAGTCTCCCGGCTTCGAACGCGAAGCCTGATTCGGCCCTAGCATGAACGCAGGCGAGGCCAAAGGCGCAGTGGCGCGACCGCACTTGCGTCGCATTGGACTGCGGGCCTGCATGCAACGGGGGAAAGGCAAAGTGCCGGTGGCCGGCCTGGGTCGCGATAGACCGGCCCCCGGCGGGCAGCGCAAGCCACCCTTGGGCCCTCGCTAGCCGCTCCGCCGAATCGGCGCATACCCTATTCGGGGTATGCCGATCATTTTCGGATGATTTTTCCGCTTATTGCCCGAACAGGCCGACCAGCCGCACCAACTGCGCCTCGCGCGAGCAGCCGGTCTTTTCATAGATGCTGCGCAGCTGGACCTTCAGGGTTTCAGTCGAGACACCCCGCGCCGCCGCAATCTCCGCCCGCGCCGCGCCGCTCGCCAGTCGCACCGCGATGTCCGCCTCCGCCAATGTCAGGCGATAGGCGCGCCTCAGCATCGCCGCCGTCCGCGCCGGCGGCGTCGCGCCCCGCACCATCACGAGCGCGCGCGGCGCAAAGGGCAGCGCCCATTGCTGGCTCGGCAAAGCGTGGAATTCCAGCATCATCTCGACGTCGCCGGCGGGATCGACCAGCAGCACCGGGTCTCCGCCCGGGCGCGGCAGCTCGATCACGGCGCGCAGCGACGCAGCGATCCGCCGGCTCTCGTCCGCCCGCATCGTCATCAGCATGCCATCGACGATGCGCAGCCGACCGGCCGACAGCAGCGCCTCGGCGCGCGGCGTGGTCCGCCCCACCCGGCCCGATGCGTCGATCAGGAAGCAGGCGCGGTTCATCGTCTCCAGCGTGCCGGACAACAGCGCGAAGCCCTGTTCCTCGACCGCCTGCTGCAACTTCACCGCCGACCGGGCATGGCCCGCGATCCGCGCGAACAGCGCCCGTTGCTCTTCGGTGGTCCGCCCGTCCCTGCTGTCGCGCAACAGCGCGAGGCCGATCATCATGCGCTCGTCCGCGAACAGCCGCGTCTGGCAGCCGTCGAAAATGTCATATTCGGCGCACAGGTCCAGATAATCGTCGGACCGCAGCCCCTGCCGCGCGATATCGTAATGCGCCTCATGCACGATGTCGGGATGGTCGGGCAGCTTGTCGGCAGCGACACGGAAGTTGAGGTCGGGGGCGCTGACGTCGATCAGGCTGGTCTTGCCGACCAGGCTCTCGTCAACATTGGTGATCCAGTTGAAGGCCGTTGCGCCCTCGCCAAAGCCGATCATCTGGCCGTGGCGCGATCCGGTCGCGTCCGCCATGGCGCGCAGGGCCTCGTCCCATCGGCCCGGCTCCAGCGCCGCCGACAGGAAGCGATCCTCCCATTCATCCCGAACGGCGCGCGACGCCATCGCCTTAAAACCCCATTAACCCCACTGGATCGGGTCGCGCATCGACACGAGAGAGTCAAATGGATTCAAGGATGTTGCTGCCATTCAGGCCGCACGCTCCAGCGCCTTGCCGGCCTGTGCGATAAACAATCGGGCGGGCGGCACATTGCGCCACTCCCATTTCTCGATCGGCGGCGCGAAGCGCGGGGCCAGCAGCGCGCGCATCCGGGTGGAATATTGATAGACCAGAAAGCTGCCTCCGGGCCGCAGCACGTCGCGCGTCCGGTCGCAGATCGCCGGCCCCACGCCTTCGGGCAAAGTCGAAAAAGGCAATCCCGACAGCACATAGTCAGCCTGCGAATGGCCGCTTTCGGCGACGTGTCGCAGGACATCAGCGGCAGACCCGTGGACGAGTTTCAGCCGTGGATCGCGGATATGCTTGCCCAGATAGGCGATGAAATCGGCATTGAGGTCGATCGCCAGCAGCGTGGCGTCGGCCGGCAACCGTTCCAGCACGGTGCGCGTGAAGGTGCCGACGCCCGGCCCATATTCCACGAACAGCCGGGTGTGCTGCCAGTCGACCGTTTCCAGCATCGCATCGACCAGTTGCGGCGAGGACGGGATGACTGAACCGATCATGCCGGGATGCCGCACGAACTGGCGGAAGAAGATGTTCCACTGCTCCAGAAAGCGACTGCCGCGACCGGCGATATCGCCCCAGATCTTCTTGTTCTTCATGCGTGTGACGTTCATCAAATCCTCGTCCCGGCGACGTTCTCCCGGCTTGCAGATGTCGGCCCGCGTGACAAGCGGGTTAACCGACATGCAGGCCAAAAGAACGCGCGGCCGGGGCGACAGGTTGCGTCGCCCCGGCCGCGGCAAATGCCGCCGTCGGTCAGTCCTTTTTGTCGCGCGCCCGCACCATGCCCGGCGCGATGAAGCCGATGGGATCGACGCTCATCGCATTCTGCCGGAGCTGGCTCTCGATCTGCTCATATTCGCGCTCCATTTCCGGCGTCACCGACGCGCGCGTTTCCTTCAGCGCGGCCTCGAAATGCGCCATGCCGATCTTCTCGACCTTGAGCGATTCGCGCAGCGCGAACAGGCCAGCACGGCGGACCAGATCCTCCAGGTCCGCGCCGGTGAACCGCTCGGCGTCCGCCGCCAGGCTGTCGAGATCGACATCGTCGGCCAGCGGCATTTTCGCCGTATGGATCGACAATATGCGTCGCCGCCCTTCCTGGTCGGGCACCGGCACATAGATCAGCTCGTCGAACCGGCCCGGCCGCAATAGCGCCGGATCGATCATCGTCGGCCGGTTGGTCGCGCCGATGACGACCACCGACTGCAATTCCTCCAGCCCGTCCATCTCGGCGAGGATGGTGTTCACCACCCGCTCCGTCACCGCCGGCTCGCCCAGACCGCCGCCGCGTGCGGGCACCAGGCTGTCGAGTTCGTCGATGAAGATAACGGTCGGCGCCACCTGCCGCGCGCGGGCGAACAGGCGCGCGATCTGCTGCTCGCTCTCGCCATACCATTTGGACAGGAGGTCGCTCGACTTGGTGGCGATGAAGTTCGCCTCCGCCTCGCGCGCGACCGCCTTGGCCAGCAGGGTCTTGCCGGTGCCGGGCGGGCCGTAGAGCAGGAAGCCCTTGGCCGGCCTTATGCCGATCCGGCGGAAGGCGTCCGGGTCCTTGAGCGGCAGCTCGACGCCTTCCTTCAGCCGCATCTGCGCATCGTCCAGCCCGCCAATATCGTCCCAGCCGATATTCGGCGCCTGCACCATCACCTCGCGCATGGCCGACGGCTGCACCCGCTTGATCGCCGAGAGGAAATCCTCCCGCGTGACCGACAGCTCCTCCAGCACATCCGGCGGGATCGTGCCGTCCTCCAGGTTCAGGCGCGGCATGAACCGCCGCACCGTCTCGATCGCCGCCTCGCGGGTCAGCGCCGCCATGTCCGCGCCGACAAAGCCGTAGGTCATGCGCGCCAGTTCGGCGAGGTCGACCTTGTCGCCCAGCGGCATGCCGCGCGTGTGGATGCCCAGAATCTCGCGCCGTCCGCGCTCGTCGGGCACGCCGACGATGATCTCGCGGTCGAAGCGACCCGGCCGGCGCAGCGCCTCGTCGATCGCCTCGGGGCGGTTCGTCGCGGCGATCACCACCAGATTGGTGCGCGGTTCAAGGCCATCCATCAGCGTCAGCAACTGCGCGACCAGACGCTTTTCCGTCTCGCCGGTCACATTGCCGCGCTTGGGCGCGATCGAATCGATCTCGTCGATGAACAGGATCGACGGCGCGGACTTGGCCGCCGCCTCGAAAATCTCGCGCAGCTGCTTTTCCGATTCGCCATAGGCCGACCCCATGATCTCCGGCCCGTTGATCAGGAAGAATTCGGCGTCGGATTCATTGGCGACCGCGCGGGCCAGCCGCGTCTTGCCGGTGCCCGGCGGGCCGTGCAGCAGCACGCCCTTGGGCGGATCGACGCCCAGCCGCTCGAACAGTTCGGGATAGCGCAGCGGCAGCTCCACCATCTCGCGCAGCTGGTCGATCGCGTCGGCCATGCCACCCACGTCGTCATAGGTCACATCGGCGCGACGCGATTCGCGCGGCTCCTCGAACTCGGGGCGCAGCTCGACCTCGGTATCGGCGTCGATATGGACGATGCCCTTGGGCGTGGTGGAGACCACGACCAGGCGAATTTCCTGCAAAGCATAGGCCGGCGCGCGCAGATGCTGGAAGACGGAGGGCGGCATGTCGCCTGGGGGCACCTGCTGCTGCCCGGCGGTTGCAACCACATCGCCGGCGGCGAGCGGCCGCTGGAAGAAGACGCGCTTCAGCCCTTCGGGATTACCCTGAAGCCGCAAATTATTTTGTGCAGGCGCGAACACCACGCGCTGGGCAGCCTTGGGTTCGATCTTGCGGATCTGCACGAAGTCGCCCGACCCGACGCCGGCATTGGCGCGCTGAAGACCATCCAGGCGCACGACGTCCAACCCCTCGTCTTCCTTGTAGGGGCGCACCACTCGCGCTGGAGTCGCCCGCTTGCCGGTGATCTCGATCGAATCGCCTTCGGCCAGATGCAGTTCGGCCATGACGGCCAACGGCAGGCGCGCAAGCCCTCGCCCCGCATCTTCCGGCCGGGCGTTGGCCACCTGTATCCTGCGTCCCGCAACTTCCTGATCGGCCACAAGCCATCCCCATATGTGTCTTACGCACAGGAGATAGGAAATGCCGACGCCGACGGGAAGAGCCTGCGCGCAGGGCGATCGAACACAAAAAAAGGGCCGGCCCAAAGGCCAGCCCGGAAAGTTTTAGGAGAGGATGCCTGAAAGGCCCGTCCTATGTGCAGTGCAGCGAGATTTATTGCAAGTGCGAAAAAGATCGTCCGGTTGCATAAATTGCATCTTGCCATTTCCCGGAAATTGCGGATCATTGCGCACAGGATGCATTGAACGGCCCCGACCCGCCCGATAATAAAGATGATGCGGTGCAGCGGGATCGGACGGATTTTTTAGAAGAAACATGCGCAGATTGCCGCCCCTTACGGCCCTGGAGGCCTTTGTTCAGGTTGCCCGCCTGGGATCGGTGAAGGCCGCCGCTGAAGAGCTGGCGCTGTCGACTCCGGCGCTGAGCCGCCGCGTGCAGGCGCTCGAGCGCTTCATCGGCCGCCCCCTGTTCGACCGCAAGCACCAGGCGCTGGAGATCAACGCCGAGGGGCAGAAGCTGCTCGAAGACATCGCGCCGACTCTGGATGCGCTCAGCCAGGCGCTTGAAACGATCCAGAGCGGTGGCAACCAGTTGCGCCTGCGCCTGGCCGTCATGCCGCTGTTCGCGACCCAGCGGCTGTTCCCCAAGCTGGGCGAGCTTCGCCGCATGCATCCGCAGCTGCATATCGACATCGAAACCACGCCGCACGCCGTCGCGCGGCTGGGCGAGGGGCTGGACGCCGCGATCGTGCTGGCGAAGGACACCGATCCGGCGCTCTACGCGCATGAGCTCGACCATGACGAGGTCTATCTGATCGGGCGCAAGTCCCTGCTCGAACCGCCCAATGCGCTGACCGAGCCGCAGGAACTGACCCAGCATACCGTGCTGCTCCATCGCGACATGACGCTGAGCTTCGACGCCTGGAAGCAGGCGGTGGGCCTGCCCGACCTGCAACCGCTGGCGATCGACAATTATGATTCAGGCCAGCTGATGCTGGAGGCGGCGGCGCAGGGGCTGGGCGTGGCGGTGATGCATGCCGGCCATTTCAAGGATTCGGGCGACAGCCGTCTGGTCCGCCTGTTCCCGGTTCATGTCGAAAGCCCCTATCGCTACTTCTTCGTCTGCCGCCCGCGCGCGCTCCAGACCCGCGCTGTGCGCCTGTTCCGCGACTGGCTGGTGGCGGCCGACATCTGATCGCGGGCCATGGGCCACAACGGTCGGGCCACCCCCGCAACGAAATCTTTTCCTGCGCCTTAACCTTGTGCGGCACGGTCCGTTCTACGGGTCATGACCGGGGCAACATCTTCATCCGCCAGCCCGCAACATGGGCTAACCAACCGCCTGGCGCGCTGGGCGAAAGGCTTCGCCGCACGGCCGGACGAGGAAGAGGAGGCCGATGAGCCGTCCCGTCCCCGCGCCGGTGGAGCCTCCAACCGCGAGATCACCCGCCGCCGTCAGCTCTATGACGAGATCGGCGAGTTCCTGTTCGCCCATGACCTCGACCTGACGCCGCTCAATTTCGGCGTCGCGCTCGACTATCTGACAGGCGCGAACATCGGCGTCGAAAAGGCGGTCCGCGCCGTGCTGATGGAGCGCGGCAAGATCACCAATGGCTGGGTGGAAGCCGTCGTCGCCGAGCAGCGCGCCGACGAAGTCACCCCCGAATCGCTGGCGTCGATGCTGGACAAGGTCGAGGAAAATCTCGCCCAGTTCACCGGACTGGTCGATGAATCGCGCAATTCGGCCAAGGATTATGGCGCCGCTCTGCAGGAGCAGGCCCGCGACCTCACCGGCGCGGACGACGGCGCATCGGCCGAGCCGATCCTGGCGCGGCTGGTCGGCCTGACCCGATCGATGGTGGAAAAGACCCGCCAGGTCGAAAGCCAGATGCGCGAGAGCCAGAAGCAGACCTCCGCGCTCAAATCGAGCCTGGAAAGCGCGCGCCGCGCGGCCGAGCATGACCATCTGACCGGCCTGCCCAACCGCCGCGCCTTCGAAGGCGTGCTGCGCGAGGAAGTCGCCGTGGCACAGGAAGCCGGCGAACAGCTGTCGGTCGCCTTCTGCGACATCGACCATTTCAAGCGCATCAACGACACCCATGGCCATGACACCGGCGATCGGGTGCTGAAGTTCGTCGCCAGCCTGCTGGCCAAGGTATCGGACGACCGCTGTCATGTGGCGCGGCATGGCGGCGAGGAGTTCGTGATGCTCTTCCGCGGCCTGACCCCGGCCGAAGTGTGCGAGGCGGTGGACGGCGTGCGGGAGGATCTCGCCTCGCGCAGCCTGGTCAACCGCACCAATGGCGAGCGGATGGACCGCGTCAGCTTCTCCGCCGGCGTCGCCAATGTCCTGGCCTATGAAGACCCGCGCGCCGCGCTCAAGGCCGCCGACCGCGCCTTGTATCTGGCCAAGGAACATGGCCGCAACCGCGTCTACATGGCGGCTGAAGCGGAGTGATCCTCCCCCTTCCCGGCGACGGGAAGGGGAAAGCCGTTAGAAGTCGGGCTTTTCGTAATGTGACGGCGGGGTAATCACTTCCATCCGTTCGGAAAGGAGCGGCCGAAAGGAAGGCCGCGATTTGAACCCCGCATACCAGCGCTTGACCGTCTCGTGGCCCGCCCAGTCGATCCCGCCCAGATAGTCGGCGACCGACAGATGCGCCGCCGCCGCGATATCGGCGAGGCTGAGCGTCCCGCCCGCCATCCAGCTGCGATGGTCAAGCAGATAGTCCATATAGTCCATATGGACGGTCGCACGCTTCATCGCCTCGCGCAGCACCCGCGCATCGGGCGGCGCGCGATCGACCAGCCGCTTCTTCATCCGCTCGTGCAGCAGCGGCCCGACGACATCGCCATAGAAGATCTGGTCGAAAAAGGCGGTCAGCCGCCGGATTTCCGCCCGCGCCGCCGCGCCGCCGGAAATCAGCGGAAACGCCTCCACCGTCTCCTCGAAATATTCGCAGATCGCCTGGCTGTCGATCAGCGTCAGGCTCTTTTCCGCCTCCACCATGACCGGCGTCGTGCCGGCGGGGTTGAGGTCCAGAAACTCGTCGCGCAGCAACCAGGGCGATTCCCGGACCAGATCATATCCCACGCCCTTCTCGCCCAGAAGCAGTCGGACCTTGCGGGAAAAGGGACAGAGCGGGAATTGGTACAGTTGCCACATAAGCATCCTTGATTAGGCCCGGCGGGCGTTTCGGGAAAGCGGGAAAAAACATGTTTTCCACGCCTTCCGATCCGCGCGGCGGCGCACTAGGTTCGCAGGGAATAAAAGATCACCTGCGCGAAAGGATGCCACCATGGCCGACGATTTCTTCCCGGTTCCCGAGGACTGGGCAAAGGGCGCGCTTCTGGATCGGGACGGCCGGGCGGCGGATTATGACCGTTCGATCACGCAGAGCGACGCCTATTGGCTGGAGCGCGCCCAGCGGCTGGATTGGACGACCTTCCCCACCAGGGCGAACGAGAGCAGCTTCGACGAGGCGGATTTCGGCGTCAAATGGTTCGCCGATGGCAAACTCAACGTCAGCGCCAACTGCGTCGACCGCCATCTGGCGGAACGGGGCGATCAGGTCGCGATCCTGTGGGAGGCCGATTCGCCCGACGAGGAACCGCGCCGATACACCTATCGCCAGTTGCATGAGGAGGTTTGCCGCTTCGCCAATGTGCTGAAAGGGGCCGGCGCGAAGAAGGGCGACCGGATCACCATCTATCTGCCGATGATCCCGGAGGCCGCCTTCGCCCTGCTCGCCTGCGCGCGGATCGGCGCGATCCATTCCGTCGTGTTCGGCGGCTTTTCCCCCGACGCGCTCGCCGGCCGCATCCAGGACTGCGATTCGACTCTGGTCATCACCGCTGACGAAGGTCGTCGCGGTGGCAAGGCGGTGCCGCTCAAGACCAATGTCGACGCCGCGCTCAAGGACTGCGCCAGCGTCAGGCGAGTCGTCGTCGTCAAGGCCACCGGCGGCCCCGTCACCATGAAGGACGGCCGTGACATCTGGCTGCACGAGGAGGCCGCGCGCGTCTCCGCCGACTGCCCGCCTGAACCGATGAACGCGGAAGACCCGCTGTTCATCCTCTACACATCCGGTTCCACCGGAAAGCCCAAGGGCGTGCTGCATACGACCGGCGGCTATCTGCTGTGGGCGGCGCTGACGCACGAACTGTGCTTCGACTATCGGCCCGGCGATATATGGTGGTGCGCCGCCGATATCGGCTGGGTCACGGGGCACAGCTATATCGTCTACGGCCCGCTCGCCAACGGCGCGACGACGCTGATGTATGAGGGCGTGCCCAACTGGCCGACGGCCAGCCGTATCTGGGAAGTGGTCGACCGCCATCAGGTCCAGACCCTGTTCACCGCCCCCACCGCCCTGCGCGCGCTGATGAAGGAGGGCGACGATTTCGTGACCCGCACCGACCGCTCGTCGTTGAAGCTGCTGGGCACGGTGGGCGAGCCGATCAACCCGGAGGCGTGGCGCTGGTATCATTCAGTGGTCGGCGAAGGCCGCTGCCCGATCATCGACACCTGGTGGCAGACCGAGACGGGCGCGGCGATGATCGCGCCCATGCCCGGCGCGACGGATCTCAAGCCCGGCTCCGCCACGCTGCCGATGCCCGGCGTCATTCCGCAGATCGTCGATGCGGAAGGCCAGGTGCTGGACGGCGCGACCGAGGGCAATCTGGTCATCGCCGGCAGCTGGCCGGGGCAGATGCGGACTGTCTGGGGCGATCATGAGCGCTTCTTCCAGACCTATTTCACTACCTTCCCCGGCAAATACACCACCGGCGACGGCGCGCGGCGCGACGCAGATGGCTATTACTGGATCACCGGCCGCGTCGACGACGTCATCAACGTATCGGGCCACCGCATGGGCACGGCGGAGGTCGAGAGTGCGCTCGTCCTGCACGAAAGCGTGGCGGAGGCGGCCGTGGTCGGCTTCCCGCATGACATCAAGGGACAGGGCATCTACGCTTATGTGACGCTCAACGCCGGCGAAGCGGCGGACGACGCGCTGCGCCAGACCCTGGTCAAATGGGTGCGCACCGAAATCGGGCCGATCGCCACGCCCGACGCTATCCAGTTCGCGCCGGGCCTGCCCAAGACCCGATCCGGCAAGATCATGCGCCGCATCCTGCGCAAGATCGCCGAGGGAGAGGTTTCCGCGCAGGCGCTGGGCGACACCTCCACTTTGGCCGATCCCGGCGTAGTGGATGATCTGGTCGCCAATCGTCAGGGGGGATGATCCCACGGGAAAAACAGCCACAAAGGCCAATGTCGGGATCATCGGGAGGCGGATAGGGGTTCATGACCTTATCCGCCCTGGGAAGGAGTCCACATGGTCCGATATAATCTGGTCGCTCGCATCCTCCACTGGTCCATCGCCGCTTTGATCCTGTTCAACCTGTGGCTCGGCTTCTTCCGCAAGTCGCTGCCGCAGGACTGGCAGGCGATGCCGGTCCACAAGTCGGTGGGCCTCACCGTCCTTGCCCTCACCCTCATCCGCATCCTCTGGCGCTTCACCCATGCCGCACCGCCGATGCCGGGCGCGATGCCCCGCTGGGAAAGGCAGATCGCCCGCGTCACCCATTGGGCCTTTTATGCGCTGATGCTCATCCTGCCGCTGACCGGCTGGATCATGTCCTCGGCCGGCGACCGTCCCCTGAACTGGTTCTTCCTGTTCGACGTGCCGAAGTTCGGCGTGGACAAGGGCGGCGCGCTCTACGGCGTCAGCCATGAGGCTCATGAACTGCTGCCCTGGATATGGGTGATGCTGATCGTGCTGCACATCGCAGCGGCGCTGCGCCATCATTTCGTGCTGAAGGACGACGTGCTGCGGCGGATGATCGGATGAGCGCGCTGTCTCGCCGTCTATCCCGCCGGAAGTTTGCCCTGGCTTCGGCCGGCGCCACTGCGCTGCTCGCCGGTCCCCGCCTTCATGCAAGACCGCGCACGCTCCGGCCGGTTCTCATCCGCGGCGGACACATTCTCAGTATGGACGACGCCCTGGGAGATGTCCCGGCCGGCGATCTGCTGATCGCGGACGGCCGGATTGCAGCCGTCGGCACCAAAGTCGGGCCTCCATCGGACGCGGAAATCATCGACGCAGCCGATCACATCGTCCTGCCCGGCTTTGTCGACACGCATTTTCACATGTGGAACAGCGTTCTGCGTGGCCTTGCCCACAGCGGCAAGGGTGGCTTCGCGGCGACCATGCGCGCCATTGCACCGCTCTTCACGCCGCAGGACAATGTATTGGGTGTTCGCCTGGCGACGGCCCAACTGATCGACGGTGGCGTGACGGCGGTTCACGACTGGGCGCATAATATCCTGACGCCCGATCATGCCGATGCGGAGATAAGTGCCCTGGCGGACAGCGGCATGGCCGCCCGCTTCGCTTATGGCTATCCGCAGACCGCTACGCCCGATCAACCGATGGACATTGCCCATCTGACCAGCACTGCGAAGCGCACAATGCCCGGTCGCCTGACGCTGGGCGCATGCCTGCGTGGTCCTGACCGCGCGAGTGCTACGGTCTGGCGTCGCGAATGGGATTTGGCGCGCGCGCTCGGCCTGCCCGTCACCACCCATATCGCCTCGGATACAAAAGCCGGCGCGTTGCGCGGCATCAGCCAGCTCGCCGCCGCCGATCTGCTTGGCCCCGATACGCTGATGGTCCACGCCGTTCACGCCTCGCCGGAAGAACTGGCGATGCTGGCGAAAGCCGGCGCGCCGCTGAGCCTTAGTCCGTGGAGCGAGCTGGCGGTCGGCTATGGCCTGCCTCAGGTTGCGCCAGCGCTGGCGGCCGGCGTTCCGATCGGCCTGTCGATCGACAATCTGGTGCTCGCCGGACAGGCGGACATGTTCGCGGTCATGCGCCTCACCGCTGATCTTGCGTCGGGCATGACCGAAAAGCAGCAGGCGATGCCGGATCATATTGCCCTGCGATGGGCGACAATCGACGGCGCGAGAGCGCTCGGGCTGGACAGCGAGTGCGGCTCCCTGACGCCCGGCAAGCGGGCCGACATCCAGATCGTCCGGGCCGACAGTCTCAACACCGCGGCAGCAGCCGATCCGGTGACCGCGATTGTCCGCACCGCGCGTCCTGCCGATGTCGCCACGGTCCTGATCGATGGGGTGACCCAAAAGCGCAACGGCAGGCTTCTGAACATCGACGTTCCTGCGCTGCTGACCCAGGCAACCGGCCGACTCGGGGAACTGCGAACGATCGCCGGGGTCTGACGTCGACGCAGGCTAGACCATTTCGCCCGTCAGCAACCGCGGCAGCGCGCCCGATTGCCCGCGCGCCTCGGCCATGAACCGCCCTTTCAGCGGACCCAGCCGCTGCACCGCCGCCAGCCCCGCGCGCCGCACCAGCGACGGAACCCGGCCCGGCACGTCGAACAATCGCACCAGCCCGTCCATCGCCACGCTGACCGACAGCGCGTCCAGCCCGCGCCAGCGCTGATAGCGCGCCAGCAACTGCGCATCGCCGGGGTCCAGCCCCAGCCGCATGCCTTCCACCAGCACCTCGACCAGCGCGGCGACATCACGGAAGCCCAGGTTCAGCCCCTGCCCGGCGATCGGGTGGATCGCATGTGCGCTGTCGCCCACCAGTGCGAGGCGCGTATCGGTGATCCGCGCCGCATGGTGGAAGCCCAGCGGATAGGAGGATCGCGGCCCGGCCAGGCTGATCTGCCCCAGAAAACTGCCGATCCGCTTCTGCGCTTCGGCAAGCCAGGCCCGCTCGGACAGTTTCAGCATCGCCGGCGCGTCTTCCGTCGGCACCGTCCAGACGATCGCCGAGCGCGTCCCCGGCAGCATCGGCAGCAGCGCGAACGGCCCGCCCGGATAGAAGATCTCATAGGCCGTATTGGCGTGCGAAATCTCGTGGTCGATCGCCGTCACCATCGCGACATGCTTGTACTGCCAGCGTGTCGTGCGAATGCCGGCCGCTTCGCGCGTGGCGCTGTTGCGTCCCTCCGCCGCGATCAGCAGCGCGCCGTGAATCGTCGCCCCGCCCGCCAGCGTGAGCGTCACACCATCCGCATTGCGGTCCACCAAAACCGCGCGATCAGGCTGAAAGCGAGTCAGGTTCGCTGCCCCCTGCGCCGTCTGCTCCAGCGCGACGCGCAACTCACGATTGGGCACCATCGTCCCCATCGCGCCATCATCGGCGTCCGGCGCGAAGTCCAGCGCGCCCGGCGCCAGCCCGTCGCTGACCCAGATCCGCTCTATCGGACAGCCCTTGCCCTCCAGATGCGCGGTCACGCCGATGGCGCTCAGCATCGCCCAACTGGTCGAGGAGATAGCCGATACCCGACCGTCGAAGCCCGCCGCCGCCGTCTCCACCGGATTGGCCGGATCGATGACGGCGCAGCGCACCCCATGGCCCGAAAGAGCGATGCCCAGCGTCAGGCCGACCAGCCCACCGCCCAAGATGACGACGTCGAAGCGTTCCATGCCGCCCGATCTAGGCGCGGCGGCATGGAATGGAAAGGACCGACTTCAGAGCGTCTTCAACCAGCCCGCAGGACCGTCCACCGTCCCGCGCTGAATGCCCGTCAGTTCGGCACGCAGTTGCTCGGTCACCAGCCCGCCATCGCCATTGCCGACAGTGAACTCGCCAGCGCTGCTGCGCACCGTGCCGATCGCGGTGACGACCGCCGCCGTGCCGCAGGCGAAGGCTTCGCGCATCTTGCCGCTCACCGCATCCGCGCGCCATTGCGCGAAGCTGTAGGGTTCCTCGCGCACGGTCAGCCCCTGCGCCTTCGCCAGCGACAAAATGCTGTCGCGGGTGATGCCGGGCAGGATCGTGCCGGCCAGCGGCGGCGTGATGAGCGAGCCGTCGTCCATCACGAAGAACACGTTCATGCCGCCCAGTTCCTCGACCCACTTATTCTCGGCGGCGTCCAGGAACACGACCTGATCGCAGCCCTGCGCGATCGCCTCCTTCTGTGCGACCAGCGAGGCGGCATAGTTGCCGCCGCATTTGGCCGCGCCCGTCCCGCCACGCGCGGCGCGGGTATAATGTTCGGAAACCCACAGGGTCACGGCCTTCTTCCCGCCCTTGAAATAGGCGCCGGCGGGCGAGGCGATGACGCAGAAGATATATTCGGCCGAAGGGCGCACGCCCAAAAAGGTCTCGCTCGCGAACATGAACGGGCGCAGATACAGGCTGCCCTCGCCGTCCGGAATCCAGCCGGCGTCGATCTTCACCAGCGCCTCGACCGCCTCCAGAAACACCTCTTCGGGCAGCGCCGGCATCGCCATGCGCTCGGCCGATTCGGCGAAGCGGCGGGCATTTTCCTCCGGCCGGAACATCGCGACCGCGCCGTCGGGCAGCCGGTACGCCTTCATGCCTTCGAAGATTTCCTGCGCATAATGCAGCACGGCGCAGGCCGGATCGATCTGGAACGGCGCGCGCGGCTCCACCTTGTGGCTGTGCCAGCCCTGCCCCTCGGTGTAGCGGATCGTCACCATATGATCGGTGAACAACTGCCCGAAGCCCGGATTCTCCAGCAGCTTTGCGCGATCGACCACCGACACCGCCCGATCGTTCGGGGTGACGGCGAAACGCGAAGATTGCTGGACGTCCATGACGCAAAGACTCCCTGAGGGGGTTGGAAAGCCGCCCCTATGGCACGGATGCAGCGCCGAAACAATGTCAGCCTTACTGTCCCATATTGCCGGTTGCGACGGAGTGGCCCTTGGCGCGCGCCAGCCGGGCGAGTACGCGGAAGACCATGCACTTCTTCTCCGACAACGCCACGCCCGTCTGCCCGCAAGCCATGGCCGCCATCGCCGCCGCCGACATCGCCGACCATGGCTATGCCGGCGACGCCTGGAGCGCGCGCCTCGACGCGGCCTTTTCCGACCTGTTCGGCACCCCGGCCAAGGCGCTCTGGGTCGCCAGCGGCACGGCCGCCAACAGCATCGCGCTCGCCTGCCTGTGCCCACCCTATGGCGGCGTCATCTGCCATGAGGAGGCGCATATCGTCGTCGACGAATGCGGCGCGCCCAATTTCTTCACCCATGGCGCATCGCTGATGCCGCTGCCCGGCGACGGCGCGAAGCTGACGCCCGACGCCGTCGCCGCCCGCCTCTCCCGCATCGGCGCGGGCGTCCACTGGTCCCCCGCCCGCGCGCTGTCGATCACCCAGGCGACCGAATATGGCCGCGTCTACACCCCTGATGAAGTCGCCGCGCTGGGCGATCTCGCCAAGGCGCATGGCATGGGCTTTCACATGGACGGCGCGCGCTTCGCTAATGCGGTCGCATTTCTGGGCTGCCACCCCGGCGACGTCACCTGGCGCGCGGGCGTGGACGTACTGAGCTTCGGCTGCGTCAAGAATGGCGGCATGATCGGCGAGGCGCTGGTCTTCTTCGGCCCCGAACGCGAAGCCCGCGCCGCAGAGGCGGAGCGCTGGCGCAAGCGCTCGGGCCATCTCTTCTCCAAGGGCCGCTATCTCGCCGCGCAGATCCTGGCCCTGCTGGAAAACGATCTCTGGCTCGCCAACGCCCGCGCCGCCAATGCCGCCGCGCAGGCGCTGGCTGCTGCGATCCCGGACCGCCTGCTGCATGCGGTGGAAGCAAACGAGTTGTTCGTGCGCCTCTCCGCGCAGGAAGCCGCGACGCTGCGTGCGCAGGGCTTCGACTTTTACGATTGGGCGGACGGCTCTGCCCGCCTCGTCACCAACTGGTCGCAGGACGCCGCCAGCGTCGCGCCGCTGGCCGACGCGCTCAGAGCCTTGGGGTCATGACAGAGGAAAGCGGCCGGGGCGGCGTCGTCGTCCCGTTCATCCTCGTCACCCTGATCTGGAGTTCGACCTGGATCGTCATCCGCGACCAGCTGGGCGCGGTGCCGGCCAGCTGGTCGGTCTGCTACCGCTTCCTGCTCGCCGGCGTCGCGATGCTCGCCTTTGCCCGCATCCGCCGCGTGCCGCTCGGCATCGGCGCGAACGGCTTCGCCTTCGCCGCCCTGCTTGGCCTGTTCCAGTTCGTCATGAACTTCAACTTCGTCTACCGCGCCGAACATCATCTGACCTCCGGCGTGGTCGCGGTGGTCTATGCGATGCTGCTCATCCCGAACAGCATCCTGGCCTTCCTGATCTTCCGACAGCCAGTGACGGCGCGCTTCATCGCCGGGTCGGTGGTCGCGGTCGCGGGCATCGGGCTGATGCTGGCGCATGAATATCACGCCTCCGCCGTCGCGCCGGACAAGGTGCTGCTGGGCGCGGCGCTCTCGATCGCCGGGCTGATGAGCGCATCGGCCGCCAACATCATGCAGGGCACGCAGATCGCCCGCCGCCTGCCGATGCTGGCGACGCTCGCCTGGGCGATGCTGATCGGCGCGGGCATGGACGCGCTGTTCGCCTGGATCACCACCGGCCCGCCGGTCATCGACACGCGGCCGGGTTATCTCGCCGGCATCGCCTGGCTGGGGATCGCCGGATCGGTCGTCACCTTCCCGCTCTATTTCCGCCTGATCCAGCGCATGGGGGCCGGCCCCGCCGCCTATAGCGGCGTCGTCACCCCGGTCGTCGCGATGCTGATCTCCACGCTCGTGGAGGGCTATCGCTGGACGCTGCCCGCCGCGCTCGGCGCGACGCTGGCGATGACCGGCATGCTTATCGCGCTGCGGGCGAAGTCCCGCTGACGCCCGGCCGATAGGCGCGCTTGGCGGCGTCCACCCGCGCGATCAGCGCGCTCAGCGAAGGCGGCGCATCGGGCGCGGGCGCATCCACGCGAAGGCGGGATATGCGCTTGCCCAGCGCGGCGAAGGCTTGATCGACATTGTCCATGCCCCGGTCTTGAATCGCCGTGGGTTAACAAGAAGTAAGCGCCGCGCCGAGCCGAATCTAAAGGCAGGCGGACAGCCCCTCCCGCCAGGTCGGATAAAGCGGCGACCAGCCCAGCAGGCGCTTCGCCCGCCCGTTCGCAACCCGCCGGTTCTCCGCATAAAAGGCCCGCGCAATGGGGGAGAGGCCCGCTTGCTCCAGCGGCAACAAGGGCGGCGGCGCGACGCCCAGCATCGCGCAGGCCGTGTCGATCACGTCATTCTGCGCACAGGGCAGATCGTCCGCCAGATTATACGCCCCCGGCGGCCCGTCGAACGAAGCGACCACGCCGGCAACGATGTCATCCACATGCACCCGGCTGAAAACCTGTCCGGGCAGGTCGATGCGATGCGCCTTACCCTCGCGCACCCGCTCCAGCGCCGACCGCCCCGGCCCGTAAATGCCCGGCAATCGAAAGCGCCGCAGATCGGCCCGCAACGCTCCCCATGCCAGGTCCGCCGCCGCCCGCGCGCTCCTCCGCCCGCCGCCGACCGGGCTGGCTTCGTCCACCCACGCCCCATTGGCATCGCCATAAACCCCGGTCGAGGACAGGTAGCCGATCCACAAAGCCGGCGCTGCGGTAATGTCCGCGCCATAGCGCGCCAGTACTGGATCGGCGTCGCCTTCGGGCGGCACGGAGGAAAGGATATGCGTCGCGCCCGCGATCGCCGCACGCACCGCGCTCTCATCATCGAAGGCCAGCGCCTGCGCATCCGCCGTCCGCCGCACGCCCGTCACCCGCCAGCCCTCGCCGCGCAGCCGATCGGCCAGCCGCGATGCGGTATAGCCGAGGCCGAGGATCAGCATGTGGGGCAAGGCGCGCGCCTTAAACGGTAAAACTCTCGCCGCAGCCGCAACTGCCCTTGGCGTTGGGATTGTTGAACACGAAGCCGGCGGTGAAGTCGTCCTCCACCCAGTCCATCGTCGATCCGATCAGGTACAGCACCGATGCGCCGTCAATGTAGAAGGCACCGCCGGGCGTCTCGATCTTCTCGTCGAAGGCGGCTTCCTGCGTCACATAGTCGACTGAATAGGCGAGGCCCGAACAGCCGCGCTTGGGGGTCGAGAGCTTGACGCCGATGGCGCCTTCGGGGGCCTGCGCCATCAGATCGGCGATGCGCGCCTGCGCGCTGTCCGTCAGGATGACGGCGGCGGGGCGGGCGCGGGTCTTGGTTGTGGCTTCCGTCATCAGAGCATCCCCAGTTCCAGCTTGGCCTCGTCGCTCATCTTCTGCGGGTCCCATGGCGGGTCCCACACCAGGTTGACCTCGGCGTCGCCCACGCCCGGCACCGCGCCGACGCGCATCTCGACCTCGCCGGGCATGCTCTCGGCGACCGGGCAATGCGGCGTCGTCAGCGTCATGGTGACCAGCACATGACCCTCGTTCACGTCCACGCCGTAGATGAGGCCCAGGTCATAGATGTTCACCGGGATTTCCGGGTCATAAATGTCCTTGAGCGCCTCGATCACGCCGTCATAGACGTCGCCCCCCGGCTCGCCCGCAGGCGTTGCGGCGGGCTGCTGCGACAGGAAGCCGTCCAGATAGTCGCGCTGGCGCGGTGCGCTGTCTTCCACGCGCGCCTTGGGCGGCGCCTCGACCGCGTCGACCTCTTCCACCAAAATCTTGCGTTCCTCGGTCATCCGAAGATTTTCCTCACTCGTTCGATACCCTTGACCAGCGCCGCCACGTCGCTGGCGTCGCTGTAGATGCCAAAGCTCGCCCGCGCCGTCGCCTCCACGCCCAGATGCCGCATCAGCGGCTGCGCGCAGTGGTGGCCGGCGCGGATGGCGACGCCCGTTTCGTCCAATATGGTGCCGACATCGTGCGGATGCACCCCCTCCACTTCGAAGGAGAGGATGCCCGCTGAATCCGCCGGCCCGAACAGCCGCACGCTGTTCATCGTCTCCAGCGCGGCGCGCGCTTCGGCGACCAGCGCGCATTCATGCGCGTGGATCGCGTCAAGGCCGATGCCCTGCACATAGTCGATCGCCGCCGACAGGCCGACGACGCCGACGATATGCGGCGTCCCCGCCTCGAACCGGGTCGGCGCGGGGGCGTAGCTGGTCTTTTCGAACGTCACCTTGTCGATCATCGACCCGCCGCCCTGATAGGGGGGCATGATGTCGAGCAGTTCCTTGCGCGCCCACAACACGCCGATGCCGGTCGGGCCATAGAGCTTGTGCGCGGAAAAGACGTAGAAGTCGCAGTCGAGCGCCGCCACATCCACCGCCAGACGCGGCACGGCCTGGCAGCCGTCGATCAGGATCTTCGCGCCGACAGAGTGCGCGATATCCGCCGCGCGCCGGCAATCGAGCACGCTGCCCAGCACGTTCGACACATGGGCAAGCGCGACCATCTTGTGCGCGGGCGTGATCATCGCCGCCATCGCGTCCAGATCGATCTTGCCGTCCGCCGTCAGCGGCACGACATCGATCTGCGCGCCGGTCTTCTCCGCCACCATCTGCCACGGCACGATGTTGCTGTGATGCTCCAGCATGGACAGCAGGATGCGGTCGCCGGCCTTCAACTGCTCGCCGGCCCAGCAGGTCGCGACGAGGTTGATGCCCTCGGTCGCGCCGCGCACATAGACGATCTCGCTGTCCGACGCCGCGCCGATGAACTGCGCAACCTTGCGCCGCCCCGCCTCATAGGCGAGCGTCATGTTGGCGGAGCGCGCGTAGACGCCGCGATGGACGGTGGCGTAGTCCGCACCATAGGCTTGCGCGATCGCGTCGATCACCGCTTGCGGCTTTTGCGCCGTTGCCGCGCTGTCGAGATAGTGCCAGTCGCCGACACCGGGAAAATCGGCGCGCAGGCTGACGCGGTCGGCCGCGATAACGCTCATACCAGCGCCTCCAGCTTGGCGAGCGCGGCCGCTTCCAGCGCGTCCTTGACGCCCTCGTCCGCGACATCGTCGAACACGCCGGCGACGAAGGCCTTCAGCAGCAGCGTCTTAGCGGTCGCCGGGTCCATGCCGCGCGAGGCCATGTAGAAGAGCGCCGCCTTGTCCAGCTCGCCGACCGTCGCGCCATGCGCACATTTCACGTCATCGGCGTAGATTTCCAGCTCCGGCTTGGCGTTCGCCGTCGCCGTCCGCTCCAGCAGCATCGCCTTGATCGACTGGAACGCATCGGTGCGCTGCGCATCGCGGGCGACGTTGATGGAGCCGAGATAGCTGCCCGTCGCGTGGCCGCCCAGGATCGACCGGATCGTCTGGCCGCTGGTCGCGTCGGGCTGCGCGTGGATCACGCTGGTCACGATCTCCAGCGTCTGCGCGCCGCCACCGATGATCGCGCCGCTCAGTTCGAAATGCGCGCCCTTCCCCAGCGTCACGGCGAACGTAACGCGGCCGAGCTTGCCCCCGACATTCAGCACATGAAAATCGCAGCGGGCGCCATCGGCGATGTCGATGACATAGTCATGCACCGCCGCCGCGCCCTCGACCGCATCCTGCAACAGATGATGGCGCGCCGTTTCGCCCGCCGCCACGTCGATGCGCGTCGCCGCCGGCAGCGGCCAGACAGACACCACCGCCTCGACATCGCTGTAGCGCCAGGCTTCGTCCTTGCGGGTAGGAAGGGCCAGAGCGTTCACGCCGCCAGCACCTCGGAATAGCCCTCGCGCTCCAGTTGCAGCGCCAGTTCGGGGCCGCCCGACTTCACGATCCGGCCCGCGGCCAGCACATGGACGAAGTCCGGCTTCACATAATCGAGCAGGCGCTGATAATGGGTGATCAGCAGCACCGCCTTGTCAGGCTTGCGCATGATCGCATTGATCCCCGCGCCCACGGTCTTGAGCGCATCGATGTCGAGGCCCGAATCGGTCTCGTCCAGGATCGCGAGCTTCGGGTCGAGAATGCCCATCTGCACCATCTCGGCCCGCTTCTTCTCGCCGCCCGAAAAACCGACATTCACCGGGCGCTTCAACATCTCCATGTCGAGACCCAGCAGGCCCGCCTTGTCCTTGGCCAGCTTGATGAACTCGCCACCCGACAGCGCCGCCTCACCCCGCGCCTTGCGCTGGCTGTTCAGGCTTTCGCGCAGGAATTGCAGGTTCGACACACCCGGTATCTCGACCGGATACTGGAAGCCCAGGAACAGCCCCGCGGCGGCGCGCTCATGCGGCTCCATCTCGAACAGGTCTGCGCCCTCAAACGTGGCGCTGCCGCCCGTCACTTCATAGCCCGGCCGCCCGCCCAGCGTATAGGCCAGCGTCGATTTGCCCGCGCCATTGGGACCCATGACCGCGTGGATCTCGCCCGCGTTGATGGTCAGCGACAGGCCCTTCAAAATCGGCTTGTCGGCGACGGTGTTGGTGAGGTTGTCGATCGTCAGCATCTTATTTGCCCTGCGCCCGCTGCAATGTCCGCGCGGTCCAGAACGCCATGTCGCGCACGTCGCCGGGCGCGGGGAACAAAGTGTCGATATGCCGCTTGATCGGCATATAGGGCCACCAGTCGGCGTCCTTCTCCGGCGCGCCCTTTTCCAGCACGCCGCTCACAAATTCCGTGACAGGCCCCATGCGCGCGAGATTGGGGGCCTTCGCCTTGTGGAACGCCTTGTCGCTCTTCAGCTTCTCGGTAAAGGCTAGATCGCCCTTCTCAAGCGCCGCGCGGCACTCCGCCTGATAGGCGTCGAGATCGCCGAAATCCTTGGCGGCGCGCGCCTGCAGTTCGCCCTCCTCCAGCTCATAATCCTCGGTCAGGATACGGATGGCGGCGGTCCACGCCTGCCCATTGCCGACATCCTCCGCGAAATCGGCGAGGGCATCCTGGATATCGTCTTCGTCGCTCAAAATTCTCGGTCCTTCTTAAGCCCCTCCCCTTCAGGGGAGGGGTTGGGGTGGGGGCTGTGCCAGCGATCAGGCGCGGCGTTCAACATTGCCAGCAACCGTTCGCACACCCCATCCAGATTTGTCATCACATCGCCATTGCCGAACCGCACCACGCGATAGCCCAGCGCATCCAGCCTTCCGTCGCGCCTGTCATCCGATCCTTCGCGATGCGTTTCGCCGTCGATCTCGACGACCAGCGCCTTTTGCGGACAGAGGAAGTCAGCGATGGCGCCGCCTATCACCGCCTGCCGCCGAAACTTGTAACCGCCCAGCTTCGATCCCGACAAAGCACGCCACAGCCGCTTTTCAGGTTCGGTAGGATTGCGCCGAAAATCGTCCGCGCGTTCCTGCATCGTCGCAAGCTGCCGCACGGACAGCCCCCACCCCCGGCCCCTCCCCTGAAGGGGAGGGGAGTTCAAGGGCTGCCCCTTGTCGATCACCCCACGCTCCCCTCAAGCGAAATGCCCAGCAGCTTCTGCGCCTCGACGGCAAACTCCATCGGCAGCTGTTGCAGCACTTCCTTCGCGAACCCATTCACGATCAGCGACACCGCGCTTTCCTGATCCAGCCCGCGCTGCATCGCGTAGAACAGCTGGTCGTCGGAAATCTTCGACGTGGTCGCCTCATGCTCGATCTGCGCTGATGGATTGCGCACCTCGATATAGGGCACGGTATGCGCGCCGCACTGGTCGCCCAGCAGCAGGCTGTCGCACTGGGTAAAGTTGCGCACGCCCTCCGCGCCCGGCGCGACGCGCACCAGCCCGCGATAGGTATTGTTCGAACGCCCCGCCGAAATCCCCTTCGACACGATGGTCGATCGCGACCCCTTGCCATTGTGGATCATCTTCGTGCCGGTGTCGGCCTGTTGCAGATTGTTGGTCAGCGCCACCGAATAGAATTCGCCGACGCTGTTCTCGCCGTTCAGCACGCAGCTCGGATATTTCCAGGTGATCGCGGAGCCGGTTTCCACCTGCGTCCAGCTGACCTTGGAGTTGCGGCCCTGGCACAAGGCGCGCTTGGTCACGAAATTATAGATGCCGCCCCGGCCGTTCTCGTCGCCCGGATACCAGTTCTGCACGGTGCTGTACTTGATCTCCGCGTCGTCCAGCGCGACCAGTTCCACGACCGCGGCGTGCAGCTGGTTCTCGTCGCGCATCGGCGCGGTGCAGCCCTCCAGATAGGAGACATAGGCGCCCTTGTCCGCGACGATCAGGGTCCGCTCGAACTGTCCGGTATTCTCCGCGTTGATGCGGAAATAGGTGCTCAGCTCCATCGGGCAGCGCACGCCCTCCGGGATGTAGACGAAGGTGCCGTCCGAAAAGACTGCGCAATTGAGCGTCGCGAAGTAGTTGTCGTGCATCGGCACAACCCTGCCCAGCCAGCGCTTCACCAACTCGGGATATTCGCGCACCGCCTCGCTGATCGAGCGGAAGATGACACCCGCCTCCTCCAGCTCCTTGCGGAAGGTCGTGGCGACGCTGACGCTGTCGAACACCGCGTCGACGGCCACCTTGCGGCTGCCCTTGACCCCGGCCAGCACTTCCTGCTCGGCGATCGGGATGCCCAGCTTCTGGTAGGTCGCCAATATCTCCGGGTCGACCTCGTCCAGCGAATTCAGCTCCGCCTTCTTCTTCGGCTCCGCATAATAATAGGCGTCCTGATAATCGATCGGCGGGACGTTCAGCTTCGCCCAGTCCGGCGGCGTCATCGTCTTCCACATCGCGAACGCCTTCAGCCGCCAGTCGAGCAGCCATTGCGGCTCGTTCTTCTTGGCGGAAATGAAGCGGACGGTGTCTTCGTTCAGGCCCTTGGGCGCGAAGTCCTGCTCGATCGCCGACGACCAGCCATGTTCATAGGTGGACGCGCGGTCGGCGGCCTCCTGTGCTTCCTGGTTACGGACAGTGGTGATGGTCTGGTCGGTCATAGGGCGAGAGGCTCGGCGACCCGCGCCTGCGGCGCGGGCTGTTGGGAAAGGCTGGCGATGGTCACACCGGCGAGAGCGGCGCGAATCGCCTGGTTGGCGGCGTTCATATGCGGACGCACGCGGCAGTCCTGCTCCAGATTGCAGTCATGCGCGCCCTGTTCGGCGCAGGCGGTCATGGCGATCGGTCCTTCGACCGCCTCCACCACGTCCGCCAGCGTGATCGCAGCGGGCGGGCGCGAAAGCCGCACGCCGCCGCCCGTCCCCCGACTTGATTCGAGCAGGCCCGCCGCCGACAGCCGGCTCACCAGCTTCTGCGCGGTGGGCAGCGGGATGCCGGTGTCCGCCGACAGCGTGGTCGCGCTCATCTTTACCCCGCCGCAATTGCGGGCGGCGGCCGACATCAGCACCACGGCATAGTCTGCGAAACTGGATAGCCTCATGAAAGTTGCGAACCATTCTCAAATCGGATCGAATCAATCCGATTGCGCATGTGGTCGCGTCCGGGTCGGGAATCAAGGATATATTTCTTGTCTCCCCTCCCGCTTGCGGGAGGGGTCGGGGGAGGGGATGTCAGCTCATACGGCTCTACAGCCCCTCCCCTAACCCCTCCCTGAAGGGAGGGAGACTGGTCGCGCTAACTCAGCCGGTTGAGCGTCGCTACATCCCCGCCCAGCGACCGGCGCAGCAATGTCAGCTGCGCCACCGCCGTCGGTTCGGTCATCAACTGATGCGGGGTCAGGCCGATGAAATGCTTGATCTCGCGGATGAAGTGCGACTGGTCGTAGAAGCGCCCATCCTCGCACAGCGACTGCCAGCTTTCCCCGTCCAGCGCGATCCGCGCCGAACAGCGCAGCGCCCGATATTTGCGCGCCAGCAGCTTGGGCGCCGCGCCATAATAGCGGTTGGTGAGCCGCGCCAGCTGCCGCGCCGACAGATCGGTCGCCTCGGCCAGCACCTCGATCCGCGGCGACCCCTCGGTCATCAGCCAGCTGTCGATCGCCTCCAGCAACGCCCAAGTTCCGGCCGACAGCCCCGGTCGGCTGGCGACAGTGTCGCTCAGCGCCTCCCAGGTGCGCTCCACCATGGCGTCGACATCCGTCATGGTGCGCAGTTCGTCGAGCAGCCAGGACCGCCCCAGGGCCTGTTGCGCCACCGGATCGGCCAGACTGTCCGCCAGCGCGCTGGCGTCCCCGCCCAGCAGCGCGATCCAGCCTGCCGGCAGCGCGGATATGCCCAGCACCTGCGCCGGGCCGTCCAGCACGAAGCGCGTCGCGCCCATCGTCGGCCCCAGCAGGCAGACCTCCGGCGTGGCCTGCACCGTACCGTCGTGGAAATGATAATGGCCGCCGCCGCTGATCATGTAGCGCAGTTGCGGCACGTCGGCGCGGGTCACATCGGAAAAGCTGTCGGCGCTGACGGTGAAGACATAAAGCGAGCCGAAATGCCGGCGCAAATGTTCGGGCGGCGCGAAATAGCGCAGGCGCACGGGTCCCTGCGCCGCATCGACCCTGTAGGACAGCGGACCAGCCTCATCCGGCGTCACGGTCGCAGCCGCCGCCCCGGGCATGTCGAAATTCAACGACCCCATGTTTTTTGCCCCTGCGCTCAACACTATGCGCGCGCAACAAGGCGACGCAAGCGGCTTGCGACGGAATGCGGCGTCGCAGCCCTCCACAGCGGCCGAAATCACCGCTTCTTCATTCTCCAGGGAGAAAGCCCAGCCGGCAGCTCCAGATCCCGCCTATTCGGCCAAAAAATAACCCGGCGACCGAAGTCGCCGGGTCAGGAAAAGGTCTCTCGGGCCTTGCGGCCATAGAGCCTTCGGGTCGCAGGAGCGCTTTAGGGCCGAATCAGGGTCGATTTATTGGATAGATTCGACATTTCTGACCTGAATCATCCTCCCACAATGACGTTTCCTGTCATGAGAAGCGTTCGCGACAACGACTCGACGGCTCGCGGGGCCACTGGCATAGCGGCGGCATGTCCTATCGCCTGATCCGTCCGCTTATCTTCACGCTCGACGCCGAAAAAGCCCATAGCCTGTCGGTTTCGCTGCTGCGCAGCATGCCGGTCGGCGCGCCGCCGCCGGCCGATCCGATGCTGGCGCAGACGGTCGCCGGCCTCGCCTTCCCCAACCCCGTGGGTCTGGCCGCCGGCTATGACAAGGACGGGCTGGTCGCGCACAAGATGCACGCTTTGGGTTTCGGGTTCGCCGAACTCGGCACGCTGACCCCGCTGGCCCAATCCGGCAATCCAAAACCCCGGCTGTTCCGACTGGCGCAGGACCGCGCAGTCATCAACCGCATGGGCTTCAACAATGGCGGACAGGGCGCGGCAGCCGAACGGATCGCCAAGCGCCGCCGCCCGGTCGGCGAGGCAGGCGGGCCGATCATCGGCGTCAATATCGGCGCGAACAAGGAAGCGACGGCGGCCGGGCGCGGGGTCGCGGACTATGTCACGGGCGTGCAGGTCATGGCGAAGTTCGCCGATTATCTGACGGTCAACATCTCCTCCCCCAACACGCCAGGCTTGCGCGCCTTGCAGGACCGCGCCGCGCTCGACGAACTGCTGGGCGCGGTTATGGCCTCGCGCGGAACCGGCAAGACGCCGATCTTCCTCAAGGTCGCGCCGGACCTGGAACCTGCCGATGTCGATGATATCGCCGCCGCCTGCCTTGACCACCGCATAGATGCGCTGATCGTGTCGAACACCACCATCGCCCGCCCCCCGTTGCGCTCACCCCATGCGAGCGAGACCGGCGGCCTGTCAGGCGCGCCGCTGCACGACGCAGCGCTCGCGCGCCTCCGGGATTTCCGTCGGGCGCTGGGTACGCAATTGCCGCTGATCGGCGTCGGCGGCATCGCCACCGCCGATCAGGCTTATGCCCGCGTCCGCGCCGGGGCCAGCCTGATCCAGCTCTACAGCGCGCTCGTCTATGAAGGGCCGTATCTGGCGAAGCGGATCAATTTCGGCCTCAAGGCGCTGCTGGCCCGCGACGGTTTCGCCAACATTGCCGATGCGGTGGGTATCGACGCCTGATCCGTTTCGTTTAGATATGCATCCAATGAACCGCCGCTTCCTCGCCCCGCTCGCCCTC
>JBIIEH010000002.1:0-213161 GCA_044237945.1 Sphingobium sp. | reverse complement strand
AGCTGACGCCGACGCAGACGCGGACGCCGACGCGGATGCCGACGCTGACGCTGACGCTGACGCTGACGCCGATGCTGATGCGGACGCCGATGCCGATGCTGACGCCGACGCTGACGCAGACGCAGACGCTGATGCGGATGCCGACGCTGATGCGGATGCCGACGCAGACGCTGACGCTGACGCAGACGCTGACGCCGATGCTGATGCCGACGCAGACGCTGACGCTGACGCTGACGCCGATGCAGATGCGGACGCCGATGCCGATGCCGATGCTGACGCCGACGCTGACGCCGATGCAGATGCGGACGCTGACGCCGATGCGGACGCTGACGCCGATGCAGATGCTGACGCCGATGCAGATGCTGACGCTGACGCCGATGCAGATGCAGATGCAGATGCAGATGCGGACGCGGATGCTGACGCTGATGCGGACGCAGATGCTGATGCGGATGCCGACGCCGATGCTGACGCCGATGCAGATGCTGACGCTGACGCCGACGCCGACGCAGATGCGGACGCGGACGCGGATGCTGACGCTGATGCGGATGCCGACGCAGACGCTGACGCCGATGCGGACGCTGACGCTGATGCGGATGCCGACGCGGATGCGGATGCCGACGCAGACGCCGATGCCGATGCAGACGCTGACGCTGATGCGGACGCCGATGCCGATGCCGATGCGGATGCCGACGCAGACGCGGACGCAGATGCGGACGCAGATGCTGATGCCGATGCGGACGCGGATGCAGACGCCGACGCAGACGCAGACGCTGACGCTGACGCCGATGCGGATGCTGACGCTGACGCCGATGCAGATGCTGACGCGGATGCCGATGCTGACGCCGATGCGGACGCTGACGCAGACGCAGACGCCGATGCGGATGCCGACGCTGATGCGGATGCTGACGCAGACGCGGACGCCGATGCTGACGCCGATGCGGACGCAGATGCTGACGCGGATGCCGACGCAGACGCAGACGCTGACGCTGACGCCGATGCAGATGCGGACGCCGACGCTGACGCCGATGCGGATGCCGACGCTGACGCTGATGCGGACGCAGACGCAGACGCTGACGCTGATGCGGACGCAGACGCTGACGCTGACGCTGACGCGGATGCGGACGCCGATGCAGACGCGGATGCGGATGCCGACGCGGACGCCGACGCAGACGCAGACACTGATGCTGACGCTGACGCTGACGCGGATGCCGACGCTGACGCTGACGCCGATGCAGACGCGGATGCGGACGCCGATGCAGACGCGGATGCGGATGCCGACGCGGACGCCGACGCAGACGCAGACGCTGACGCTGACGCAGATGCTGATGCGGATGCCGACGCGGACGCAGACGCGGATGCTGACGCAGACGCAGACGCGGATGCTGACGCAGACGCGGATGCTGACGCAGACGCAGACGCAGACGCCGATGCAGATGCTGATGCCGATGCGGACGCGGATGCAGACGCGGACGCAGACGCTGACGCTGACGCCGACGCAGATGCGGACGCGGATGCCGACGCGGATGCCGATGCGGACGCAGACGCGGATGCCGACGCGGATGCTGATGCCGACGCTGACGCGGATGCTGACGCAGACGCGGACGCCGATGCGGACGCTGACGCGGATGCTGACGCAGACGCGGATGCGGATGCCGATGCTGACGCGGACGCAGACGCGGATGCAGATGCCGACGCTGACGCAGACGCAGACGCAGACGCTGACGCTGACGCTGACGCGGATGCTGACGCGGATGCTGATGCTGACGCCGACGCAGACGCAGACGCGGATGCCGACGCTGATGCCGATGCTGACGCAGACGCAGACGCGGATGCAGATGCCGACGCTGACGCAGATGCGGATGCTGACGCCGATGCAGATGCGGATGCGGATGCCGACGCTGACGCGGATGCCGATGCTGACGCCGACGCAGACGCTGACGCAGATGCGGATGCTGATGCTGACGCCGATGCAGATGCGGATGCCGATGCCGATGCGGATGCGGATGCAGATGCCGACGCTGACGCAGATGCTGATGCCGATGCCGACGCTGACGCTGACGCTGACGCTGACGCCGACGCCCTCGATCCGCCCACCGCCAGCGTCAACAGCGCGGGGACCAGCGTGTCGGGCTTTGGTCAGCCCAATGCGTTCATTCGGGTGCTAAACCAGGCTGGCGATGTGATCGGGACGGGAACGGTGGGGCCGGACGGTGCTTTTGAGATCGCGCTGGCGGAGCCGCTGGTGAACGGTGAGCAGGTGCAGGTGGTGCAGCTGGATGCGCAGGGCAATGAGTCCGCGCCCGCGGTCGCCTTTGCGCCCGACCTGACGCCTCCGCCCGCGCCGGTGGCGGAGCTGAACGATAGCGGCACGATCGTCACGGGCACTGGCACGCCGGGAACCACGGTCCGCATCCGGCTGGCGCGCAACGGCGTAATCCTGGGATCGGGCGTGGTCGACCAGGATGGCAATTTCACGATCACGCTGAGCGAACCGCAGGTCGATGGCGAGCAGCTGACCGTCACCGTCACGGATGCGGCGGGCAATGAATCAACGCCCGACTGGGTGGACAGCCCGGACATGACCGCGCCCGACGCTCCCACGGGCCAGGTGTCGGCCGACGGCGCGCAGGTCAGCGGCACGGGCAAGCCCGGCGACACCATCACCGTCACCAATGCCGACGGCGACGTGATCGGCGCCGCGATCGTCGCGGCGGACGGCAGCTATAGCGTGACGCTCGACAGCCCGCAGACGGACGGCCAGGTGCTGACCATCCGCCAGTCCGATGCGAGCGGCAACCAGTCCCCCCCGGTCCAGGTCGATGCGCCGGACATCACGGCCCCCGACGCCCCGGTCGCCACCATCGACGCGAACGGCGCGAGCATCAGCGGCACAGGCCAGCCGGGCGCGACGATAGAGGTGCGCGACGCCCAGGGCGCGCTGATTGGCACGGATACGGTCCGTGCCGATGGCACCTACACAGTGGCGCTGACGCCGGCGCAGGATGCCGGCGAGACGCTGTCCGTGACGCAGACCGACGCGGCGGGCAATGAATCCGCGTCCGTCGCGGTGGTCGCGCCCGATCTGACCGCGCCCGACGCCCCCACCGCGACGATCGCCCCGGATGGCGCTTCCGTCAGCGGCACGGGCGAGGCCGGCGCGCGGATCGACATTCTCGACGCCAGCGGCAATGTGATCGGCACGACCACGGTGAACGGCGACGGCAGCTATACCGCCGCGCTCAATCCGGTGCAGATCGACGGCCAGTCGCTCCAGGCGGTGCAGACGGATGCCGCCGGCAATGCTTCTGCCGCGCTGCCGCTGACCGCGCCCGATACGACGCCGCCGCCCGCGCCCGTCGCCGCGATCGACGGAACCGGCACGGTGGTGACCGGCACGGGCGTCGCCGGCGATACGATAGAGGTGCGCGACGCGCTCGGCACGCTGCTGGGCAGCGCCACCGTCAACGTGCAGGGCAATTACACCGTCACGCTTTCCACGCCCCAGGTGAACGGCGAGACGCTGTCAGTGCAGCAGGTCGATCCCGCCGGCAATGGCTCGACCACCTTGCCGGTCACCGCGCCGGACATCACTGCGCCCGATGCGCCCACCGCGACGATCGCGCCAGACGGCGCATCCGTCACCGGCACGGGTGAGGCCGGCGCGCGCATCGATATTCTCGATGCCGGCGGCAATGTCATCGGCACGACGACGGTCAATGGCGACGGCAGCTATACCGCCGCGCTTAGTCCTGCGCAGATCGATGGGCAGCTATTGCAGGCGGTGCAGACCGATGCAGCCGGCAATGCTTCCGCTCCGCTGCCGCTGACCGCGCCCGATACGACAGCGCCGCCGCCGCCGACAGCGGCCATCGACAACACGGGATCGATCGTCACTGGAACGGGCGTTGCCGGCGCGACGATAGAGGTGCGCGATCCGCTCGGTACGCTGCTGGGCAGCGCCACCGTCAACGCGCAGGGCAATTACACCGTCACACTTTCGACGCCGCAGGTGGACAGCGAGCAACTGGGCGTGGTGCAGAAGGATGCCGCCGGGAATCCGTCCACGACGGTCCCGGTCACTGCGCCCGATCTGACCGCACCCGATGCGCCTACCGCGACGATCGCGCCGGATGGCGCGTCGGTCAGCGGCACGGGCGAAGCAGGCGCGCGCATCGACATCCTCGACGCCGGCGGCAATGTCATCGGCACGACGACGGTCAATGGCGACGGCAGCTACACCGCCGCGCTTAGTCCTGCGCAGATCGATGGTCAGTCGCTCCAGGCCGTGCAGACCGACGTAGCGGGCAACGCCTCTGCTGCACTCGCGCTGACCGCGCCCGATACCACGCCTCCGCCGCCGCCCACTGCGACCATCGACAATACCGGGTCGATCGTCACCGGAACGGGCGTTGCCGGCGCGACGATCGAGGTGCGCGATCCGCTCGGCGCATTGCTCGGCAGTGCGACCGTCAACGCGCAGGGCAATTACACCGTCACGCTCTCCACGCCGCAGGTGGACAGCGAACAGCTGGCCGTGGTCCAGAAGGACGCCGCCGGGAATCCGTCCACGACCGTCCCGGTCACCGCGCCTGATCTGACTGCGCCCGATGCGCCCACTGCGACGATCGCGCCGGATGGCGCGTCCGTCAGCGGCACGGGCGAGGCCGGCGCGCGCCTCGACATTCTCGATGCCAGCGGCAATGTCATCGGCACGACGACGGTTAACGGCGACGGCACTTATAGCGCCGCGCTCAACCCTGCGCAGATCGATGGCCAGTCCTTGCAGGCGGTCCAGACCGATACGGCCGGCAACGCCTCCGCCGCGCTGCCGCTGACCGCACCCGACAGCACGCCCCCTGCCGCGCCCACCGCCACGATCGACAATAGCGGCGCGATCGTGACCGGAACCGGCGTTCCCGGCGACACGATAGAAGTGCGCGATCCGCTCGGCGTTCTGCTCGGCAGCGCAACCGTCAACGCGCAGGGCAATTACACCGTCACGCTCTCGACCTCTCAGGAAAATGGCGAGGTCCTGTCGGTGGTCCAGAAGGACGCAGCCGGCAATCCGTCCACCGCGACGCCGGTCACCGCGCCGGACATCACCGCCCCCGACGCCCCCACCGCGACCGTCGCCCCGGATGGCGCATCGGTCAGCGGCACGGGCGAAGCCGGCGCGCGCGTCGATATCCTCGACGCTGGCGGCAATGTCATCGGCACGACGACGGTCAATGGCGACGGTAGCTATACCGCCGCGCTCAATCCGGTGCAGATCGACGGCCAGTCGCTCCAGGCAGTGCAGACAGACACGGCTGGCAACGCTTCGGTTGCCCTGCCGCTGACCGCGCCCGACAGCACGCCGCCGGCCGCGCCGACCGCCGCGATCGACAATACGGGATCGGTCGTGACCGGCACGGGTATCGCAGGCGACACGATCGAGGTGCGCGATCCGCTCGGCGCATTGCTCGGCACGGCGATCGTCAATGCGCAGGGCGGCTATACCGTCATGCTCTCGACGCCGCAGGAAAATGGCGAGGTCCTGTCGGTCGTCCAGAAGGACGCAGCCGGGAATCCGTCTATCGCGACGCCGGTCACCGCGCCGGACATCACTGCCCCCGACGCCCCCACCGCGACCATCGCGCCGGACGGCGCGTCCGTCAGCGGCACGGGCGAGGCCGGCGCGCGCCTCGATATCCTCGACGCAGACGGAAACGTCATCGGCACCACGACGGTTAACGGTGACGGCAGCTACACCGCCACGCTCAATCCGGTGCAGATCGACGGGCAATCGCTCCAGGCGGTGCAGACCGACGCGGCCGGCAACGCCTCCGCCCCGCTGCCGCTGACCGCGCCCGACAGCACGCCTCCGGCCGCGCCCACCGCTGCGATCGACAACACGGGATCCGTCGTGACCGGCACGGGCGTCGCCGGCGACACGATCGAGGTGCGCGATCCGCTCGGCGTGCTGCTCGGCACGGCGACCGTCAATGCGCAGGGCGGCTATACCGTCATGCTCTCGCCGTCGCAGGAAAATGGCGAGGTCCTGTCGGTGGTCCAGAAAGACCCAGCCGGCAATCCATCGACCGCAACGCCGGTCACCGCACCGGACATCACCGCCCCCGACGCCCCCACCGCGACCATCGCCCCGGACGGCGCGTCCGTCAGCGGCACGGGCGAGGCCGGCGCGCGCATCGACATTCTCGACGCGGACGGCAATGTCATCGGCACGACCACCGTCAACGGCGACGGCAGCTACACCGCTGCGCTGATCCCGGCGCAGATCGACGGGCAGCTGTTGCAGGCGATCCAGACCGACACCGCTGGCAACGCCTCCGCCGCGCTGCCGCTGACCGCACCCGACAGCACGCCGCCAGCACCGCCCACCGCCGCGATCGACAATACGGGATCGGTCGTGACCGGGACCGGCGTCGCCGGTGACACGATCGAGGTGCGCGATCCGCTCGGCGTGCTGCTCGGCACGGCGACCGTCAATGCGCAGGGCAATTACACCGTCATGCTCTCCCCGCCACAACAGAATGGCGAGGTCCTGTCGGTCGTCCAGAAGGACCCGGCCGGCAACGGCTCGACCAGCCTGCCGGTCACCGCGCCCGACATCACGGCCCCCGACGCGCCCGACGCGACCATCGCCCCGGATGGCGCATCCGTCAGCGGCACGGGTGAAGCCGGCGCGCGCATCGATATCCTCGACGCGGACGGCAATGTGATCGGCACGACGACGGTGAACGGCGACGGCAGCTACACCGCCACGCTGATCCCCGCGCAGACCGATGGCCAGTCGCTCCAGGCGGTGCAGACCGATGGCGCGGGCAATGCCTCCGTCTCGCTCCCGGTGACCGCACCCGACAGCACGCCCCCGGACGCGCCGACCGCCGCGATCGACAATAGCGGCACGATCGTGACCGGCACGGGTGTCGCGGGTGACACGATAGAGGTCCGCGACAATCTGGGCGCTCTGCTCGGCACGGCCACGGTCAACGCGCAGGGCGACTATACCGTCGTGCTCAGCGCACCGCAAATCGCAGGCGATCCACTCTCCGTGGTGGAGCGCGACCCGGCCGGCAACGGCTCGATCGCCACGCCGCTGGCCACGCCAGACCTGACCGCACCCGACGCGCCGACCGCCATCATCGACGCCAACGGTACGACAGTGACCGGCTCCGGCGAAATCGGCGCGACCGTGCGCGTACTCGACGCCACCGGCGCGATCATCGGCAGCGCGCCGGGGGCCGGCGACGGCAGCTTCACGGTGTCGCTGAACCCGGTTCAGGACAATGGCCAGGCGTTGCAGGTGGTGCTGGTCGATGCGGTCGGCAATATCTCCCCCGCCTTCCCGCTCACCGCGCCCGACCTGGACGGCGTGGCGGGACCGGACGCTCCCACCGCCGCGATCGACACCGCCGGCGCAGTCGTGACCGGCACGGGCGATATCGGCGCGACGATCACCGTCACCGGCCCCGGCGGCGCGCCGCTCGGCACGACCACCGTCGGTGGCGACGGCAGCTATAGCGTCACCCTTTCCACGCCGCAGACCAATGGCGAACAGGTCGCCGTGGTGCAGAGCAACGCCAATGGTCCGTCCGCCCCCGCCTTCGTCACGGCGCCCGACACCACCCTGCCCGACGCGCCGATCGCCGCGATCGACGCCACCGGCGTCGTCGTCATCGGCGGCGCGGAACCAGGCGCGACGATCACCGTGCGCGATGCCGACGGCACGATCATCGGCCTGGGTGCAGCCGACAGCCATGGCAATTTCGTGCTGGTGCTGGGTACCCCGCTCACCAATGGCGAAGCGATCAGCGTTACGCAGACCGACGCGGCGGGCAACGTCTCGCCGGCCACCGGCCTCACCGCGCCGGACATCACCGCGCCCGACGCGCCGACCGGCAGCATCGCCAATGACGGCCTGACCGTGACCGGCACCGGCGAAGCGGGAGCCACGGTCACGATCCGCGCGGCGGACGGGACCGTCCTTGGCACGGCGCTTGTGGCCGGCGATGGTAGCTACATCGCGACGCTGACCAGCGCACAGCTGAATGGCGAAGCGCTGACGCTGGAGCAGGCCGACGCAGCGGGCAATGTCTCGCCCACCGTCCCGCTGACCGCGCCTGACAGCACGATACCCGATGCGCCGACCGCGCAGACCGACAGCACGGGCACCATCGTCATCGTTGGAGCCGAAGCCGGCGCGACCATCGTCATCCGCGATGCCGACGGCACTATCATCGGCACGGGCACGGCCAATGCGCAGGGCGACTGCATCGTCACGCTCGCCACGCCGCTCACCAATGGTGAGGGGCTGAGCGTCACGCAGACCGACGCGGGGGGCAATGTCTCCCCCGCGACCGACATCAGCGCGCCCGACATCACTGCGCCCGATGCACCGAGCGGCAGCGTCGCCGCGGACGGCGTGACCGTCACCGGCACCGGCGAAGCGGGGGCCACCGTCACGATCCGCGCGGCGGACGGGACCGTGTTGGGAACCGCCCTTGTTGCTGGCGATGGCAGCTACACCGCGACGCTGACCACCGCGCAGCTGAACGGCGAAGCCCTGACTCTCGAGCAGGCGGACGCAGCGAGCAATATCTCGCCCACCACGCCCCTGACCGCGCCTGACAGCACGATTCCCGATGCGCCGACCGCGCAGATCGACAGCACGGGCACCATCGTCATCGTGGGAGCCGAGGCCGGCGCGACCATCGTGATCCGCGATGCCGACGGCAATGTCATCGGCACGGGAACAGCCAATGCGCAGGGCGATTGCATCGTCACGCTGGCGTCCCCGCTCACCAATGGCGAGGGCTTGAGCGTTACGCAGACCGACGCGGGCGGCAATATCTCCCCCGCCACCGACATCAGCGCGCCCGACAGCAGCGCGCCCGACGCGCCCACCGGCAGCGTCGCCGCTGACGGCGTGACCGTGACCGGCACCGGCGAAGCGGGAGCCACCGTCACCATCCGCGCGGCGGACGGAACCGTGCTCGGTACGGCCCTTGTCGCTGGCGACGGCAGCTATGCCGCGACATTGACGACGGCGCAGCTGAACGGACAGCCGTTGACGCTGGAGCAGGCCGACGCAGCGGGCAATGTCTCGCCCACCGTCCCGCTCACTGCGCCCGACAGCACGATTCCCGATGCGCCGACCGCCCAGATCGACAGCAGCGGCACTATCGTCATCGTCGGGGCCGAAGCCGGCGCGACCATCGTCATCCGCGATGCCGACGGCAATGTCATCGGTACGGGCACTGCCAATGCGCAGGGCAATTGCGTCGTCACGCTCGCGACGCCGCTCACCAATGGTGAGGGGCTGAGCGTTACCCAGACCGACGCGGGCGGCAACACCTCCCCCGCCTCCGACATCAGCGCGCCGGACATCACTGCGCCCGATGCCCCCACCGGCAGCGTTGCCGCTGACGGCGTGACTGTCACTGGCACCGGCGAAGCGGGAGCCACCGTCACGATCCGCGCAGCCGACGGAACCGTCCTCGGCACGGCCCTCGTCGCCGGTGACGGCAGCTACACCACCACGCTGACCAGCGCACAGCTGAACGGCCAGGCCCTGACGCTGGAGCAGGCCGATACGGCCGGCAATATCTCGCCCACCGTCCCGCTCACCGCGCCTGACAGCACGATTCCCGATGCGCCTACCGCGCAGATCGACAGCAGCGGCACCATCGTCATCGTCGGCGCGGAGGCCGGCGCGACCATCGTCATCCGCGATGCCGATGGCAATGTCATCGGCACGGGCACGGCCAATGCACAGGGCAATTGCGTCGTCACGCTCGCCACGCCGCTTACCAATGGCGAGGACTTGAGCGTCACGCAGACCGACGCCGGTGGCAACGTCTCGCCCGCGACGGATATCAGCGCGCCCGACATCAGCGCACCCGATGCGCCCACCGGCAGCGTCGCCGCTGACGGCGTGACAGTCACCGGCACGGGCGAGGCTGGCGCAACGGTCACCATCCGCGCGGCGGACGGGACCGTCTTGGGAACCGCCCTGGTTGCAGGAGACGGCAGCTACACCGCCACGCTCACGACCGCGCAGCTGAACGGCGAAGCGCTGACGCTCGAACAGGCCGACGCGGCCGGCAATATCTCGCCCACCGTCCCGCTCGCCGCGCCCGACAGCACGATCCCCGATGCGCCGACCGCCCAGATCGACAGCAGCGGCACCATCGTCATCGTCGGGGCCGAAGCCGGCGCGACGATCGTCATCCGTGATGCGGACGGTAACGTCATCGGCACCGGAACCGCCAATGCGCAGGGCAATTGCGTCGTTACGCTCGCCACCCCGCTCACCAATGGCGAGGAGCTGAGCGTCACGCAGACCGACGCGGGGGGCAACACCTCCCCCGCGACCGACATCAGCGCGCCCGACACCAGCGCGCCTGATGCGCCGACCGGCAGCCTCGCCGCTGACGGCCTGACTGTCACCGGCACGGGCGAAGCAGGCGCAACCATCACCATCCGGGCCGCCAACGGCAGCGTGCTCGGCACCGCCCTCGTCGCCGGCGACGGCAGCTACACCGCCACGCTGACCACCGCGCAATTGAATGGCCAGCAACTGACGCTCGAACAGGCCGACACCGCCGGCAATGTCTCGCCCACCGCGCCGCTTGTCGCCCCCGACAGCACCATCCCCGACGCGCCCACCGGCAGCGTCGGCAGCGACGGCATTCACATGACCGGCACGGGCGAGGCCGGCGCGACCATCTCGATCACCGACCCGGACGGCCTGCCGATCGGCACCGCCACGGTCGGCCCGAACGGCGCGTGGAGCGCCACCTTGTCCACCCCGCAGCTCAACGGCGAGGTCCTGGGGATCACCCAGACCGATCCCGCCGGCAATGTCTCGCCGCAGGCGAGCGCGACCGCACCCGACAGCACGGCCCCCGACGCGCCGACGGGTGCGGTCGCGAACAATGGCGCTTCGGTGACCGGCACGGGCGAAGCGGGCGCGACCATCACCATCCGCGCTGCGAACGGAACCGTGCTCGGCACGGCGATCGTCGCCGGCGACGGCAGCTTTACCGCGACGCTGAACCCTGCGCAGACCAACGGCCAGCCGCTGACGCTGACGCAGGCCGATGTCGCCGGCAATGTCTCGCCCAGCGTCCCGCTGACCGCGCCCGACAGCACGCCACCCGCCGCGCCCACCGGCACGGTCAGCAGCGACGGCGCGATCGTCACCGGCACCGGCGAGGCCGGCGCGACCATCACCATCCGCGATCCCAATGGCGTGCAGATCGGCACCGCCATCGTTGCCGCCAATGGCAACTGGAGCGCCACGCTCACCACGCCGCAGACCAACGGCCAGCTCCTCCAGATCACGCAGGCGGATCCGGCCGGCAATGTCTCGCCGCAGGTCCCGACCCTCGCGCCCGACAGCACGCCGCCCGCCGCGCCGGTCGGCAGCGTCAACGGCGCCGGCACGATCGTCAGCGGCACGGGCGAGGCCGGCGCGACCATCCGCATCTTCGCCCCCAACGGCACGCAGGTTGGCACAACCACCGTCGCGGCCAACGGCAACTGGAGCGCCACGCTCACCACCGCCCAGACCAACGGCCAGCTGCTCCAGATCACGCAGACCGACGCCGCGGGCAATGTCTCGCCCCAGGCGCAGACCATTGCGCCCGACACGACGCCGCCCGCCGCCCCCACCGGCAGCGTCAACGCCGTCGGCACGATCGTCACCGGATCGGGCGAGGCAGGCGCCACCATCACCATCCGCAATCCCGGCGGCGTGCAGATCGGCACGGCCATCGTCGCGCAGAACGGCAGCTGGAGCGTCACGCTGACCACGCCGCAGACCAATGGCGAGGTGCTGCGCATCACCCAGGCGGATGCGGCGGGCAATGTCTCGCCCCAGGCGCAGACCATCGCGCCGGACATCACCCCGCCCGCTGCCCCCACCGGCAGCGTCGCCGCCAATGGCCTGACGGTCACCGGCACAGGCGAAGCGGGCGCGACCATCCGCATCACCGACACCAATGGCGTGCAGATCGGCACGGCCACGGTCGCCGCCAACGGCAATTATACGGTGACGCTGAACGCTGCGCAGACCAACGGCCAGCAACTGGGCGTGATCCAGACGGACGCGGCGGGCAATGCCTCGCCCCGCGTCCAGATCACCGCGCCCGACACGACCCCGCCCGATGCGCCCACCGCCGCGATCTCGTCCAATGGCGGCGCGGTCAACGGCGTGGGCGAAGCCGGTGCGACCGTGCGGGTCACCAATCTGGCGGGCGTGGTGCTGGGCTTCGCGGTCGTTGCAGCAGACGGTCGCTATACTGTGACGCTCAACCCGGCGCAGGCCAATGGCGAGCAGCTGCGCGTCATCCAGACCGATGGCGCAGGCAATGCCTCGGCCGCCGCCAGCATCACCGCGCCCGATCTCACTCCGCCTGCCGCCCCCACCGCATCGGTCAACGCCAATGGCACGATCGTCACCGGCCAGGGCGAAGCGGGGGCGCGCGTCACCATCCTGGACGCCAATGGCACAGCGATCGGCAGCGCCATCGTCGCGGCCAATGGCGGCTACTCGGTGACGCTGACCCAGGCACAGGCGAACGGCCAGACCATCGGCGTCTATCAGGCCGATCCCACCGGCAACGTCTCCTCCACCATCCATGTCGTCGCGCCGGACATCACCCCGCCGCCGCCGCCCGCCGCCCTGGTGGTGAGCACGGACGGGCTGACGCTGACGGGCGTGGGCGAAGCGGGCGCGCGGGTGGAAATCCGCAATGCCGGCGGCACGCTGCTGGGTAGCGCGATCGTGGGCCAGAACGGCAACTTCACCGTCACCTTCTCGACCCCGCAGGTCGGCGGCCAGAATCTCAGCGCCATTCAGATCGACGTGGCGGGCAATGCCTCCACCGCCGCGACCGTAGGCGCGCCGTTCGACATCGCCGCGTTCGACAACAGCACGATCGCACTCATCGACCTGCTGCCGGTGACTCAGAATGTGAACCACGGCACCGCGACCTATGTGGCCCTGGTGTCGCTCGGCGCGCTCAACCTCGACGCGCAGGTGCTCTCGACCCCGAACGTGCAGTTCACGGTCGCGGCCGGGCACACATTCTCCGGCACGTTCACTTATGACGCGCTGGTCAATCTGGGCGTGGTCGGCAACTACTCCATCGGCATCCAGCGGTGGAACGGCACCGCCTGGGTCGGCCTTGGCGCCAGCGGCAATGTCTCGCTGCTGGAACTGGGCGTGCTGAACGGCGACCTCGTCAACAACCGGGATCTGGGGCCGGGCCTGTATCGCGCCTTCGTGACCTTCAGCGGCGCGGCCGGCGTGGCCATATTGGGCAGCCTGAAGGTCACCGGCCAGGACAATGACTTCACCGACATCGGCGGCATTACGCCCTCCTCGGCGCACGGCAATGTCATCACCGACGCCAGCCCAGACGGCCATGTCGATGTCCACAGCCCGCAGACCGTGGTGCAGAGCGTCACCGTCAACGGCGTCACCACCGCCGTCACCGCCAATGGCACGGTGATCAACGGCGCCTATGGCAAGCTGGTGATCGACCTCAACGGCAGCTACACCTACACGCCCAACGCCAATGCGGCGTCGATCGGCAAGAGCGACGTCTTCACCTATCGGCTGTACGAACCGCAAGGCGGCGACACCAGCCAGGCGAACCTGACGATCTCCATCACCAGCGACGACATCACCGCCGCGCCGGTGGCGGTGAACGACTCGAGCAACGCATCGGTCCAGTACGCCAATGTCGTGCAGACGGTCGCGCCCACGGTCGACTTTACCTTCAGCACGCCCGGCACGGTGCTGAACCCCGTCACCCGCAGCGGCACGGACAGCTTCACCATCGCCGCCAATGACAAGGCCAGCGTCACCATCACGGTGATCAGCGGCGCGGCGCTCACCATCCTGCCGACCTACACCATCACGGTGAAGAACGCCGCGAACGTGACCGTAGGCACCTATACCGCCACCACCGTCGCCGGCCTGCCGCTGGGGTCGGGCATCACCCACACCTTCGCCGACCTGCCGAGCGGGACCTACAGCTACACCGTGTCGACCACCAACACGCTGGGCACCGGCTATGGCACGACGGTCTATCTGGGCGAGACGATCACCCATCTCGACCAGTTCAGCGTCACCGGCGTCACCGGGTCTTCGGGCGAGCTGCTGGCCAACGACACCACCGGCACCGCCTTCCCGGTGGTCAAGATGGCGACCGGCAGCGGCTTCGTGGAGGTCGGCGACACGCCGCTGCCCGTCACCGGGGCCTATGGCACGCTGACCGTCAACGAAACCGGCGGCTACACCTATACGCCGCGCAACACGCTGCCGCATTCGACCGTCGATCTGATCGACAGCTTCACCTATCAGATCGTCCAGCCCAACGGCGTTACTGCAACGGCGCGGCTGGACGTGCGGATCGACGTGGGGTCAGGATCGTCCTCCTCCTCGATCACCCTGCTGGCGAGCGACGACATGGCGCTGCTGTCCGATGATGGGGCGGCCGTCACGAGCGACAATCATCGCACAGCCGTCGCCAATGACGATGACCATAACGCCGCCGCCCGCTCCGCTTCGGACGATGTTCTGGGCCGGCTCGCCTATCTGATGTTCGAAGGCCAGGGGACGCTGGAAACCGTTCTCTCCGATTATCTGAGGGACATCCGCACGCCCGAACCGGAAAGCGGCGACGCCTCGCCCCTGCCCACAGCCGCGCCGACAGCTGAGGATTCGGGGGTCGCAGCGCTCGCGACGCCCGATGATCCGCTTGGCTATCTGACGCCGCCGGATGATCTCGATAAAAATAACGGCGGGCATATGCTGTGATTACAACAAGTAATTATGTTGCCTTATCGTTACGACCATAATGATCCGTTCGTTAGCATGATGGTAACCGATCGCGACCATTCTTCCGTGAAAATGGTGAGGATGGTCGCGTCATGGAGCGTAAATTCCAGTGCGGTCTTGCTGGACTGTTGCTGTGCGCCTGCCAGCTGCCGCTGGCGGCGACAGCGCAGGCCCAGTCGGTGACGAAATTGCCCGTGACGGAGCCTGGCCGCCCGCTCGCGCTGGAGGATGCCGCGCGCGAGGCGATCGCCTGGCACCCCGCAGTAATCGAGGCGGCGGGCGAACTCAACGCCCGGGCCGAGGAGGTCAATATCGCCCGCGCCGGCTATTCGCCGCAGATCAGCGCCGGCGTCGGCATGAGCTACGACACGCGCCTGACCGCCGACTGGCGCCCCCGCCCGCAATTCCAGGCGTCGCAGATGCTGTTCGACTTCGGCAAGGTCCGTAGTGCCGTGGACGCCGCTCATGCCGGCACGAAGATCGGCGAGGCCGAGCTGCTGCTGGCGGTGGACGGGCTGATCCGCGATACCGGCAACGCCCTGATCGAAGTGCAGCGCGCCAATGCGCTGCATCAGGTGGCGGAAGAGCAGTTGGTCCGCGTGCAGGAGATCGCCGATCTGGTCGGCAAGCGCGTGGACATGGGCGCGGCGACGAAATCGGACGGTCTACAGGTGCAGGCGCGGGTCGAGGCGGCGCAGGCGACCTTGACGCAGATCGACGCGGAGCGGGCGCGCTGGACCAGCAACCTCGTCTATCTGCTGGGACGCAAGGGGCCGCCCCCCGTCGTCAGCGCCGACGTTCCCGGCTGGCTCGACAATGGCTGTCGTCAGGAAGCGCCGGACTGGAACAGCGTGCCCGCCGTGATGGTGGCGCAGGCGCAGAAGGAACGGGCCGAGGCGGACCTGCGCCGCAGCCAGGCGGAGCGCCTTCCCACCATATCGGTCGGCGGCAATGGCACGGTGGACATATCCTCGCCCTTCTCGCAGCAGCACAGCGCCTATTCCTTCGGCATCAACGTCTCCAGCAACATCTTCCAGGGCGGCGCGACGAAAGCGCGGATGCGCAGCGCCAATTACGCGCTCGACGCCGCCATGGCCGCGACCGATCGCGCCCGCAACGACAGCGCCCAGCGCCTGTCGGAAGGGCAGCAGCAGATCGCCAGCCTGGATGCGCTGTCCGCCACGCTGACATCGCGGGAAAGCAACATGAGCGAGACCGGCAAGCTCTATCGCCTGCAATATATTGAAATGGGCACGCGCACCTTGGTCGACGTGCTCAATGCCGAGCAGGAATATCAGCAGGTCCGCTTCGAAGCGGCCAATCTGACCCATGACCTGCGGCGGCTCCAGATGGATTGCCTCTATTTTGGCGGCCGGACCCGGTCGGCCTTCCAGCTGAGCGGCACGATGCTGCGGGGAGTGGCGCTATGAGCATGATGGGACCGATCCGCCCGGCCACGGCCGGCGACGCCTGGCTCGACATGCTCCAGATGGTCGCGCAGCATTATGGCATTCCGGGGTCCGAACGGATCGCCAGCTTGGCCGGCCTGTGGTCCGGCATGGAGGGCGAGCAGCCCCGCATCCGCGCGATGGCGCGCGCGTTGGGCCTGTCGGTGCGTTTTCGGCCGGCGGTAAACGACGCGCTGACCGGCTGGCGGCTGCCGCTGATCGTGCAGGCGGCCGATGGCGGGCTGGCGCTGCTGACCGCGATCGACGATCAGGGCGGCGCGACGCTGCGCCTGTCGGGCGAGGGCGGCATAGAGGCGCATATGCCGCTGGCGGACGTGGCGGACAACGCCATCCTGCTGGTCGTCGCCCGCCCCTCGCGCAGCGCGCCCGACCCGCGCGTCGATCCCTATATCCGCGCGCATGAGGACCATTGGCTGCGGCGCATCCTGTTTCAGGACGCGCATGCCTATGGCCATGTCATGCTGGCCTCCTGCCTCGCCAATCTGCTGGGGCTGGCGGGCGTCATCTTCTCGATGCAAGTCTATGACCGGGTCGTGCCGTCCGAATCCTATCCGACGCTCTACATCCTGGCGTTCGGCGTGGCGCTCGCGATCGGCTTCGATTTCCTGCTGCGGCGGCTGCGCATGAGCATCGTCGATGTGCTGGGCAAGCGCGCGGACCTGCGCATGTCGGACCGGGTGTTCGGCCATGCGCTGCGCGTGCGCAACCGGGCGCGGCCGACATCGACCGGCACCTTCATCGCGCAGCTGCGGGATCTCGACCAGGTGCGCGAATTGCTGACGTCCACCACGGTCGCGGCGGTGGCGGACCTGCCCTTCTTCTTCCTGTTCCTGATCATCATGTGGTCGATCGGCGGGCCGCTGGTGCTGGTGCCGATCGTGGCGCTGGGGCTGCTGATCGTTCCCGGCCTGCTCGCGCAGCGGCGACTGCGCGCCTATGCCACCGCATCAATGCGCGAATCCTCGCTACGCAACGCCATGCTGGTCGAAGCAGTGCAGGGCATCGAGGACATCAAGACATTGCAGGCGGAGGAGCGCTTCCAGCAGCACTGGAACCGCTACAATGCAGAGGCCGGCGAGGCGCAACTCAAGCTGCGCGGCCTCACCAACAGCCTGACGGTCTGGACCCAGAATGTGCAGAACGGCGTCTATGCCGGCATCGTCTGCGTCGGCGCGCCGCTGGTGATCGGCGGCGACATCACCACCGGCGCGCTGGTCGCCTCCTCCATCCTCGGCTCGCGGATGATGGCGCCCATGTCCCAGATCACCCAGCTTCTGAGCCGCTTCCAGCAGTCGAAGGTCGCGATCGCCAGCCTCAACCAGATCATGGCCCTGCCGATCGACCGGCCGGACGCCGAACATCGCATCGCGGTGCGAAGCGTCGCGGGCCACTACAAGATTCACTCTGGCGTTTTCGGCTATGATCCCGACGCCCCGCCGGCGCTGACCGTGCCGGACCTGGAGATCGCCGCCGGCGAAAAGGTGGCGCTGCTCGGCCGCAACGGCGCGGGCAAGTCCACGCTGTTGCAGGCGCTGTCGGGCATGCTGCCGCCGGTTTCCGGCGAGTTGCTGATCGACGACCTGTCGCTGCACCATGTCGATCCGGCCGATCTGCGCCGCGACATCGGCTTCCTGTCGCAGGACAGCCGCCTGTTCTACGGCACGATCCGCGAAAATGTGACGCTGGGCGCGCCCGACGCCTCCAATCAGGACATCCTCTCGATGCTGGCCATGGTCGGGGCCGACCCGTTCGTGCGGCGGCTGCGCAATGGGCTGGAGCATGTCATCCTGGAGGGCGGGCGTGGCCTGTCGGGCGGGCAGGTGCAATCGCTGCTGCTGGCGCGCATGCTGCTGCGCCAGCCCCATGTCGCCCTGCTCGACGAGCCGACCGCCGCGATGGACGAGGTGACCGAGCGTGATTTCATCACGAAGATGAAGCGTTGGTCGCAGGGCCGCACGCTGGTGATCGCCACCCACCGGATGCGGGTGCTGGAACTGGTCGACCGGGTGATCGTGATCGACAATGGTGCGATCCTGCTCGACCAGCCGCGCGACGCTGCCCTCGCCACCATGCAGGCACGCAAGGGGAGGACGGCATGAGCATGGCCGCAACCGGCGACGACTGGTCCTTCGACGATGGCGGCCGCACCCGCATTGCCGGGTCGGTGCGCATGGTCTGGCTGATCGCCGGCCTGTTCGCGGTCGGCCTGCTCTGGGCCTGGTTTGCCAATCTCGACGAAGTCGCCAGCGGCGATGGCCGCGTCGTCCCCACCAGCCGCGAACAGGTGATCCAGTCGCTCGAAGGCGGCATTCTGAAGCGACTGCTGGTCAAACAGGACGACATCGTTCAACCGGGGCAGGTCATTGCGCAGCTTGACCCGACCCAGGCCGGATCGACGGTGGACGAAAGCGCCGCCAAATATCGCGCCGCGCTCGCCAGCGCCGCCCGCCTGCGCGCCGAAGTCAGCGGCACGGGCATCAGCTTCTCGCCCGAACTCGACAAATATCCCGACCTCAAGGCGTCGGAGACCCGGCTGTTCCACGAGCGCAGGAGCAGCCTCAACGATTCGTCCCGGCTGATCGACGAATCGCTGGACCTCATCACCAAGGAAGTGAGCATCGGCGAGCGGCTGATCGCCGTCGGCGCGGCCAGCAATGTTGAGGTGCTGCGGCTGAAGCGCCAGCGCGCCGAACTGTTGCTCAAGAAGGCGGAGCTGCGATCCCAATATCTGGTCGAGGCGCAGCAGGACCTGGCCAAGATGATGGAGGAGGTCGAATCGCTCGCCCCGGTGGTGCGCGGCCGGTCCGACACCTTGTCCCGCTTGACCCTGCGCTCGCCGGTGCGCGGGATCGTGAAAAGCATCGAGGTGTCGACCGTGGGCGGCGTGGTGCCGCCCAATGGCGAGGTGATGCAGATCGTGCCACTGGACGACCAGCTGCTGATCGAGGCGCGCATGTCCCCGCGCGACATCGCCTTCATCCACCCCAATCAGCGCGCGACGGTGAAGATCACCGCTTATGACTATGCGATCTATGGCGGGCTGGAGGGGACGGTTTCGAGCATCTCGCCCGACACGATCCGCGACGAGGTGAACCCGGAAATCTATTATTACCGCGTATTCGTGCGCACCAAGTCGGTGGCTTTGGTCAACAAGGCGGGCAAGAAATTTCCGATCGTGCCGGGCATGATCGCGACGGTGGACGTCCACACCGGCAGCAAGACGGTGTTCCAATATCTGATGAAGCCCTTCAACCGGGCACGCGAAGCGATGCGGGAGCGGTGAGGATGGCGCGCGACCAACGCCTCGCAGCGCTGCGGGCGCGGGTGCTGCAAGAGGCGGTGACGCTGACCGGCGAAGGGCCGCGATGCGTGCTGTTCTTCTCCTTCACCGACGGCGGCGCGCGCGCGACCACGCGGCACTTTACCGGAGCCGATGCTGCCTCCTGCTGGGCAGCGGCCGCGCCGGTGCTGGCGGCGGAACCGGACGAGCGTCTCGCCTGGCTGCGGGTGGACTGGGTCCGCGCACGGGAAGCGACCGACTGGGGCCGGCTGAAAGCCCGCCTCGCCGACACCAAGCGCAATTATTTCCGCCTCGGCATCGCGCTCGACGCCGGGTTCGACTGGCCGTTTCTGGAAACGGAGATCAACGCCAACGCCATGCTCTATTGCGGGCCGGGCCATCCGGTGGCGGAACTCAACGAAGCGCGCTTCCGCCAATATGCCCGCGCCCGCCACGACATCGCCGGCATCGATTTCAGCGACGATGTCCCGCTCTGGCTGTTCTCCACCGCCGGGCTGTTCATGGATGAGGACGGCGCGATTCACGCGATCACACAAACCGGCCGCAATGCCGGTCGGCGCACGATCGCGACGCTGGAGCCGGAATTGCTCACGCAGGTGATCGACAGCGGCAGCCGCTATCTGGCGGGGCAGGTGCAGGACAGCGGCCGCTTCCATTATGGCTGGCATCCCTGCTTCGACCGCGAAATTCCAGCTTATAACAGCCTGCGCCACGCCAGCACGACCTATGCCATGCTGGAGGCATGGGAACTGACGCGCGATCCCGCCCTGTTCGCGGCGATCGAACGGGCGCTGGCCTATCTGACGCAGGAGCTGATCCAGCCGGCGACACTGCCGGACGGGCGAGAGGCCGCGTTCCTGATCGATCCGGGCGGAGAGATAAAGCTGGGCGGCAATGCCGTCTGCCTGCTCGCTTTGGTCAAGCATGACGAACTGACCGGCGACATGCGCCACCGCCCGCTGATGGAGCGGCTGGCGGCCGGCATCCTGCACATGCAGGGCGAGGACGGATGCTTCGTCCATGTGCTGCAATGGCCGGACCTGTCAGTGAAGCAGCCATTCCGCATCATCTATTATGACGGCGAAGCGGCCTTCGGGCTGATGCGCCTTTACGGCCTGACCGGCGATCCGCGCTGGATCGCGGCGGTGGAGCGAGCCTTCGACCATTTCATTGCCGCAGGCCATGCCAGCGCGCACGACCACTGGCTGGGCTATTGCGCGAACGAGATGACCCGCCACCGGCCGGAGGAGCGCTATTTCCGCTTCGGGCTGGACAATGTGCGCGGCTATCTGGATTTCGTCAGCGACCGGATCACCACCTTCCCAACATTGCTGGAACTGATGACGGCGGCCGAGCGGATGATCGCGCGCATCGCCGACGATCCGGCGCAGTGGCCTCTGCTCGACACGATCGACCTCGATCATTTCTACGCGGCGATGCACAAGCGCGCCGCCTATCTGATGAACGGGCATTTCTGGCCCGAACTGGCGATGTTCTTCGCAAAGCCCGCGCGTGTCGCCGGTAGTTTTTTCATCCGCCACCACGCCTTCCGCGTGCGGATCGACGATGTGGAGCATTATCTGTCGGGGCTGATCGCCTATCGCGCCTATCTGCTGTCGGGCCGGGCGGAGCGGCAGCCGACGGCGACCGGCTGGACCGCGCATGTTGTCCAACGCGCGACCGGCGGCCGCTGGATCACACCCCCGCCCGAGGGCTGGACGGCATCGGGCCTGAGCGCCTGGCAACCCAGCCTCCAGCCCGGCGACATGGCCGTGCTGCGCGGCGCGCCCGACGAACGCGGCATCCCGCCCAAGCGCCTGCCCGGCCTGTCGCCCCGCCCCGCCGCTATCCTCACCAGCGCGCCCGACGCCCTGCCGCCGACCGACCTGCCGGTGCTGGCCGTGCCGCACACCGACGACGCGATTCTGGCGCTCGGCCGCCATGCCCGCGCGGCGATGACCGGCAAGCTGATCGGCGTCACTGGCAGCGCGGGCAAGACCACCATGGTCGCCATGCTGGCGCAGACTTTGGGCGCATGGGGACCTGTCGGGCAGACGCGGATGAACGCCAACCTGCCCCATGGCATCGCCTGGAACCTGGCGTCGATGCCGTGGGACACGCCACACATCGTGCTGGAAATGGCGATCGGGCGCATGCGCCAGAACGCGCTGCTGGCGCGGCCCGACATCGCCCTGTTCACCAATATCGCGCCGGCGCATCTGGAATATCACCGCGACCTCTCCACCGTCGCCCGGCGCAAGGCGGCGATCTTCGAGGGCATGGGACCGGGCAGCGTCGCGATCCTGAACGCAGACATGGCGGAGTGCGATCGGGTCCGCGCCATGGCGCTGGAGCGGGACCTGCGCGTCATCCTCTATGGCGAGAACGCAAGCGCCGACTTCCGCCTGATCGACCATATCGGCGCAGCGGTCACCGCGCACACGCCCGCCGGCGAGATGCGCTACGCCCTCGCCGCCCCCGGCCGGCACATGGCGATGAACAGCGTCGCGATCCTCGCCACCCTGTCCGCCTTGGCGCTGGAACCGGCATCGGGGCTGGCCCGACTGGCCGATTTCCGACCGCTGGCCGGGCGCGGCGAGGAAGCGGCGCTGACCCTCGACGGCCGCCGGATCACCCTGATCGACGAAGCCTATAACGCCAATCCCGCCTCCATGGCCGCCGCCATCGCCCTGCTTGGCGCGCGCGCAGACGGCCGGCGAGTCGCCGTGCTGGGCGAGATGCTGGAACTCGGCCCCGACGCCGCCACCTATCACGCCGCGCTGGCGCCGCTGATCGCCATGCATCGTATCGACTGCGTCCATGCGGTGGGCGCGCTGTACGATGGGCTGTGGGACGCGCTTCCCGCCGATCGCCGGGGCATCCGCGCCGACGATGTCGATCAGTTGCACGCTGCCCTGCGCGCCACCCTGCGCGACGGCGACATCCTGCTGGTCAAGGGATCGCATGGTGGCGGGCTGCACATATTGGTCGATCGATGGAAGGCTGAGGCGCAAATGGCGCAGGCGGCGTGAAAGGCTCCGAACCGGATCGAAAAGCCCCCAAATTTACCGTTGGTTAAGAGGCCGCACCGCTAGATCGGCGGGCGGGCATGCTGAGGAACTGAACGATGGCATCCTATCGCCGCAGACTGTCGAACGAACCGGACGAGCCGTCAGGCGCGCCCGTTTCGCTCGTCACGCTGGCGCGCAAGGCGCAGCAGGCGCGGATCAACTGTTCGCAGCATTTCCCCAAGAATGTGTTCCGCGATTCCGCCTGGGACATCATGCTGGAACTGTTCATCTGCGAGGAAATGGACCGCGCCATCTGCGTCAAGGAAGTCATGACCATCTCCGGCGACAGCGCCACCGGCACGATCCGCCGTCTGGAATCACTGGAGGAGGCGGGCCTGACGCGGCGCTGCCATGACCCGCGCGATCACCGCCGCATGCTGGTGAAGCTGGACGAGAAGGGCCGGGTCGCGATGATATCCTTCCTGCACCATCTCTTCGACGTGGGCAGTGCGGTCGCGACGCACAGACAGCCGACCGAGCCGGTTTCCTTCAAGCCCCAAAGGCCCAAGCCGCGATGGGATCAGCCGGGGCGGCTATAAGCCACGCGAAAGCCGATATGAGACGTGCCCAGGTCCTGCTCCTGCGCCTGGAAGGCGGCGGGCCGGAAATTGGCGCAATAGTTCATCGCGCACAGATAGCTGCCGCCCTTGACCAGCCCGGTCGCATCCGCACCCGCCACCCATTCCCACACATTGCCGACCATGTCGTGGACGCCGAAATCATTGGGCGCAAAGCAACCGACCGGGGCAGCGCCCTTGTACCCGTCCGCCCCGGTGTCGCGGACGGGGAACACCCCCTCCCACACATTGGCGCGAGCGCTGCCGTCTTCGCGAAAGGCCCAGCTGGTCGCGGGGACGCCCTGCGTCTGGTCGCCGCGCGCGGCGCGCTCCCACTGCGCTTCGTCCGGCAGGAAGCCACCGGCCCAGCGCGCATAGGCGGCGGCGTCTTCCCGATCGACATGGACGACCGGCTCGTCTTCCCGGCCTATGAGATCGCTGCCTGCCCCCTGCGGATGCCGCCAGTCCGCGCCCGGCAGAAACCGCCACCAGCGCGCCGCATCGTCCAGCAGCACAGCCTCGGTCGGCTGGACGAAGACCGCCGACGCGCCTTCCCGCTCCGCCTGCGTGCGATGGCCCGTGGCGGCGACGAAGGCGGCGAACTGGCGATTGGTCACCTCATGCCGGTCGATCCAGAAGACGGGCACGGCGACCTTGCGCCCCGGCCGTCCCTCGCCATCCTCGCCCAGCAGCACCGTGCCGGCGGGAATCGGCATGCGCGCGTCGTTGCGGGCGCAGATCCGGCCGGGGGCGATGGCCTCCCCCCGCTCCCCCGCGTCGGACAGGGGCACGGCCAGGGCGGCCACCGCCAGCATTGCGGCGAAACGCGCGATCATGCCGCGCCCCGATATCGTCTGTCCATGCCGGCTCGCCTTTCCTTGCGGGAAGGGAGCCTAGAGACGGCGTGGCGGGAACAGGAACGAGTTTTGCTTGGGGTCCGCCGCGTTTCTCTTTAGCGGACCCCGCGCAATCATTCGCCGCCAGTTACTCGCCGATGGTACGGGCGAGTTCGCGGTTTACCCAGAGCGCGATCAGCGTCGCCGCCGAACCCGACAGCAGGAAGCCACCAGCCGCCAGCAACCCGAAATTGGCCGACAGCCACAGCGCCGCCAGCGGCGCGAAGCCCGCGCCGAACAGCCAGGCAAGGTCGGACGTCAGCGCCGATCCGGTATAGCGGTGACGCTGGCTGAAGCTGGACGAGAGCGCACCCGACGACTGCCCGAAGGAGATGCCGAGCAGCACGAAGCCGAGCGCCATGAACACCGCTTCACCGGCCGGACCGGCGTCCAGCAGCTGCGGCGCGAAGCCGCTATAGGCCGCGATCGCCGCTGCGGTCGCGCCCAGCAGGGTGCGGCGACCGATGCGGTCGGCCAGCACGCCCGACACGATGATGGCGATGACGCCCAGCGCGGCGGCCAGCGTTTCGATCAGCAGGAAGCGGGCCGGATTTTCCTGCGTGAACAGGAACACCCAGGACAGCGGGAACACGGTGACCATGTGGAACAGCGCGAAGCTGGCCATCGGGGCCAGCGCACCGGCCAGGATCAGCTTCCATTCGGTGCAGACCGTCTCGGTGAGCTTCGCCGGCTGGAGTTCGCGCTTTTCGAACAGTTCGGCATATTCCGGCGTCACGACGATGCGCAGGCGGGCGAACAGCGCCACCACGTTGATCGCGAAGGCGACGAAGAAGGGATAGCGCCAGCCCCATTCCAGGAAGTCCTGCGCCGGCAGCGCCATGATCAGGAACATGAACAGCAGGCTGGAGACGATGAGGCCGAGCGGCGCGCCCAACTGCGGGATCATGGCGTACCAGCCCCGCTTGTTTTCCGGCGCGTTCATCGCCAGCAGCGAGGCGAGACCGTCCCAAGAACCGCCCAGCGCCACGCCCTGCCCCATGCGGAACAGCGCCAGCAGCAGCGCGGAATAGATGCCGATCGATTCGTGACCGGGCAGGAAGGCGATGGCCGCCGTCGATCCGCCGAGCAGGAACAGCGCGATCGTCAGCTTCGCGCCCCGGCCATAGGCCCGGTCGACCGCGGTGAAGATCATGGTGCCGACCGGCCGCGCGACGAAGGCGAGCGCGAAGATGGCGAAGGACCAGAGCGTGCCCGTGAGCGGATCCATCCAGGGGAAGACGAGCTTGGGGAACACCAGCACGGAGGCAATGGCGTAGACGAAGAAGTCGAAGAATTCGGACGTGCGGCCGATGACCACGCCGATCGCGATTTCGCCCGGCGCGATGCGGTGGCCGTCGCTATGCAGCGCGCGAGCATCCGCTTCTGCCTGGGTCGTGGGAACAGTATCGGCGGCCATTGGATTATATCCCGAATATGGTGGCGTCCGCACAGGCGGCGCGAATCATCCTCCTCGCGGCGAGGACGCGCAAGGTGCTGAACGCTCTGCGGCAAATGCCGGGTTCAAGGGGATTGGACAAAATGTCCTATGTGCGGTGCAGCATGACCTGTCTACGCGCCGAGACCATGACCGGAATCGCTCAACTAGGCGCACGCCTGCGCCACTTTGCCGCGCCACTCGCGTTGCTGCCGCTGCTCGGCGCCTGCAACATGGTGGTGCTTGATCCCGCAGGTGATGTTGCGAAGCAGCAGGGCGATCTGGTGCTGATCTCCACGCTGCTGATGCTGGTGATCATCATCCCCGTCATGGCGCTGACCTTGCTGTTCGCCTGGCGTTATCGCGAGAACAACAAGGACGCCACCTACTCGCCCGACTGGGATCATTCGACCCAGCTGGAGCTGGTGATCTGGGCCGCGCCGCTGCTGATCATCATCTGCCTGGGCGCGCTGACCTGGGTCGGCACCCATCTGCTCGATCCCTATCGCAGCCTGGCGCGCACCGCGCCCGGCCAGCCGGTGTCGCCGCAGAACGAAAAGCCGCTGGAAGTGCAGGTCGTCGCGCTCGACTGGAAATGGCTGTTCATCTATCCCGAACAGGGTATCGCCACCGTCAATGAATTCGCCGCCCCCGTCGATCGCCCGGTGCGCTTCCGCATCTCCGGCTCGTCGGTGATGAACAGCTTCTACATCCCCGCGCTCGCCGGCCAGATCTACGCGATGCCGGGCATGGAAACGAAGCTGCACGGCGTGTTCAACAAGACCGGCGACTATCTGGGCTTCTCCGCCAATTATTCCGGCGCAGGCTTCACCCACATGCGCTTCAAGGCGCGCGCGCTGAACGCCGCCGACTTCGCCGCCTGGATCGGCCAGGCCAAGGCGGCGGGCGGTGCGCTCGACGCCAAGACCTATCTCGCGCTCGAAAAGCCGAGCGAGAAGGAGCCGGTGCGCCGCTACGCCAGCGTCGAGCCGCAGCTGTTCGACCGCGTCGTCAACCTGTGCGTCGAGCCGGGCAAGATGTGCATGTCCGACATGATGATGGTGGACGCCAAGGGCGGCGCGGGTCGCGCGGGCCTCTACAATGTCGCCGACCTGTCCTATGACAAGCAGGGCGCACGCGGCACCGTCGCGCCGCTCAAGACGCGCTTCGTCGCCGCCGGCTGCGCCGCGCCGATGCAGTCCGCCGACCGCAAGCCGCTGCCTGCCGGCAGCCTCGCCCCGCTGCTGGGCGCAGGCCTGCCCCGCCCCGGCCACAACTCCACGCTGGCCTCCGCCGGCGAACCCGACGCAACGCCGCGCCCGGCATCCTGATCGCGAGTCGAGAACGACATGACCCCCATACCCGCACCCGAGGCCGGCCCGATCCTTGGCCGCCTGTCCCTGGCGGCGCTGCCGCTGCATGAACCCATCGTCGTCGCCACCTTTGGCGGCGTCGTGCTGGGCGGCATCGTCGTCCTGGCGCTGCTGACCAAGTTCCGGCTGTGGGGCTATCTGTGGACCGAATGGTTCACCACCGTGGACCACAAGAAGATCGGGATCATGTACATGATCCTGGGCCTCATCATGTTCCTGCGTGGCTTTGCCGACGCGCTGATGATGCGCCTGCAACAGGCGATCGCGTTCAACGGGTCTGAGGGTTATCTCAACGCCCATCATTATGACCAGGTGTTCACCGCCCACGGCGTCATCATGATCTTCTTCGTGGCGATGCCGTTCGTGACGGGCCTGATGAACTATGTCGTCCCGCTTCAGATTGGCGCGCGCGACGTCAGCTTCCCGTTCCTCAACAATTTCAGCTTCTGGATGACCACGGCGGGCGCCGTGCTGGTCATGATCTCGCTGTTCATCGGCGAGTTCGCGCAGACCGGCTGGCTGGCCTATCCGCCGCTGTCGGGCATCGCCTACAGCCCCAATGTCGGCGTCGATTATTATATCTGGTCGCTGCAGATCGCGGGCGTGGGCACGACATTGTCGGGCATCAACCTGATCGTCACCATCCTGAAGCTGCGCGCGCCGGGCATGGGCCTGATGAAGATGCCCGTCTTCACCTGGACGTCGCTCTGCACCAACATCCTGATCGTCGCCTCCTTCCCGGTGCTGACGGCGGTGCTGGCGCTGCTGACGCTGGATCGCTACGCGGGCACCAACTTCTTCACCAACGACTTCGGCGGCTCGCCGATGATGTATGTGAACCTGATCTGGATCTGGGGTCACCCGGAAGTCTACATCCTGATCCTGCCGCTGTTCGGCGTGTTCTCGGAAGTCACCTCGACCTTCTCGAACAAGCGCCTGTTCGGCTATACGTCGATGGTCTACGCGACCTGCGTCATCATGATCCTGTCCTACGTCGTGTGGCTGCACCACTTCTTCACCATGGGGTCGGGCGCCAGCGTCAACAGCTTCTTCGGCATCACGACGATGGTCATTTCCATCCCGACCGGCGCGAAGCTCTTCAACTGGCTGTTCACCATGTATCGCGGCCGCATCCGCTTCGAGCTGCCGATGATGTGGACGGTCGCGTTCATGCTGACCTTCACTGTGGGCGGCATGACCGGCGTGTTGCTGGCCGTTCCCCCAGCCGACTTCGTGCTGCACAACTCGCTGTTCCTGATCGCCCACTTCCACAACGTCATCATCGGCGGCGTGCTGTTCGGCATCTTCGCGGCGATCAACTACTGGTGGCCCAAGGCGTTCGGCTACAAGCTCAACGAATTCTGGGGCAAGATCAGCTTCTGGTGCTGGGTCGTGGGCTTCTGGCTGGCGTTCATGCCGCTCTACATCCTGGGCCTGATGGGCGTGACCCGCCGGATGCGCGTGTTCGACGACTCCTCGCTCCAGATCTTCTTCGTGATCGCGGCGCTGGGCGCGGCGGTGATCGCAGCGGGCATCGGCGCCATGCTGGTCCAGTTCGCGGTCTCCATCTGGAAGCGCGACGAGCTGCGCGACGAGAGCGGTGACCCCTGGGGCGGCCGCACGCTGGAATGGGCGACCAGCTCGCCCCCGCCGGACTACAACTTCGCCTTCACGCCGGTCGTGCATGAACTGGACGCCTGGTACGACATGAAGAGCCGCAACGCCGTTCGCCCGGTCGATGGCTTCAAGGACATCCACATGCCGTCCAACACCGGCGCGGGGATTATCCTGGCGGGCTTCAGCCTGGTGGCGGGTTTCGCCCTCATCTGGCACATCTGGTGGCTGGCGGGCCTGGGCCTCGTCGCCCTGATCGCCGGCGCCATCTTCCACACCTTCAACTACAAGCGCGACTATCACATCCCGGCGGCCACGGTCGTCGAGGTCGAGAACGCGCGCACCCGCCAGCTGACGGCGCTGGGAGCCTGATCCGATGAGCGCAACAACCCTTCCCGCCGCCGGCGAGCCGGTCAGCTTCTACGAGCTGGACGAGCATCCGCACCCCGAAGGCCACAGCACCATGCTGGGCTTCTGGATCTACCTGATGAGCGACTGCCTCATCTTCGCGATCCTGTTCGCCACCTATGCCGTGCTGGGCGGCAATTACGCCGCAGGTCCCGGCCCCAAGGACCTGTTCGACCTGGAACTGGTGGCGGTGAACACGGCGATGCTGCTGTTCTCCTCCATCACCTATGGCTTCGCCATGCTCCAGATGCAGAACGGCAATGTCCGCGGCACGCAGGTCTGGCTGGCGATCACCGGCCTGTTCGGCGCGGCGTTCCTCGGCATCGAACTTTATGAGTTCGCGCATCTGATCCACGAAGGCGCGACGCCGCAGCGCAGCGCCTTCCTGTCGGCCTTCTTCACGCTGGTCGGCACCCACGGCCTGCACGTCACCTTCGGCACGATCTGGCTGATCACGCTGATCGTGCAGCTGGGCAAGCATGGCCTGATCAACGCCAACCAGCGCCGGGTCGCCTGCCTTTCGATGTTCTGGCACTTCCTCGACGTCGTCTGGATCGGCGTCTTCACCCTCGTCTATCTCATGGGAATGCTGAAATGAGCGCCGATCCGCACGCCAGCCACGACAGCCACGGCCATCACGAGGCCGCCCCGCTGCCGCACGCGCACATGCGCGACTATGCGATCGGCTTCATCCTGTCGGTCATCCTGACCGGCATCCCCTTCTGGCTGGTCATGGCCCGCCCGCTGGAGACCGGCCTCACCATCGCCATCGTCACCCTGTGCGCGGTGGTCCAGGTGGTCGTCCACATGGTCTACTTCCTGCACATGACGCCGAAGGCGGAGGACGGCTGGTCGATGACCTCGCTGCTGTTCACGCTGATCGTCGTCGTGATCATGCTGAGCGGTTCGCTGTGGGTCATGTATCACCTCAACACCAACATGATGCCGACGCCGCACGACATGCGTCAGATGCCGTGAAGAGCCATCGCGCCCTGAAGAAGGGCGCGATGGCCGGGGCGCTGCTGCTGCTCACGGCCGGGTTCGTGGCGCTCGGCATCTGGCAGATCGAGCGACGGGCCTGGAAACATGCGCTGATCGCTGCGGTCGAAAGCCGGGTCCACCGCCCGCCGACCGCCCCGCCCCCGCCCGCCGACTGGGCCGATGTCAGCGCCGCGCGCGACGCCTATGCGCGGGTCGGCGTCACCGGCCGCTATCTTCCCGAACGCGACACGCTGGTCCTCGCGGTGTCGGACCTGGGTAGCGGCTACTGGGTGATGACACCCTTCCGGACCGCAAACTTTACCCTGCTGATCAATCGCGGCTTCGTGCCGCAAGGGACCAGGGCCCCCGCCCCGCCGCAAGGCACCCAGACCGTCACCGGCCTGCTGCGTATCACCGAACCAGGCGGCGGCTTCCTCCGATCGAACGATCCCGCCGCCGGTCGCTGGTATTCGCGCGACGTCGCCGCCATCGCGCAGGCGCGCAGAGTCGGCCCGGTGGCCCCCTATTTCATCGACGCCGACAAGCGAGGCGACGGCTATCCCGTCGGCGGGCTGACGGTCATCCGCTTTTCCGACAATCACATGAGCTATGCGCTGACCTGGTTCGGGATGGCCTTGCTGTCGCTGGTCGGCCTGTGGCTGCTGCTTAAGGAACGGGGGCGCGCGCCGAACCGGGATCGGCTATGACGCGATGACCATGTCCGGCACGACCCTTCTGCAACGCGATCAGGCGGACGCCGGCCGGCGCAATCTGCAACTGCTGGTCCAGCTGCGCTGGATCGCCGCCGGCGGGCAACTGGTGACGATCGAAGTCGTCAACAATGTGATGGGCATCCGCCTGCCGCTTGCGCCGCTGCTCGGCGCGGTGGCGATGCTGATCGCGGTCAATTTCGCCAGCCTGCCGCTGCTGCGCCGGCGCAACGCGGTCAATCATCTGGTGCTGACCGGATCGCTGCTGTTCGATGTCGCCGTGCTGGCGTGGCAGCTGCATTTTTCCGGCGGCCTGACCAATCCCTTCGCGTCGCTGTTTCTCGTGCAGGTGGCGCTCGGCGCGATCCTGCTGAAGTCGCCCGCCTCCTGGGCGATCGTGCTGGCGGCGCTGGTGGCGCTGGTGGTGCTGTCGATCCATTCGACACCGCTCAACCTGATGGAGCCTTATGACAGCGACCCGATGGGTCTCTATCTGAAGGGCAGCCTGGTTTGCTTCGCGCTGATCGCGATGCTGCTGGTCGCCTTCGTCGCGCGGATCAACCGCAACCTGTCCGAACGCGACGCCGCTCTGGCCGCCATCCGCCAGCGCGCGGCGGAGGAGGATCATATCGTGCGCATGGGCCTGCTGGCGTCGGGCGCAGCGCATGAACTGGGCACGCCGCTGGCGACGCTGTCGGTGATCCTGGGCGACATCAAGCGCCTGCCGCGCAAGGCGGGCGCCCCGGACCTCAGCGAAGACATCGAGGAGATGGAAGTCGCCATCGCCCGCTGCAAGGCGATCGTCAGCGGCATTCTGATGTCGGCCGGCGAAGCGCGCGGCGAAGCGCCCAAGGTGACCAGCGTGCGCGCCTTCCTGACCGGCATCGTCGACGAATGGCAGGCCAGCCGCCTCGCCGGCGTCGTCGATTTCACCGATCGCTTTGGCGAGGACGTGCAGATCGTGTCGGACGGCGCGCTGCGGCAGGTGATCGGCAATATCGTCGAAAACGCCGCCCATTTCTCGCCCGACTGGATCGGCGTCACGGCGTGGCGCGAGCAGGACGCACTGGGGCTGGAGATCGCCGACCGGGGTCCGGGCTTTTCCGCCCAGATCCTCTCCGTTTTTGGCCAGCCCTACCAATCGACCAAGGGCAAGCCCGGCGGCGGTCTGGGCCTGTTCCTGCTGGTCAATGTGGTGCGCAAACTGGGCGGCGACGCAGAAGCCGGCAACCGCGTGGAGGGCGGCGCCTGGGTCCGCATCACCCTGCCGCTCCAGGCGCTGGGCCATGACGGGGAGCGAGCGGCATGAGCGAAACACGGCAACTGATCATCGTCGAGGATGACGAAGCCTTTGCGCGAACGCTCAAGCGCTCGTTCGAGAAGCGCGGCTATCAGGTGCGCGTGGCGCATGACCATGAGGGGCTGCTGACACTGCTGGACGAGAGCCGCCCCGGCTTTGCGGTGGTGGACTTGAAGCTCAACGGCGCGTCGGGCCTCACCTGCGTGCAGGCGCTGCGGGCCTCGGACGCAGCGATGCGGATCGTCGTGCTGACCGGCTTCGCCAGCATCGCCACCGCCGTCGAGGCGATCAAGCTCGGCGCATCCTATTATCTCGCCAAACCCTCCAACACCGACGATATCGAGGCCGCCTTCGCCCGCGCGGAGGAGGGCGACCCCGACGCCTCGATCGGCGCGCGCCAGACGTCGATCAAGACCGTCGAATGGGAACATATCCACCAGACCCTGGTGGAGACCGACTTCAACATTTCGGAAACCGCGCGACGGCTCGGCATGCACCGCCGCACGCTGGCAAGGAAGCTGGAGAAGCGACAGCTACGCTGACAGTAATCGTACCGTGATCTGAAGACAAAAATCCTGTATTCCTCGCGCAACTTGCGCTGCGGGAGGAAAGACCATGGCCAATTTATTCAGCAATGACACGGCTATAAGCGGCACGGCGGCCGACGACATCATCCTGGCCGGCGGCGGCGCGAACACGGTGCATGGCGGCAATGGCGACGACATCATCGTAGGAGACCAGAGCGCGACCTTCATCGACAGTTCCGCCAGCAACGCCACCCTGTCCACCGCGCGATCGATCGACGCCGCCAATGCCTGGTCCACCTTCGACAGTCCGCTGTTCGGCACGCCCTCCATCCCGCACACCAGCGTGCTGGCGACCGGCGCGAACGCGGCCGATGTCTTCAGCCTGACACTGGCGGCCGACGCGGTGCTCAGCGTAGACCTCGACTTTGTCCGGAACAGCTATGCGTTCAATGGCGCCATCGGCCTGTACAACGCCGCCGGCACTCTGGTCGCCATGACCGATACGGGCGCCGGCGCCGTCGAAGGGCTGGGGTCCAGCCACGCCAGCGACGCCTTTCTGACCTATACCGTCACGCAGCCCGGGACTTATTATATCCGCGTCGGCAACGGCATCCCGTTCCAGCCCGTGCCCACGACCATGTCCTACATGCTCAACATCAGCGCCACCGGCCATGCCGTGAGCGCCGCCACGACCACGGCCGGCAATGATCGGCTCTATGGCGATGACGGCGGCGACATCCTGATCGGCGCAGGCGGCAACGACCGGCTGGAAGGCGGCGCAGGCCCAGACAAGCTCTATGGCGGCAATGGCGCGGACGTGCTGATCGGCGGCGCGGGGGAAAATATCCTGTACGGCGGCGCCGGCAACGACATCATGACCGGCGGCGACGACGACAATCAATTCTACGGCGGCGCGGGCGACGACCGGATGACCGGCGGCGCTGGCCGGGATGCCTTTTTCTGGAACGAAAGCGACGGCAGCGACACCATCGCCGGCGGCGGCGGCAGCGATGTCGTCGATCTGTCGGGCAGCGGCGCCTATACCCGCTGGACGATCAACATGGTCAGCCAGGTCGCGGTCAACAATTTCGGCGCACGCCTGTCCATGAGCGGAATTGAGGATATCGTCGGCGGCCCGAACGCCGATGTCATCCGGCAGGCCACCGGCATCCGCGTGATGGGCGATGCCGGCAACGACTATATCTACGCCGCCGCCGCGCAGAACCAGTATGCGAGCGGCGGCGCAGGCATCGACACGCTCAACCTGACCGCCTTTGGCGGCGGCGGCTTCACGCTCGATCTGCGCAATGGCTCGACCAATATCGGCAGCAATTTCTCATCGTTCGAGAATGTGATCGCCGGCGCAACCAGCGACACGATCGTCGGGACGGATGACGACAACGACATCAGCACGGGCGCGGGCGACGACAATATCAATGGCGGCCTGGGCACCGACACGATCGACGCCGGCGCGGGCGACGACATGATCGACGGCGGCGGCGGCTTCTACGACGCCGCCAGCTATCGCAGCGCCACGGCCGGCGTCACGGTGTCGCTCGCCATCACCACGCGGCAGGACACGATCGGCGCGGGCAGGGACCAGCTTGTGCATATCCCCGACCTCATCGGCTCCGATTTCAGCGACAATCTGACCGGCGACGAAAATGTGAACTGGCTGGAAGGCGGGCGCGGCGACGACATATTGACCGGCAATGGCGGCAATGACGTTTTCAAATATTGGGAAGCAGGCATCGACCATGACAGCGTCTATGGCGGCGACGGCAAGGACGCGCTCAACATGCTGTTCTCGTCGCTGAGCTGGACGATCGACATGCGATCCGGCCAGGCCAGCTCTTCAGCCGGCGACACCGTCAGCTTTTCATCGATCGAATATATCGCCGGGTCCAACTACACCAACGACATCATCTACGCGGTCGCCGGCGCGGAAGTGAACGGCGCGGGCGGCAACGACTATATCTACGCCGAAAATGGCAAGGACATATTGGACGGCGGCGGCGACGTCTTTGATGGATTGGGGGTCGATACGGTCGACACCTCCAGCTTCCAGGACCCGACTGCCCCTTATCAGGTCAATCTGGAAACCGGCGTCACCAATTTCACCGGGTCGATCGGCGAGATGTTCACCAATTTCGAGAATTATGTCGGCGGCGTCGCGCTGGATGATGTCACCGGGACGGACGGTGCCAACCGCATCTCCACCAATGATGGCGCCGACACACTGCGCGGCATGGGCGGAGACGACATACTCGATGGCGGCGAAGGCGCTGACATCATGATCGGCGGGACCGGCAACGACCTCTATTATGTGCGCAACGTCGGCGATATGGTGAATGAACTGGCCGGCGAAGGGACCGATACGGTCAATGCCGCAACCAGCTACACCTTGAGCGCCAATGTCGAAAATCTGAACCTGACCGGCACGAACCACATCAACGGCGGCGGCAACGACCTCGCGAACCGGATCGCGGGCAATAGCGGCAACAATCTGCTGGCGGGCGGCAATGGGCGGGACGTGCTGACCGGGCGCGCCGGGCAGGACCAGTTCTTCTTCGCCAGCGCGCCGGGAACGGCCCATGCCGATACGATCACCGATTTCAGCGTGGCGGATGACACGATCTTCCTCGACGCCACGACCTATGCCGCGCTGCCCGCCGGCACGCTGCTGCCGTCCGCCTTCCACATCGGCGCGGCGGCGGGCGACGCGACCGACCGGATCATCTACAACAGCGCCACCGGCAATCTGTTCTATGATGCGGACGGCAACGGCTCCGGCGCGGCGCTGCTGTTCGCGACGGTCAGCACGGGGCTGGCAATGACGAACGCGGATTTCGTGATCGTCTGATCCTTATTCGAACTCCCCGAACGCATCCTGCACCTGACGTTCGGTCAGCCCGTAATGATCGAGCGTGTACGTATTGACGCCATGCTTGCCGGCCGGATTGTCCGCCACCCACTGGCGGATTTCCGCCTCCCCCTGTTCCGTCAGCGGTGAGCCGGCGACACCCAATATGTGCCTGATGCTGCCGATCGGATCGGACAGCATGTCGCGATAGTTCATCTCGGTAATCGTCAGCCGGTCGCCCAGCCTGTCGCGCGTCGCCTGGAACCGCTGCATCTCGGTGCGCCAGGCGTTCAGCGATATCGTGCCGATCTCCTCGGGCGACAGCAGGATCGCGCCGTTCAGATTGCTGTCCGCCGTATGGCAGAAGGACGCCATCACCGTCAGGAAATCGCGGCGCGGATAGACGAAGGTCGCCTTCGGATGGACCTTCAGCAACTGTTCGATATTGCCGACATGCGCCGGGCTTTTCAAAATCCAGCGTCGCCCCCGCCGCCCGCCATCCTGCCATTGCAGATAGCGCAGCATGTTGCCGACAAAATCATAGGTCGGCTGCCGATCGAGCCTTTGCAGATAGGCGAGATAGGCTTCGCTCATCAGCCCGAACCACAATTGCCCGATATGGCGGAAGCTCATGAGGTGCAGGAAATAATCCTCGTCCGCATCCTCCGCGACCAGCGGATGCGCCGCATAGCCGGCCGGATTGAGCGTGCGCATCGCATCCTCGACGCCTTTGGCATAGGCGATGCGCTCGACCGGGTTCTTCGGGTCTTCGCCGGGGAAGGGCGCGGGGTTGAACACGCGCCACATCTTGAGCGACTGCTTGCTGCTGTCCGCCGACATCATCCGTTGCAGCACGGTGGTGCCGCTGCGGGGGAAGCCCAGGATGACGATGGGGTCGCTGACGTCCTCGTCCAGTATCTCGGGATGACGCTTGAGGTCGTCGGCAAAACGCAGGCGGTTGACCAGCCAGCGATGGATCAGGTCATATTGCCCGGCGCGCCCCTCATCCGTGAAGGGCAGCACCTCCACATAGCGGACATAGGTTTCGAACGGTTCCCGGAAGTCGTCCGGGCCGAAATCGCTGGAGCCGGCCTCCGCGATGGCGGCGCGCAACGCCTCCCCCGCCCGGCGGATGATATGACCCGTCATGGTTGTGATGTCTCCGATATTGTCGCTGGGGCGGGCATGGAGACGCTCGCGCTTGTTGAGCCGCGCGAACGCCCCCCGCCCCCTTTATTCAACTGCTCAGCGCATGGAGCCGAGCTTCATGCCGATGGTCACGCCCGCCGTCATGCCCCGGCCATAAGCGGTGGCGTAGCCGAAAGAGGTGGTCTGAAGGTTGCGATTGAGGCGCTTGCTCTGCCCCAGAAGGTCCTCGCCCCAGACCGAGGCGTAGAATTTGCCGCCCGGCGGATGGAAGGTCGCTGACAGGTTGAGCGAGGTCATGCTCCGCTGGATCGGCGCGCGGCCTTCGCCGGCCGCATAAGGCCCGGCGGCGTCGGTCCCGGCCGGGTAGTAGCCGTGAACCTGAAGGTCCATCTTGTCGATATAGCTGATCAGGCCGCCCAGATCGATGCGGCTGTCATTGGGCAGCTCGATCGAATAGGTGCCGGTCAGGCTCGCCATGATGTTCGGCGTCACCGGCATGTCCTGCCCGGTGCAGTCGCCATTGGTCAGCAGCGACAGCCCCGCGCCCGGTGCCGCGCGATAGATCTCGCAATTCTTGAAGCTGTCGTACTTTGACTCAAAGAAGGTCGAGAAGGTGGCGTTGAGCGACAGCGCCTTGGACGGGTTGAACGCCAGTTCGGCCTCCAGACCGGAGATCGTCGCCTTGGCCGCGTTGATCGACTTCTGCGTGTTGGTGGTCGCGTCGACCACCACGACCTGGAGATTGTTGTACTTGTAGTAATAGCCCGCCAGGTTCAGCGTCAGCCGCCGGTCGAACAGCTTCGTCTTCATGCCGATTTCGAAGGCGTCGATCGTCTCCGGATCGGTCGCCTCGACATTGGTGACGGTAGAGATGTTGTAGACGCCGCTTTTGAAGCCGCGATTGTAGCTGGCGTAGAACAGCGCGTCGTCGGACGCCTTGAAGTCCAGCACCGCGCGATAGGTCAGCTTCTTGAACGGGGCCGACAGCGAGTCGCAGGTCGGTGACGCATCGCAGGTGCCGACCGCCGTGGTCGGAATGGCGATGACGCCGCCGGCGCCGTCCGGCACATAGGTCGTGCTCTGATTGTCGCCGTCCAGCTTGTGCTTCTCGGTCGTGTAGCGCGCGCCGACCGAGAGTTTGAGCGCATCGGTCAGTTGGTAGGAGCCATCGGCGAACAGGCCGAGCGACCGGATCGAGACAAAGGCGTTCTGGTTGATATAGGCGAGGCCAGAGGTCGGCCCCGCGCCGGCCGCCGAATAATCGAGCAACTGCTGCGGGATCGTGTTCTGGCGGAAGGGCTTGGGCACGTTCAGCCCGACGAACTGGTCGAGCGCGTTATAGCCGTCGCGATAGTCGATGAAGAAGGCGCCGGCGATCCACTGGAACTTCGACGTCTTGTCCGACGAGAGCAGGAACTCCTGCTGGAAACTGTGCCCCTTGAGGTCCGTGTCGAAGAAGAACACCGGCACCGGCGACAGGTCGAGGTCCAGCTGCACGCCCGACTTGCTGACGGTGTAGGCGGTGGTCGACTGGATGCCGATGCCCGCGTCATAATTCAGCTTCAGCGCGCCGCCATAGGTTTCGTAGCGGGTTTCCGGCGCGACTTCGCCATAATAGCTGTTCTTCGGCTCACGGATATTGATCCCCAGCGGCAGCGACACCGCGTCGCCAATCGACAAGGGCGTGCCCTTGATCGGCTGCAACGCCAGGATCGCGGTGGTGTAGCCGTTGATGTAATTGCCCTGCACCTCGGCGGAGAAAGGGCCGTTGTCGTAGACCAGCTTGCCGCGGAAGCCATAGGTCTCCTCGTCGCCGGTGCGGTGGCCGATGTTCGGGATCGCGGCCGGATTGCGGTTGGTGATATAGGCGGTCTTGTAGTTGTAGAAGCCGCTGACGCTGCCCGACAGGCTCTCGGCGAGCGGAAATTCGACATAGCCGCGCGCGCGCCGATCCGCCGTGCCGAAGGTGCCCTCCAGCATCATGCCCAGTTCATCGCCCGGCTTGCGCGTCGAGATGAGGATCGCGCCCGATGTCGCGTTGCGGCCGAAAAGCGTGCCCTGCGGCCCGCGCAGCACCTGCACCGACTGCACCTCGGGGAAGCTCTGCAACATGATGCCGGTCTTGTCGGTCTGGTAGACGCCGTCGACATAGACCGCCGCCGTCGATTCATTGCCGGGCGTGATCGCGCGCCCGCCAACGCCGCGAATATAGGGCACCGACTGGCTGCCGCCTTCGGGAATGACCAGCGACGGCGTCACCTTGGCGAGTTCCAGCAGTTCGTCGACATTCTGCGCGTTCAGCGCATCGCCCTGAAAGGCGGAGACAGCGATCGGCACATTCTGGAGCGATTCCGACCGGCGCTGCGCGGTGACGACGATGTCGGCCATATTGGGTTCTGCGGCTGCTTCCTGCGCATGGGCGCCCGAAGATGCGAGACCGATGGCATAAGCGACGGCAAGCAGCGAAGCGCCATTCGAGTATTTCGACATGTTGATCCCCTCACTCTTTATTCTGTTATCTATTCATTCTCTTCGCGCAGGCATTTCCCGCGAAGCCGATGACTGTCGTAGACGACTTGTTCCGACAGGCTCAATCCTATCGCTCGATCCAATAATTAATCAAGTGATTATGCGATTTCGAGCGCTGTTCCCGCAAAGCGCAGCAGCTTCCGACAAGTCCGGCAGGAATGTTCATGCGCACTTTGCAACGAAGGATCGCCGATCTGGCCGGAAAGCGGCGCAAAGCCCCATCGCTTGGCGCCCGGAACAAGTATCCATGACGAACAAACAGCACGGATCGACAAAATAGCAGCATCATGCAAGCCAGCCCGCAAAGACCTTCCTAAGGCTCCGCAAACGCACGCGCGCTCCTTCCAAGAAGCCGCGCCCAAAATGCAGAGTCGAGCAGGAGAGAATCGCCATGACCGCTATCGCCGCAGGCCCGTCCGCAGCAGGCTACACCGCCTTCCTGGAGGCCGCGCGGGAGGTCGAGCGGATCATGCAGTCCCACCCGGACGCCAATGCCGATACCCTGGCCGACGCCTATGTCTATCTGGCGGGCATGTGGCATTTCTACGTCGCCCGCGCCTTCAAGGGCGGCGATGTCGACCGCCCCTGCTTCGTGCGGGACATGGAAAGTTTCCGCAGCTGGGGCCTGCCGACACCCAACCATCATTATTATTCCGCGGAAATCGACGGCAACGGCGCCTATCGCATCAGCGGCGAGCGCGGCAATGTCGCCGACTATTGCTTCGAGATACTGTCCGGCCTGGCTGGCGACGATGGCGTGGTCGGCGACCGGATCGACGCGCTGGAATCGCGCAGCCTGGCGATCGACGCGGACGGCCGGTTCGAACTGATCGTCGGCGGCGAGAAGCAGGCCGGCAACTGGATGAAGGCCGGCCCTACCGCGCGCGTCATCTTCGTGCGCCAGACTGTCAGCGACTGGCGCATCGAAACGCCAACGCCCATGCTGATCGAACGGATCGACAGTGATGCGGGCAACCAGCCCTTCCGCCGCCCCTCGCCGACGCAGGTCGAGGCGCTCTATCGCCGCGCCGCCAGGGGCATGGTCGACCATGTCCGTTTCCTGCACAATTTCGCGCTCAACTGGGCCAAGGTCCTGCCCCTCAACCAGCTTGACGCGCCCTCGGTAGGCCCGGCGGACGCCGGCTATTTCCCCGGCCAGTTCAACACGAAATGCCGCTGGCAGATCGAACCGGACCGCGCGCTCCTCATCAGCTTCCGCCCCCCGGCCGCGACCTATCAGTCGCTCGATCTCGCCCATCCATTGTGGTTCAACAGCATCTACCCGCGCGAAGTCTCGTCCAGCCGCACGGCGGCGCAATCGCGCGTGTCGAGCGACGGCCTCTACCGCTTCGTCATCAGCGCGCAGGACCCCGGCGTGCACAACTGGCTCGACACCGCCGGCCTGCTGAGCGGCTTCCTGTTCCTGCGCTGGCAGCGCGTGCTGGGCGCGGGGCCGGAAAAGCCGCATGTCGAGAGCGTGCCCTTGTCCGAAATACGCGGCCATTTCCCCGCCGACGAACCCGTCATCGACGCCGCCGCCCGCGCGCAGGAACAGCGGTTGCGGCGGCTGGCGATGGATCGGCGCTATTTCTGATCGCGCCGCCCTTGCGATTTAATCAGCCAGTTGAGTTGTGATTGTGTTTCGGCGGATTTGGCCTATGCTCCATCGAAAATATAATCGGTGGAGGATGCCATGACCTTCGGCGCGCAGGGCTATGCCTTGCAGGAACGCAGCTTCCGCAACTGGCTGTCACCCTGTTCCGTCACGCGGCCACAGGTCATCGCCGCGTCCGCCTGGGACGGCGTCGATCTGCAGGTCGGGCACAATGACGGTTGCCAGATCGACGATGTGCAGATCGGCGGGCATTTCGTCGGCATCCACCTGAACGACCGCCCCTTGCAGGTCCACGAACGCGCGGGCGAGCAATGGACCAGTGTCGTGCAGCCGCCCAACTGCATCTGGATCCATCCGCAGGGCGACCCCTTTTCCTGCCGCCACAGTTCCAGTTCCCGCTGGGCCGGCCTCGTCATCCAGGACGATCTGTTCAACCGTATCCTGGGCGGCCAGCGCGCACTGACGCGGCAGCACTCCGTCCATGACGATCTGCTGACCCATTTGCTGCTGGCGCTGGTCGACCAAGTCACGGATCAGGATCAGGCGGTGGTCCACAACCAGCGCCTGTCGCAGCATATCATCGGCAGCCTGATCGCCGCGCTCGGCTCCAAATATAGCAGCCTGTCCGCCTCGCGCGGGGGCATCACCGGCTATCATCTGCGCCAGCTCGATGCATGGATCGACGCGCATCTGGCCGAACCCTTCACGGTGGAGGCGATGGCCGGCGTCATCCACCTGTCGGTCAGCCACTTCACCCGCGAGTTCAAGAAATCGACCGGCGTCACTCCCTGGACCTATGTGCGCAACGCCCGGCTGGCCCGCGCCCGTACCCTGCTGGAACAGGGCGAGAGCGCCAGCGAGGTGGTGCGCCGTTGCGGCTTTGCCGATCAGGCGCATCTCTCGCGGACGCTCAAGTCCGTCCATGGCGTCACGCCATCGCAGGTGCGGCGGGCCGGACCAGCGGGGTCGCTGCGCGCCGCACCCGCCCGGTAATCGCCGCCAGCGCGTCATCGATATCGGCGTAGCGAAAGCGAAAGCCGCTCTCCAGCGCGGCGGCGGGCAGCACCCGCTGCCCCGCCAGCAGCAACTCCCCGGCAAAATCGCCCAGTGCCATCCGCAACGGTCCCGCCGGAACGGGCAACAGCGCAGGGCGATGCAAAGCCCGTCCCAGCGCAGCGGTGAACACGCGATTGGTCACCGGATTGGGCGCAACCCCATTGACCGACCCCGCCATGTCTTCGCACGCGATGCAATGAACGATCAGCCGGACCAGATCGTCGCGGTGGATCCAGCTCATCCAGTGCCGCCCGTCGCCGAAGCGGCCGCCCAGCCCGAATTCGAACGGCGTCAGCATCCGCGCCAACATGCCGCCGCTATTGTCCAGCACCAGCCCGGTGCGCAGCAGCACCGTCCGCACGCCCAAAGCCTGCGCCCGCATCGCCGCCCGCTCCCACGCCATGCAGACCCGGGCCGAAAAGCAGGGCGTCCCCGCATCGCCCTCGATCAGCACCTCGTCGCCGCGCAGCCCATAGACGCCGATCGCCGATCCGCTGACCAGCACCGCCGGCCGATGATGCAACCGCCGGATCAAGCCCAGCAGCGCATAAGTCATGGTCAGGCGCGACCGGACGATACGCAGCCGTTTGGCAGTCGTCCACGGGCTGTCCGAAATCGGCTCCCCCGCCAGATTGACGATCGCGTCGATCCGCTCGTTGTCGGCGATCTCCGCCAGCTTCGCCACGATCCGCACCCGCCCGGCCAGCGCCAGCCCCACCGCCTTGCCCGGATCGCGGGTCAGCACCGTCACGTCATGCCCGCCCCGCGCCAGCGCCTCGACCAGCCGCCCGCCGACAAAGCCCGTCCCGCCGGTGACCAGCACATGGAGACGCTCGCCAAGCGCCTCGGCCAGCGGCGCAGCCGCCGCAGGTACCAGCCGGGGGCACCGCCGCGCTGCCGCCAGATCGCGCAGGCCCGACAGGATCACGCCGACCGCCGCGATCAGGCAGAACCAGCTCATCACCCCATGCCACACCGGGGGCAGGCCGGTCGGCAACGCCGCCCAGCGCAGAAGCACCGGAACCAGCAGCGCCAGGATGACGCCATAGTTCAGCGTCAGCAGCGTATGCGTCACCCGCTCGGTCGCGGGCAGCAGGCGCGAACGGTCCTCCTCGACAAAATCCCACAGCGTAATGAACATCTCGCCGCCCATCAGCGCCAGCATCGCCATGGCCCAGCCGCCCTGCGGCTGCACCCAGCCCAGTCCCATGAACATCACGGCATAGGCCAGGTTGCGCACGCCATGCAGCCGCAACTCCATCGCCTGCCCCGGTCGCCAGGCCAGCCGCTGCGTCCCCTCATGATGATAGAGCGTGTCGAAGCCGCCCATCATCATCTGCGCGAACACGAACATCCACAGCATCTCGGTCATGGCCGTTGCTCCTTTTGCGGCTGGTCGCGAAACTGCCCGACCTGCCGGATGAGTTCGCCCAGCAACCGATGCCGCAGGGTCAGCGTAAAGGCGAAGCGCCCCTCCCCCTTGTCCTCATGGTCGATCGTCAGCCGACCGGGCGCGATCCAGCGCGGCAGGCGCAACCGAAGCCCGCCGACCGAGAGGAAATAATGATCGTTGACGAAGCGGATGCCGCGCTCGGTCGCCTCCACCCGCAACGCGATGCCGAAGCCCAAGCCCAGATATTCCTCCAGCCCCGTGGGACCCGCAAAGCGCTTGGCGCTGTGGATCACCTGCGGGAAACCGCGGGGCCGGGCGTACATGCGCGTCCACACCTGCCCGCCACTTGCGCCATCCTCCGTGACGGTGACGACTGCGGCGACGCCGGCATCGCGCCCCAAGGGCAGCGGCGCGCCAATCAGGCGACAGGCCTGTGCCAGCAGCCAGCCGGCGGCGTGCATGCGGCAGGTCTCGACCGTGCCGGCATAAGTGACCGAGCGGCCGGGGGCCATGCGCTTGGCGAAACGCGCGCGGACGGCCGCTGGCAGTTGGTCCCATGCCTGCGCGCCCAGCATGGCCCGAAAGCGCAGGTCGGGCAGCGTTTCGGGCAGCGGCATGACCGCCCCCTCTGCATTTCCCTGTCGGATTATCGGCTGCGTTGCCATCTGTTCCTCCGATCCATTTCGATATTTCTGTATTGAGAGAAATCACTGCGCAAAGGAAAGACGCTATTCCGCGTCCTTCTTGCCTCCCTTGCGACTGACGAATTTCAGCAGGCCCACGACCTTTGCGCCCATGCGGATCAGCGTCATGATCTGCGCCGGCGGCACGTTCAGCATTTGCTGGTACCAGTTGTCCACGGTGTTCACGAAGTCATGCATGTTGTGCAGCCGCTGGCGCACCGCCGGGCTGATGCGCGGATCGTCGATATCCTTCATCGCGTCGCGGATGGCGGCGACCATCGGGTCGATCTCCCGCTCCTTGCGCCCCTGCGCGACCTTGGTCGCCATCTGCCACAGGTCCGCTTCCGCCTCATAATGGTCACGCCGGTCGCCTAGCACCGGCACGCGCCGGATGAGCTTCCACGCCAGCAATTCGCGTAAACTGTTCGACACATTGGACCGCGCGATGCCGAGCTTGTCGGACATATCCTCCGCCGTCAGCGGCCGTTCCGACAGCAGCAGCAGCGCCTGGATCTGCGCGACGGAGCGGTTGACGCCCCACTGCCCGCCCATGTCGCCCCAGCGCAGCACGAACTGCTCGACGGTTGCAGGCAGCTTGTCCGAATCATTTGTTATTTCTGTCATGACAGAAATATCTGTTAGATCACGATCGAAGTCAAGCGGGAGAGATTGGTCCATCGCGGATGCATCCCGGATTGAAAGCAGCGTGCGCCACAAGAATGCTGGTGCCGGGCTTGGCAGAGGGGGATGGCCATGGAACTGGCGGCAAAGATCACCGAACTCGCATCGCGCACGCAACGGCACCGCGAAGTGCTGCTGACCGAGCAGGCGGCCAAGACAGCGCTCGTCATGCCGTTCCTGCAGATGCTGGGCTATGACGTGTTCGACCCGTCCGAGGTGATCCCGGAATATACCGCCGATGTCGGTACGAAGAAGGGCGAGAAGGTCGACTATGCGATCTGCATCGACGGCGCGCTGTCGATCCTGGTCGAATGCAAGCCGTCGACGGCAGACCTCAGCATCAACCATGCGAGCCAGCTCTACCGCTATTTCAGCGTCACCAATGCGCGCGTGGCCATCCTCACCAACGGCGTCATCTATCAGTTCTATTCGGACGTCGACCAGCCCAACCGCATGGACGACAAGCCCTTCTTCACGCTCAACCTCGACACGATCCGCAAGCAGGACATCCGCATCCTGGAACTGTTCACGCGGACCGGGTTCAACATCGAGACGATCGTCCAGGAGGCGTCGAACCTGAAGCTCGAATCGCTGGTCCGCAAGGAACTGGAGCGGGAAATGGCGTCCCCGTCCGAGGAACTGACCCGGCTGGTCGCCAGTCGCGTCCAGACCGGCCGCATGACCGCACAGATCAAGGACAGTTTTGGCCGGCTGATCGGCAATGCCTTCGCCTCGATCATCCGCGACCATGTCAACGACCGGCTGACTTCGGCGCTGAACGCCTCCACCCTGCCCGAGCCGGAACCTGCGGCCGTCGAGCAGAATGAGGGAGAGGTCATCACCACGGAGGAGGAGATTGCCGGCTTCCGCATCGTCCAGGCCATCGCCGCGCAGGTCATCGACCCGCGCCGCGTCGTCATGCGCGACGCCAAATCCTATTGCGCGATCCTGCTGGACGACAACAACCGCAAGCCGCTGGTGCGGATGCATTTCAACGGCATCACGACCAAATATGTCGGCACCTTCATCGGCAAGGACGAGACGAAGACGCAGATCGCCGACCTGACCGAGATATACCGACTGGCCCCGCGCATCCTGGAACAGATCGCGGCGCTGGACGCCGGCAGCGCCGCGGCCGCCTGAACGCCGCTGTTCACCCGGGCGCAATCGGGCGTTCGGCATAGTCCGCGCTCCCTCAGCAGCGGAGTGTGATCATGGCCCTATCCCTCAATGCCCCCTCCGCGCGTCGGGCTGTCATCGTCGGGCTGGGCGCGTTGCCACTGGTCGCGCTGGGCGGGTGCGCGACGACGATGGGGCGCTATTCGCTCGAAGAAGGCGTGAGACGGCTGCTGGAACTGTCGAGCACGCGCGCCTTTGCGCGGCTGACGCAGCCGGGCGGATTTTACGACGATCAGGTGACGCGGATCGCCGTGCCTGACCTGGGTACGCAGGGTGGGGCGATATTGAGTGCGATCCTGCGGACCAATGCGGTGCGGGGACAGGTGGCGCGGGCGCTCAATGACGTGGCGGTGGACCTGGCCGATGGTGCCGCGCCGATCGTGATGGACACGGTGCGATCGATGTCCCTGGCCGATGCGGTGGGCGTCCTGCGCGGCGGGCCGACAGCCGCCACTGACCTGCTGGCGCGCAATGCCAGAGGCGCAGTGGTGGAGGCCGTGCTGCCCGGCGCATCGCGGGCGCTGCAGTCCGACCTGTTTGCGGTGCTGGCCGCTGCACTCTCCGCCTCGTCCGGGCGCAACCTGACGGCGATGGCGGACAATGTGTCGGGGCAGATCGGTGACGCCATCTTCCGCGCGATCGGGCGGGAGGAAAGCGCGATCCGCGCCGACCCGCGCGCCACCCGCGATCCGGTGCTGATCGCGCTGCTTTCGGTATAGCCGCCTCCTCCTCAAGTCGAATTGACGAGGCTTCGTTCGGGCGGGATCGCATACGATACCCTGTAGGTATTTCCAAAGGACCCAATCAGTATTTGGCTTGAAGCCACATGTGACTAATCCTCCGGCAAAATCATGTCTTTCTATGTAGGAGGGGAAGCAACATGCAGGGTATCGATGCAAGTCGAATAATTGACGGCGTTCCATTCGGGCGCGTCCATCTCAACATCATCATTGCTTGCGCGGTTCTGTTGATCGTCGATGGCTATGACGTGTTCATCTATGGCGCAGTGCTGCCGAAACTGATGGAACATTGGAGCCTGACGCCGCCGCAGGCCGGGTCGCTCGCCAGCTGGGCGCTGTTTGGCATGATGGGCGGCGCGCTGTTCTTCGGCCCGCTGGGCGACAAGATCGGCCGCAAGAAGTGCATCACCCTCTGCTTCCTGCTGTTCAGCGTCGCGACCTTCTTCAGCGGCCTGGTGTCGACCCCCACGCAATTCGGCATGCTGCGCTTCGTCGCGGGCCTGGGCTGCGGCGGCCTGATGCCCAACGCGGTCGCGCTGACCAATGAATTTGCGCCCAGGCGCATGCGCTCCACCCTCGTCGCCCTGATGTTCAGCGGCTATGCGGTGGGCGGCATGGTCGCGGCGGGTCTGGGCATCTGGATGCTCCCCGCCTTCGGCTGGCAGTCGATGTTCCTGGCCGCCGCCGTGCCGCTGCTGGCGCTGCCGCTGATCCTGAAGGCGCTGCCCGAATCGATCGGCTTCCTGGTCCGCAAGGGCGAGCAGGAAAAGGCGCGCGCCGTGCTGCAGCGCATGGCCCCCGGCCAGAACCTCAACGGCACGATCGTGTGGAACGAGGAAAAGGCGCAGTCCGCCTCCATCGCCGAGCTGTTCCGCGATGGCCGCGCGTCGGGCACGGCGGCGATGTGGCTGTGCTTCTTCTGCTGCCTGCTGATGGTCTATGCGCTGGGCAGCTGGCTGCCGGCGCTGATGCGCGGCGCGGGCTATAGCCTGGGGTCGAGCCTGTCGATGCTGCTGGCGCTCAACTTCGGCGGCATGTTCGGCGCGATTTCCGGCGGGCGTCTGGCCGACAAATTCGGCCTGCCGCGTGTCGTGATGGCCTATTTCGCGCTGGGTGCGGTCTGCATCTCGCTGCTGGGCGTCAATCCGCCGATGGTTCTGCTCTATCTGCTGATCTTCATCGCTGGCGCTGGCACCACCGGCACGCAGATCCTGCTCTACGCCAGCGTCGCGGAGTTCTACACCCTCTCGGTCCGCTCGACGGGTCTGGGCTGGGCGTCGGGCATGGGCCGGGTCGGCGCGATCGTCGGGCCGATGCTGGGCGGGGTGCTGCTGGCAGCGAAACTGCCGCTCACCTGGAACTTCGTCGCCTTCGCGATCCCGGGCCTGATCTCGGTGCTCGCCACGGCGGTCTTCATGGGCAGCCTGCGCAAGCGCCGCGCGGTCCAGCAGGAGGCTTACGCCGTCGCGGCGTAAGACAATCCATGACAATCGAACGAACGTCCCCGGTCCCGGCGATCATCGCCGGGATCATCGCCACCACCATATCCTATGCCGGCCCGCTGGTGATCGTGTTCCAGGCTTCGCAGAGCCTGGAACCGGCGCTGGTCGCCAGCTGGATCTGGGCGATCTCGATCGGCAGCGGCGTGCTCGGCATCGCGATGAGCCTGTGGTGGCGCGTGCCGGTCGTCATCGCCTGGTCGGCACCGGGGTCGGCGCTGCTGGTGACGATGCTGCCGGGGACGGATTTTGCGGTGGCGGTGGGCGCATACATCATCGCCAACCTCGCCGTGCTGGCGATCGGCCTGTCGGGCGCGTTCGACAAGGTGGTGGGCCAACTGCCCGCCGCGATCACCGCCGCGATGCTGGCGGGCATATTGTTCCGCTTCCTGATGCAGATGGTCGACGCGCTGCCGATGGCGCCCGTGATCATCATCGCGATGATGGCGGCCTTCTTCCTCGGCCGCGTGGTCGCGCCGCGTTACGCCGTGGTGGCGGTGCTGGCGGTGGGCGTCGGCCTCACGCTCGCGACCGGCGGTTTCCACGGATCGCTGGGGACACCGCAACTCACTTTGCCCGTGTGGACGACGCCGCGCTTCGAATGGGCGGCGGTCGCCAATATCTCGCTGCCGCTCGCCGTGGTGGCGCTGACCGGCCAGTTCCTGCCCGGCATGGCCGTGCTGCGCGGCGCGGGCTATGATCATCCGCCCGCCCGCCCGATCATCTCGGCGAGCGCGATCGGCTCCATCCTGCTTGCGCCCTTCGGCTGCCACGGCCTCAACATCGCCGCCTTCACCGCCGCGATCTGCCTCGGCCCGGACGCCCATCCCGACAAGACGAAACGCTGGATCGCCGGCGTCTCGGGCGGCGTCACCTATCTGCTCTACGGCGCGTTCGCCGGGACCGTGCTGGCGCTGTTCGCGCTGCTGCCCAAGACGCTGATCGCCGCGCTGGCGGGCCTTGCCCTGTTCCCGACCATCGCCGGATCGCTCAGCGGCGCGATCCGCGCAGAGGAAGGGCGCGACGGCGCGCTCGTGACCTTTGCGGTCAGCGCGTCGGGCATGGCGCTCGCCGGCCTAGGCTCGGCCTTCTGGGGCCTGATCTTCGGCCTCGCCGTCCACCTCATCCAGCGCTTCGCCACGCAGCGGGCCAGACCGGCCACCGCGCGCTGAACCCTTCAACCAACACCCACAACACAAGAGACTTCGGGGAGAATGACATGTTGAACGTGATGGCGTCCGCCGCCGCCGGCCTGATGCTGCAAACCGCGCCCGCCGCCGCAACGCCGGCGGAACCGATCGCCCAGGAACCCGCCGCGCTGCCGACCAGGAAGCCCGCGCCCAAGCCCGCGCCAAAACCGATCAATCATGAGGAGGATTATTCGGGCCTGCGCGACAATTATGACGCCAACCTGTGGACGCGCCTCAAATATATCCCCGTCGCGGGCAAGAGCTATGTGACGCTGGGCGGCGAGCTGCGCCTGCGCCCGGAACTGCGCATCGGCGAGCGCTGGGGGCGCGGCGCGCAGGACGATGACGGCAATTTCCAGCAGCGCACCCGCGTCTGGGCCGACCTGCAGGTCGAGGGCGTGCTGCGTGCGTTCGTGGATATCGAGCATGCCACCAGCGGCGGGCTGGACAGCGTCATGGCCCCGATCGAGGAAGGCCGGTTCGATTTCAACCAGGCCTTCGTCGAGGCCAAGATCCCGATCGGCAAAGCGAAAATCGTCGCGCGGATCGGCCGGCAGGAAATGGGCTTCGGCAACAACACCGTGTTCGACATGCGCGAAGGCGCGAACACCCGTCGCTCGCTCGACATCCTGCGTGTCATGGGCACGGTCGGCAAATGGGAGGCAGGCTTCCTGACCGGCAATGCCGTGCTGGAAAAGCTGGGCACGTGGGACGACGAGACCAACCATGATTTCGACATCACCGGCGGGCATCTGGCGCGCAGCTTCGGCTCCGGCACGCACACCGGCCGCGCCGAGGCGCTGTTCGTGGCAAGCGACCGCACATCCCTCGCCTTGTTCAGCGAACCGGCCGCGCGCGACCAGCGCAAGACGCTGTCGCTGCGCTATGCCGGCAAGGCGGACGCCTGGTCGATCGATGTCGAGGGTATCCGCCAGTGGGGCCAGTTCGGCACGGGCACCAGCCAGCTCGACATCGACGCTTATTATGTCACCGGCACGGTGGCGCACAGCTGGTCGGGCGGGTGGAAGCCCAAGCTCGGCCTGCGCTTCGACATCGGTTCGGGCGACAAGAATGGCAATGACGGCAAGATCGGCACCTATTCGGCCCTCTTCCCCAAGCCGCTCACCTATAATGGCGATCTGGGACCGGCCAATCTCACCATCCTGCAACCGCAGCTGAGCCTGATGCCGACGCCCAAGCTGACGCTGGACTTCTCCGCCGCGGCGCTGTGGCGCACGTCGATCCATGACGCGGTCTATTCGCTGGGTGGGGCGGTGCTGCGCCGGGGCGACGAAACGGACGCACGCTTCTTCGGCAAGCGAGTGACGGCGGGTGGCCGCTATCAGCTCAACCCCTGGATGCTGGTCGGTTTCTACACCAATTATGGCGACCTGGCGAAGGAGTTCCAGCCCGGCCGCAACCTGTTCTACGCGACGAGCTACGTCACGTTCCGCTTCTGACGGATCGGAGAGTGGGTGCGCCCGCTCCGGTAAAGCGGCGCGCGCTAAATCGGACCCACCTCTCCCCCGTTCGGCCCGAGCGAAGTCGAGGGCGTCTGCTGAGCGAAGCCGAAGCCGCTTCGCCTTCGCTCAGCAGGGGGCTTCGACAAGCTCAGCCCGAACGGTTCATAGGGATGGCGCGCCGTGCCAAACGAAAAGGGGGCGTCCGCTCACCGGACGCCCCCTCGATCGGGTCTTGGGAAGGTCAGGCCCGAAAGCTCATTCCAGCAGGAAGTTGGTGAGCGCCGTGGAGACAGCCCAGGGCGCTTCGATCGGCGCGAGATGCGCGGCCTCGATCGGCGCATGCCGTGCGCCCGATATCCCCGCCAGCAGATGCTCGCCATGCCCCTCCAGCGGGGTCGAACTGTCGCGCGTGCCCGTGATGACCAGAGTCGGTACGGCAATCTCGCCCAGCCGCTCGGCCAGCGCCATGTCGCGGATCGCCGCGCCGCAACCAGCATAGCCCGCCGGGGCCATCGCCAGCAGCGCGCGCAGCACGGAAGCGGCGACGGCGGGGTGCTTGATGCAATATTCCGCCGACAGGAAGCGCCCCATGGCCAGTTCGGCGATCGACGCCATCCCCTCGCCGCGCACCTTGGAGATGCGCGCGTCCCAGGAGGCGCTGTCCATGGTGGCGGAGGTGCAGACGAGGCCCAGCCCCGTGACCCGGCCGGGCGCGCTCAATGCCATCTGCATCGCGATCATGCCGCCCAGCGACACGCCGGCTACGGCCGCGCTGGCGATACCCGCCGCATCCATCGCCGCCAGCGCGTCATCGGCCAGCCCTTCGAGGCTATAGTCGCCCTCCGGCGCGTCCGACGCGCCATGGCCGCGCGTATCGACGCGCAGCACCGAAAAGCGTTCGCGCAGCGCGGGCAATGCCGCGTCCCACAGGTCCATGTCGGTGCCGATGCTGTTGAGCAGGACGAGAGGCGGCGCGCCGGCCTCCCCCTCGACCTTCCAATAGATGCGGGCGTCGTCTGTCGTTACGAACGGCATCAGACGCCCTGCCCTGCCAGTGCGACCCGAGGGCTATTCTGCAAAGTCTTCACGCTGTCTCCTCACGCGCGAACTGGAACCCCGCCATGGACTGGTTGACGGGCATCAGTTCGAGCCGGTTGATGTTGAGATGCGGCGGCAGCGACGCGATCCACAGCACCGTTTCGGCGATGTCCTGCGCGGTCATCGGCGTGACGCCGGCATAGGTGCGGTCATGCGCGCCCTGATCGCCGCCGGTGCGTACCAGCGTGAACTCGGTCTCGACCATGCCGGGGTCGATCACGCTCACCCGAACCCCGGTGCCGTGGAGGTCGGAGCGCAGGCCGAGCGTCAGCTGCTGCACAAACGCCTTGGTTGCGCCATAGACATTGCCGCCGGGATAGGCGTAGCTGCCCGCGACCGAGGCGATGTTGACGATCGCGCCCTTGCGTTCGATCAGCAGGGGCAGCAGGCGATGGGTGATCGTGACCAGCGCCGACACATTGGTGTCGATCATCGTGCGCCACTGGGTGAGGTCCGCCGATTGCGCGGGCGATAGGCCCAGCGCCAGACCCGCATTGTTGACCAGCAGGTCGATGCCGGCGAACCGTTCCGGCAGGGCAGCCAGCGCCGCATCCATCGCCGCCTCGTCGCGGATGTCGAAGACGGCGGCATGGGCCGCGTCACCCAGATCGGCGACCAGCGCCTCCAGCCGGTCGGCGCGGCGGCCGGTGACGATCACCTGCCATCCCGCGCCGACAAGCGCGCGCGCTGTCGCTTCGCCGATGCCCGCGGTCGCGCCCGTCACCAATGCCGTTTTCATGCCGTTACTCCTTATCCCAGATCGCCGCCCGCCACGGGCAGCACCGATCCGCTGATATAGGAGGCTTCGTCGGAGGCGAGGAACAGGATCGGGGCGATCTGTTCATCCAGCGTGCCGTAGCGCTTCACGAAGGTGGAGCTGGTCACCTGCTCGACCGCTTCGGCCATCCAGGCCTGTTCCTGCGCGTTGTCGCCTTCCGCATTGCGCGGGACGATGCGCGCGGGGGCCTTGGTGCCGCCCGGCGCGGTCGCGGCGACGCGGATGCCCGCCTCGCCATATTCCATGGCGAGGCTCATGGTCAGCGCGTTCACGCCGCCCTTCGCCGCCGAATAGGGCACGCGGCGGATGCCGCGCGTGGCGTTGGACGAGACGTTGACGATCGTCCCCGCGCCCTGCCCCAGCATGCTCGGCAGCGCAGCATGGCAGCACCAGAGCGTCGGCATCAGCGTGCGGCGGATTTCCGCCTCGATCTGGTCGGGTTCGAACTGATCGAACGGCCGCATGCGGATCGCGCCGCCGACATTGTTGATCAGGATGTCGATGCGCCCGAATGTCTCGACCGCAAAGGCCATCGCCGACGCCGCGCCCGCATAGGTCTCCAGATCGCAGGTGAAGCCGGCGCAGCTTTCGCCGCCCTCGGCCGCCACCTCATGGACAAAATCGGCCCGGTCGACGAGCAGCACCTGCCCGCCCTCGGCGGCCGCGCGCAGCGCCACGCCACGCCCGATGCCCTGCGCCGCGCCGGTCACGACCAGCACCTTGCCGGCAAAACGTCCTGCGAAGATCACCACGCGCTCCCGTACTCAGATATGATAAACGTCGATGACCTGATGGATGTAATCATCCTTCAGGACGATTTTCTTCTTCAGGATCTTCGGCGTTTCGCCGGCGGTGTCGAGCGTCAGGAAGTTCGTGCCGAAGAACTGCTGCGTCATCTGGTAACGATGGCTGAGCGTATGCCAGTTGTAGCGCAGATCGACCTGGCCCTCGCGCGTCTCGATGATCTCGACATTGGCGATGAAGTGCGCGGTGCGCGCTTCGGGCGTGCTGGCCGACGAGCGCTCCGTGTTCAGACGGTAGACGCGGTCTTCCAGCCCCTTGCGGTTGCCGTAGTAGATCAGCGAGATCTGGCTGTGCGGATCGGTGGTGAGGTCGTCATCATCGGTCCAGGCCGGCATCCAGTATTCGCAATCCTCCGCATAGCAATCGAGCCATGTGTCGAACTCGCGATCGTCGAGCAGCCGCGCCTCGCGATAGAGGAAGGCGCAGATGTCGGCGTGGGAAAGCGCCACGCGCTCCAGGGTCAGCGCGCCGCTCATTCCGCCGCCTCCAGCAGGGGGGCAGCGGCCGCTTCGTCCTTGGCCAGGCCATCCAGGATGATCTTCGCCCAGAATTCATGCTGGCGCACGAACAGGCCCTCATCCTCGCTGCGTTCGCTCGACAGCAGCGGGTGCATGCCCATCGCGCTCGCATTGCTGTCCGGCCCGTCGATCCAGCGGGTCGCACCCCGGCTGAGGTCGTTCCACAGCTCGCCCGCGCCCTCATAGGCCGACTGGCAGCTGCGGAATTCCTCCAGATCGTCCGGCGTGCCCATGCCGGTGACGTTGAAGAAGTCCTCGTACTGACGGATGCGGTGTGCGCGATCCTCCGCGCTCTCGCCCTTGGGAGCGTAGCAGTAGATCGTGACCTCGGTCGTGTTGACGTCGATCGGGCGGACCATGCGGATCTGCGTGGAAAACTGGTCCATCAGGAACACATTGGGATAGAGCGCCAGGTTGCGCGTCTGCTCCAGGATGAACTTGGCCTTGTCCGCGCCCAGGCGCTCTTCCAGCTGGTCCTTGAGGTTCCAGACCGGCCGCACTTCCGGGTTCAGCACCTGCGTCCACAGCAGGATATGGCCATGCTCGAAGCCATAGACGCCGCTCGCCGGGGCCTTCGACCATCCGTTCGCGTCCACCGCCTTGGTGCCGCCCTCGGCGCGGCGGCCCATGGTCGACTGATAGTTTTCGTGGACCGAGCTGACATGATAGCCGTCGCAGCCATTTTCCATCTGCATCTTCCAGTTGCCGTGGAAGGTGTAGCTGGAGCTGCCGACCAGCACTTCCAGGCCCTCGGGAGCCTGGTCGACCATCTGGTCGATGATCACCTTGGTCTCGCCCAGATGATCCTCCAGCGGGATCACGTCATGGTTGAGCGAGCCGAAGATGAAGCCGCGATAGCTTTCCACCCGCACGCGGGTCAGGTCGTGCGACCCTTCATGGTCGAAGCTGTCGGGATAGGCGCCGATGCTGGCGTCCTTGGCGCGCAGCAGCTTGCCGTCCGTCTTGAAGCTCCAGCCATGGAACGGGCAGACATAGAGCGGCTGGTTGCCGCGCTTGCGCCGGCACAGCTTCGCGCCGCGATGCGCGCAGGCGTTGACGACGCAGTTGAGGCCGCCATCCTTGTTGCGGTTCAGGATCACCGGCGTCCGCCCGATCCAGGCCGTCAGATAGTCGTTCTTCTTCTCCACCTGGCTCTCATGCGCCAGATAGACCCAGTTGCTCTCGAAGATGTACTTCATCTCCAGCTCGAACAGGGCGGGGTCGGTGAAGACGTCGCGGCGGCACCGGAATGCGCCGGTTTCCTTGTCGTCGACGACAGCCGTCTCGACGCGCTCACGGACGGATGAAAAGGGCGAAGCCATGATCGTCTCTCCTCAGGCGGGTTCGGTGACTGGCAGGGCGGCTTCCACCGCCAGCCGCTTGCGGGTCGAGAAGGCTTCGTCGCCTGCCTCGTCGGACCGCTGCAAATGGAAGTCGAAGGCGATGTGCGCGCTATCGCCCTGACGGTTGGGGACGGGCAGCAGCCCCTCGCGGGTGCCGAACGCGAAGTCGTCGGCGGCAAACGGATCATCGCCGAAGTTGATCTGCGTCGTCAGCACGCGATAGCCCGGCGCCTCGATGAAGAAATGCACATGCGCCGGGCGATTGCCATGGCGGCCCAGCACCTTCATCAGCCGGTCCGAAGCGCCGCCCGGCGGCACCGAATAGCCGCTCGGCATCTTCGACTGGAAGGCATAGGTGCCGTCCGCCGCGATCTTCAGGCGACGGCGGTTGTTGAACGCGGTCTGCTCGTGCGTCGGGTCGAAATGCGAATAGAAGCCGCGCGAATCGGCGTGCCACACATGCACCAGACCCTCGGTCACCGCCTCGCCGTCGGGGCCGATCAGGCGGCCGGTCATGTACAGCGTATCGGTGTCGTCGGCGTCATCGGTCAGGTTCGCGCCGCTCTCGACGATCGGCGCGCCCTCGACATAGAGCGGCCCCTCGATCGTGCGCGGCGTGCCGGGGACCATGCCCGCTTCGGCGTCCTTCGCGTCCATGAACAGGTCGAGGAAATGTTCGAGACCCACGCCCGGCATCAGCAGGCCCAGCTCACCGGCAGCCGCCGCGCCCTGGATATAGGTCACCGCGTTCCAGACCTCATCCTCGCTGATGTCGTAGCGCGCGATGATGGTCATCATCGATTCGATCAGGTCGCGCACGATGCCTTTCATGCGCAGGTCGCCATCGGCGCTATCCTTGCCGGCGACGCGGTCGAGCAGCGCCTGGATTTCGGGGGTCTCAACGAAAGTCGCGTCCAATGTACCTCTCCTCGTGTATTCAGTGTCATGATCGCCGCCCCTACCCTGGCGACTGTTGCCGGCGTTTTGCCCCTATCGATCATCCTCGTGCATGGACGATGGATGCCGGCACAAAGGCGTGATCTTCATCGTCATGAACGGGTAGAGCGGCAGTGCCATCAGCGTGTCGTGCAGCGCGCTGTTGCTCTCGACGTCGAAGATCGAGACGTTCGAATAGAGGCCGACCTTGCGCCAGATATGCCGCCACACCCCGGAAGCCTGAAGCGTCTGGAAATAGGCCTTCTCGTCCGCCTTGATCTTCGCCGCCTTCTCCGCATCGAAATCGAGCGGGATATTCACGTCCATTTCCACCATGAACAGCATGGGCTTATGCTCCTTCAGCGACGACATGCAGGCGCGGGGCCACACGGTCGCGCCGGTAAAAATCCACCTTGTCCTCATCGAGCGCGATGCCCAGGCCCGGCCCCGTCGGCACCGCGATCTCGAAATCGCTGTAGGCCAGCGGCTCGGCCAGAATGTCCTCCTTGACCAGCAGCGATCCGAACAGTTCGGTGCCCCAGGCCAGCGAGGGCATGCTGGCGCACAGATGCGCCGACGCCGCCGTGCCCACGCCCGCCTCCAGCATGGTGCCGCCATAGAGGCCCACGCCAGCGGCCTCCGCGATCGCCGCGACATGATAGGCCGGCAGCAGTCCGCCCGACTGCGCGATCTTCACCGCAAACACCCGCGCCCCGGCACTCGCCGCCACGGCAAAGGCGTCCGCCGGCCCGTGCAGCGCCTCGTCCGCCATCAGCGGCACGACATGCTTGGCCGACAGCCGCGCCATGGCGGGCAGATTGCCCTTGGCCACCGGCTGCTCGACCAGGTCGCAACCGGCCTCTTCCAGCAGCTTCATGCCCAGGTCCGCCTGCGCCTCGTCCCAATGCTGGTTGACGTCCACCCGCACGCTGGCCCGGTCGCCCACGGCGCGCTTGATCGCCGCGACATGGGCGACATCCGCGCGCACGGAGCGCTTGCCGATCTTGAGCTTGAAGATGTTGTGGCGGCGCAGGTCGAGCACGCGCTCGGCCTCCGCGATATCCAGCGCGGTGTCGCCGCTGGCCAGCGTCCAGGCGACCGGCAGCCGGTCGCGGATGCGCCCGCCGCCGATCAGTTCGGAGACCGGCACGCCCAGCCGCTTGCCCGCGATGTCGAGCAACGCTGTCTCCACGGCGCACTTGGCGATATGCGCGCCCGACACGCTGAGCGCGATCTTGCGCATCGCGGCCTGCACCTGCGTTGCGTCGCATGTCTTCAGGATCGGCGCGATATACTGGTCGATCGCGAGCTTGATCGTCTCGGGACCTTCCTCGCAATAGCTCATGCCGCCGATGGTGGTGCCTTCGCCAATGCCCTCGACGCCATCGGCGTCACGGATGCGGACCAGCACGATGGCCTGGCTGTGCATTGTCGCCATGGCCAGCACATGCGGGCGGATCGTCGGCAGATCGACGATGAAGGTATCGATTTGGGAAATCAGAGCCATCGACCTTCCACATCCTCACTTTCTCTATCGTGAGCAGATAGCTATGCTCTCCAAAGCGATTCCTCAAAGATCAATGGGGTCTAGGGGTCATACTTATAGGGTATCGACGTGGATCTGCGTCAGTTGCGTTACTTCGTGGCGGTCGCCGCCGAACGGAATTTCAACAAGGCGGCGGAGCGGCTGAACATGGCCCAGCCGCCGCTTTCCCGCTCGATCCAGCAACTGGAGGCGGAAGTCGGCGCGGACCTGATCGACCGCAGCGCGCGCCCGCTGGCGCTGACCCCGATCGGCCAGCTGTTCCACATCCAGGCGATGCAGATACTGCAGCGGGTGGAGGACATGCGCGGCATGATGCGATCGGCGCTGGCGACGGAAAAACGGCGCTTTCGCATCGGTTTCGTCGCCTCCACCATCTATGCCCGCCTGCCCGCGCTGATCCGCGAATATCGCGCGGAATTTCCCGATGTCGAACTGACCCTCATTGAAAGCGTGACGCTGGACCAGATCGCCGCGCTCAAGGACGGGCGGATCGACATCGGCTTCGGCCGGGTGCGGTTCGAGGATCCCGGCGTACGCCGCACGATCCTGCGCAACGAACCGCTGATCGCCGCCGTGCCGCTCAGCAGCGAAATCGGGCAGGACGGCAATCCGGTGAAGCTGTGCCGCCTCGCCGAGGAAAAGCTGATCATCTACCCCAGCCAGCCGCGCCCCAGCTATGCCGACGACGTGCTCTCGCTGTTCCACGACAATGGTTTGGAACCACGGCTGACCTATGACGCGCGCGAACTCCAGATCGCGCTGGGGCTGGTCGCGGCCGAGGAAGGCGTCGCCATCATCCCCGAGTCCGTGCGCCGCGCCCGCCCCGACGACCTGCGCTATGTCGACCTAGTCGAACCCGCCGCCTCCCCCATCATCATGAGCCACCGCGTCGGCGACTTCTCCCCCGAAGTGGTCGGCTTCATCCGCATCATCGTCCGCAAATATCACGATTGGGGCTATCCGGTGTCGGACGCGCTGGCGGCGATATAAGGCGCCGTCAGAGAGCGAGTGAGAGAGGCGATATGCGGGGCGCAAAATCGGTTATCCTTGGCCCCTGGCTTGCGCTAAGGCCGGTGCGATTTCCTGCATTGCACGAGCCGATCCATGTCCACTTCCGCCGCGCGTATCGACGCCTTGCCTGTCGCTGCGCTGTTTCTGGCGCTGACGTCCGTCACCTGTGGCGCGACGCTGGCGAAGAAGCTGTTCCCGCTGGTGGGGCCGGAGGGGGCGACGGCGCTGCGGCTGGTCGTCGGCGCGGCGATCCTGTCGGTGCTGTTCCGGCCCTGGCGGCTGAAGCTGGACACGGGCTGGCGCTCGCTGCTGTTCTATGGCGTGGCGCTGGGGCTGATGAACCTCAGCTTCTACAAGGCGCTGGCCTATATCCCGCTGGGCGTGGCGATCGCGATCGAGTTTACCGGGCCGCTGGCGGTGGCGGTGCTGACCTCGCGGCGGCGGCTCGATTTTCTGTGGATCGCGCTGGCGGTGGCGGGAATGGCGCTGCTGCTGCCGATCGGGCCGGAAGCCACGCATCTCGACTGGCGGGGCGTTGTGCTGGCGTTTGTGGCGGGCGGGTGCTGGGCGGCCTATATTCTGGCGGGCAGGCATGCCGGGCTGACCCATGGGCCGGCGGCGGCGGCGGGTGGGGCGATCGTCGCCGCACTGATCGCCGCGCCGATCGGCCTGGCGCATGCCGGCGCCGCACTGTTCCAGCCCGAGATACTCCTGCTGGGGCTAGGCGTGGGCGTCGTGTCGAGCGCCCTGCCTTACGGGCTGGAGATGTATGCGCTGCCGCGCATGCCGGCCAATGTGTTCGGCACGCTGCTGAGCGCGGAGCCGGCGGTGGGGGCTGTGATGGGCCTGTTCCTGCTGGGTGAGACGCTGGCGGTTACGCAGTGGCTGGCGATCGGCCTCATCATGTGTTCGTCGGTGGGCGCGGCGACCAGCGGCCGGCGGGACTTGGCGATCGAACAGCCGTGACGGGCGGCGGACGGGCGGCTCAGCCCGCCGTCCACCCTCCCCCCAGCGCCCGGAACAGATCGACCTGTGCGAAGGCGACGGCGCGGTTGGCGGTGGCGAGATCGGCGTCGGCCGCCGCCTGGGTGCGCAGCGCGTCCAGCACGGTCAGGAAGTCGATCTGGCCTTCGCGCTGGCGAGCCTGCGCGATGCGGGCGGCGCGGGCCGCTTCGTCGCGCGCGGATTGTAGGGTCTCGCGGCGGGCGAGGCTCTGGCCGTAGGTCGAGAGCGCGGTTTCCGTTTCTTCCAGGGCGCGCAGCACCGTGCCGTCGAACTGGGCGAGCGATGCGTCTGCGTCGGCCTGCGAGGCGTCGATGCGGGCGTGGATGGCTTCGCGATTGGGGAAGGCCCAGCTGATGAGCGGGCCGAGCAGCCAATTCAGCGGGCCGCCACCCAATATGTTGCCGCCGCCGATCGCGGTGCTGCCGATCGATCCGCCCAAGGTGATGCGCGGATAGAGGTCCGCCGTGGCGACGCCGATGCGGGCGGTGTCGGCGGCGAGCCGCTGTTCGGCGGCGCGCACGTCCGGGCGGCGTGCAAGCAGGGCGCGGCCGTCACCGACCGGGATGGGCTGGCCGACCTGTGGGGTGGTGCTGGCCGCGCGGATCGGGGCGGGCAGGTCCTGCGGGGTGCGGCCGGTCAAGGTGGCGAGGCGGAACAGAGCGGCGGCCCGGTCAGCCTCCAGCGCGGGGATGAGCGCTGCCTGGCTCTGGCGCAGGGTGGTGACGCGGATCACGTCCAGCCGATCCGATCGGCCGGCGTCGAACCGGGCGTTGGTGATGCGGATCGATCGGTCGAGCAGGTCCACCGTCTCGCGCGCGACGGCGAGGCGCTGGGCCGAGGCGGTGGCATCGACATAGGCGCGCACCGTGTCGGCGACGACGGCGACCCGTACGGCATCAGCATCGGCGGCGGCGGCGTTGAGATCGCCGCGCGAGGCTTCGATCCCGCGCTTGACCCGGCCGAACAGGTCGACCTCATAGGCGACGTCAAGGCCCATATCGACGGTCCAGTTTTCGCGGTCCATGCCGGGCAGGGTCTGGGCCTGCGAGGCGCGGCCATAGGTGGGCGAGCCGCTGAGGCTGGTGCTGGGCAGTCGGTCGGAGCGCGCGCCGCGTAGCTGGGCGCGGGCGCGCTCCAGCCGGGCGACGGCGACACGGACATCGGTATTGGCCTTCAGCGCATCGGCCACCAGTCCGTCGAGCAGGGGGTCGTTGTAGAGCCGCCACCAGTGGTCGTCGGCGGGCGTGGTGCTGACCGCCGCCTGACCGCCGCCAAGGAAGGCGGCGGCGGCGGTCGTTGGGGTCGGGGGGGCCTTGAAGTCCGGCCCAGCGGCGCAGGCGGTGAGCGCGCTGGCGCCGAGCAGCAGGGAGAGGAGCTGTTTCGTCATGATGCTTATCCTCATTCCGCCGGCTGCAAGGCGTGGTCGGACTGGCCGCTATCGCGCCGGAACCGGGCGAGGCGGTCGCCCAGCGCACGGCAGACGACATAGAAGGTGGGGGTGAAGAGCAGGCCGAAGAACGTCACGCCGGCCATGCCGAAGAAGACTGCCGTGCCCAGCGCCTGGCGGAGTTCCGCACCGGCGCCGCTGGCGATGACCAATGGCACCGCGCCCAGAATGAAGGCGAGGCTGGTCATCAGGATCGGCCGCAGGCGGACCTGCGCGGCCTGCACCGCGGCGTCGATGGGCGAGAGGCCCTGTTCCTCCTCCGCCTGTTTAGCGAACTCGACCACCAGGATCGCGTTCTTGGCGGCCAGCGCAATGAGGACCACAAGCCCGATCTGCGTGAGGATATTGTTGTCCATGCCGCGCAGGTTGACGCCCAGCATGGCCGCGAACAGGCACATCGGCACGATCAGGATGATCGAGAGCGGCAAGGTGAGGCTTTCATATTGCGCCGCCAGCACCAGGAAGACGAAGAACACCGCCATGCCGAAGACAAGGCCCGCCGTGTTGCCGGCGGTGGCCTGCTGATAGGCGACGCCGGTCCATTCCGTGCTGTAGCCGGCGGGCAGCTGTTCGCTCGCGACCTTCTCCATGGTGGAGAGCGCCTGTCCCGAGGAATAGCCCGGAGCCTTGTCGCCGTCGATCTCGATCGCGGGGAGCAGATTGTAGCGCACCACGCGATAGGGGCCGGTCCGGTCCTCGAAGGTGGAGACGGAGCCGAGCGGCACCATTGCGCCCGAATTGGAGCGGGTCTTGAGGTTCGCGATGTCCGCCACGGTGCCGCGATGGTCGGCGTCGGCCTGCGCCGTCACGCGATAGGTGCGGCCGAGCAGGTTGAAGTCGTTGACGAAGGCGGAGCCGAGATAGACCTGCATCGCCTCGAACACGCGCTCCGGCGGGACGCCCAGCAGGTCGGCCTTGCGCCGGTCGACATCGGCATAGACGCGCGGCGTACCCGTGCCGAACAGGGTGTAGACGGGGCCAAGGCCAGGGGTCTGGTTCGCCTTGGCGAGGAAGCCATGGGCGACCTTTTCCAGTTCGGCATAGCCGCGATCCTCGCGATCCTCGATCAGCATGCGGAAGCCGCCGGGGGGCACGAGGCCGGTGATGGTGGGCGGGGGCAACAGCAGGATCTGCGCCTTGTCATAGCCGGCGATGGCCTTGTGCGCCTGTTCCATGATGCCGGCATAGGTGACGCCGGCGACCTTGCGGTCCTTGAAGCTGTCGAACGGGAAGTAGATGGCGGCGGCGTCGGGCGACTGGGTCTGCGACGCGCCGTGGAAGCCGGCGAACATCACCGCGCCGCGAATGCCCTTGATCGGCAGGATTTTCGCGGCGACTTCCTGCGTCGCCTTGTCGGTGCGCTCCAGCGAGGCGCCGGCGGGCAACTGCACCACGGCCAGGAAATAGCCCTGGTCCTGCGCGGGAATGAAGCCGGCGGGGGTGACCCAGAACAAGCCGATGGTGGCGGCGATGAGGCCGGCATAGCTCAGCAGCATCTTCTTCGGGCGCGCGACCAAGTAGCGGGTCATGCGGCCATAGCCTGCGCTCATCCGGTCGAAGCCGTTGTTGAAGGCGTCCACGACGACGCCCAGTTTCTGCCGCCAGAGTGGATCGCTGCTGCGGTCGCGGGGACTGTGCTTCGCGTTCAGCAGCAGGGCGGCGGCGGCGGGCGAGAGGGTCAGCGACAGGATCAGTGAGATCACGGTCGCAGTCGAGATGGTGACGGCGAACTGCTGGTAGAAAGCGCCCGACAGCCCGGTGATGAAGAGCGTCGGCACGAACACCGCGCACAGCACCAGCACGATCGCGATCAAGGCGGTGGAGACCTCGTCCATCGAGACGCGGGCGGCCTCCAGCGGGGTCATGCCCTGGGCGATGTTGCGCTCGACATTTTCGACCACGACGATCGCGTCGTCGACGACGATACCGATGGCGAGGACGAGGCCGAAGAGGGAGAGGTTGTTGAGGGAATAGCCGAGGCCCGCCAGGATCGCCGCCGTGCCGATCAGCGATACGGGGATGGCGATGATCGGGATGATCGCGGCGCGCCAGTTCTGGAGGAAGACGAGGATGACCAGCACCACCAGCAGCACCGCCTCGATCAGGGTCTGATAGACGGCGTCGATCGACTGGCTGATGAATTCGGTGGGATTGTAGATGACGCTATATTCGAGGCCCTTGGGGAAGCGGGTGGCGAGGCTGTCCATCTCCGTGCGGACCTTCTCCGCCGCGTCGAGCGCGTTGGAGCCGGGGCGCTGCATCACTGCAATGACGACGGTGGGCTTGCCGGAAAGGTAGGTGTTGACGCCATAATCCTGCGCGCCGAGTTCGACGCGGGCGACATCGCCGACGCGCACCTGATGGCCGTCCGCGTCGGTGCGGATGACGATGGCGGCGAACTGTTCAGGCGTGGCGAGGCGGCCCTGCATCTCGACGCCGAGCTGGAATGCTTCGCCGCGATCATAAGGCGGCTGGCCGATCGAGCCGGCCGAGACCTGAACGTTCTGGGCGCGCAGGGCGGCGACAATCTCGCCGGCGGTCAGGTCCAGCGCGGCGGCGCGGTCGGGATTGATCCAGACGCGCATCGCATAGTCGCGCGAGCCGAACAACTGCACGTCGCCGACGCCGTCCAGACGGGCGAGCCGGTCGCGCACCTGCGTGAGGGCGTAGTTGGAAAGATAGTTGCGGTCGAACGTGCCGTCGGGCGATTGCAGGTTCACGACCATCAGAAATTCGGGCGTGGTCTTGCGCGTGACGACGCCGAGGCGCTGCACCTCTTCGGGCAGACGCGGCACGGCGATGGCGACGCGGTTCTGCACCAGCACCTGCGCGGCGTCGAGGTCAGTGCCGATCCTGAAGGTGACGGTGATCGTGACCTTGCCGTCGCCGGTCGACTGGCTCGATTGATAGAGCATGTCATCGACGCCGTTGATCTCCTGTTCGATCGGCGCGGCGACGGTGGAGGCTACGGTTTCGGCCGATGCGCCGGGATATTGCGCAACGACCGTGACGGTCGGCGGCACGATGTCGGGATATTGGCTGACCGGCAGGCCGACAAAGGCCAGCGCGCCGACCACGGTGATGACCACCGCGATGACGGCGGCGAAGATCGGCCGGTCGATGAAGAAGCGGGAAAAGCGCATCGGACTTGTCCTGGATGGGCGTGAATGGGGGTTCGCGGGTCCGGGGGACCGCGGCATATTTCTCCCCTCCCCTGAAGGGGAGTGGCTTTTTTGTCAGCGCGCGAAGGTCGCCTGTGCGGCCGGGGGCGCCATGTCGGTCGGCGTGATCGGCGCAGGGGACGCCTTGATCGTGGCCAGCCGCACGGCGACCTTCGCGCCAGGCATCGCCGCCTGGAGGTTGGAGACGACGACCCGATCCTGTGGAGACAGGCCAGAGCGCACGATGCGCAGGCCATCGACCAGCGGGCCGAGCTGGACGGGTTTCGCCGTCACGCTGTCATCGCGGCCGACAACCAGCACGGTCTTGCGCGCCTGGTCGGACTGGATCGCCTCGTCCGGGACCAGCAGGGCGTTCACCTTGCCGCCATTGGCGAGGCGCATGTTGCCGAACAGGCCGGGGGTGAGGAAATTGCCCGGATTATCCAGCAGTGCGCGGATGCGGATGGTGCCCGATCGCGGATCGAGACCATTGTCGGTGAAGTCGAGTCGGCCCTTCCAGCGATAGTCCGCTTCGTCCTGCAGGCGGACCTCGACTGCGCCGGCATTGTCCTTGTCGCGCTGGGATTTCAGGTACAGCGCTTCGGAGGCGTCGAAGTTGAAGTAGATCGGGTCGAGCTTGTTGACGGTGGTCAGCAGGGTCGCGCCGCTGCCCTCCGCGCCGGAGACCAGATTGCCGATGTCGACGCGGCGGTCGGACACGCGGCCGGAGATCGGCGCGCGGACCTGCGTGAACTCCATGTCGAGCGCGCGGCTGCGCTCGCGGGCCTGCGCGCCGGCGAGCGACGCCTGCGCGGCCTGCAGGCGGGAGCGCAGGGCGTCGACTTCGCTGGCGGAAACGGCTTCGTCGCCGGTCAGGCGCTGGACGCGAGCATAGTCGTTCTGCGCGAGCAGGAGCGCGCTGCGGGCCGAGGCGGTGCTGGCGTGCGCTTCGGCCAGGGCGGCCTGGAACGGGCGCTGATCGATGGTGAAGAGCAATTGCCCCTTCGCCACGACGTCGCCATCGCGGAAATGGATGGCGGTGACCGCGCCGGAGACGCGGGGGCGGATTTCGACCGTCTGGCTGGGGGCGAAGCGACCGACATAGTCGTCCCACTGCGTCACGCTGCGGCTGAGCGGGGCGGCGACGCCGACGGTGGCGGGCAGCGCCGGCGATGCCTGCGCCTGCGGATTGCCGCCCAGCTTCCAGCCGAGGCCGAGCAGGGCGACCAGTGCGATAGCGGCGATGCCACCGTGGCGGCGGGAGAAGCGGCGGCGCGGCGCGAGTTCTGCGGCGCCGTCTTCTGCGGCGATTTTGGTCATCTGGTTCATCGGTTCAGCTCCGACTAGGGCTTGGCGTGGCGGCCGACGCTGATCGCGCCCAGCAGCAGTTCGAGTTGAGCGGCGGAGAAGCCCGCCGCGCGGAAGCGGTCGAGCGCGGAGAGCGAGACGGCATAGCCCTTGTGCCAGGCCTCCACCGCCAGCAGGCGCAGCGCCTCCAGCCGGGTGTCGGCGAGCCTGAGGGTCGGCTGGCTGCCGAAGAACAGGTGGCGCAGCCAGTTGAGGCGGCCGGGGCCGCGCAGCGAGCGCAGGCCGTCGGCGCGGGCGAGGGCGACGATCTGCCATTCCTGCGGCGTGAATTCGGGTGTGGCGAACTGCGCAGTGACCCGCGTGGCAGAACCGATTGCGTGGGTGGGGCCGGCGAGCGGCTGGGCGAAGTCGATGAAGGCCATGAGTAGCGCTCCTGGATCGAGAGAAGGCGAGCGCCGTCGCGCGGAAAAACGCGGCGGCGTGACCGGAATTGCCCGTTTGCGGGCGAGCGCCTGCGCCTCGCGCATGCGTCATCGGCATGCGCGGGGAGTGGGCGCGGAAGAGGGATCAGGCGGAACCCGTTGCCGGGTAGCCGCCGGTTATGGCGCTGTCAGCGACAGCGCCCTGTGGTCGGATGTTTTCGCATGGCTTGCCTCCCTGAACGGCTGCTTGGCACCATTTGATACCGATCGGTATATATTAACGCGGACTGTATCGTCAACCGTCTTTTTATACCGGCTGGTATTTTATTTGCGTCGCAGCATTTTCAAGGGGCGGAACGCCGCCGCAACGAAAAATATCGCGTCAGCAGATCAGCGGCTGGGCCACATGGCGAGCGTGGTTTCGACCAGCTGGGCCAGCCGGTCGGCTGGAACGCCGGCGCTGGCCTGCACCGCCATGCCCTGGATGACCGTCGAGAGGTAGCAGGCGAGCGCCTGCGGCTCGACGCCGGGCGGCAGATCGCCTTCCGCCTGCGCGCGTTCGAAGCGGGCGAGCAGCGCCTTGTCGGAGGAGGCGCGGCGGGCCATCACCTCGTCCCGAATGCATTCGGCATGGGTGGTCGCGCCGACCGTGCTGATGACGCCAAGGCAACCCTTGGGGTCCTGGCCGCCGCACTGGATGGTCAGCGATCCGCGCAGCAGCCGTTCGGCCACCTGCTTGGCGGTGTCGGCCTCCAGCGCGGACTTGATGTAGCACAGCTTGTCGCGCTCGTAGAGGTCGAGCGCCTGGCGGAACAGGGCTTCCTTGTTGCCGAAACAGGCGTAGAGGCTGGGCTTGGTGATGCCCATCGCCTCGGTCAGTTCGGCCAGCGACGCGCCGTCATAGCCGCGCCGCCAGAACACTTCGAGCGCGGCCGACAGCGCCTGCTCGGGATCGAATTCCCGAGGCCTTCCGCGCGCGCCCGTGGCCGCCGACTGGGTTGTCGCCATTTCCATACCGCACGGTATATAGTGTGTCCGCGCAGAACGTCCAGTATTGTCATGAACATGTTGCGCAGGGCGGAGCGCCTGGCGCGGGCATGAAGCGAAGGACAGAATGGGGCCAGAATGACAGGAAGCGCAGGCGTGCCGACATCACAGGGGCCGGTCATCGTGTTCGATGCGCTGTGCGTGCTGTGCTCCGCCAACGCCGCCTTCGTGCTGCGGCACGACCGGGCGGGCCGCTTCCGCCTGGCGTCGATGCAGGGGGAGGCGGGGGCAGCGCTCTATCGTCGATTCGGCATCGATCCTGCGGCTCCCGACACGCTGATCGTGGTCGAGGGCGACCGGGCGCTGCGTGACAGTGATGCGATATTGGCGATCTGGGCGGGACTCGACCGGCCGTGGCGGCTGCTGTCGCTGCTGCGGGTCGTGCCGCGCGGACTGCGCGACCCGGTCTATCGCTGGGTCGCGCGGCATCGCTATCGCCTGTTCGGTCGCCGCGACAGCTGCTGGCTACCCACGCCCGAGCAGGCCGCGCGCATACTGGATTAGGGCTTCAGCCCCGGACGCGGGCTTCGGCGAGGTCAAGATCGCGGGTCAGCTTGCGCGCGGTCTCGCTGCCGACCTGTCGGGCGCGGATCAGCCGGGCCAGCACAATGCGCTCGGCCTTGACGCCGACCAGGCGAAATTCGCCGGCCAGTTGATCCTGCGCGCGGAGTTGATCGGCCTGCCCGCCGGCCAGCCCCTCTATCCGCTCGCGATAGAAATCCATCACCCGCGCGCCTGCCGCGGCGTAGAGATCGGCGTCGCCGCGATCCTCCGCCAGGCTGTGCTGGTGGCGTTCGATAGCCTGGATCGCGGCCTGTGCCGTGGCGATGCGGGCGGCGTCCTCCTCGGCCTGTTTCGACGGCTCGGCCGGCATGGTCAGGCCCTTGAGCAGCACCGGCAACGCCACGCTCGCCAGCAGCAGTGAGACGATGATGACGCCCGCCGCCAGGAAGATGGCGAGGTCGCGCGCCGGGAAGGCCGCGCCGCTGTCGAGCGCCAGCGGCAGCGTCAGCACGCCCGCCAGCGTGATTGCGCCGCGCACCCCGGCGAAGGACATCGCCGCGATCAGCCGCCGGTCGGGACTCTGGAACGGCGCGCTCTTGTGCTTGCCGCGCAGGATGGTGAGCTTGAGCGAGGCCCAGACCCAGAGGAAGCGCAGCGTGGCGAGGCCGACGACGATGGCGACGACATAGACGCCCAGCCATAGCGGATTGGCGTGGCCGGTCAGCGCCACGGTCGCCTTCGCGCCGGCGAGGATGCCGGGCAGTTGCTCGCCCAGCAGCACGAAGATGATGCCGTTGAGCGTGAACTGGATCGTGTCCCACACCGAATTGCGTCGCATGCGGGTGACCGCCATCGCCTGACGGGAGATTTCCGTGAAGCTCATCGTCACGCCCGCGCCCACGGCGGCGAGGATACCCGAGGCGTGAACATGTTCGGCCAGAATATAGGCGCCGAAGGGGATGAGCAGGCTGACCAGGATCTGCGATCCGCTGTCCTCGCCCCAGCGCTTGGTGACGGCGGCCTTCACCCGCGTCACCGCCAGCGTCAGCGCGACGCCGATGGCCAGGCCTCCACCCGCCACCCACAGGAAGCTGAGCGCCGCCGCGCCGGCGGAGAAATGCCCGGTGAGCGCCGCCGCCACGGCAAAGCGCAGGCAGACGAGGCCGGTCGCGTCGTTCAGCAGCGATTCGCCCTCCAGGATGTGCAGCATCCGCTTGGGAATGGGCACGCGCGCGGCGATGGCGGAGACCGCGACCGGATCGGTGGGCGATACCACGGCGGCGAGCGCGAAGGCGACCGCCAGCGGCATCGCCGGGATCATCCAGTGGATGAACAGCCCCATGCCGATCACCGTCATCAGCACGAGGCCGAGCGCGAGTTCGACGACGGTCGACACGTCCTTGAACAGCTCGTCCTTGGGGATGCGCCAGCCGTCAAGGAACAGCAGCGGCGGCAGGAAGAGAAACAGGAACAGTTCGGGATCGAGCGCCACGCGATGCTCTGTGGACAGGCCGATGGCGGCCCCGAGCACGATCTGCACCAGCGGCGTCGGCAGCGACACCGGCAGCATGCGGGTCACTGCGCCGGAGACGACCACGGCCAGCAGCAGGAAGAGGACGATCGAGACTGTTTCCAAAAATCCGGCTCCGTTTTCCGAGGGGGCGGCGGCACCCTAGGAGGAGGCGGACGGAAAGGGCAAGGCAGTTGGCGGCTATGGCCGGGCCGATAGCAGGCGCCAAGCCCAACAAAGGCGCAGCCGCTGCCGCCAGCCCTTGCCGCCAATCCCTGCTATCAGCCGCGCTTCATGCGCCCTCGATGCAGGCCACGCTCTCCAGATCATCGATCGCCGCGCTCGCCCGCTCCGTCAGCAGCGAGCAGACCTCCTCCGGATGCACGCTCGGCGGGCACATCGTCCACATGAACGGCCACAGCGCAAAGCGGCGATAATCCCGCCACGCGGCGTCGAACGACGGCGCATCGACGCCATTGGCCGCCAGTTCCTTGAGATAATGCGCGATCAGATGCCGGTCGTTGGCGCGCCGGTCCTCGACCGTCAGCGAGGTGATGATGAAGGCGGCGGCGTCGAACGCCCAGTGCCCCTTCATCACATGCTGCCAGTCGAGATAGCCGGCCGCCCCTGCCCCGGTGAAATAGATATTGGGCACGCCGCTGTCGCCATGGATCAGGCACATCGCCTCGTCCCGCAGCGCGTCGATCATGCGGTTGAGGGCCGCCTGCATGCGCGGCCGGTCGCGCTGCGCCTCCGTCAGATGTTCGAAGCGCGGCAGCGGCGTCGCCGCGTCCCACAGGCCGAAATACTGGTCGACCATGTTCGCGCCCGCCATAGCCCCGCCGGCCTTGACCCAGCCGAATTGCGCCAGTTCATCTCTGCCCCAGAAACGCGCATGATAGCGCGCCTGGAGCGACAGGATCGCGGCTGTCTGATCAGGATGCAGGGGCTTGCGGGAATCCCCGAATACCGTGTCGCGCAGGATCAGGTCCTCCAGCAGCACGACGCCGTTGCGCGTCACCGGATCGACCTCCCCGTAGAAGCAACCCGGCCGCTCGATATTCAGCAGCGGCGCGATATCGCGGAAAAAGCGCACCTCATTGGCGAAGGCCTCGCCCTGATCCGCCCCCTTGGTGTCGAACCCGCCCTTGACCCAGAGCGACGGCGGCGCGCCAGCATCGCGGCCGGGGGCATAATCGAGCGCAAAGCGCAGCTTCTGCGCGGTGCCGTCGATGAACTTCGTCATCGTCATCGCCTGCACCTCGACACCGGGAAAGCTGTCGGACAGCGCAGCCGTCATCCAAGCCGGCGTGATGGCGTCCTGATTGTCGGGAATGGGCGGCGCCATGTTATCCTGTCCTTTATCCGGCCGCGTTTCAGGCAAGGCCCAATTCCTTGAGCATGTTGGGGGTCGGCTTCGACAGGTTGATGTCGTTGAATTCCAGGATGCCCGACCCGATCCGTCCGCCGCACTCGAATTCGGTAAGGCCATTCTTCACGCAGTAATTATGCCCGCCCAGCAAGGCGGTATCGATGCAGCGGCCCTTAACCCGATAGGTCTTCAGGCTGTCGGTGCGGATGATCGCGTCGCAGCCCTCGGGCGAGATGCCGTCATCGTTCACGATCGAATGCAGTTCGGCATAAGTGACGATGTGGATCTCGCCGCCGTCCACCACCCAGCCCTGATAATGCAGCCGATCATTGGTGACGAAGATGAATACGCTCATCGACAGGTCCGCGCCGAAGGACGCCCACAGCCAGCGATGCGACACGATCGACCCGAAGTCGCGCCCGCCCCAGCTATGGTCGGTCCAGCAACCGGCATGGATCGGGATTTTCCGGTCGCCATGGGTCAGCGTGCCCTTCACCGTGCCCATGATCTCATAATGCCGGTCGCCCAGCTTCATCTCGTCGAAGTCGAGCGGCAGCTCCAGCGGATCGCAGGCGGCGGTAAAGGCGACATCGGCGACGGCGTCGTCATAGGTCGCGGTCAGATCGATCTCGCGCAGGCTTTCCTTGATGCGCAGGTGCAGATTGCCGACCTTGAGGTCGTCATAATCCCCCTCCGGCACGTCCAGCCCATGCTGCTGCGCCCGGCCGATGACCTTGCCGTCCAGCATCACCCAGCTCCAGACATGGGTGTCCTTGTCGCCACCCGGCCGCAGGCTGATATGATGCGTGCCCATGGCGCGGGCGTCGAGGTCCACCCAGCCGAGATAGAAGCTCTCCTGCCAGCTGGCGGGGGAATTGGCGTCCGGGCTGTGCCGCCGGACATCCTCCAGAACGATCTTGCGCGTCATCACTCTCTCCCGCTCAGAACTTGACCGCGACCTGCCCGCCGATGCTGAGCGGTTCGCCGAAATTGGCCGGCCAGCTTTCCTGCTGGAGCGTGACCACCGAATAATAAGTTTCATCGGTCAGGTTGCGACCGAACAGGCTGAACGTCACCCGCTCGGACGGCTCGGTCCAGCTGATGCGGGCGTCCAGCAGGCCATAGCCGCCCTGCCGCGTCTCGCCGAAGGGATCGAAATTCACCTTGCTGCGATAGCTGTAGGACAGGTTGGCGCGCATCGCGCCGCCGCCCACGTCCGTCTCGTAATCCAGCGCGACGCGGCCGGTGAATTTGGGCGTGCGGATCATCGGGTTGCCGGACGCATCGTCCGGGCTGACGGTGATGTTGCCGGCCCCGTCGTAGAGATAATGGGTCGCGCCCGGAAAGCTCTTGTACTGCGCGTCGACATAGCTCGCGCCCAGCTCCACCCGCAGCCCGCCGGTCAGCGCCTGCGACAGGCTGGCGTCCAGGCCCCAGATCCGCGCCTTGGCTGCATTGGTCAGCAGCGCGGTCGATCCCGCGCCCGCGACGTTGACGTAGCTCGTCACCTGCAAATCGCGATAGTCGTAGTAGAAGCCCGCCGCCTCGAACCGCGTGCCGCCCGACGACATCTTGTAGCCCAGCTCATAGGCCAGCACCTTTTCCGGGTTCACCGGCGTGGTGCTGAGGCCCGTCGAGTTGAACGTCCCCGCCTTGTAGCCGACATTGAACGAGGCATAGACATTGGAGCGCGGCGTCAGCTCGTAGCGGATCACCGCGCGGGGGCTGACATTGTTGAAGTTTTTCGAGGCCGACGTCGGCGTGTAGCCGTCCAGGATCGAGGCGAACGTGCCCTCGGTCTTTTCATGATTGTAGCGCAGGCCGCCGGTCAGGAAGAGGCGGTCCACCACCTCATAGGTCACGTCTGCAAACAGGGCGTAGGCATCGGTATTCAGCCCCGCGTCCAGGAACTTGAACGCGCTGCCGCCCTCGGGCGTTACCTCCAGATTGTTGTAGGCCGCCCGGTCGCGATAATAATAGGCGCCCAGCACCCATTGCAGCGGGCCATTGCCATTGGAGCTAAGGTTGAACTCCTGCGTGAAGGTGCGGTCGCGCGGCTCGAAACCGATGGTCTGGAACGCATAATTGGACTTGTCGCTGTCCAGCCGTACCCGCGACACCTCGTCGCGCCAGCCGGTATAGGATTTGAGCGTCGCGCCGCCCAGATCCAGCTCCCCGGTCAGATAGATGCTGTCATAATTGATATGCGTGAACGGCCGCTCGGTCGCCGCCGTATCGCGCCGCCCCGTGGGGACGATCGCGCCGGGCTTGCCCACCGCCGCCGACACGCCGCGATAGGCGGTCTGCGCGACGCCATAGGGATCGTCGACATCGCCATGCGCATAAGCCAGCGTCATCTTGAAGCTGTCGGTCGGCTTCCACAAAATCTTGCCGCGCAGCACCACCTGATCCGACTGCTGGTCATGGTCCCCGGTCACGACATCGCGCGCGAACCCCTTGTAGCTGCGGTAGAACACCGACCCATAAGCGGCCAGCGTGTCGGTGAGGCCGCCGCTGACCACGGCGTTCGCGCGGAACTCGTCGAAGCGCGCGTAGCTGACGCTCGCCGAGCCGGAAAAATCGAAGGTCGGGTCCATGGTGCTGACCAGGATCGCGCCGCCGGTGGAGTTGCGGCCGAACAGGGTGCCCTGCGGACCTTTGAGCACCTGCACCGAGCTGATGTCGGCGAGCTGGAAGTCGTTCGACACCGTGCTCGGCTGATAGAAGCCGTCGATATAGGTGGCGATGCTGGTGCCGATGCCCGGCCCCGTCACCGAACTGCCGATGCCGCGAATGGTCGGCTGCGAGAAGGGACCGGAGCGGTCCATGGTGAGGCCCGGCGTCACCTTGCCCAGATCGCCCGTGGCGCCGACGCCCGAACGGTTCAGCGCATCGGCGTTCAGCACGGTCACCGAAATCGGCACATCGGTCAGCTTCTCGTCGCGCCGCTGCGCGGTGACGATGATGTCCCCATCGGAAGCCGGCGCCGCAGCCGGATCAGCCTGCGCCAAAGCAGGCTCGATCGTCAGCAAACTGGCCCCGGTCATGACCAGAAAGAAAAAAGTCCGATGACGCACGCGCCCACTCTCCCGATAGATATCGTTCTATTCTGTCGTGAAAGCCGCGCTTCCACCGGGGAATGCTATATCCGGGCCACGCGCGCACCAGCCAGCCGCACGCCCGCCAAAGCCTTCGCCTTTTGCGCCAAACAAGCTTCACACCTCAGGCGAAGGCCAGCACGCTCGTCAAAATATTGCGCACCAGTTCGGCCTGGCCGCGCGATCCGGTCTTCGAATAGATCTTCTTCGAATAATTGCGCGCCGTCTCGATCGTCAGCCCCAGATGCTCGGCCGCCTCCGCGATCGACCGGCCCTGCGCGATTGCCCAGGCCAGCCGCGCCTCGCTCGGCAACAGGTCGAACAGATCGACCAGCTGGTCGCAGCGATCAGCGCTGGACCAGCGATCGCCACTGACATAGGCGACCGCCACCGGCGGGTTCTTGGCGGACAGCGATCGATCCTGGATCGGCTTGACCAGCATGTCGATCAACGGATCGCGGCTCAGATTGATCGCCCTCGGCCGCGCCGTCGGGTTCGCCGCGAAATGCTTTACCAGTTCCGTGAGGTCGCGGTCGATCGATGGCCGCGCCGGCGCCAGCCGGTCATAGCGCCCGCGCCGCAGCACATTGGAGCGCTGGAAGAACTGGTCCATATAGGGGCTGGCGTCGAGGATGCGGCAGCCCGCGTCCAGGCTCAGCCAGCCGAAATCCATCCGCCGGAACGCCTCCGACGCGATCGCCGTGCGAAAACGCTCCCCCTCCAGCGTGGCGAAGGTGCGCAGCGCGATGCGCAGATGCGGCGCGACCTCCGAAAGCAGCGCGCTGACCGCGGCCCAGCGCACCCGGCGGTCGCCTGCGCAGGTCAGCCAGGCGTTGAACCCGCCCGGCTCGGCCACCCGCACCATGCGGCTGTGCGCGATGCCCCATGGCAGGATCAGCTCTTCGTGAAAGGCGCGATGCACCGGGTCTGCGGGGTCGATCAGCTCGTCCAGCGCATAGACCCGCCCCTCGCGCATCTGCCGATAGGGCAGCGGATCGCGCACGAATTTCTCGCGGAACAGCGCCACCTGCTCGGCCGGCGGCTGCTCCCCGGAATAGAGTTCGACGGTCTCGGCCTCGCCTTCCGGACGAAAGATCAGCGACACCATCGGCGCCTTGGCCTGGGCGCGCAGCCGGTCGAGAAAACTCGCCCATAAAGGCTGCTCGAACACGCCTTCATACAGGCTCGCCAGCAGCATGCTCTGATCGGATCGCATGCCGCATCATAGCGCCTCCCAAATGGGAGGACCAGTCCACCATCTGTCCGTTGTCGGGCGCGCGCCCTGCGCGCCCGACAACGTCCGGATCAGGCCGGATCGACCACGCCGCAGATGTTGACGATGGTCAGCATGAACACCTTTATCATGTCGATATAGTCGACGATGTCGACGCGCTCGTCGGGCATGGTGTTGAACTTGCCGCCCGGCCCGCACACCAGGCCCTGCATGCCGCCGATCTGCTGGAGCATCGGCGAGTCCGTGCCATAGAAGCGCGCATTGGTGGTTTCCGGCCCCGTCGGCTGCGGCTTGCCGCGCACCGTCAGATAGGCGTCGTTCACCGCCTGCACGATCGGCGCGTCGCGGGCGACGAAATAGCCCTTTTCACGGATCGGGTCGGGCTTGCGGTCCATCGCAAGATTGTTGACCTGGATACCCGGAAAGCGCTTCTTGAGTTCGTCGAGTTGCAGGTTGATGTCCGCCATCACGCCTTCATGCGTCTGACCGGGCGCATAGCGGGCCGATCCCTTGATCTTGGCGAAGTCGGCCACCTGGGGCGGACGCCATTCGTCGAGCTGACGACCAAGCGCCGCATGCACCACGCCGACATGCAGCCGGCTGATCGACGCATGCTCGGCGCTGAGCGCCCCGCGGAAGGTCATGGCGTTGAGGCGCGGGATCAGGTCGCACGCCGCCATCACGCAGTCGATCGATTCCTCGCGCTTGGACATGTGGCGGGTCGAGCCGATCAGCTCGATGTCCACCGCGCTGCCGATCGCGTGCATGGTGAGCGCAATCAGGTCGGTCGGCTCGGGATTGATGAAATAGTCGGAGCGATAGCCCGCATCCAGCACCGCCTTGGTGCCCAGCCCGCCGGCCAGTTCGGCGCTGACGAAGGTCAAGGTCACGTCGCCCTTCAGCTTCACGCCTTGTCGCACAAGTTCCTTCAAGGCCCAGTAATAAGCGGCGCAGCCCGACTTCATGTTCGACACGCCGATGCCGTAGATGAAGTCCTTGTCCACCTTCCCCGCATGCGGATCGACGGTCCAGCCCTCCGTCACCGGATTGGTGTCGATATGGCCGTTGAACATGATGCTCTTGCCGCCGCCCGCTCCCTTCAGCACGCCGACCGCATTGTGCCGGTCGGGCATCTTGCCGCCCGGCTTGTTGGGATAGCTCTGGTCGATCGCCTCGATGCCGGGAATGTCGGCCTTCATCGACGCCGCCAGGAATGCGGCCAGCGCGGTCTCGCCCTCGCTGTCGGTATAGCTCTTGAACTGCACCGTCTTGGACAGGAAATCGAGCGCGCCCTGCTGGTCGATCGCGTCGACCACGCGCTTGTATTTGGCGCTGTCGAACTTGATCGGCGGGGTGGCGCCGGGCTTGCTCGCGGCCATGGCCGCATAGGGCAACATCGCCGCGCCCCCCGCCATCGTGCCCATCATCGCCCTGCGGGACATATCGTTGCTCATGCGAACCTCGTATCTTGGGTGGAAGGGAGGAAGGTCAGAATTTCGCCTGCAAACCGATGGCGAAGAAGGCGCCGTCGGAGCTGACCGGGCCGGTTTCGTCATAGGCCCAGGACTGGATCGGCTGGAGCAGCGGCGTCGGCAGCCGCGCGGGCTTGGCCGCGAACAGATTATTGGCCGATGCGCTGAGCGTGAAGGCGTCCGTGACCCGATAGTTGATGTTGAGGTCGGTCACGAAGACATTGCCGATATTATAGCCGATTTCCCGCATGCCGGCATAAGGCCCGCTGGTGGGAATGGTCGTCGGCGTGCCGTAACGGATGGTCTTGCCGAAATAGCTTTCCCGCACGTTGAAATCGATCGGCCCGAACGACCAGATGGCGTCGAACACCACCTTGCTGCGCGGCGTGCGGTTCTCCAGGTTCCGCGTGTCGGCCAGGCTGAACACCGGCACGTTGAATGCGGCAAGCACCGGCGATGTTTCGGCAAGGCCCGTCACCTTGGTGCGGTTGTAATTGCCCGACAGCGCCCATTTCAGGCGACCCATCTGGTTGAGGTCGATCAACCCGTCCAGCACCGCCTCGACGCCCCGCGTGCGGGTGTTCGCGGCGTTGATGAAATAGTTGATCGCCGCATCCGGCTCCAGCCCGACCGAGGTCAGCAGCGCCGCCGCGCCGGGATAGATGGCGTCGCGGATCGTGGTGGAGAGCGACACGCGGTCGCGCACCTTGATCTGATAGGCGTCGACCGTCAGGTGGATCTTGTCGGACAGGGTGAACACCGCGCCGGCGCTCAGATTGTCCGACTTTTCGGGCTTGAGCGGCTGCGATCCCAAAGCCAGCGCCTCCGGCGAGGTCACCGGGAAGGAGAAGGCGATGTAGGTCCCCCAGTTCACCTGCGCGCGATAGTTGATCGTCGCCAGCGTCGGCGCCTGGAAGGCGTTGCCGATGGTGCCGCGCAGCGCGATCGCCGGGCTGATCTCGAACCGGGTGGACAGGCGGCCGATGGTCGCCGTGCCGAAGTCGGAATAATCCTCCACGCGGCCCGCCGCGCTGATCGACCAGTTGTCGAGCGGATGGATGGTGACTTCGGCATAGGCCGACTTGTTGTTGCGGGTGCCGGTCACCTCATTGTCCGGCGTATAGCCGAACACCGCCTGCGACCCGCAATAGCTGTAGGACGTCAGCGCCATGCCGGCGTTCGGTCCGTCCAGCACGGTCGCGCCGCCGCAGGAATAGGATTGCGGCTCGCCGGCGGAGACGATGAACTTCTCCTCGCGATATTCCACGCCCGCGGCGAACTCGACCGGCTTTGCGCCGAACAGGTCGAAGCTGCGCGACACGCCGAAATTGGTCGTCCAGGCGGTATAGTCGGTCGTGCCGATGTAGAAGCTGGTCTGGCTGTCGAGGCCGTAGGACGGGTTCACCGTGTCATGCGCGCCGATCCGCGCCCGGTTGCCGCCATAGGTGCTCGAAAGGTCCCATTTCCAGCCGCCCAGCTCGCCTTCCAGTCCCACCAGAACCTCGAAATCCTTCTCCTTCTGGTCGCGGATCGGCGAAAAGCCATTGGGGAAGAGCGCGCGGACATTCTCGTTGCGCAGCGGCAGGCGGAAGCTGTTGAACAGGTCCGCATCGCGCTCGGCATAGCTGGCGAAGCTGTAGAGCCGCACGCTGTCGCTGAGTTCGAGGCCGAGGTCAGCCGTGGCCGAATAGGTGGTATAGGGGGATTCCCCCTGAATCTGCGACACCGTGCTGTCGCGCGTCGCCTCGCGCGGGTCGGGCGTTGCGCCCGCCGGCAGGGTCGGCGCGGTCAGGCTGCCCGACGGCAGGATCTGGTTGCCGTTCGCGTCCAGCGGGAAATAGAACAGGATATTGTCGGGCACCGGCGACCCGCGATAGGTGCGGTTGCGCTGCTCATACTGCCCGGTCAGGTACAGATGGCCGCCCTCGCCCAGCTTGAAGCCCTTGCCGATATAGGCCGAATAGGTCTTGCCCTCGCCATCGCCGAACGTGCCGAACCGGCCGAAGGCGGTCAGGCCATCGTCATCCTTCTTGGTGATGAAGTTGATGACGCCGGCGATCGCGTCGGAGCCATAGATGGCCGACGCGCCATCGCGCAGCACTTCCATGCGCTCGATCGAGGCCGACGGGATCATCGCGATGTCCACCGACTGCGCCGCGCTGGTGCCGCCGACGCCCAGCGTCGATGTGGCGTGGCGACGCTTGCCGTTGACCAGCACCAGCGTGTGGCCCGGCGACAGGCCGCGCAGATAGGGACCGCGCACGATGCGCGCCGAGGAGCCGGGCGTGCGCGGCAGGTCGAGCGAGGGCACCAGCACCGCCAGGCTTTCCAGCAGGTCGGTCTTGGCGGTGCGCTGCACGTCCGCTGCGGTGAAGCTGTCGATCGGGGATTCGCTGGTATAGACGGTGCGCGGCGCGGTGCGCGTTCCGGTGACGATCAGCATCGCGCCGTCATCCTGATCGCCCGATTGCGCGTCTGGCGCTGCGATCGTCGAAGAAGAGTCACCCTGCGGCGCCGCTTCAGCGGCCAGCGCGGGCTGTATGGACAAAGCCACGGTCAATGCGCTAAAGGACGCCGCCATGGAAAGCACAGTTCTTGAACAATACTTCATACCCATTCCCCTTGATTTTATATGACCCTTCCTCTCCAGACGAAGATATTATATAAAATGTTTATGGTTATGCTTGTATCGTATGAACGATCTATATTTCTCTATCCGCCATTGTTTCTCTATTTTATTTTTATGTTGTGTGGCCTCAGTGCGACCCGAAGCCTCCGCCACCCGGCGTTTCTATGACGACAAGGTCGCCGATCCCGATTTCGATGGACCCGCAGCCTTCGACATCTTCATGCGCCCCACTCGCGCGCGTCACCCATTGGCGGCCGGGGGCGCCATCGCCGCCCCCGGCCATGCCGAACGGCGCGACCCGGCGGCGTGAGGAAACCAGGGTGGCGGTCATCGGCTCCAGGAAGCGCAGCGCGCGGACCATGCCGTCGCCGCCGCGGCGCCGGCCTTGCCCGCCCGAATTGCGCCGGATCGCGGTCTGCTCGACCCGCACGGGATAGCGCAGTTCCAGGATTTCGGGATCGGTGAGCCGCGTGTTGGTCATGTGCGTATGCACCGCCGACGCGCCATCAAAGCCGCCGCCCGCGCCCGATCCGCCGCCTATCGTCTCATAATATTGATAGGCGTCGTTGCCGAAGAGGAAGTTGTTCATCGTCCCCTGGCTCGACGCGACGGTGCCGAGCGCGCCCAGCAGCGCGTTGCAGATCGCCTGGCTGACTTCGGTATTGCCAGCGACGACCGCGCTGCCCGGCCGCGGCGCCAGGAAGCAGCCTTCGGGCAGGATGATCTCCAGCGGCCGGAAGCAGCCTTCGTTGAGCGGGATGGATTCGCGCACGTAGCAGCGGAACACGTACAGCACGACCGCATGCACGATGGCCGAGGGCGCGTTGAAATTGCCCGCATGCTGCGCAGTGGTGCCGGTAAAGTCGATGGTCGCCGTGCGCGCATCCCGGTCGATCCGCACCGCCACACGCAACATGCCGCCATCGTCCATCGGATAGGCGAAGCTGCCCTCCTCCAGCGCGTCGATGACGCGGCGGATGCTCTCCTCCGCATGGGTCATGACATGCGCCATATAGGCGTTGACCAGCGGCCAGCCCTGTTCGCGCACCATCGCCTGCAATTCGCGCACGCCGGTCTCGTTGCAGGCGATCTGCGCGCGGATGTCCGCCACGTTGATGTCGGGATTGCGCGCCGGCCAGCGCGCGTCGGCCAGCAGCTCGCGGAACGCATGCTCGCGGAACTGCCCGCCGTCCAGGATCAGGAAATTGTCGATCACGACGCCTTCCTCTTCCAGCGTGGAGGAGTCCGGCGGCGTCGATCCCGGCGTGGTGCCGCCGATGTCGGTATGGTGCGCGCGATTGCCGACAAAGAAGCGCAGCTCCTTGCCGTCCGCGTCGAACACCGGCGCGATCACCGTGACATCAGGCAGGTGCGTGCCGCCGCAGAAGGGGTTGTTCAGCACCACCATGTCGCCGGGCTTGAGCGTATCGCCCCGCAGTCGCAGCACCGTCCGCACGCTGTCGCTCATCGCGCCCAGATGCACCGGCACATGCGGCGCGTTGGCGATGAGGTTGCCGGCCGCATCGAACACCGCGCAGGAACAGTCCATCCGCTCCTTGATGTTCACGCTGGTCGACGTGTGCTGCAACACCACGCCCATCTGCTCGGCCACCGCCATATAGCGGTTGTTGAACAGCTCCAACAGCACCGGGTCGGCCTTCGCCGCCGCACCCTCGTCCTGCGTCGCCGCCGCCTTCTCGCCGCGCGCCATCACCAGCATGCCGCCGGCCGCCATCACCGCCGTCCAGCCCGGCTCGACCACCGTGGTCGAGAGCGCGTCGCAGATCAGCGCCGGCCCCGCGATCCGCGCGCCCTGCCCCAGTTTCTCGCGCAGATGCACCGCCGCCTGCCAGGACTGCCCGCCGCTCCACAGCGCGACCTCGCCCTCCGCCGCGCCGACGTCGGCGCTCTCGGCCCCCTCGACGATCGCCGCCGGCTCGCCCGGCACGATCGCCTCGACCGTGACGCTTTCGACCACGATGCCGCGATCGGGCGTGGAAAAGCCGAAGCGCTGGACATGCGCCGCCTCGAACTCGGCGCGCATCGCGTCCATGTCGGCGAAGGTCACGCCCAGCGCCGTGTCGGTGCCGGCATAGCGCAGCTCCGCCTGGCAGCGATATTGCACCGCCACGTCTTCCGTCTCGCGCGCCAACAGGTCGGCCGCGCAGCGCCGCTTGATCCGCTCGATCTCCTCGCCCAGTTCCGTCAGCATCGCCGGCTCCAGATCGCGCTCGATCGCCTGCTGCGCGATCAGGCTCTGGTCGGCGAGACCCATGCCATAAGCGGAGAGCACCCCGGCGAGCGGATGGATCAGGATGCGCTCCATCCCCAGCGCGTCGGCGATCAGGCAGGCATGCTGCCCGCCCGCACCGCCGAAGCATTGCAGCGCGAAGCGGCGCGCATCATGCCCCTTTTCCAGCGAGATGCGCTTGATCGCCTGCGCCATGCCCTCGACCGCGACCTGCACGAAGCCCTCGGCCACGCGCGACGCGCACCACGCCTCGCCGGTCGCGGCGGAAATCTCGCCCGCCAGCCGCTCGAACCCGGCGCGCACGACATCGCCGTCGAGCGCCGCATCGGCATTGGCCCCAAAGATATGCGGGAACCAGTCCGGCTGCACCTTGCCCAGCATGACGTTCGCGTCGGTCACCGTCAGCGGACCGCCGTTGCGATAGGCCGCCGGCCCCGGCTGCGCCCCGGCGCTGTCCGGCCCGACGCGGAAGCGCACCCCGTCGAAATGCAGGATCGACCCGCCGCCGGCCGCCACGGTGTGGATCGCCATGGTCGGCGCCCGCACCGGCGCGCCGGCGATCTGGCTGTCGAACTCCCGCTCGAACTTCCCGGCATAGAGCGCCACATCGGTCGAGGTGCCGCCCATGTCGAAGCCGATGACGCGGTCGATCCCCATCGCCTCGGCCGTGCGCGCGGCGCCGACGACGCCGCCGGCCGGACCGGACAGGATCGCATCCTTGCCGCGAAACAGCGCCGCGTCGGTCAGCCCGCCGCTCGACTGCATGAAATAGAGGCGCACATCGCCCAGTTCGCGCACGACCTGGTCGACATAGTGCCGCAGCACCGGCGACAGATAGGCGTCGACCACGGCGGTATGCGCGCGCGGCGCCAGCCCGATCGAGGGACTGGCCTCGTGGCTCGCCGACACATGCGCAAAGCCCGCGCGCCGCGCCAGCTCCGCCACCTTGCGCTCCACATCGGGATATTTCCACGCATGCATCAGCGCGATCGCCACGCTTTCGAAGCCCTGCGCGCGATAGTCGCGCAGGCGCGGCAGCAGATCCGCCTCATCCAGCGGCGCATGCGCATGACCGTCACTGTCGATCCGCCCGCCGATCTCCTCCACCGCCTCGTACAGCGGCTCGGGCTTGCGCACGTCGAGCGCGAACAGGTCCGGCCGCGCCTGGTTGCCGATACGCAGCAGGTCGGCAAAACCCCGGTCGATCAGCAGCAGCGTGCGCGCGCCCTTGCGCTCCAGCAGGGCATTGGTGGCGACGGTCGATCCCATCTTCACCCGGTCGATCCGATCGGACGGCAGCGGCGCGCCCGGCGCCACGTCCATCAGCTGACGGATGCCCGCGACGGCGGCGTCGGCATAATGGGCGGGATTTTCGCTCAAGAGCTTGGCGGAGCGCAGCGTCCCGTCCGGCAGGCGCGCCACGATGTCGGTGAATGTGCCGCCACGATCAACCCAGAATTGCCAACCACCCATGATGTGAAATCAGGCCCCCTTGGAAATCTGCGACTCAGGATGACAATTTATCTACAATTTGTCTACATGCCCTTGACAAATTAATGTCAAATCGCAGAATGCCGCCATCTTCAGGGGGTTTTCATGGCCAAATCGAAACAGCCGCCCATGCCGAACGCCGGCCAGCCCGCCCACTTATCGGGCCGCCCGGTCGTTTCCTCCGCGCATCTGGCCGATGGCGCGTCGCCCGCGCTGTCGGAGCTGGAGTTTTCCATCAACCTCGCGGCCACCGCCTATCATCGCTGGATGGTGCGCTGCGCGGCGGCCGCCGGCGCGCAGCTGACCCCGCTCGAAGTGCTGATCATGCACACCGTCCGCCATCGCGACCGGCCCAAGCGGATCACCGACATCACGCTGGTGCTGGATATCGAGGATACGCACCTCGCCACCTACGCCCTGCGCAAGCTGGAGACGGCGGGCCTGGTCGAGGCGACCCGCGTCGGCAAGGAAAAGCTGATCGCGCCGACTGCGGCCGGCATCGCCTTCTGCGAAAACTACCGCCAGATCCGCGAGCAGCTGCTCGTCGGCCCGGCCCGCAGCCAGGGGCCGGGCGAGGACCGCCTGTCGGAGCTCGCGCAGCTGATGCGCCTGCTGTCGGGCGCGTATAATCAGGCCGCCCGCGCGGCCGCCACCCTCTAGGATAAGGCGACCGCGACATGCTTGTTCTTTCGGGTATCGCGGTCATCATCATCGGCTTCCTCGCGCGGCTGAACGCGATGCTGGTGGTGGCGGTCGCCGCCATCGTCACCGGCCTCGCCGCCGGGCTGGACCCGATCGCCACGATCGAAAAACTCGGCGCAGCCGTCCGCGACAGCCGCTTCATCGCCGTGGTCTGGCTGATCCTGCCGATGATCGGCCTGCTGGAGCGCGCCGGCTTGCAGGAACAGGCCGCCCGCCTCATCACCCGCATCCGCAACGTGACGGCGGGCCGCGTCCTGCTCGCCTATCTGCTGCTGCGGCAGGGCAGCTGCGCGCTCGGCCTCACCTCATTGGGCGGCCATGTGCAGATGGTCCGCCCGCTGGTCGCCCCCATGACGGAGGCGGCGGCCGAACGCAGCCTGCCGCTCGATGCGCCGCTGCGCTACAAATTGCGCGCCCATGCGGCGGCGGTCGACAATATCGGCCTGTTCTTCGGTGAGGATATCTTCATCGCGATCGGGTCGATCCTGCTGATGGTCGGCTTCATGGCCAATTACGGCGTCACCCTGACCCCGATCAGCCTGGGCCTGCACGCCATCCCCACCGCGCTCGCCGCCTTCGCGATCCACGCCGTCCGGCTCCATCTGCTCGATCGGCACATCCGCCGCCTCACGCATGCACGCGCCAATGTGCGGGCCGATCTGGAGGCGCAGCCATGATCCGGCTCGATCATCTCTACATCCTGACCGGCCTGATGTTCGCCGGCTTCGCTGTCTCCCATCTGCGCGATTCCGCCAATCCCCGCCGCTGGCGCAGCGCCGCCTTCTGGGGCCTCTACGCCATAATCCTCCTCGCCGGATCGATCCTGCCGGATCTCGCCAATGGCCTCATCGTACTCGCCCTTGTCGGCCTGGCCGTCGCGGGTCTCAAGCCCGGCCCCGTCGCCACCACGGACCCACTCGCGCGCGAAAAATCCGCGCGGCGTCTGGGCGGCCGCCTGTTCATCCCCGCGCTGATGGTGCCCGCGCTCGTCATTCTCGCCACGCTCACCCTGCGCGACGGCATGCTGGGCGGGCGACAACTCTTTCAGCCGGGCCAGGTCACCCTGATCGCGCTCGGCCTCGCCGCCCTCGCCAGCTTCGGCGCCGCCGCCTGGATCACGCGGCCCTCACCCGGCGCACTGGTCGGCGAAGGCCGCCGCCTCGCCGACACGGTCGGCTGGCCGATGCTCCTGCCCCAGATGCTCGCCGCGCTGGGCGCGATGTTCGCCTTCGCCGGCGTCGGCGAAGCGCTCTCGCCGCTCATCACCGGCGCCGTGCCGATCGCCGGGCCATGGGCCGCCGTCATCGTCTATTGCGCCGGCATGGCGCTGTTCACCGCCCTGCTCGGCAACGCCTTCGCCGCCTTCCCGATCATGACCGCCGCGATCGGCCTGCCGCTCGTCATCCTGCGCTATGGCGGCGATCCCGCGGCGGTCTGCGCCATCGGCATGCTGTCGGGCTTCTGCGGCACGCTGACCACGCCGATGGCCGCCAACTATAATATCGTCCCCGTCGCCGCACTCGAATTGCCCGACCGCAATCTGGTCATCAAGACCCAGCTGCCCACCGCTGTCGCCCTGCTCGCCGTCAACATCCTGCTGATGCGCTGGCTGGCCTTTTGAGAGACTCCTGCGCGGCCGCTCAGGGAATAAGCACCGCCTTGATGCATTCCCCGCGATGCTGCGCGGCGACAGCGTCGTTGATGGCGGCGAGCGGGTAGCTGCGCACCAGGCGGTCGAACGGAAACCGCCCCTGCCGGTGCAGCGCGATCAGTTCCGGGATGAAGCCGTCCAGATCACTATCCCCCTCGATAATCCCGATGATCCGGTGGCCATAGGTAATCACACTCGCCAGATTGATCGAAATGCTGCTGTCCGGCCGGGGCGGCACGCCGACCAGCCCCAGCAGGCCATGGCTGCCCAGCGCCGCCAGCGCCGCCTCCACCACCGGCTCGCGCCCGCTCGTTTCCAGCGCGAAATCAACGCCCTCCGGCACGATCGCGCGGATCGCGGCGACCACATCCCCCGCGCCGGGATCGATGACATGCGTCGCGCCCAGTTCCAGCCCCATGTCCCGCCGCGCCGCCATCGGCTCGATCAGGATGATCGTCGCGCACTGCCGGATCGCCGCCGCCATCACCGCCGCCTGCCCCACCGGCCCACCGCCGAAGATCGCGACGGTCGATCCCGCAGGGCAGTCCATCGACCGCATGATCGCCCCCGCCCCGGTTTGCAGCCCGCAACCCAGCGGCCCCAATATCGCCAGGTCCAGCCCGCTCGCATCCACCTTCACCAGATTGCGCTCCTGAGTCAGTGCATGGCTGGCAAAGGAGGATTGGCCGAAGAAACTGCCCGACAGCGCCTGCCCGTCCCGGCTCAGCCCCGTGCTGCCATCGGCCCGCCGCCCGGCATAGTTCAGCACCGGAAAGGACCGGCAATAGGAGGGCAGCTGTTCGTCGCAGCGCGCGCAATGCGCGCAACTCGAAAAGCCGATCACCACCGCGTCGCCCGGCCGCACCTTCGTCACCGCCGATCCCACCGCCTCGACGATCCCGGCGCCCTCATGGCCCAGCACGGCGGGCAGCGGGATCGGGATGAACTGGTCGCGCGCCACCAGATCGGTATGGCACAGCCCCACGCCGGCGATCCGCACCAGCACCTCGTCGGCGCGCGGCGGCTCGATCTGCACGGTTTCGATCGCGAAATCGCCCTGCGGCGTGTCTGCGATGGCAGCGACGATGTCCATGAGCCTCTTCCTTTTCAGACAGCGGTGTAGCCGCCATCGGCGATGAACTCGGCCCCGGTGATGAAGCCCGCCGCGTCGCTCGCCAGAAACGCCACCAGCGGCGCGATGTCCCGCGTCTCGCCCAGCCGCCCCATCGGGATCAGCGTCGCCCAGGCCGCCAGCGCCGCTTCGGGCGGAATGAGGTTCCCGTCGGCATCGCGCGGCGGCTCCCAGTCCGCGCCCAGATTGGTCGCGACCGGCCCCGGCAGCACGCAATTGACGCGAATGCCGCTCGTCGCCAGCTCCGCCGCCACCGCCTTGCTCATCGCCCGCACCGCGCCCTTGGTGGCGCTATAGGCCGCAAACTGGCTGCCCGCGACCTTGCCATAGATCGACGCGATATTGACGATCGCCGCGCTCGCCGCCCCTTGCGCGCGCGCCGCCCGCAACAGCGGCAGCGCGCCATGCATGCCCAGATGCACGCTCTCCACATTGATGCGCAGCTGCCTTCGAAGGATGTCGATCCCCGCGCTCTCGAACGGCTGCGCCATCATGATCCCGGCATTGTTGACCAAGACGTCCAGCCGGCCATGCTTCTCGCCAACAGCCGCAAACACCTCTGCCCAATCCGCTTCCGACGCCACATCATGGGCCAGCGCCAGCGTATCACCGCCCAGTTCAGCCGCCACCGCCTCCACGCCATCCCGGTTCACATCCGTGACAATCAGAGTCGCGCCCAGCGACCGAAACAGCGTCGCAATCTCCCGCCCGATCCCCGAAGCCGCCCCCGTCACCAGCGCAATCTTATCGTCCATATCCGTAAGGTTCATCGTGCATGTCCCTCAAAAGTTCGACCGCGCAAAGCGCGTCTCCGCCAGCCCCGGCACCCAGGGCAACGCGCTGTCGCAATAGGCCTCCAGCGCCGGCCGCAGCCCGCTCGGATCATCCAGCGTCCCCGCCTTGACGATCACGATGCCCGGCATCGCGTCGGCGACCGAGATGATCGGCGACCCGCAATCCCCACAGAAATGCCGCGCCACCGCCTTCCCGCTCTCGCCGGTGTCCATGAACAGCCGCGTCTCCCCGGTCTGCGCATAAGCCTCCGCCGGATAGGCGCTGACCACGGAAAAGGCGCTGCCGCCCTGTTTCTGGCAATGGCGGCAATGGCAGACCGCCGACAGCAATGGCTGCCCCATCAGCACATAGCGCACCCGCCCGCACAGGCACCCACCGCTGCTCATGCCGCGACCCGATAGCGGATCGGCAGGCGCTTGAGGCCGGACACGAAATTCGCCTCCACCCAGGCCGGATCGCCTGCCAGCTCGATATCCTCGATCCGCGCCAATATTTCGCGGAACAGGATGCGGATCTCCAGCTTGGCCAGCATATTGCCCAGGCACAGATGCGGGCCATAGCCGAAGGCGAGATGCTTCTTCGCGTCGGGTCGATCCACCCGGAAATCGAAGGGCGCGTCGAACACCGCCTCGTCGCGATTGGCGGAAGGATAGCACATCATCAGCGCATCGCCGGCGCGCACCGCCTTGCCGCCCACCTCGCAATCGCTGACCGCCGTGCGGAAGAAATGCTTCACCGGCGTCGTCCAGCGGATGAACTCATCCACCGCATTGCCGATCAGCTCCGGGTTCGCCCGCAGCTTGGCCATCTCGCCCGAATTACGGATCAGCGCCAGCAGCCCGCCCGCGATCGCCGAACTGGTCGTGTCATGCCCCGCCGCCGCGACGATCAGATAATAAGCGTTGCGTTCCTTGTCGCCGATCGGTTCGCCATGCACGGTCGCATTGGCCAGGATGCTCGCGACGTCATTGCGCGGATTGCTGCGCCGGTCCTGCGTGATCCGGTCGAAATAGGCGTTGAAGGCGTCGAACGCCTCCACCATCGACGTCATCCCCTCGCCGCCGCCGGTGTCGGCATCGGTGCCGCCGAACACCTTCTGCGAGAGCGCCAGCATCATCGGCTCGTCCTCACGCGGCACGCCCAGCACCAGCATGATCGTGCGCAGCGGATACCAGGCCGAAATCTCCTTGGCGAAGTCGCACGTCCCGCCCCGCTCGATCATCCCGTCCACCGTCTCGCGGGCGAGCGTGGATATCTCCTCCTCCAGGCTGCGCACGCTCTTCGCGCCGAACCAGGCGGAGGTCAGCGCGCGATAGGCGCGGTGGTCGGGGTCGTCCATGGCGACCAGGTTGCGCGCGAAATTGCGGCTGCCGGTCTGCTCGAACAGCATGTCCTCGTCCTTGGTGGACACCAGGAACTGACGAGGATCATTGAGGAAATTCTTGGCGTTGAACTCCACCGCCATGATGTCGGCATGGCGCGTCACCGCCCAGAAGGGCCGGAAGTCGCGCGGCTGCGTCCAGTGGACCGGGTCCTCCCGGCGCAGCGCCTCGAACGCCCGATGATAGCTGTGCTCGTCGCCATAGGTGCGGGGATCGACGATCACCTCGTCGATATCGGCTTGCAGGGTCGCCACGATGTTCTCCTCTCCTGCCCCCGATCCTGAAAGAGCGCGGGCGAAGGGTCCAATCGGCGATCCGGGAGCATTCATCGACGGGTTCGATCAACGCCGACTTATCGCGCCGCCCGATCGGTCCCGCGCCAATCCCGATTGGACGCTCTTCCCGCCCGCTGCCTAGGCTGATCGGGAAAACAGGAAATGAGTGGAGAGCCATGCACCCGTCGATCCATGCCGCGCGCACGCCGGACAAGCCCGCCTATATCATGGCCGGATCGGGCGAGCGCGTCACCTATGCGCAGCTGGAGGCGCGATCGAACCAAGGCGCGCATCTGTTCCGCGCGCTGGGGCTGAAGCGCGGCGACGGCGTCGCGCTGCTGCTGGAGAACAGCGCGCGCTTCTTCGAGATCGTCTGGGCGGCGCAGCGGGCGGGCCTTTATTATACCTGCCTGTCGACGCGGCTCGCCACGCCGGAGATCGCGTTCATCCTGTCCGATTCCGGCTCGCGCGTGCTGATCGCGTCGATGCCGGTGCCAGCCGACCTGCCGACAGAAGGCGTCACCGTTTTCGCACCCGGCGCGCGCGATTTCGTCGCCGAGCGCGGCGCGATGCCGGAAACGCCGATCGCCGACCAGTCACCGGGCAACGACATGCTCTATTCCTCGGGCACCACCGGCCGGCCCAAGGGCATCCGCCCGCCGCTGCCCGAAGGCAGCCTCAGCCAGACCAACGCGCTGACCGAATTCGGCCGTTCCAGCTACGGCATGAACGCCGACAGCATCTTCCTGTCGCCCGCCCCGCTCTATCACGCCGCGCCGCTGCGCTGGTGCATGTCGATCCAGAAGCTGGGCGGCACGGTGATCGTCATGGAAAAGTTCGACCCGGAAGAAACGCTCGCCCTGATCGAGCGCTTCGCCGTCACCCATGCGCAGTTTGTGCCGACCCATTTCATCCGCATGCTGAAGCTGCCCGAGGATGTGCGCGCTTCCTATGACCTGTCGTCGTTGCAGGTCGCCTATCACGCCGCCGCCCCCTGCCCGGCGGAGGTCAAGCAGGCGATGATCGACTGGTGGGGGCCGATCATCCACGAATTTTACGGCGGCACCGAAGCCAATGGCCTCACCGCCATCGGCCCGGAGGAGTGGCTGACCCATCCCGGCTCGGTCGGCCGCGCGATCTGGGGCCGCATCCGCATCTGCGACGAAGACGGCGAGCCGCTGCCGCCGCGCGAAACCGGGAATATCTATTTCTCCGATGGCGCGCCGTTCGAATATCATAACGACCCGGAAAAGACCGCGCAGAGCCGCAACCGGCGGGGCTGGACCACGCTGGGCGATGTCGGCTGGGTCGATGACGAGGGGTTCCTCTACCTCACCGACCGGCAGAGCTTCATGATCATCTCCGGCGGCGTGAACATCTACCCGCAGGAGATCGAGGACGCCCTCATCACCCATCCCAGGGTCGCCGATGTCGCCATCGTCGGCGCGCCCGACGCCGACATGGGCGAGCGGGTGGTCGCGGTGGTGCAGCCGATGGACTGGGCCGACGCCGGCCCCGCGCTGGCCGAAGAGCTGTGCGCGCATCTCTCCGGCCGGGTGGGCAAGCTGAAGCTGCCCCGCCAGATCGACTTCGACCCCGAACTGCCGCGCCATCCCAATGGCAAGCTGCTGAAGCGCATCGTGCGGGCGCGCTACTGGCCCTGATCGGCCCCATGCGCAGGCCGAATAGCCTTTCAATGTAGGATATTTTCTGGTCCATCCTGTCCGATGAACCAGCCCGCCCGCCGATGCTCCCGCGCCCGACACCGGCAAACACCCTGTCGTGACCTGGACGTGACCTACCAGGCGCGCCACCGCCACTCTATAGTGACTCTACAGTCACCCGACTGTGACCCAGGCGTGACCCAACAGACGCTTCGCAGATGCGTCGCAGGTCCGTGGGCGATGCTTCGGCGTTACTATCGGGCAAAATCGACCATCTATCGTGTCACCTATGTCCGCTGTCCGGCCCAAACATCCCGGTTCGACCTTCCGAAGGCCGAACCGGGGCATGGATCAATATTTGAATCCGACCGTCACGCCATAGGTGGCAGGACGCGCGGCGTAGCGCACGATCGTGTCCTGCCCGGCGACCACATTGGTCCAGTAATATTCGCTGGTGATGTTCTTGCCCCACAGCATCACCTTCCAGCGATCGTCGGCGCTTTCGATGCCCAGCTGCGCGTCGAGCAGCACATATTCGTCGATCCGATATTCGGGCGTTTCGCCAACGATCGCATAGGTGCCGCTGCGATAGGTGAGCTGCGGTCCGCCGAACAGGTTGATGCTGTCGGTCAGCGGGATGTCGAAGCGCATGTTCGCGCTGCCCTGCCATTTCGGCGTGAAGGGCACGGTGGAGCCGGCGAAGTCGGCGGTGACGCCGCCAGCGTTCACGCCGACATAGTCTTTGATCTTCGAATCGATATAGGTCATCGCAAAGCCGAAGCTGAGACCCTGCACCGGCCGCGCCTGCAACTCGATCTCTGCGCCCTGCAACCGCGACTTGGGAATATTGATGATCGCGTCGAGCACGCCGAAGGTGCCGTCGATCAGCTTCGAACGCAGCTGCTTGTCCTTGTAATCCATGTAGAAGACCGCGCCGTTCAGCGACACGCGGCGATTGGCCGCCTGCAGCTTGAAGCCGGCCTCATAGTTCAGGATCGATTCCTGCACGGCGGGCGCATATTGCACCTGGGCCGAGGCGTTGATGTTGCCGAAGCCGCCCGCCTTGAACCCCTTCGACACGTTGGCGTAGAGCAGCAGCGTGTCGCTGGCCTTCCAGTCGACGCCCGCGCGCCAGGACAGATTGTCCTCATTCAGATTGCCGTGGAATTCGCCGGTCTGGAAATTATTGTCCAGCGCGAAACAGTCGTTGATGCCGAGCGGCGGATTGAGGCCGAAGGCGGCGGAGAAGAAGGCGGCGGTCAGGCCATTGCCGCCGTCATGGTTGCAGATGTCGGCGCTGCGCTTGTTCTTGGTATAGCGCAGGCCGGCCTTCAGCGTGAAGGCGTCGCCGATATCCAGTTCGGCGTTACCGAAGCCGGCGATGTTGGTCATCTTCTGGTCGGAATAATTCTCGCTCGTGTTGATGCCGTAATTGTAGAAAGCAGACGAGTCGTCATAGACCAGATTTTCGCGGTAATAGACCTTGTCGCGGCTATAATTGCCGCCGATGATCCAGCGGAACGAAGACGCCTGATCGTTGGCGAGGCGCAGTTCCTGCGAGAAGCTGCGGATGCGGCCGTAGAAATTGCGCAGGTCGATGTCCTGCAAATTCATGCCGTCCTGGTCCATCGCGCCGGTTTCCTTGAACGCGATGTAGGATGTGATGGAGGTCAGCGTGATGTCGGGCACGAATTCCCAGTCGGCGCGCACCGACGCCTGGCCGAGCTTCCTGTCCATGAACATGCCATTGTCGGTCGACCAGTCGGCCGCGCGCGGATTGCGCGGCGAGAGCGGATAGTCGCGCACCGGCTGGGTATTGGAAATCGCCTGTTCGTTGAAGGCCAGATACTGCACCGCCTGCGGGTCGCTCTTGTCGCGCCAGCCATTGATGTTGAGTTCCAGCTTGAACCTGTCGGACGGGGTCCAGTCCAGCAGGAAGCGGCCGGCAAGTTCGCGCGTGCGGCCATTTTCGTCGTCGCGGGTGTAGCTCTTCTGCCAGGGTCCGCCGCGCGATCCGCGCACGGCGATGCGTGCCCGCAACGTGTCCCCCAAAGGCCCGCTGACATAGGCGTTGCCGGTGAAAGTGTTGAACCGGCTGTAGCTCGCGTCGCCGCCGGCGGAAAATTCACTGGTCGGCTTGGCGGCGATGTAGTTGATCGCGCCGCCGGTGCTGTTCTGTCCGAAGAGCGTGCCCTGCGGCCCCTTCACGACCTCGACCCGCTCCAGATCGAAGGCGGTGAGCGACGTCAGGATCGGGAAGGGCAGCGGCACCTGGTCGACATAGACGCTGGCCGTCGGGTAGCTGCCGAGCGACGTGTCGTAGAAGCCGACGCCGCGCAGCGTATAGACCGGCGTGTTGTTGGCGCTGTTGGTGTAGCTGAGGCCCGGCACCGCCTGGGCGATATCCGCCGGCGACATGATCGCCCGCTCGGTCAGCGTATCGGCGCCGACGGCGGCGATGGTCAGGCCCACCTTGCTCAGCGACTGTTCGCGTTTCTGCGCGGTGACGATGATGTCGCCGAAACCGCTATCGGCCTGGGGGCTGGCCTGCGCCTGAGGGGCGGCGTCCTGCGCCTGGGCTGTGCCGACGGCAAGAGCCACAGAAAGCGGTCCCGCCAACAGATAAATGGAGGCTTTCGACATCATCTTCTCCCATCTGGCCATGTTTTTGATCGGCCTTGTCGTCATGCCCCCCGCAGGGCGCTGACGAGAGCGGCTTGTTCCATAGGCCACAACATCTGTCAATATTGTTGGACGATTTTGCTATATGATTTTTGTCAATCCACACCTTTCCGTAGGCGTTTGGCAGATGGATGGCGGCGAAATCGGCATGCGGAATCAGACGATTTCATCGGAAAGAGTTGCCTGACCAATCGGTTCGACGCAGCGCCCTGCGATATGGACGCAGCGGACGCGCGCAGCTATGCCCGGACGGGGTAGAGAGTGGACATATTCATGACAAAGGCGGTTCCAGCCGAAAGCGAAAGCGCGACCGACAAGGTGGCCGACGCCATCACCCAGGGCATCCGCACCGGCGTGTTCGTGCCCGGACAACATCTGCTGGAGCCGGACCTGACGCGGCGGCTGGGCATCAGCCGGGGGTCGCTGCGCGAGTCGCTCAAGCATCTGGCGGCCGCCGGCATCGTCACGCTCAACCGCTATCGCGGCGCCTATATCGGCCTGCTGGACCGCACCGCGTCGCTGCAACTGCTCGACACGCTGGAGCCGCTGGCGCGGCTCGCGGCGCGGCTGGCGGCGGAGAACTGCACCACGCCGGAAGCCCGCGCGAAGATCGAGGCGGCGGTCGCCGACTTGGATCGGGCGGCGCGATCGGGCAACCGGGCGCATTATCTGGAATCGCGGCGCGGCTTTTACGACGCCATGATCGACATCGGCGGCAATCGCGAACTGGCGCGCGTGATCCCGCTGTCGCGCACCGACCTGTTCCGCGCCCAGATCGAAACCGTGCAATCCGAAACCCAGCGCAAGCGCCATGCGTCGGGCTATGGCCCGATCGCCAGGGCGATCCTGAGCGGCGATCCGAAAAAGGCCGACCTCGCGGTGAAAAAGCATTTCGACGGCACCCGGCGGACGATGGAAGAGCTGCCCGACGACATCTTTCCCAGCATGAGCTGAGCGGACGAAGATGCCGCCGCGCATCTCTCTTATGCAAATTTAGCTGGACGAAATCGTCAGACACTTTTAGCCTCGCTCTCAAGACCTCGACGAATCGGGGCGAAGCGAGGAGAGCTGCGTGCTGCGCGTATCGGCCGTCTATCCCAACATTGAAGGCAGCCGTTTCGACGGCGGCTATTATGTCGGGCGGCACACCCCCTTTGCGCGCGGGCTGCTCGAACCGCTGGGCCTTGCCGAGTTGCGGATCACCCTGGGCGTGGCGGCGCTGGACGGCGCAGCCCCGCCCTACTGGGCGATCAGCGAGATGATCTTCGCCGACCGCGCCGCCTTCGACGCAGCCATGGCGGCCTGCGGCGAAGCGCTGTTCGCCGACGCCCCCCATTACACTGACGTCGCGCCGGTGCTGCAACTGAGCGAACTGGCCGACACCCCCTTAGGAGAGACGTAAATGACGCGGAATTTCGTGCGCCATGAAATGGACGATATCGGCCAGCTGATCGGGCTGGACGAGATGCTCAACCACCAGATCGTCGACACCTTCTCCTCCACGGCGACGGCGGACCTGGGCTGGACGGAGAAGATCTGGACCGCTTTGGTGCGCAAGGACGGCAGCCTGTCGATCGACTTTGGCTTGGGGCGCTATCACAATCGCGGCGTCATGGACGGCTGGGCGGCGGTGGCGCGCGGGGTCGAGCAATGGACCGTGCGGGCGAGCCGGGAGCTGCGCGACGACCCCACGGAAACCACGGTCGGCCCGCTGACCTATGAGATCATCGAGCCACTGCACAAGGTACGCTATGCGCTGGCGAAGAACGACGCGCAGCCGATCGCCTATGACGTGACCTTCACGTCCGTCATGCCGCCCTTCTTCGAGGACCGGCACAAGCAACGCGAGAAGGACGGGTTCCGCATCGGGTCGGACGTGGTGCGTTACCACCAGATCGGCGTGCCTTCGGGCTGGGTCGAGATCGACGGCGAGCGGATCGAGATCAACCCGGAGGAATGGACCGAATATCGCGACCATAGCTGGGGCCAGCGGCTGGACGTGGGCGCGCATAATGCAGATGTGCGGCCGACTTCGGACTTTGGCGACGTCAAGTTCGGCGAGGGCGAGTTCGTGCTGATCTGGTCGCCCTTCATGCTGACCGCGCCCAATGGCGACCAGACCGCCTATCATTTCTATTATATGTCGAAGCAGGGCCGCATCTTCTACTCGTCAGGCTATCGCAATCATCCCGATGGCCGGCAGGAGAAGGTCGCGCGGGTGCGGCCGGAACTGAATTACGACGACAGGACGCGGCGACTGCTGGGCGGCAAGGTGCATTTCGACATGCTGCAGGGCGGCACCCACACGGTCGAGGTGGAAGTGGCCGGGCCGACCGCGGTGCATCTGGGGCCGGGCCTGTATCTGGGCTTCGACGGGCGCAAGCACGGGTCGTGGAAGGGCGCGCTGGAGGTCGAGGGCGAGAAGTTCGCGGACAAGCTGGACGTGCCGACGCTCAGGCGCATCCGCCAGCTGCGCGACTGCCCGATCCTGGTGCGGGAGGGCGACGCGACCGGCCATGGCATCATGGAGACGGTGATCCACGGCGCGCATCCCGAACTGGGCCTGACTACCGAAAATTCGCTGATCTAAGAATAGAAGGAGAGGCAAAAATGGCGCGCGACACCGACCGTCTGGCGGAAGGGCTGCGCGCCTTTCTGCCGCGTGGCGCCGGCATTACGGGGGTCAAGACCCTGTCGGCCGGGCACAGCAACGAGACCTATCTGGTCGAGGGGCTGAACGAAATTCTTCGCATGCCGCCCTCCGAGGAAGGGCTATTGCCGCCTTATGACATGGCGCGGCAGCATGGCATATTGTCGGCGGTGAAGGCGCATGCGCCGGCCGTCCCCCTGCCCGGCATGCTGGAGTTGAGCACCGATCCGTCGATCATCGGCGACGACTTCTTCCTGATGGAATGCGTGGCGGGCGAGGCGTTCGAATATGTGACGCCCGACTGGGTGAAGGCCGATCCGGTCGCCGTGCCGGACAGCATCTGTCGCCAGTGGTTCGACGCGCTGATCGGGCTGCACACTATGCCGGTGGAGCATATGCCGCCGGGCGGGCGGAGTGTGCGCGAGGAAGCGCAGCACTGGCTGGACGTGTCGCGCGACGCGGAGGCGACGCGCGACCTGATCGGCGTGCTGGAGGACCTGGTCGCACGCCCACCGCGCACGTCCGGCGCGCCGACGCCGGTGCATGGCGACCCCAAGCATGGCAACTGTCTGTGGCATGAGGGCAAGCTCACCGCCCTGCTCGACTGGGAGATGGCGCAGATCAGCGAGCCGCTGCTGGACCTGGGCTATGTGCTGATGTTCCACGATCAGGGCGAGGCGTCGCTGGCCGATGCAGGCTTCGAACTGCCCGGCTGGTGGTCGGCCGAGCGCATGGTCGCGGAGTGGGAGCAGGGTACGGGGCGGACGGCGGTGGACGTGGCGCGCTACACCGTGCTGGGTCAGGCCAAGGTCGCGGCGATCATCGCGCTGGGGGCGCATCTGTTCACCAGCGGCAAGGTGGCGGACCCGCGCTTCGAGGCGTTCGGCGCGGTGCTGCCGGCGTACACGAAGCTGCTGGTGAGTCGGGCGATGGCGGCGGCCTAGGGTCACAGCGACGCGCCGCGGCCAAGTTCACAGTGTTCCAACGCCTTTTCTACCCGCAAAAAGGCCCAATAGTTACGGCAGAGGGGCCACGACGCGACAGGCACGCACCCATTGGGTCACACTCAGGTCGCAGATGGGTCACGCGGACGCGCCTGTCGGGTCACGGTGACGCAACAGACACGCGACACCAGCGCGACAGGTCGTGCGCGCGCTGACGGGGATGGGAGAGCGGACAATAGGAAAGAGCAGGGCGGGATGATGGCATGAGCCGGGAGGAGTAGGACAGGGTTTTGGGCTATGCCTGGTTGGCGCTGACGAAGCGGATGGCCGGCCGGGCGATGGCGATGGGTTGTAGAGCGACATGCCCCATCATCTCTCGGGCTTTTGCGCATCCCAGCGTGCGAAATGCGGCTTCAACTCGTCGGGCAGCGAGCCAGCGAAGTCGGCGTCGAGCGGATAATGCGGCATGGCCTGCCACACGGCGTTCAACAGCGCGATGCCCTGCTTGTGGTCCTTGGGCTTCTTCTGCGGATTGCGTCCAGGCTTTTCCGCCATCCAGAGCTTTTGCAGCGCGAACCAGCGCGGATCGGGAACCACCAGTCGCGCCGCCTCCCCATCGCGCACGCCGACCACGCGATCGATCGGACGGCCATTGAGCAGCCATTCCTGCTCCGGCAACGGCACGGGGCGCGGCTTGTCGCGCGCGATCTGGCCGCCGATCCGACTGGGCGCAGACAGGATTTCAATTTCATAAGCCCTGGCGTTGCGCGCCTGAAAGGGGCGCTCGGCATTGACCGCGTAGGTCATGTCCGCTTCCTTGAGGATCTTCCACAAGGTCGGCCGATCATCGTCGGCGTCTGTCGCCGTCAAGGCGATGTCGAAGTCGATCGTCGCATCGGGCGCGTCGCGAATGAAGCCATTGGCCTCCAGCGCATAGGCGATCAGGGCGTTGGTTCCCACCACCATCGCCTGATGCCCCAGGAACCGCAGGCGATCGGCTTCGCGTAGAATCTTGGCGGCCTCTACCGGAAGCATGGGCAGGCGCAGCGCCCGATAGAGGCTGCCCTGCTCCCTGAGGGTCGCCTTGCTGAGCGTGAGCCGGTTCTTGAGGTCGGCCTTTTCCGTCTTGTACCGATCGAAGTCGGCCTGCTTGTCCGGGTCGAGCGGCCCCCTGCTCTTCATCGATCCAAGCCGATCCGTCACTTCATACAGATAGTCGCGGCCGGACACTTCCTTGATGCGCATATTATAGGGCATGGCGTTGAGCGTGCGCAGCGTTTCCATCCAGACCTGATAGGCCTGTTCCAGATTGACGACTGTGCGCGCCTGCTCATCGGAAAATGGCTGAAACGGCATATTTACCCTGCAAATCTGCAATTCTTATAATTGCAGGGTAAATGTTCAGATTTCAAGATTTACCCTGCAAAAATCGCATTCTTCTCATTTGCAGGGTAAATGCCCTTCTTACGCCGCCAGCAGCCGGACCAGAGGCGCTGCATATTCGACGAGCGCGCCGGGTCGCGCCAGCACGTCCGTAACCATGCCGGCGTGATCGGCGAAAAGGTCGATCGGTTCGCCTAGCAGTTCGATGCGCACCACCGCGTCGCCGGCCACGACGGCGCTGCCCACGTCGAGGGCGGAGACGAAGGTCGCGATATGGGGGGCGGAGAGGAGTTGTTCGCTGGTCGCGGTGGCTGCGGGTTCGACGGGGACGAGCGGCGTGGCTTGCGTTACCGGCGCGCGGAGCGGGTTGGCGCTACCGCCCGGCCTTGCGACGAACAGTTCATAGTCGCCCGAGCGCAGGTGGAAGTCGCCATAGCCCGACTGGCGGAACAGGCGCAGCAAGGCGCGGGTGTCTTCGATGATGGCGGTCATGCGGCTTCCCCCAGCATGGCGAGCAGGGCGGGGAGCACCGGCTCGGTAACGATGGTCCGCACCCCCTGCGCGCGGGCGAGGCGGGCGGTTTCGGGATTGGCGAGGGCCGAACCCTTTGCCGCTGCTGCGCCGTGGAGCAAAGCGGGCAGCGCTTCGGGTTCGCCGCCCGACCATTGGGCGTCGATATCGACCGCGCCTTCGATACCGGCTGCGTCGGCGGGGCGCAGGACGCGGACGGGGCTGCGTTCGCGCGCCCAGTCGATGAGTTGCGCGAGGCGGGCGTCGGCGGCTTCATCGGGCATTTCGACAGGTAGTTCACCGGCATAGACTCGGCCGCTTTCGCCATCGACGGTGACGATGTCGCCGGCTTTGGGTCCCGCGCCGACGCCGACCACGCAGGGGCGTCCCAGGGCGCGAGAGACGACCGCCGCGTGGGAGGTGGAGCCGCCCTGTTCGGTGACGACCGCCCTGGCCGCGATCATGCCGTGGATGTCGTCGGGGCTGGTGGTGGCGCGGACCAGGATGATCGCTTCGCCTGTGGCGGCGCGGCGCTCCGCCTCGTCGGGGTCAGTCACGACCGTGCCGCAGGCGACGCCGGGGCAAGCCCCCTCCCCCTGCGCGACGATGCTCGCGCCGTCCGCGCCCGCGCCGAGGCGCGGCAGCAGCAATGCGCGCACCTGTTCGGGCGATACGCGCGAGAGCGCCTGGTCGATGTCGATCAGCCCCTCGCCGACCATGTCCACCGCCGCGCGGACGGCGGCGTCGGGCGCGCGCTTGGCCGAGCGCGATTGCAGCAGATAGAGCGTGCCGCTCTGCACCGTGAACTCGATATCCTGCATGTCGCGATGCTCCCGCTCCAGCCGGGCGGAGGCGGCGAGCAGGGCGGCGTGGGACGCGGGATCGAGGTCGTGCATGGCGTCAAGGCCGAGCGGCGTGAACTTGCCGGACACCACATCCTCGCCCTGCGCGCGGGGCAGATATTCGCCATAAGGCGCGGGATCGCCGGTCAGCGGATTGCGGCTGAACAAAACGCCGGTGCCGCTGTGATCGTCGAGATTGCCGAACACCATCGCCTGAATGGTGACGGCGGTGCCCATGTCGTGCGGGATATTGTTGTGCTCGCGATATTTCTTCGCGCGGCGCGTGTTCCAGCTGTCGAACACGGCGCGCACCGCGCCGTCGAGGCACTCGCGCGGGGTTGCGGGCACGGCGACCTGCGCGCACCAGTCGGCGGGCGATCCGTCATGCGCCAGCTCGACCGGGCTTTTGAGGACGATCGAGGCATAGAGTTCGAGGAAGCGGCGATGGGTGTCGCGGGCGAAATCGGGCAGGCCGGATTCGGCCGCCAGCGCGCCTTCCGCCGCGTCGTCGATGCCCAGGTTCAGCACCGTGTCCATCATGCCGGGCATGGAGATGGCCGCGCCCGAGCGGACCGAGAGCAGCAGCGGCCGCTCCGCGCCGCCGAAGCGGCGGCCGGTGGCTTCATCGAGCCAGGCGAGGCCGGCTTCGATCTCCGCCTCCAGCCCCTCGGGGAAGGCCCCCTCCGCGAGATAGGCGTTGCAGGCCTGCGTCGTGATGACGAAGGCGGGGGGCACGAGCAGGTCGAGGCCGCGCATGCGGGCGATCGACCAGGCCTTGCCGCCGATCAGCGCCTTGTCGGGGAGGGTCGAGCCGTCGAGGCGGACGGTCCATTGGGCGGTCATTTCGCTTATTCCTCCCGGACCTGGCCCATGATGCGGAGCAGGTCTTCGTGCAGTTCGAACCAGACGGTGTGATAGCTGTCGCGGCGGATATCGCTGACCCATTCATGCTCGCCATCTTCGGCGGCTTCGAGGGCGGCGAGCAGTTTCTCGCTATAGTGTTTGAGGCGCGGCCAGCCCTTGGCCAGCGCGGCGAGGATCGGCTCAACCTGTTCGTGGACCTCGCCAAGCCGGTCGATCACCGCTTCGTCATGGGCGCGGTCGCTATGGTCGTTGGCAACCTTCGCGCCGCCGATGCTGACGGTCTGCCAGTCGGTGATGACCTGTTTCAAGCTCTTGTTGACGCGCTCGAAGGCGAGATAGGCGGCCTCGAACGCCTTGTCCTGCCGCAGCGCGCCGAAATGGCGGGCGTAGCGGGATTCGAGGGCCACGCGGGTCAAGGGCGCGAGGATATAGGCGTCGCCGGTGTCGACGACGCGGCCGGTGGCGACCGCATCGGCGAGCAGCGCGCTGACGCGCGGTTCGGGCAGGCCGATGAGGTCGGCGATGGCGGCCTTTCCGGCGTGGCGCTTGATGGCGACGCCGTGGAAGAGGAGGTCGCGCTCGTCGATTCTGGCGTCCATCATGCCGGCTGCTCCTCTTTCGCGAGACGCCAGACGCGGCCGACGCGGTCGATGCCCTGCTGATAATCCTCGGTGGTCTTGGCGGCGGCGGTGGCTTCGATCACGACCGTGTCGCCGTCCGCAATGTTCGCGATCTTCGCGTTCATGAGGCAGGGGATATTATATTCGCGGGTCAGGATGCCCAGATGCGAGCGGACGGTGCCGCCGGCGCAGATGACGCCGGTGAACTGCTCGATGATCGGCGCGGTCAGCGTGCCGCCGCTGTCGTCGATCACGGCGATGATGCCGGGGGGCACACCGTTGGTCAGATAGTCGAGCACGCGTTCGTTGGTGCGGATGAAGCGGGCGATGCCGGTGACGTCGCGGTCGTGGCGCACGACATTGTCGCCGACGCCGGCGAGCGCGCGGCCCTGCGCGTCGGGTTCGCCGGTTGGCGCGTCGGGGTGGGAGAAGCTCTCGTCCACCTGGCCGCCATCGCCGCGCGACTTGTAGATGTCCGGGCGCTCGGCAACGGAGATGCCGGCGGACCAGTCGAAGCGGTGGCCGGTGGCGAGGAGGCGGGATTCCACGTCGCCGAGATGCGCGGGCGTCAGGGCGGCGGAATCGGCGCGGAAGGCGTCCCAGTCCTGCCCCGAGGCGGCGAAACGGGCGCGCAGCCCCTCCTGCACCAGGCTCAGCGTCGCTTCGACCAGCGGGGAGGCGGGGGGCCGCCCGGCTGCGCATGTGTCGATGGGCAATCCGGCCATCCCTGCCTCTCTCCTGCATGTTCGAGTCTTGTGCGCTCGGTGCCCGATGTGCCGATTGCGGACGCGCCTGTCAAGCATCCGACAGATGAAATCGTCGAACGATATTGACCGTTAAACTCGACTCCTTTAGCGTGGGCGGACAAGAAGATTCCGTCCGGGAGAGAATGCGTGACCGCCAGACCCAATCCTCGCGTCCTGATCGTCAACGACGATGGCATTGACGCGCCCGGCATCCTGCTGCTGGAGGAGGTGGTGCGCCAGTTCACCGACGATGTCTGGGTGATCGCGCCGGACGAGGAGCGGTCGGGCGCGGGGCATTCGCTGTCGCTCTCCTACCCCATTCGCGTGAAGCAGCGCGACGAGCGGCATTTTGCGGTGAAGGGTACGCCGACCGACTGCGCGCTGCTGGGCATTTATGATCTGCTGGGCGACCGGAAGCCGGACCTGCTGCTGTCGGGGATCAATCGCGGACCGAATCTGGCGGAGGACATTACCTATTCGGGCACCGCATCGGCGGCGATCGAGGGGGCCATGCTGGGGATTCCTTCGGTCGCTTTGAGCCAGATCTGGACTTATCAGACCGAGGTGCAGTGGGCAACGGCGCGGCATTATACCGAACAGTTGCTGCCCGGCCTGCTGGCGATGGAGTGGAAACAGGGCAGCTTCGTCAATGTGAACTTTCCGCATTGCCCGCTCAGTGAGGTGAGCGGGGTGCGGGTGACGACGCAGGGGATGCGGCCGCCCGGCTCCTTCCGGCCGATCCGCCGCGTGGATGAGCGGCATGTGCCCTATTACTGGGTCAAGATCGCGTTTCCGGATGGCGGCGCGGCGGAAGGCAACGACCTGGCGGCGGCGCGCGACAATGCGGTGTCGATCACGCCGATGCAGCTCGACATGACCGCGCACGACCAGATCGCCGCGTTCCGCGCGCGGTTCGAAGCCGAGCCGGTGGGCGTATGAACGCCGCCCTGCCCACGGTCGGCACGACCGAGAAGGTCGCCGAGGCGATCCGGTCGGGCATCCGCACCGGCCAGTTCGTGCCGGGCCAGCATCTGGTCGAGGCGGAGCTGACGTTACGCTTGCAGATTAGCCGGTCGTCGCTGCGCGAGGCGCTGCGGCACCTGTCGGGCGACGGCATCGTCGCGATCCACCGCTATCGCGGCGCGCATATCCATCGGCTGAGCCGGCGGGAGGTGCGCGACCTGCTGGAGGTGCTGGAGCAGCTGGTGCGGCTGGCGGCGCGGCTGGGCGCGGCCTCCACGCGCGAGAAGCGCGACCTGATGGACGCGGCGCTGGAGGCGGCGCGGCGGCATGACGAGGATGGCAGCCAGCGCGCCTATCTGTCAGTGCGGCAGGCCTTTTACGACTGCCTGTTCGAGGTGGCGGGCAATCAGGAGCTGCCGCGGGTGACACCGCTGCGCCGGGCCGACCTGTTCCGCGCGCAGATCCGCCCCTATCAGACGCGCGCGCAGCAGGATTCGCATACGGAGCGCTATCGCGCGATCGCGCAGACGGTGGCGGCGGGCGATGTCGATGGGGCGGAGGAGGCGGTGCGCGCGCTGTTCGCGCAGACGCATGCGATGGTGGATGTGCTGCCGGATGTGGCGTTCGAGGGGGAGTGAGGGGCTTTTCAGGGGTCAAATGGCGAGGATCGTCACCGCCGACAGGCCGTCTTCGACGCCGTAGAAGCCGCCGCTGTTTTCGGCGAGGGCGAGTTTCGCGCCTGCCACCTGCCGCTGGCCCGCTTCACCGCGCAGCTGCGTCACCAGTTCGAAGATCTGGCCGAGGCCGGTAGCGCCGAGCGGGTGCCCCTTCGACACCAGGCCGCCCGAGACGTTGACGGGGATGCGGCCGCCGAGTGCGGTGACGCCAGCTTCGGCATCGTGCCCGGCGCGGCCGGGGGCGCAGAGGCCCAGGGCCTCGACCTGGACGATTTCGCCCGAGGAACTGGCGTCGTGGACTTCGGCGATATGGATGTCCTGCGGGCCGACGCCGGCTTTTTCGTAGGCGCGGGTCGAGACGATGCGGCTGACGTGATTGGCGTAATCGTCGGGCGCGCGGTCGCTGCCGCTTTGCGATTCGGTGGCGAGGATGCGGACAGCGCGAGCGTCAGGGAACCGGCCGAGTACGTCGCCGGCGCACAGGATCGCCGCCGCCGCGCCGTCGCTGATCGGGGCGCACATCGGCACGGTGAGCGGCCAGCTGACATTGGGGGCGGCCAGCACCTCGTCGATGGTCATGGCATTGCGATATTGCGAGAGCGGGTTGAACTGCGAGTGATGGTGGTTCTTGGCGGAGACCGCCGCGATCTGGCGCTGGGTCGCGCCATAGGTCGCCATGTAGAGGCGCGCCTGCGCGGCATAGGCGTCCATCATGATGTTCGGGCCGGGACCGTCGAGACCCTCGGGCGCGGGGGCGAGCATGCCCTGCGTGGCGGCGATGTAGCGGCGCGCCTCATCGGCGTCGAGCGGCTGCTGGAAGACGGCGAAGCGCTTGTCGCGGTCGCTGCTGTAGAGCTTCTCCACGCCGACGATCAGCGCGACATCGGCCAGCCCCGCGCGGATATAGTCTGCGGCGACGTGCAGGCCGATGGTGGCGCTGGCGCAGGCCGCCTCCACATGCAGCACGCGCACGCCCTGGATGCCGAGCGGGCGCAGCGCATATTCGCCGGGGATCGACATTTCGCCGGCGAAGAAACCCTGGATGACATTGGCGTAAATCGCCATGCCAAGGTCGCCGGGCTTCGCGCCGGCGTCCGCCATGGCTTCGCGCACCGCCTGCTGCGTCAGGTCCGTATGCGTGCGGTCCATATGGCGGCCGAAGGGCGTCATGCCGACGCCGATGATGTGAACGTCACGCATCAGATGGTCCTTCCCGCATCGGTCCAGAAGGGCTTGCGCAGTTCGGCGCGCGACACCTTGCCGGCATTGGTGCGCGGCAGCTGCGCGATCAGCTCGATGCGCTTGGGCGTCTTGACCGGGCCAAGGGCGTCGCGGGCGAAGGCGAGCAGCGCGTCCATCTGTGGAGCCTGCCCGGCGCGCGGTTCGACGAAGGCGATGACGGCCTCCCCCCATTTCTCGTCCGGCACGCCGATCACGGCGCAGTCCTGCACCGCGTCATGGGCGAGCAGCGCCTTTTCGACTTCGGCCGGATAGACGTTGAAGCCGCCGGAGATGATCATGTCCTTCTTGCGATCGACGACATAGAACCAGCCATCCTCGTCACGCACGCCGATGTCGCCGGTGTGGTGCCAGCCGAAGGTAGAGACTTCAGCGGTGGCTTGCGGATTCCTGTAGTATCCCGCCATCACCAGCGGCCCGCGCACGACGATCTCGCCACGTTCCCCCGGCGGCAGGATGTTGCCGTCATCGTCCATGATCTCGACCAGCGAGAGCAGGTTCGGGCGACCGCAGCTGCCGGGATGCGCCAGCTCTCCGGCGGCGTTCAGATGCTCGTGCGGCGGCATGGCGGTGACGCACATCGGCGCTTCGGTCTGGCCGAAGCTGGCGTTCATGACCGGGCCGAAGATCTCGATCGCTTCCTTCAGCCGATCCAGCGACATCGGCGCGCCGGCATAGGAAATATACTGGAGGCTGGAGAAATCCGCGTCGCGCACGCCGGGGTGGGAGAGCAGCATGTAGATCGCGGTGGGCGGCAGGAACATGTAGCTGACGCGGTGCTTCTCGATCGCGTCTATCACCGGCTGCGGCTCGAATTTCGGCAGGATGACGACCGTGCCGCCCAGCGCCATGCTGGCGAGCGCGAGCGGGCCGGCGGCGTGGGTCATGGGGGCGGCGACCATGTTCACCGGCGGCGCGGTCATCGGCATGGAAGCAACCAGGCTGGAGACGAGCGCCTGCCAATTACCGTTGGTCAGCATCACGCCTTTGGAGCGGCCAGTGGTGCCGCCGGTATTGGCGAGGAAGCCAAGCTCCTGCGGATCGCCCGTGCGGCGTTGCGGAACGGGCGTGGCCAGCGCGTCGATGCGGTCTTCCAGGAAGAAATCGGCCTCATCGAAGGGACGGTCGAGCGCGATGATGCGGCGGATGTTCGGGCAGTCGGCGCGGAAGGCGGCGATGCGGTCGGCGACTTCGGAATGGACGAAAAGCGTGTCGATATCGAGCAGGTCGAACAGATAGGCATTTTCGGCCGCGCTCGCCCGGTTGTTGGCCATCGCCCAGACGCCGTCCGCACGCAATATGCCCAGGACCGCCTCGAACGCGACCATGGCGTTGCCGCTGAGCACGGCGGCGTGCGCGCCGGGCGCGAAGCCGTCCGCGATGAGCATAAAGGCGATGGCGTTCACGCGGGCGGCGACTTGCCTGTAGGTCTTTTGCGTCTCGCCCTCGATCATGCAGGGCTTGTCGTGCGCGATGCGCAGGCCGCGATCGAAATAGTCGATCATTCGCATGGGCGTTACCGCCGCATCGTAAGATCAAGCGCGCTGGACTTGATCTGCACCAGCGGCGCGTTGGCCATGCGGACCAGCTTCTGCACCTGCGCCAGTTCAGGCGAGGAGAGCGTGGGATAGTCGCGCGCCACCGGCCCGGCCTTGCGCATCTTCTCGATATCCGACGCGGGCACGAGCGCGCGCAGGATCAGCTCGTCGTCATCCTCCCCGGTGCCATGGCGGCGGCGCAGTTCGGCAAGGTCTGGCTGTTCGGGCGGGTTGGCGAGAATTTCCTTCGCGCGCGGCTTGGACATGATCTGGTCCATGACGTCACCGTCGATCGGCGCGACCGGATCGCCATAGAAGCCGGCGGCATATTGGATCACTTCGTCGGGGACGACCGAATAGCGCTTGCCGGTGACGATGTTCAGCACGGCGAGCGTGCCGACCAGCTGCGCAAAGGGCGTGGCCATGCCGGGATAGCCGAGTTCCCGGCGCACGGTGGCAACTTCGGCCAGCACTTCCGGCAGCTTGTCGAGCATGTTCTGCTGGACGAGCTGCGAGCGCAGCGTGCCCATCATGCCGCCGGGGATCTGGTGCTTGAGGGCCGTCACGTCATATTCGAAGAACTGGTTGACCAGGAAACCCGCGGCCTTGCCGACCTTCTCGAAATGATCGGCGACGGGCTTCAACAGGCTGGTGTCGATATTATGGGTGTGGCCCATCATCTCGACATTCTTCGTCATGATCTCGATCGAGGGAATGGACGGACCGTTGGCCATCGGCCGGACGGCGGTGTGTAGCACGGTCACGCCGAACTCGATCGCGTCCATGTAGGATTTGGCCGACTGGCCGAGCATGTTGTTGGCGTGCATCTCGATCGGCTTGCCGCGCGCCTTGGCGACGATGGCGGGGACGAGGGTGGAGATGCGGTCCCGGTCCAGCACCCCGCCAGTGTCGTACAGGAGCAGGCTGTCGACTTCGGGCAGGGCCGAGAGCTTGTCCGCCTTGTCGGCATAATAAGCGTCGTCATGGACGGGCGAGAGGGTGAACAGCATCGTGCCCGCGACCTGGCAGCCATGGCCCTTCGCGATCTTCGCCAGCCGGTGCATCTTGTCGATGTTGAAGAGCACGTCATAGAGCCAGAAGCTGCGGATGCCGTGGACGCAGAGGCGATCGACCCACAGGTCCATCAGCACGTCCGGCGTGAAGCCGAAGGTGACCGAGCCGTTGGAGCGACAGCCCGCGCGCAGCGGCGTGTTGGGCATGGACTGGACCAGCAGGTCGAGGCCTGGCCACGGGTCCTCCTGGCAATGACGGGTCAGCACTTCGAACAGGGAGGAGCCGGCAAGGCTGATGATATTGTAGCCGGTGCGGTCGATGATCGGCGACACGGGGAGCGCCATGCCGGCCTGCATCTTCATGCCCCACAGGCTCTGCTGGCCGTCGCGCATGGTCTCGTCGAGGAAGGTGATATGGGCCATGGGCGTTACTCCGGGGACGCGAGCAGGACCTGCTCAAGCCATCTTGTGTGGATGCGGTTTTCGATGAAGTCGGGGTGGCGCACGATGCGGCGGTGCAGGTCGATGGTGGTGGGGACGCCCTCGATTTTGAAGGCGTCCAGCGCATCGGTGAGTTTCGCGACGGCGTCGGCGCGATCTGTGCCATGGACGATCAGCTTGCCGATCATGCTGTCGTAGAAGGGCGGGATGACCGCACCTTCGCTCATATGGCTGTCGAGGCGGACGCCCTGCCCTTCCGGCGGCTGCCAGCCGGTGATGCGGCCGGGGACGGGTATGAAGCCCCTGCCCACATCCTCCGCATTGATGCGGCATTCGATGGCATGGCCGGTGACGCGGACATCGTCCTGCGCCACCGACAGCGCCGACCCGCCGGCTATGCGGATCTGTTCCTGCACCAGATCGAAGCCGGTGATCATTTCCGATACCGGATGCTCGACCTGGATGCGGGCGTTGACCTCGATGAAATAGACTTCCTCGCGGGCGACATCGTAGAGGAATTCGGCGGTGCCGGCGTTGCGGTAGTGGACGCTGGACGCCAGCGCGACGGCGGCTTCGTGCAGCTGCTTGCGCACGTGATCGGGCATGGCGGTGCAGGGCGCTTCCTCGACCAGCTTCTGGTAGCGGCGCTGGACCGAGCAGTCGCGTTCGCCGAAATGCACGACCTGGCCGGCGCCGTCGCCCATCAGCTGAACCTCGACATGGCGGGCCTGTGGCACGAAGCGTTCCATGAACAGGCGGCCGTCATTGAAGGCGGCGAGGGCTTCGGCGCTGGCCTTGTGGAAGCCGGATTCGACTTCCTCCGCATTGTTGGCGATCACCATGCCGCGTCCGCCGCCGCCAGCCGAGGCCTTGAGCAAGACGGGATAGCCGATGCGGTCGGCTTCGCGGCGGGCGTCGGCGGCGGACGCGATCTCCTCGCTGCCGGGGACGAGGGGGACGCCGGCCGCCTTGGCCATGGCGCGTGCCTGGAGCTTGTCGCCCAGCGCGTCGATCATGTCCGGCTCGGGACCGACGAAAGCGATATTATGCTCGGCGCACAGGCGCGGCAGGATCGCGCGTTCGGACAGGAAGCCATAGCCCGGATGCAGGGCGTCGCAGCCGGCGGCTTTCGCCGCGTGGACGACCAGGCGCGGATCGAGATAGCTGCGCGCGGCGGGGCCGGGGCCGAGCACGAGAGCGCGATCGGCCAGCGTCGCGGCGGCGCTGCCCCGGTCGGCGTCGGAAATGCCGACCACCGTTTCGGCGTTCAGGCCCTGCGCCGCGCGGACGATGCGCAGCGCGATTTCGCCGCGATTGGCGATGAAGAGGCGTTTGACGGCCATCGGATCAGGCCGGGATCACGGCGAAGAGCGGCTGGTCCGCCTCCACCATGGCGCCATCAGTGGCGAGGATGGCGTGGACCGTGCCGGCGACGTCTGCGCGCACGGCGGTGAACAGCTTCATCACCTCCACCAGGCACATTTCGGTTTCGGCGGTGACGATCGATCCGACATCGACATAGACCGGAGAGCCGGGTTTTGGCGCGCGATAGAAGGTGCCGAGATAGGGCGCGCGGACGATGACGGCGTTATCGGGCAGGCCGGAGGGGGACGCCGGCGTGACGGGGGCGGGCGCGGCGGGCAGCGGCGCGGCTGGAGCGGCGGCGGCCGGCGCGGATGCTGCGATCTGCACCACTTCCGCCTTCGCACCGAGACCGGGCGCGGCGGCGTCGGTCGAGAGGTAGATTTCCACGTCGCCAGCGCGCACATGCAGTTCGCGCATGCCCGACGCCTGGAAGTCGGCGATCAGCGCCTCGATATCCTGAAGGGACTTGTCGTCCCCGTTCTTTGGCCCGCCGCTCATGGCTTGTTCTCCCGCAGGGCTTCGATCTGGTCTCTGGTCAGTCCCGCGCCCTTGCCCCGCAGGAGCCGCGACTGTTCCTGTTCGAGGGCGTAGAGCGCGCCGACATCGGCGCTGGCGGGCGCGGCGCGCACGCTGCTGTCGCACAGGAAGCGATAGGGATGCTGCATCTGCGCCGGGCGGAAGGCGGCGGCGCGGGCGTTGTAGTCGGCAAGGGTCAGCGCGCCGGCGCTGGTGACATAGCGGTCGACCTTCTCCGACAGATGGGTGACGCCCGCCGCGACGTGGGCGGTGCTGGCCGGGACATCGCCATTCAGCACCGAATGGGGAATGTGCGAGATGTAGCGCGCCGGCTTGTTGTTGTGCTGCATCATCGCATAATCGTGCAACTGCTGGCTGGGCAGATCGACCAGGCCGACCAGCTCGCCCAGGAAATCGCGACCGAATTCGTCGTTGAGCAGTGGCCGGAAACGGTCGGCCCGCTCGTCGATCTTCATCCAGTCATCGACGTCATAGACGCCGGCGACATGCGCGAAATCCTTGATGAGGGAGAAATAGACGATCGCGCCCGCATCCATCATCTGGTCGCGCGACCAGCCGGCCATATTCTTCCACAGGTCGACGGTGGCGGTGCGGAAGGTTTCGGTCAGCGCCTCGAAGGTTTCGGCCAGTTCCTCCGCCGATCCCATGCCGACCGGCACGTAATTCTCGGTCAGCGCGTCGGAGGTGTAGAGGCCCACGCCGGTCAGCTTTTCCGCCGTGAACTCGGGCTTGGATTCGAAGCTGCCCCAGTCGTCCATCAGGTAGAAGTGACAGTCGGTCGCCTCCATCGTGACGGTGAGGTTGGGATAGGGGATGGCGTCGGCGACGCCGTCGAGCCAGGGATAGTCGCCCTGCGCCAGATCGGTGAAGTCGCGCACCACCAGCTCGCGATTGTCGGCCAGCTTGTAGGGGCCGCTATTGTTGAGCGTGCAGCGGCTCTCGCAGGAAACGAGGAAGCCATATTGCGACACGGTGGCGAGGAAGGTCTGCGCCGCCTTGTGCAGGCGGTCACCGTTCGAACAGGCGTGCAGATCGGCATGGAAGCGCTGGATGCGGCGTTCGGGCAGCAGTTGCACGCGCTGGCCATATTCCCGCGCATTGAGATGCCCGTCCTCGCGCTGTTGCGCCAGTTTGAAACGCCGCCAGAAATCCATGACATAGGCGACATCCTCGGCATCGTCGGCCGGGGTCTGTAGCCCCATGTTGATCAGGATTTCGCGGCCCAGCAGGAAGAAGGTGGGCAGGCCCCAGCCGGGCAGGTTGCCGAACTTGCCGCCCATGGAGCGGGCGCGGTCGCCGATCTCCTCGGCCTTCATGGCTCTTTCGATCTTCCGCAGCAAGGCGGGGTAGCGATAATAGCAGCAGAGGTAGGAAAGCAGCATGTAGGAGGGCACTGGGAACAGCTTCGATTCCTGCACCGTGCGGGTGACGCACAGCCAGTAGGTATCGTCGCCGATCGTCTGGATGGCGTTGTTCGCCTCCAGCAGTCGCACATAATCCAGCGTCATTTCTCCACCGTCTCCCGGTTGGCCGACATGACCGTCTCTCCCACACTCTTGATTCGTACATACCTTATAGTCGATCAAAATCGTCTGACAATATTATATGCAAGACGGATTTCCGTCTCTGGCGGCGCGCCACCCCGTTTCTGTCAGAAGTTCACCACGATCTTTCCGAAATGCGCGCCGGTCAGCTGATAGCGGAAGGCGTCGGCCAGCTGCTCGAAGGGGAATGTGCGATCGATGACCGGGCGAATATCGCGTTCGGCGAGGAAGGCAGTGAGCGCCTGCAACTGGCCGACGCTGCCGACCGCGATGCCATCGACGCGGATGTGGCGCATGATGATGTCGGATAGCGGCATTTCGGGCGCGCCGTTCGCGGTCGTGCCGACCGCGATCACCTGTCCGCCCATGCGGGTGGCGCGCACCGACTGGACGAAGCTGGACTGGCCGCCGATCTCCAGCACCAGATCGACCCCCTCCCCCCCGGTCGCCGCGCGGATGCTTTCGCCCCAGGCGGGGTCCTCGCGATAGTTGACGAGATGGGTTGCGCCCATCTCGCGCAGCCGTTCGAGCTTCGCGTCCGACGAACTGGTGGACCAGACAGTGATGCCGAGCGCGCTGGCGATCTGGACGCCAAACAGGCAAAGGCCGCCGGAGCCGGGCAGCAGCACGCTCTGGCCGGCGGTGAGCTTGCCTTCCTCCACCAGCACACGCCAGGCGGTGAGGCCGGCGCAGGGCAGGGTTGCGGCTTCGGCGAAGGACCAGCCTTGCGGAATAAAGGTGAGCGAACTGGCCGGCACGACCACATGGTCGGCGGCGAACCCGTCCCATGTCTCGCCGGCGATACGCGCGTTGTTGGCGCGCGTGGGGGGACCGTCGATCCAGAGCGGGAAGAAGGCGCCCATGACGCGGTCGCCGACCGCCCAGCCCGACACACCCTCGCCCAGCGCCGCGATCTCGCCCGCGCCATCGGAGAGGGGCACGCGGCCCTCCGCGACGGGAATGTAACCGGCGACGACGAGATAGTCGTGGAAGTTGAGCGAGGAGGCGCACAGGCGCAGCAGCACTTCGCCGGGACCGGGCGTCGGGATGGGCGCGCGGGTGATGGCGAGGGTGTCGAGTGTCGGCCTGGCAGGCAGGCGGATGATGCGCATGTCGGTCATGGGTCTATCCTAACGAAAGGGACCGTTCGCCCTGAGCGAAGTCGAAGGGCCTGCCGAGCGAAGCCGAGGCACTTCGCTTCGCTCAGTAAAGGGCTTCGACTTCGCTCAGCCTGAACGGGGAAACACTCACCGCGCGGTATAGCCGCCGTCCACGGTCAGCAGCGCGCCGTTTATGAAGGCGGAGCGGTCGGACAGCAGCCAGCAGGCGGCCTCCGCCACATCCTCCGGCTTGCCGTAGCGGCCGATCGAGTGGCGCTCGACCATCGGGGCCATCTGCTTTTCGAAGGCGGGATTGCCGATCAGCCTTTCCTCCACCATCGGCGTCAGGATGAGGCCGGGCAGGATCGCGTTGACGCGCACGCCGGTGTAGCGCGCTTCGCAGGAGGCGGCGCGGGTGAGGCCGATGACGCCATGCTTGGCCGCGACATAGTCGGCCGCATAGGGCGCGCCGATGATGCCGTCGCCCGACGAATTGTTGACGATCGCCCCGCCCTTCCCCTGCATCGCGCGGGTCGCGTGCTTCATGCAGGAAAAGACGCCGTCGAGGTTGACGCCCATCATCCTGCGCCAGTCGTCGTCGGTCAGGTCGAGCAGCAGCTTGTTCGCCATTTCGACGCCGGCATTGTTGAACGCGCCGTCGAGGGTGCCGAAATGCGCGACCAGCGCATCGACGGCGGCAGCGACCGAGGCGTCGTCGGAAACGTCCGCGACCAGCGGGATCGCTTCGCCCTCGATGGCAGCGACGGTTGCGTCGGCCTGCGCCGCGTCGCGGTCCAGCACGCCGACCTTTGCGCCTTCGCGCGCGAACAGCAGGGCCGCCGCGCGGCCGATGCCCGATCCTGCGCCGGTGACGAGGATGACCTTGTCGGCGAGCAGCATCAGGCGGCGCTCGCCGGCTCATAGATGCTCTGGGGGGCGGTAAATTCCAGCAGGCCATCGGGGCCGTTCTCGACGCCGAGGCCCGACTGCTTGTGCCCGGCAAAGGCGGCATAAGGCGAAAGCCCCTGCGCCGAATTGATCCAGACCGTGCCGGTTTCCATGCGCGCCGCGACCGCCTGCGCGCGGGCCATGTCGGTGGACCAGACCGATCCGCCCAGCCCATATTCGCAGGCATTGGCGCGCGCGATGGCGTCGTCGATGTCGGTGTAGCGGATCAGCGGGACGACCGGGCCGAAGGCTTCCTCCTGCACGACGCGGGCGCTTTCGGGCGGATTGTCGACGATGGTGATCGGCACGAAATAGCCTTTCCCTTCCGCGACATCGCCGCCGGTCAGGAAGCTGTGCCCGGCGGCTGCGCTGTCGGCGATCAGGCCCTTTACGCGCTCATACTGGGCGCGGTTCTGCACTGGCCCCAGTTGCGTGCCCTGCGCCGCGCCGTCGCCTACGGGCATGCGGGCGGCGATGTCCTTCAGCGCAGCGGACAGCCGGTCATAGACGGCGTCATGCACATAGACGCGCTTGGCCGCGACGCAGACCTGGCCGCTATTGGCGAAGCAGGCCCAGAAGAGCGGTTCGGCAATGGCGTCGACATCGGCGTCGTCCAGCACGATCGCGGCGTCATTGCCGCCCAGTTCGAGGGTGAGGCGCTTGAGGTTGGCCGAGGCGCTTTCCATGACGCGGCGGCCGGTGGCGGTGGACCCCGTAAAACTGATCTTGTCGATGCCGGGATGGCGCGTCATCCACGGCCCCAGCGCATCGCCGCCGGTGACGATGTTGAGCACGCCGGCGGGCAGCGCGCTCCGCAACACTTCGCCCAGCCGCAGCGTCGCGAGCGGCGTGAAGGGCGAGGGCTTGAGCACCAGCGTGTTGCCGGTCAGCAGCGCCGGGCCGATCTTCCACACCGCCAGCAGGACCGGGAAATTCCACGGCACGATCGCGCCGACGACGCCCAGCGGAACATGGCGCGTGACGCTGCGCGATCCGGGTACGGCTTCGCTGACATGAACGGGCAGTGACTGATCCGCGACGACGCCGATCCACCAGGCGGCGGCCTGTATCTCGCCGAGCGCGGCATGCAGGGGCTTGCCCTGTTCGGCAGTCAGCAGGGCGGCGAGTTCGTCGGCATGCTCCGCCAATGCTGCGCCAATGCTGCGCAATGCGGCCTGCCGGTCGGCATAGGACGTGTCGCGCCAGCCGGGAAAGGCCGCGCGGGCGGCGCGGATGGCGTCTTCCAGTCCCGCCTCGTCGCAGTCGGGCACATAAGCGATCGTCTCTTCGGTCGCGGGATTGAGCACGGGGAGGGTTTGCAGGCCCTCCACGGCGCGACCGTTGACGAGCATGGGGAAGAGTTTTGCGGTGGTGGTGGCCATGAGGGTCAGACTCCTGCGGACTGGCGGAGGATGCCGAGCGCATTCTGGTCGATGACGTGCGACACGAAGCGGTCGAGCATGGTGAGGAACAGCCGGTCGCCACGCTCCGTGCGCTTGACCAGCATGGCCGCGCCGACCGCGACGTTGATGCCGGCGAAGGTGAAGTGGCGATAATCGGCCTGGAGCTGGGCGAAGCTGTAGTCGCCCACGCCCTGCGCGACGAGTTCGGCATGATAATGGAGCAGCAGGTCGCCCTCGACCGCGCGGCGATCGGCCGGGCTGTAGGCGCCGCCGATGAGATAGGCGATGTCGACCGCGTTCCAGCCGAGCGCCACCGACTGCCAGTCGACGACCGTGAGCCGGTCTGCGCCGAGCATCATGTTGTCGGGGCGATAGTCGTTATGCGTGACGCAGCGCGGGGAGGCGAGCGGGGCGGAGAAGCCCTCATAGCCCTCCGCCAGGGCATCGCAGACGCGGATGTGGCGGTCCTCCAGTTGTTCGCCATAGCGATCACGAAAGGCCGGCCAGACCGAGCGGAAGACGTCCGCGCTGTAGAAGGGCTGGGCGATATGGCCGGCGTCGAGCCAGGCGAGCGCTGGGTCAGCGTCGGCGTCCCAGAAGGCGGCGTGGAGGCGCGCGGCCTCGACCACTGCTGCCTGCATGTCAGGGAGCGCGAGGCCCCTGAACTGGTCGCCGGGCGCGGCGGGGGCGAGATCCTCCAGCAGCAGGACGAAGCTGCCCGCCTCGTCCATCTGCGCGCCATGATAGGCGGGAGTCGCGATGCGGGCGCGGGTGGCGAGTTCATCGTAGAAGCGGACTTCGCGTTCATAGAGCGACCAGCCGCGCGCCACTTCCCGGCTGGCGGGATCGAGCGAGGCGAACTTGCCGATGATGGTCGCGGGGCCGCTCTGGCCCGTGGCGTAATGGCCATCTGCATAATGCAAAGTGAAGCGCGCAGTCTCACCGATCTGGCCTGCGCCCACGGGCGTGACATCCAGCGACGCGATCGTGCCGACATTCTCGCCCAGAACCTCGTTCAGCCAGGCGGCATCCACCTGTTCGGGGCGGGGCAGCGGGCCGGGGCGGATCAGATCGGCCGGGGCGATCGACATCAGGCTCTCCTTCTTGTTTTCGTTCTGGGGGCGAGTGTGTTGGCGCGGGCGCGGGGGGTCCAATCGGGCTTTCCCGAGCAATCATCGGGGGATGTGATGAATGATGGGGCGGAATCGATTGGCCGGGCCGCAGCCGCGCCGACATGTTTTTACGAGAGCAGAATGGGAGAGGATATGTCCACGCGACAGGAAAGCGCGCGCGCCGTTCTGGCTGGGATCGCCACCGGCGCGATTCCGCTGGAGCACTTCACACCGGACGCGCGCTGGTGGTGGAACGGCGGGATCGACATCACGGCATCGGAATTTTCCGCGCTGCTGGGGACGCTGCATGCGCAGACCTTGGACGGCATTCATGTGACGCCGGGCCTCACCATGGAAGAGGGCGAGCATCTGTTCGTCGAGGCTACCTCGCGCGGGGAACTGACCAACGGGAAGGTCTACGACAATCGCTATGTCTTCCTGTTCCGCTTTGCCGGCGAGCAGATTGCGCTGGTCAAGGAATATAGCGACAGCGCCCATGTGAAGGCCGTGTTCGGGCTGGGCTGACAGCTAGACCGGCGCGAGCCTGGCGCTGGCCACCGGGACTTCGGCGAAGCGATCGCCCTTCAGGCCGCCTGCACCCATCTCGTCGCGCGCAGCCTGCCACTGGCGGGTGAAGTCGAAGAAGCGACGGGCGGCGGGATTGGGCGCAGTCCCCAGCACGATCGAGAAATCGAGGTGGAAGTCCATGCCCTCGACCGGGCGGCGGACCATGCCCGGCAGGGTCGGGAACCAGCCGATGCCCACGGCGCAGACGCCGTTGCGCTGGGCGTAGCGCTCGACAGCCAGCGCATTGCCCTCCGCCGTGGCGCGGGGAACGGCGCCGCATTGGAGGAGGAAGTTGCAGATCGGATCGACGAACTCCGCGCCATGCTCGTTGCTGAGGACGACGACGCTGCGGCCGGCCAGCTGATCGGCGGGGATCACTGCATGCCGCGCCAGGTCGGATCGTTCGGGCACCAGCAGGCCGATCGCGCGGCGGCGCAGCAGGATGCGCTCCATCGACGCGGGATATTGCACTTCGTTGGTGATCTCGCCGGGATGCGGATCCCCCATGAAGGCTGGCGCGGCCATCTCCACCGGATTGCCGAGCAGCAGCGCCACATCCAGCTTGCCGGTCAGGAGGTCCCGTATCTGATCCGACTGCAACCGATTGTCGATGGTGTGGCGGATGTCCGGCCGCGCTGCGCTGAAGGCGTCGAGCAGTTCGACGCGATCGAGAAAGTCCATGGTGTACATCGCCGCGCCCAGCCGGAAGCGCGTCTTCATCGCATGCTGCATGCCCTCCGCTTCCTCGCGCACGTCGAGTGCGCGTTGCAGCAGGGACTGGACCAGCGGCAGCAGCCGCTCGCCCTCCGCCGTCAGCGAGATGTGCCGGGTGGTGCGATGGAACAGGGTGAAGCCCAGCGCCTGTTCCAGTTCCTTGATCTGGCCCGACACGGTCGGTTGCGTGAGGTGCAGCCGCTCCGCCGCACGGGTGACGGACATTTCGGCGGCGACGGCGGCGAAGCTGCGCAGCAGCTTCAGGTCGACATGGAACATGGCTTGCCTCTCCTGTGCGCGCCGCTCAGTGCAGGCGGCGCGTCATCCTTGACACCAGACCCGCGCGGTTGCGGACGCCGAGCTTGCGGTAGAGCCGGCGCAGGTAATTCTCGACGGTATATTCCGACAGGCCGATCTCGAACGCGATCGCCTTGTTCTGCAAGCCGCGGCAGATGAGGGCAGCAAGCTGTTCCTCGCGCGGGGAAAGCCCGGTGACGTCGCTCGACACCCCGCCCAGCGTCGTGCGCACCGCCATCCAGCCGTCGCGGCTGTCGATCAGGTCGGCCAGAAACTGGTCCACCACCATGTTGGAGAGGGCCTGTAGCCTTTCCTGCAATAGCGGCAGGGGCACGTCGCGGTGCGGCGCGCCCTCCGCCTGCTGATGCGCGCCGATGATCAGGCACAGGCCCGGCGCGAGTGCGCGCGTCGAGGCGCCGATCACGTCGACGGCATAATGGTCGAGGAAGCTGGTGTAGTTGCGCGCGACGAAGCGGTCGAGGACGGCGTCGCCCCAATGGACGAAGCGTTCGCCCGGCGCGCCGCTGCGGGCGAGCAGCTGGCGGGTGAAGGGATCCGCCTCGAATACGCGGCCGTTCTCGTAACGGTGCTGCGCTTCCTGGCTGACGCCGACATGGTAGAGATAGGACAGGTTCGCCTGCCCCGATCCGCTCCCCACATTCTGGTCGTAGAAGAAGATCGACGCGCTGCCGAGCGCGCAATCGGCGACCATCTGGTCGGTGAAGCCGGAGATATCCGGGCTGAGCCTCATCCTCTCATCTCCCATGACTGGCCGCTTGGGTGCGGCTCTAAAGGGTCGATCCATCACGCCTGATGGCGGATATTATCGGACAATTTCATCCGACCATAGTGAGTCGTTCGACGCACGTCAAACGGGTGGCATAGCGGCGACCAGTTCGGCCATGTCGAAATAGTCGCGCCAGCCGATGATGCGGCCGTCCGGCGCGATGTCGAACACGCCCGCCGCGCGCACCTGCGTCCAGTCCGCGCCGGAAAAGCGGAAGCGGTCGATGCGCTCGGTGTGGACCTTCGGCCCGTCCGCGACGATGCCCAGCAATTGCCAGTCGATCGCGTCGGCCGCCAGGAACGGCGCGAGCAGATCGATCGTCGCGGCCTTGCCGATGGCGGGCGGCAGCGGAATGCCGGCGCAGACGATGTCGTCGTGCAGCAGCGCGGCGACGCCGGCTGCATCGCGCCGGTTGAAGGCGTCGATCAGTTGCTCGACGATGCGGCGGGCCTGTGCGCTTTGCATCGCTCTCCTCCTTTGTCGGCGTCTGATGGCCGATGGGACGAGGCTACCGTTTTCCGTCCGTTTACGGGACCCCGGCCATCCATCGAAAATCGCCCCGCTTTGTTCGGAACAGGCGATTAATGCTGCGGCGACCTGTTCCCTACTCTGATGACACAAGAGGGAGAGGGTGCATGAAGGCCATGGTGCTGCGCGACGGGCGCTTTGCGCTCGAACAGCTGGCGGACCCCGCGCCTGCGCCGGGCGAAATGCTGGTGCGGCCGCTGCTGTGCGGCGTGTGCGGCAGCGACCTGCATGCGAAGGACCATGCCGATCATCTGTGCGACCTGCTGCATCGCGCGGGCTTTCGCGGCTTCATGGACCCGACGCAGTCAGTGGTGATGGGGCACGAATTCTGTTGCGAGCTGATCGAGCCGGCGGGCGTCTTCGCGGCCGGGCAGCGGGTGGTCGGCCTGCCCTTCATCACCGGCGGACAGGGGATCGAGCTGATCGGCTATTCCAACCGATATAATGGCGCTTTCGCCGAGGCGATGCTGCTCGACCCGGCGCTGTGCCATGCCGTGCCTGACCATGTGCCCACAGACATCGCCGCGCTGGCCGAGCCGCTGTCGGTTGCGGTGCATGCGGTGGCGGAAGCGCACGCGGACAGGGACTGCGCCTTCGCCGTGGTCGGCTGCGGGCCGGTGGGGCTGTTCGTCATCGCCCGGCTGCGCGCGCTGGGGCTGGGGCCGATCCTGGCGATCGAACCCAATGCGGCGCGTCGCGCGATGGCCGAGCGGATGGGCGCGGACATCGTGATGGCCCCCGGAGACGCAGCCGGCGACCAGTGGTGGACGGCGCTGGGCCTGCCGATCGGCATGTCGGACGCGATGGCCGTGGCGGCGGAAGCGAAGCAGCGCAGCCGCGCGGTGCTGTTCGACTGCGTCGGCAAGCCCGGCATGCTGATGACGCTGGCGAAGACGGCCCCCACCGGGGCGACCATCGTCGTGGTCGGCAACTGCATGGAGACCGACGCGATCGAGCCGGCCTTCCTGTTGCAGAAGGGGCTGACGCTGCGGTTCGTGTTCGCCTATTCGCCGGCCGAGTTCAGCGACGCCTTCGCGATGATCGTGGCCGATCCCGATCGCCTCGCGCCGATGGTGACGGGCCATGTGGGCCTCACCCAGATCGACGACGCCTTTGCAGCGCTGACCAGCGGCGACGCAAGTCAGGTCAAGATACTCGTCAGCCCATCATAGACGGTTTTCCGTCCATCCCCCCGCCTCTTGCCTGGGCCTAGCATGGCCTCCTCTCCCGAAGACTTGAGAGACGCATGAAACCCCTGACAGCTGATCTTCTCCAGACCTATCTCGGCGCGAAGCTGTTCAACTGGACAGAGCTTCGCGTCGAGAACCTCTTCCGTCTGCCACTGGGCGCGTCGCGCGAGACCTTTCGCTTTGACCTCGCCTATGTCGACGAGGCGGGCGCGAGCCAGCGCACCGGCATGATCCTGCGCCGCGATCCGCCGGCCAGCAATGTGGAGAGCGACCGGGCGCATGAATTCGCCGCCTATCAGGCGATCTACGGCCATGGCGTGCCGGTGCCCAGGATGATCCTGCTGGAGCAGGACGCATCGCATTTCGACGGCGCGATCAGCCTGGCGGAGGATCTGCGCGGCTATCACAACAGCGAATATCAGTTCCAAGACCCGGCCTGGGCCGACCGGCTGCCGCATATCGCGCAGCAGATGTGGTCGACCATGGGACGGCTGGCGGCCGTGCCGGTGGAGGAGCTGGACCTGAGCTTCACCCGCCCCGCCACGGTCGAAACCACCGCCGCGCAGGAACTGGCGTCGTGGGTCGATGTGCTCGACCGGCATGATGTCGGCGCGGAGCCGATCACCCGCGCGGCGATCCGTGCGCTCGAACGCTGGCAGCCGACCGCGCAGAAGCTGGCGATGGTGCATGGCGACTTTCGCGCCGGCAACTTCCTGTACGACGACAAGGGCGACCTGATCGCGGTGCTCGACTGGGAGATGGCGCATCTGGGCGATCCGCTGGAGGATCTGGGCTGGAGCCTGGCGCGGGTCTTCTGCTTTGCGAAGGACGACCGCTATTGCGGCCTTGCGCGGCGGGAGGACATCATCGCCATCTGGGAGAAGGCAAGCGGGCTGAAAGCCGACCCCAGGGCACTCCACTGGTGGGAGCTGTTCAACTGCATCAAGGGCCAGGCGATCTGGAACAGCTGCGCCCATGTCTGGCAGACCGGAGCCAATCGCGACGTGATCCAGGCCTATGCCGCCTGGTGGCTGCGCAACGCGCAGGACCGCGCGATGCTCGAACTCATGGCCAAACTCCAAACGGAACGCCTCGCATGAAGCCCGACATCCCCCTCGTCCTTGACGATCTCGCTGCCAAGCTGCGCACGACGATCCTGCCTGACCTGACCGGCTTTCAGGCGAACATGGTCGGCATGACCGCCGCCATGCTGGATATGGTGGCGCAGGACTGGGACGACGCGGCCGACCGGCTGGTGCGCGAGAACGCCGCGCTGGCCGTGCTGCTGGGCGAAGGCAGCGACGTGACCGGCGACCCTGCCTTTCGTAACGCGGCGGCCGAGGAGGCGGCGGATTTCCGCATCTCCACGCTGGAGCGGATCAACGACCAGCGCCGCCGCGCGCTGATCGATCTGCACGCGCGCGTCGAAGGCGACGCCAGCGCCGCAACGCTCAACAGCGCCATCTGGGACGAACTGCGCGCCTCCACTGGCCGCCGCCGCGTCGCCAGCGCCAATTTCTAGACCTACCGGAGAGACCCTATGCTGACAGCCGCCGACGATTTCCCGATCCACCAGACGCCCGAGCCGATCAGCTTTTCAGGGACCGACCGGAATTTCTACGATCGTTACTGGTTCAACGGCTTCGAGCCGGACGGCTCGCTGTTCTTCCTGATCGGCATGGGCATCTATCCGCATTTGAACGTCATGGATTGCGGCATTTCGATCCAGGTCGAAGGCAAGCAATATTGCCTGCGCGGATCGCGCATCCTGACCGATCGCATGGACACGAGCATCGGGCCGATGCGGCTGGAAGTGCCCAAGCCGCTGTGGACGCTGCGCTTCATCGTCGAGGAGCAGGACGGCATTGCCGCCGACCTCACCATCACCGGCCGCGCCTTCCCGATCGAGGAGCCGCGCTTCACCCGGCGCGTGGGCAAGCGCGGTTTCATGGACTATACCCGCCTGACGCAGAACGGCCACTGGTCCGGCTGGATCAGCATCGACGGGCGCAGGATCGACATCAGCCCCCAGGCACAGGGCACGCGCGACCGCAGCTGGGGCATCCGGCCGATCGGCCTGTCCGACCCGCAGCCCAATGTGCCCGAGGCTCCGCAGGGCTATTTCTGGCAGTGGACCCCGCTCAACTTCGCGACCAAGAGCCTGTTCTTCCACATCGCGGCCGAACCCAATGGCCATATCTGGAACAAGCGATCGGTCCTCTGCCCGGACGGCGCAATGCCCGACGCGTTCCTGGAGACCGAGAATGCGCATATGGACACCACGCTCCAGCCCGGCACGCTCTGGCCCGACAGCGGCACGCTAAATGTCGATTATGGCGACGGCCAGACCTACAGCGTCACCTTCGAACCCTTCCACCGGATGCAGATGAAGGGCATCGGCTATTTCCATCCCGAATGGTTCCATGGCCGCTATCACGGGCAGCCGCTGAAGGTGGAGCGGGAGGATTTCAGCGTCGACGACATCGATCCGACGATCATGCAGAATTTCCATGTCCAGCGCCTGTCGAAGCTGACGCTGACCAACCCGGACGGCAGCCGCGAGCAGTCGGTCGGCGTGTTCGAACAGGCGATATTGGGCGCTTACGAGCCGCTGGGCATCAAGAGCGGCATGGATATCAGCCGCTGGGACAAGGACTAGGATCATGGCGCGTCTTGCGGGCAAGAGTTGCATCGTCACCGGCGGATCGGCGGGCATTGGCCTCTCCATCGTGCGTCGGATGCTGGACGAAGGAGCGCGCGTCCTGTTCTGCGGGCAGGACGAGGGGCGTGGCGCGGAGGCGCTGGCGGGGCTGAGCGGAGACGTTCATTTCCTGCGCGCCGACATCAGCGAGGAGGAGGATTGCGAGGCGCTGGTGGTGCGCGCGACCGAGCTGTTCGGCGGCCTCGACATCCTCATTAACAATGCGGCCAAGGCGGCGGTGGGCCTGATCCCCGATCACAGCACCGCGGAATGGCGGCGCAGCACGGCGGTCAATCTGGACAGCGTGTTCTTCCTGTCGCGCGCGGCGATCCCGCATTTCCGGGCGCGGGGCGGCGGGGTCATCGTCAATGTCGCGTCGATCTCCGGCCTGGCGGGCGACGGCGCCTATCCCAGCTATTGCGCGCAGAAGGGCGCGGTCATCAACCTGACCAGAGCGATGGCCGCCTATCATGCGCGGGAGAATATCCGCGTCAATGCGCTGTGCCCCGGCTTCGTCGAGACGCCCGCGACCGATGCGTTCAAGGCGTTTCCCGGCCTGCTGGAGGACTGGTTCAAGTCGATCCCGGCGCAGCGCCCCGCCCAGCCGGAGGAAATGGCGGGCATCGTCGCCTTTCTGGCGTCCGACGACGCCAGCTACATGCATGGATCGATCGTCGTGGCGGATGGCGGCGTGATGGCCGCGACCGGCCAGCCGACACAGGTACCGATCGGATAGCGGGTCGTCCATTGCCCGAACCGATGAATAGTCCCGCAATCGCAATTGGACGAGAACGCAACCACAGTCGAAGCTGAAGACAACCCTGGGGACCGTCAAATCGGCCCCGCCAAAAGACAATCAGGAGGGGAATATGATGAAGAGGATTTTCCTGTCGTCCTGCGCGCTCGCCGCGCTCGCGACTAGTCCTGCGCTGGCGCAGGACGCCGCCGCGCCGCAAGAGGCGCAGGCGCAACAGAATGTCGGGCTGGAGGACATCGTCGTCACCGCCCAGCGCCAGTCGGAATCGCTGATGAAGGTGCCGGTCGCCGTGACCGCGCTGACCCCCGACGATCTCGCGCGGCAGGGCGCGGCCAGCACCTTCGCGCTCTCCGCCGCCGTCCCCTCGTTGCAGGTCACGTCGGCTTTTGGTGAAGCGCAGCCCAATTTCACCATGCGCGGCATCGGCGTGGGCAATGAATATGGCGCAAACCAGGTGTCGCCGGTCGGCATCTACACCGACGACAATTATCTGTCCGCCCGCACCATGCACGGCCTGCAACTGTTCGATCTGGAGCGCGTGGAAGCGGTGCGCGGGCCGCAGGGCACGCTCTATGGCCGCAACACGACGGGCGGCGCGATCAACTTCATTTCCGTGAAGCCCTCGCTGGAGCCGGGGACGCGCGGCTATGTCGAGGCGGGCTATGGCCGCTTCAACGAGGTGAAGGGCCAGGGCGCGATCGAAGGCACGCTGATCGACGACATGCTGGGCTTCCGCGCATCGGTCAATTATGTCGAGGCGGACGGGTTCGTGAAGAATATCTTCCCCGGCCAGCCCGACGCCAACAGCCGCGACTCCCTCGCCGGACGCCTGATCATCCGCGCCCGACCGACCGAGCGGCTGGACATGATGCTGAAGTTCACCGGATCGCGCGGCCGGCCGACGCAGGCGGCCGCCTTTCACCTGACCAACGGCAATTCGGGTTACAACCGGGCGCAGGATAATCTGAGCTTCTTCGAGACGAACCAGCCGGACCTGGGCTTCAACGACGTCAAGAATGCCGGCGTGCAGTTCAACATCAACTATGAACTGACCGACACGCTGTCGCTGCAGACGCTGACCGCCTATGACTGGTCGAAGCAGGAGTTCACGCAGGAAGGCTCCGGCACGCCGGTCGTCGGCCATCTCCAGACCAACTATGGCGACACCTACAGGCAGTTCAACCAGGAGGTGAAGCTGACCTATGCCAATGCGGGCACCAACCTGCAGGCGGGCGTCTATTATGGCTGGGACCATATCGACAATGTCGACAAGTACCGGCTGGTGCAGATCCTCTATTTCTACCAGCACTATCAGCAGACCCGGAAGAGCTACGCCGCCTTCGCGCAGCTGAACCAGAAACTGGGCGATCATCTGGGTTTCACGGTCGGCGTGCGCTACACCAAGGACAAGAGCCGGCATTATGACGCCTATTCCTTCCTGACGCAGTTCGCCGATCCGACGACATCGCCCGCATTCGGCACCTATGATTTCGACCCGACCGATCCCGATGCAGCGTCGATCGCCTTCACGCACGGCACGATCTCGTCCACCGGGGTGATCACGCCGGAAGCCGCCAAATCGCGTTCGAGCGGGCGGCTGACCGGCAAGGTGGGCGTGGACTATACGTTCGACAGCGGCACAATGGTCTACGCCAACTACAGCCGCGGTTACCGCGCGGGGTCCTTCTCCAGCCAGTTCTATGCCGGAAACCCGATCGACTTCGTGCCGCCGGAGAAGGTGGAGGCCTATGAGATCGGCACCAAGGCGCGCCTGTTCGACAATCGCGCCAACCTGACGCTCGCGGGCTTCCTGACCAAGTACAAGAACCAGCAGTTGAACGAGGTCATCGGCACCACCGGCTTCATCCGCTCGGCGCCGGGATCGACGATCAAGGGCGTGGAGCTGGAGTTCAACACGCGCTTCATTCCGACGCTGAAGACCAATTTCGCCGTCACCTATCTGGACGCGACCTATGACCGGCTGACGCTGTCGGGCACGAACCTGGATGGCAACAACCTGCCCAACGCGCCCAAATGGACGATCAATGCCGGCGCGGACTGGACAGTGACGCCGCTCGGCAGTGGCGAGATCATCTTCTCGCCGAACCTCATCTATACCAGCAAGCAGTATTTCTCGCCGTTCAACAACGAGGCGGGGAACATCAACCTGAACGCGCCGAGCAATGTCCGGCTGAACGCGACCCTGGGCTGGGAGAGCGAGAAGCTGGCGGTGCGGCTGTGGATGACGAACATCACCAACAAGAAGATGTTCATGTACGGCCTCAATCTGCGCGACGCCTTCGGCTATGACTACATGCTGCACGCCCCGCCGCGCGCTTATGGCATCACCGCCAAGTATAATTTCTGATCACGCACGACATCGACGGGCCGCTTCCAAAGGGAGCGGCCCGTTTTTTATGGGAGAGAGACATGGCCATTTGTCAGCGGCTGGAGGGCAGGCGCGCGATCGTCACCGGCGGCGCTTCGGGTATCGGCGAGGCGACGGTGCGCCGCTTCCTGGATGAAGGCGCGACGGTGCTGGCGGCCGATATCCGGCCCGATGCGCTGGAGACGCTCAAGGCATCAATCGCGAGCGAGCGACTGCATGTGCTGACCACCGACATGATGGACCTGGACGCCGTGGAGGCGCTCATAGCCCATGGCGCGCAGGTGATGGGCGGCATCGACATATTGGTCAACAATGCCGGCATCGGCTCCTTCGGCACGATTGCCGACATCACGCTCGATCACTGGCGCGAAGTCATGAAGATCGATCTGGAGGCGGTGATGTGGGCCTGTCGCCATGCCCTGCCCCATCTGACCGCGACGCGCGGCTGCATCGTCAATGTGGCGTCGGTGTCAGGATCGGGCGGCGATTTCGGCTTTGCCGCCTATAATGCGGCGAAGGCGGCGGTCATCAACCTGACGCGCGCGATGGCGCTGGACCATGCGCCGCATGTGCGGGCCAATTCGGTCAGCCCTGGACTGACCGCGACCCCGCTGGCGACCGGCCTCACCGGCCATGCAGCGGTGATGGCGGCATGGATGCTGCCGCTACAGAGGCCCGCCGCGCCCGCCGAGATCGCGTCCGCCATCGCCTTTCTGGCGTCGGACGACGCCAGCTATGTGAACGGCCATGATCTGGTCGTGGACGGCGGCGGCGCGGGCCATACCGGCCTGCCGGACTTTACCCGCCTGCTGGGCGGGCAGAGCCATCTGGACGGCGCGGACAGCTTCGTGAAGCGCTAGGCCGCCAGCATCCCTGCCAGACGACCGGCGATGATCGCCTCCGCCTCGCCCACTATGCGGCGCAGCAGCTGGTCGCAGGTCGGGATGTCGCGGATCAGGCCCTGCACTTGGCCCGCCCAGACCAGGCCCGCATCCAGATCGCCCGTCTCCAGCGCCTTGCGCCCCAGCGCCCCGCCGACCAGCGGGCGGATATCCTCGAACACCGCGCCTTCGCGCGCGCTGATCTCCACCACCTGGTCGGACACGCTGTTCTTCGCGACGCGGCCGGTATTGTGGAACTTGCGGAAGATGAGGTTGGTGCCGCGCTCGTCATTGTCGACGATGAAGCGCTTCACATTGTCGTGGATCGGCGCTTCCACCGTGGCGCAGAAGCGCGTGCCCATGTTGATCCCCTCCGCGCCCAGCGCCAGCGCGGCGGCGAGGCCCCGGCCGTCGCCGAAGCCTCCGCTCGCGATCATCGGGATCTTCACCTTGTCGGCCGCCGCCGGGATCAGGATGAGGCCGGGAATATCGTCCTCGCCCGGATGGCCCGCGCATTCGAATCCGTCGATCGAGATCACGTCCACGCCCATCCGCTCGGCCGACAGGGCATGGCGGACGGCGGTGCATTTGTGCAGCACGGTGATGCCGTGCGCCTTGAAATCCTCGACATGTTCCTGCGGCTTGTGGCCGGCGGTTTCGACGACCTTGATGCCGCTGTCGATGATCGCGCGGCGATATTCGGCATAAGGCGGCGGGCTGACCGAGGGCAGGATGGTGAGGTTCACGCCGAAGGGCTTGTCGGTCATCGTGCGGCAGCGCTCGATCTCCCGCCGCAGATCATCCGGCGTCGGCTGCGTCAGCGCGGTCAATATGCCAAGGCCGCCGGCATTGGAGACCGCCGCCGCCAGCTCGGCGCGGCCGACCCACATCATGCCGCCCTGCACGATCGGATGCTCGATGCCGAGCAGTTCCGTGAAGCGGGTCTTCAATGCCATTCCAGTCCCTCCGTTTTCGTTGCGCGCGCGATACCGCAGATCGCGCGCGCCGTCTTCCCTGCGGCTACAGCGCCTCGACAATCGTCACATTGGCGATGCCGCCGCCTTCGCACATGGTCTGGAGGCCATAGCGCTTGCCGGTGCGGCGCAGGCCGTGGACCAGGGTCGCCATCAGCTTCGTGCCACTGGCGCCCAGCGGATGGCCGAGCGCGATCGCGCCGCCCGAGATGTTGAGCGTGTCCGGGTCCGCGCCCAACGCCTTGAGCCAGGCCATGGGAATCGACGCGAACGCCTCGTTCACTTCGAACAGGTCGATATCGCCCAGCGCCATGCCCGCCCGCTCCAGCGCGCGGCGGGTGGCAGGGATCGGCTCCTCCAGCATGATCACCGGGTCGCCGGCCGTCACCGTCAGGCTGTGGACGCGGGCGAGCGGCTTCAAGCCAAAGCGCTTGACCGCCGCTTCGCTGGCGACCAGCACGCCCGATGCGCCGTCCGTCATCTGGCTGGCATTGCCCGCCGTGATCGTGCCGCCTTCGGTCAGCGTCTTGAGGCCGGCCAGCGCCTCCATATTGCTGTCGGGGCGCACGCCCTCGTCCTGGGCGAAGCGGCCTTCGAGCGTCTCGACCGCGACGATCTCCCGATCGAACGCGCCGGACGCGATCGCCGCCGCCGCCTTCTGATGGCTCTTCACCGCATAGGCATCCATGTCCTCACGGGTGAAGCCATATTTGTCGGCAATGGCCTGCGCGCCGTGGAACTGGCTGAACTCCTTGACGCCGAAGCGCTTCTGAATGCTTGCGGGCCAGGGGCCGTCGCCCAGGCCGGCCTGCGCGTGCAAAGTGAAGTTGCTGCCCATCGGCACGCGGGTCATGCTTTCGACGCCCGCCGCGATCACGAGGTCCTGCGTGCCAGAGAGCACCGCCTGCGCCGCGAACTGCAACGCCTGCTGGCTGGAGCCACACTGCCGATCGATGGTGACGGCCGGCACGCTGACCGGCAGCTTCGACGCCAGCACGACATTGCGGCCGAAGGCGAAGCTCTGCTCGCCGCCCTGCGTGACGCAGCCCAGGATCACGTCCTCGATCGCGGCAGGATCGACCCCGCTGCGGTCGACCAGCGCGTCGATCACCACTGCGCCGAGATCGGCCGGATGCACGCCGGACAAGGCGCCCTTGCGCTTGCCGCCGGGGGTCCGCAGCGCTTCGACGATATAGGCTTCAGCCATCTTATACTCCTTTGAAATCGGGGGCGCGTTTCGCGAAATAGGCGGCCAGCCCCTCGCGGCATTCGGGCAGCGCGCCGGCGCGGGCGATCGATTCCGCCTCGCGCTCTAGCTGGGTCTCCAGGCTGCTTTCCAGGCTCTCGCGCAGCAGCGCCCGGGCCGCGCCGATCGCGCCGACCGCTGCATTGGCCAGTTGCGCGGCGACCTTGTCGCCTTCGGCGGCCAGCGCCTCGTCGTCGACCGTGCGGGTGACCATGCCGATCGCCTCGGCCTCGTCGCTCTTGATGCGGCGGTTGGTGAGGATGATCTCCTGTGCCTTGCGCAGGCCGACGAGGCGCGGCAGCAGCCAGCTCATGCCGCCATCGGGCGTCAGGCCGATCGCGCCATAGGCGGCCGTGAAATGCGCCGACCGCCCGGCCAGCACCACATCGCCGCAGATCGCCATGCTGAGGCCCGCGCCGGCCGCCGGGCCGTTGACCAGCACCAGCAGCGGCTTTGGCATGCGCGCGAACCGCGCCATCGCCATGTGCAGCGTGCCGGCCAGTTCGCTCAGCAGATCGCCGGCACCGTCGCCCGCCGTGCGGAACGCGCCGACATCGCCGCCCGCACAGAACAGTCGGCCTGCGCCGGTCAGGACGACACAGCGGATCGTCGCGTCGGCCTGGCAGCGGATCGATATCGCCAGCAGCGCCCGCGCCATGGCCAGATCGACAGCATTGCCCGCTTCCGGCCGGTTGAGGGTGATGCGGGCGACGCCATCGACCACATCGAACAGGACAGGCCCGGAAAGAAAGAGGGGGTCGCTCATCGGCACTTCTCCATGGACTGGCGCGCGAGCGCAGACAGGCGCGGCAGGGCCGCAGCCCGTTCCCTCGCATGGGCGTTGGCGGCGGTACCCCGGATCACCCGCCCCTTGATGCCGTGGAAGATCGCCGCCAGCCGGAAGAAGTTGAACGCGACATAGAAGTCCCAGTTGGCGATGCTCGTCCGCCCGGTGCGCGCGCAATAGGCGGCGACATAGTCGGCTTCCGACGGGATATCGAGCGCAGCGATATCCGCGCCGCCCAGGCCCGCGACGATGTCGGGCGGCATCTGGTACATCATCGCATGATAGGCGAAGTCGGCCAGCGGATGGCCCAGCGTCGAGAGTTCCCAGTCCAGCACCGCCAGCACGCGCGGCTCGGTCGGGTGGAAGATCATGTTGTCGCAGCGGAAATCGCCATGGACGATGCTGCTTTCCTCGCCGGCCGGGATATTGTCCGGCAGCCAGGCGATCAGCGCGTCCATGTCCGCGTCGCGGCCCGCGTCGGTGTCTTCCAGATATTGCTTCGACCAGCGGCCGATCTGGCGGGCGAAATAATTGCCGGGCTTGCCATAATCCTCAAGGCCGATCGCGGCATAATCGATGCCGTGCAGCTGCGCGATCGTGGCGTTCATGGCGTCAAAATAGGCCGGGCGCTGCTCCCGTGAGACATCTGGGAACGTCGCGTCCCAGATGATGCGCCCTTCCACCATGTCCATGACGTAGAACATGCTGCCGATGACGCTTTCATCGGTGCAGAGGCCGAAGACATGGGCGACCGGGAAGCCCGCGCCGCCCAACGCGCTCAGCACCCGCGCCTCGCGGTCCACGGCATGTGCGCCCTTCAGCGTCGCGCCCGGCGGCTTGCGGCGCAGCACGTAGCTGCGCCCCGGCGTCACCAGCTTGTAGGTCGGGTTGGACTGGCCGCCCTTGAACTGCTCGACGGAGAGCGGGCCGGCGTATCCGTCGACATGCGCCTCCATCCAGCGGGCGAGCGCCGCCTCGTCGAAACGATAGGCCTCGCGCACCGCCGTGGTGCCGGCATTGGCGTCCTGTCCGGTTGCACTCACCGGGGAGCCATCCGAATCGCGCCGTCCAGACGGATGACCTCGCCGTTCAGCATCGGATTGGCGATGATCGCTTCGGCCATCTGCGCATATTCGTCCGGCTGGCCCAGACGGCTGGGGAAAGGCACCTGCTTGCCGAGCGAATCCTGCGCATCCTGCGGCAGGCTGGCGAGCAGCGGCGTCAGGAACAGGCCCGGCGCGATGGTGTTCACGCGGATGCCGTAGCGGGCAAATTCGCGCGCGATCGGCAGCGCCATGCCGACCACGCCGCCCTTCGACGCGGCATAGGCGGCCTGGCCGATCTGCCCTTCGAATGCAGCGACCGACGCGGTGTTGATGATGACGCCGCGTTCTTCCGCGCCGACGGTGTCGGCATCATGGATGCGCGCCGCGAATTTGGAGAGGACATTGAAGCTGCCGATCAGGTTGATCGTGACGATCTTCGAGAAGTCGGCGAGCGGGATCGCCTTGCCGTCGCGGCCGATCACCTTGGCCGGCGGGCCGATGCCGGCGCAGTTGACCAGGATGCGCGCCTTGCCGTTCAGGGCTTCCGCTTCCTCAATCGCGGCCTGTACCGCATCCTCGTCGGTCACGTTGACCGCGATGAAATGACCGCCGATCGCCTCTGCATGCGCCTTGCCCAGTTCGGCGTTCAGGTCGAAGATCGTGACCTTCGCGCCCGCCTTTGCGAGGCGCGCGGCGGTCGCGCCGCCCAGGCCCGACGCACCGCCGGTGACGATCGCGGCAACTCCGTTGATATCCATGGAAAGCCCTTCTTTCGGTTCAGTTGAGTTCGATGGCCATGGCGGTCGCTTCGCCGCCGCCGATGCAGAGACTGGCGACGCCGCGCTTGAGGCCCCGGTTCTGGAGCGCCGCGATCAGCGTGGCGAGGATGCGCGCGCCCGACGCGCCGATGGGATGGCCGAGCGCGGTCGCGCCGCCATTAACGTTGAGCTTGTCCGCCGGGATGTCGAGATCGCGCGCCGCGATCATCGCGACCACGGCGAAGGCTTCGTTCACCTCGAACAGGTCGACATCGCCAACCGACCAGCCGGCCTTGTCCAGCGCCTTGCGCATGGCGGGGACCGGCGCGGTGGTGAACTGCGCGGGTTCATGCGCATGAGCGGCGGTGGCGACCACTGTCGCGACGATCGGCATGCCGAGCTTCTCCGCCACGCTCCGCCGGGTCATCACCAGCGCGGCTGCGCCGTCGGAAATGGACGAGGCGTTGGCGGCAGTGATCGTGCCGTCCTTGAGGAAGGCGGGCTTGAGGCCGGGAATCTTGTCCGGCCGCGCCTTGCCCGGCTGTTCGTCGGTGTCGACCACCACGTCCCCGCCGCGACCGGAGACGGTCACCGGCGTGATCTCCCGCGCGAAAGCGCCCGATCCGATCGCGTCATTGGCGCGGCTCAGCGATCGGATGGCGTAATCATCCTGCTCGGCGCGGGTGAACTGATAGTCGCGCACCGCCTGCTCGGCGAAGACCCCCATCGCCTTGCCCGGCTCATAGGCGTCCTCCAGCCCGTCCATCATCATGTGATCGATGATGCGGTCATGGCCGATGCGCGCGCCCGAGCGATGCTTGGGCAGCATATAGGGCGCATTGGTCATGCTCTCCATGCCGCCGGCGATGATGACGTCCGCCGTGCCGGCCGCCAGCGCCTCGGTCGCCATGATCGCGGCCTGCATGCCCGATCCGCACATCTTGTTGACCGTGGTCGCTTCCACCGAACGCGCCAGCCCCGCGCCCAGCGCCGCCTGGCGTGCCGGGGCCTGGCCCAGCCCGGCCGGCAGGACGCAGCCCATATAGATGCGGTCGATCGCGTCCGGGGATACGCCGGCGCGCTCCACCGCTGCCTTCACGGCCGCGGCACCCAGATCGGTGGCCTTGACCGCCGACAAGACACCCTGAAAGCCGCCCATCGGCGTGCGGGCATAGCCGGCAATGACTACGGGATCGTCCTGCATTGTTCCTCTCCTCAAAGCGCGCGCGCGATGACCATGCGCTGGATGTCGGATGTGCCCTCGTAGATCTGGCACACCCGCACATCGCGATAGATCTTGGCGACGCCGAATTCTTCAAGATAGCCATAGCCGCCCAGTGTCTGGATCGCGCCGGACACCACCGCCTCGGCGGTTTCGGACGCGAAGAGCTTGGCCATCGACGCCTGGGTCAGCGCCGGTTCACCGGCATCCTTGAGCGCAGCGGCCGACAGCACCAGTTGCCGCGCGGCCTCCAGCCGGGTGGCGAGGTCGGCGAGGCGAAAGCCCACCGCCTGATGCTGCATGATCGGCTGGCCGAAGCTCTTGCGATCCCTGGCATAGCCGACCGCGATCTCCAGCGCGGCCTGCGCCATGCCGACGCATTGCGCGGCGATGCCGATGCGGCCGGTCTCCAGATTGGAGAGCGCGATGCGATAGCCCTGGCCCGGCTCGCCCAGGACCAGCGCATCCTCCAGGAACAGGTCCTCGAACCGCAGCGCGCAGGTATCGGACGCCGCCTGCCCCATCTTGTGCTCGACCTTGTCGACGCCATAGCCGGGCCGGTCGGTCGGCACGAGGAAGGCGGTCAGCCCCCTCTTCCCCGCTTCCGGGTCGGTCACGGCGATGACGATCGCCAGACCCGCGATCGTGCCCGAGGTGATGAACTGCTTGGCGCCGTTCAGCCGCCAGCCGCCCTCTACCCGGGTCGCGCGACTGCGCACCGCCGAAGCGTCCGACCCGGCATCCGCCTCCGTCAGGGCGAAGGCGCCGATCATCTTCCCCGCGATCAGGTCCGGCAGGAAGCGCGCCTGCTGCTGCGCCGAGCCGTCCTTGATCAAGGCCGAGAGGATCAGGCTGTTCTGGATGCTGACGATGGTGGACAGCGCGCCGTCCGCCGCCGCGATCTCCATCAGCGACAGCGCATAGGCGACATAGTCCGCGCCCGCGCCGCCCAGCTCTTCCGAAACCGTCATGCCCATCAGGCCCAGCGAAGCCAATTGCTCGAACAGCGCAGGGGGATAGCCCTTCGCCGCTTCATAGCCGGCGCTGTTCGGCCTGATCTCTCCCTGTGCGAAGTCGCGGACGGCATCGCGGATGGCGGACTGGGTCTCGTTGAGAATCATAAACCAGCTCGTTTATATTACACTCGTGAGTGTATTGCACCTTGCCGCGTTTCCTGTCAACAGGGGGGACGCACTGACAAGGACCCCGAATGACCACCGTTTCGCCCTTCCGCACTGCTGCACAGAAGGAAGCGGAGCGCGCCGCCAAGCGCGACGCCGTGCTGCGGGCGGCGGTGCGGATGTTCAACGACAGGGGGTTTCACGCAACCTCGCTGGACGATGTCGCGGCCAGCCTGGGGATATCGAAGCGCACCATCTATCATTATCTGCCCAACAAAGAGCAGGTGCTGCTGGAATGTGTGAATATCGGGCTGGAGCAGTTGTTGCAGGCGGCGGCGGAGGCCCGGGCCGAAGGCGGCGACGGGCGTGCGCAGTTGACGCGCTTCCTGCGCCGCTATGCGGAGATCAACATGGGCGATTTCGGCCGATGCGTGATCCGCACCGGCGAGGAGCTTCTCTCGCCCGAAGGACTGGTGCGCTTCCGTTCGTTCAAGCGGCAGATCGACACCGCCCTGCGGCACATGGTGCAGGATGCGGTGGACGACGGGTCGATCGAGGTAGTCGACGTCAAGCTGGCGGCGTTCACGCTGGCCGGCGCACTCAACTGGCCGGCGCGCTGGCATGCGCCGGACGGGCCGCTGTCTGCCGAGCAGATATCGCAGGCGATGGTCGAAACGCTGACCAGGGGTCTCGCGCCGCGCAAGTGAGAGGCGGGGCTTCCGGGCGGCGCTGGCCATGCCTATATGGCGACCTCGCGTCGGGGCGCGCCGCATCGATGGGCGCCGCCGATGATGTTTTTATGCGAGTGAGTGGCTGACATGACCCTGCGTTCGATCGATCCCGCCAGCGGCGCCCTCGTCTGGGAAGGCGCAGAGGATGACGCCGCCGCGTGCGAGGCCGCCGTCGCGCGGGCGCATGCGGCCTTTGCCGGCTGGGCGAAGACGCCGCTGGAAGAACGGATCGCCATCGCCCGCCGCTATGCCGCGATCCTGAAGGAGCGGACCGAGGAACTGGCGACGCTGATTTCGCGCGAAACCGGCAAGCTGTTGTGGGACAGCCGGGGCGAAGTCGCGGCGATGATCGGCAAGGTCGAGATCTCCATCGCCGCGCAGGCCGAGCGCGCCGGCACGTGCGAAACCGTGATGCCTTTCGGCAAGTCGGTGCTGCGGCATCGACCGCATGGGCTGATGGCGGTGCTGGGGCCGTATAATTTCCCCGGCCATCTACCCAATGGCCATATCGTGCCGGCGCTGCTGGCCGGCAATGTCGTGATCTTCAAGCCGTCCGAAGAGACGCCCGCGACCGGCGAGGCGATGGCGCGCGCGTGGACCGCCGCGGGCCTGCCGCCCACCGTGCTGCAAATCGTGCAGGGGGGCAAGGAGACCGGCGCGGCGCTGCTGGCGTCGAAGATCGACGGGCTGCTGTTCACCGGATCGGCGCAGGCGGGGCGTGTGTTCCGCCGCGCCTTTGTCGATCGGCCGGACGTCATTCTGGCGCTGGAGTTGGGCGGCAACAATCCACTGATCGCCTGGGACGGCGACCCGCAGGCGGTCGCCTCCATCATCACGCACAGCGCCTTCACCACCACCGGCCAGCGCTGTTCCTGCGCGCGGCGGCTGATCCTGCCCGACGGCGCGGCGGGCGACGCGATTCTGGCGGCAGTGGAGGCGCAGGCCGCCGCGCTGCCGGTCGGCGCATGGGATGATGCGGGCGAGGCGTTCATGGGGCCGCTGATTTCCGTCCGCGCCGCCGACACTGCGCGGCAGGCTATTGCGGCGCTGGAGCAGGCGGGGGCGCGGACGATCCTGCCCTCTCGCCGGCTGGACAATCGCAGCGATGCGTTCATGACCGCCACAATCCTGGACGTGACCGGCGTGGAGGTTCCGGACTCCGAAATTTTTGCGCCGGTGCTTCAGGTCGTGCGCGTTGCCGATTTCGATGCGGCGATGCAGGCGGCCAACGCCACCGCATTCGGCCTGTCCGCTGGCCTGGTGTCGCAGGATGCAGCGCTGTGGGATCGGTTCGCGGCGGAAATCCGCGCGGGCGTGGTCAACTGGAACCGGCCGACCACCGGCGCAGCGTCGGCCATGCCCTTTGGCGGCCTCGGCGAATCAGGCAATCACCGGCCAAGCGCTTATTATGCCGCAGACTACTGCGCCTTTCCGGCCGCCAGTTTCGAGGCGGCGAGCGTCGAGGCGCTGCCGATCCCCGGCCTCAGTTGAAAGACGCGATCATGAGCGAGACGCCGCCCGAGCTTGACGCCATCTCCGCCGCCGACCGGGCGGTGCTGGAGCGGGCGGCGGCGGCCCCGATGCTGGATCAGGTGCTGGCCTGGTCGCCGGTCAACAGCGGGTCGCGCAACCTCTCCGGCCTCGCATCGATGGCCGGCCTGCTCGCAGACGCCTGCGCCAGCCTGCCGGGAACGGTGGCGTTGCTTGATGCCGATCCGGTGACGGCGGTGGCGCCGGACGGCCGGGTGCTGGATATCGCGCATGGTCAGAATCTGCTGGTGACGGTGCGGCCGGACGCGCCGCTGCAACTGCTATTCACCGGGCATATGGACACGGTGTTCGACGCGGGCAGTGCGTTTCAGTCCTGCCGCTGGCTGGAGCCGGGGGTGCTGAACGGTCCCGGCGTCGCCGACATGAAGGGCGGCATCGCGGTGATGCTGGCGGCGCTCCACGCCTTCGAGGGATCGCCCGATCGCGACCGCATCGGCTATCAGGTCGTGCTCAACAGCGACGAGGAGGTAGGATCGCCCGGTTCCGCCAGCCTGCTCGCCCGCGCCGCGCAAGGCAAGCGCGCCGCGCTGACCTATGAACCCTCCGCCCTGCCCGATGGCACGCTGGCGGGGGCGCGGCCGGGCAGCGGCAATTTCTCGCTGATCGTGACGGGCCGCAGCGCACATGCGGGGCGCAATCCACGGGACGGGCGTAATGCGCTGCTGGCGGCCGCCGACATGGCGCTGCGGCTGGCGGCGCTGGTGCGGCCGGGGCTGACCGTCAATCCGGCGAAGATCGACGGCGGCGGCCCCAATAATGTCGTGCCCGACCATGCCGTGCTGCGGGTCAACATGCGCCCGGCGACACCGGCGGATCAGGCCGACGCGAAGGCCGCGCTCGACGCGATCGTCCGCGCGGTCGAGGCGGAGCATGACGTGTCAATCCATGTGCATGGCGGTTTCGGCCGTCCGCCCAAGCCGGTCGATCCGCAGACCGAGCGGCTGCTGCATCTGGTGCGCGACTGCGGCCGGATGCTGGGGCAGGATATCGGCTGGAAGGCGACCGGCGGCGTGTGCGACGGCAATAATATCGCGGCCTGCGGCGTGCCCGTGGTTGACACGATGGGCGTGCGCGGCGGCGCGATCCATTCGTCGGACGAATATCTGATCGCCGACAGCCTGGCCGAGCGGGCGGCGCTGACGGCGCTGCTCCTATGCCGGCTGCATGCGCTGTGAGACGCCGGCGCTCCGCCTGATCGAAGCGCAGAAGCCCGCGATCGCCGGGCTGCCCTCCACCCGGCCGGCGGTCGCGGGATCGGCCAGCAGGCTGATGCGCCGTCGTTGATCGAAGCCGGACAGCAAGGGCATCGCGATGCCGTCCTGCGCGAAGCATTGCGGCATGACCGTAATGCCCAGCCCCGCCCGCACGAAACCGACCGCCCGATCGTCATTGACCGTCCGCGCGGAAAAGAATGGCCGCACGCCATGCTGCGTGAAGAAGCGGCTCACCGCCGGCAGCGCCTCGCAGTTGCGCCGAACGATCATGTGCGCGCTCGCCACCTGCTCGGGTTCGAGCGCGGCCCGCCCGGCCAGTACATGGTCGGCCGCCATGGCGAGCGCATAGCCTTCCTCGAACAGCGTTTCGCGCTCGCGCGGATCATTGCCGAGGACGCCGATGATCGCGTCGATGCGGCCGCGCTCCAGCCGGGGCAGCAGGTCGCGCATGCGCCCCTCGACGATCTCCAGCCGCTCGCCCGGACTTTCGCACGCCTGCCGCGCCGCCGCCTCCAGCCAGGCGGAGGGCAGGCTGGATATGACGCCGAGGCGGATCAGCCGGCTGCGGTCGCTCTCCGCCATGGCCGCCTGCGCGCGGGCGAACTCCGCCTCGATCCGGCGCGCATGGCTTGCAAAGCGAACGCCCGCTGCGGTCAACTCAACCCGGCGGTTGGTGCGATGGAACAGCACATGGCCGACATGCCCCTCCAGCTTGGCGATGCCCACCGACAGGGTCGGTTGCGACACGCCACAGCGCTGCGCCGCCTTCGAGAAAGTGCCCTGATCGACCACGGCTAGGAAATAATGGATCAGATAGCGCTCTATCATAGACGCCATCTATTCCATGCATGCGGCCGGATCAATTTTTCGGCCCGGTCGTAGGGTGGTATAGACGCCCGACAGATGATGAGGGAGAGGCCCGTGACGCCCGATTTCGACTTCGCGCTCGGCGACAATGCCGACATGATCCGCGACAGCGCGGCGCGCTTCTCCGCTGATCGCATTGCGCCGCTGGCGGCGGAAATCGACGAGAAGGACTGGTTCCCGCGCGACCTGTGGCCCGAAATGGGCGCGCTGGGTCTGCATGGCGTCACCGTGCCGGAAGCGGATGGCGGCTTGGGCCTGGGCTATCTGGAGCATGTCGTCGCGCAGGAGGAGGTCGCCCGCGCCTCCGCCTCGATCGGCCTCAGCTATGGCGCGCACTCCAATCTCTGCGTCAACCAGATCAGTCGCTGGGGCAATGCCGAGCAGAGGGCGCGCTATCTGCCGAAACTGATTTCCGGCGAGCATGTCGGGTCGCTCGCGATGTCGGAGGCCGGGGCCGGATCGGATGTCGTCGGCATGAAGCTGAAGGCCGAGAAGAAGGGCGACCGCTATGTGCTGAACGGCACGAAATTCTGGATCACCAATGCGGCCTATGCCGACACTCTTGTCGTCTACGCCAAGACGGGAGAGGGATCGAAAGGGATCAGCACCTTCCTGATCGAGAAGGACATGAAGGGCTTTTCGATCGGCCAGAAGATAGCGAAGATGGGCATGCGCGGATCGCCCACCGCCGAACTGGTGTTCGAGGACTGCGAAGTGCCGCAGGAGAATGTCATGGGGCCGCTGAACGGCGGCGTCGGCGTGCTGATGAGCGGCCTCGATTACGAACGCACGGTGTTGTCAGGTATCCAGCTGGGTATCATGCAGGCCTGCCTCGACACGGTGATCCCCTATGTTCGCGAGCGCAAACAGTTCGGCAAGCCGATCGGTGCGTTCCAGCTGATGCAGGCGAAGGTCGCCGACATGTATGTCGCGCTCAATTCGGCGCGCGCCTATGTCTATGCCGTGGCGCGGGCGTGCGATGCGGGGAAGACGACCCGCTTTGACGCGGCGGGGGCGATCCTGCTGGCGAGCGAGAATGCAATGCAGGTCGCGCTGGAGGCGGTGCAGGCGCTGGGCGGGGCGGGATACACCAAGGACTGGCCGGTGGAGCGTTATATGCGGGACGCCAAGCTGCTGGACATCGGCGCTGGCACGAACGAGATCAGGCGGATGCTGATCGGCCGGGAGCTGATCGGGGCATGAGCGCGCCGGTTCTGGACACGAAGCTGTCGCCCGACAGCGAAGCCTTCCGCGCCAATGCCGCGCATAATCGTGCGCTGGCGGCGGAGTTGCGCGAGAAAGCCGCCGTCGCGGCGCTGGGCGGATCGGAGAGCGCGCGCGCGAAACATGTGGCGCGGGGCAAGCTGTTGCCGCGGGATCGGGTGGAGCAGTTGCTCGATCCGGGATCGCCCTTTCTGGAGATCGGGCAGTTGACCGCGGGCGGTCTGTACGGCGACGAAGTGCCGGGCGCGGGGATCATCGCCGGGATTGGCCGGGTGTCGGGGCGGCAGGTGATGATCGGGTGCAACGACGCCACGGTCAAGGGCGGCACCTATTTCCCGATGACGGTGAAGAAGCATCTGCGCGCGCAGGAGATCGCGCTGGAGAACGCTTTGCCCTGCATCTATCTGGTGGATTCGGGCGGCGCGAACCTGCCCAATCAGGCGGAGGTTTTTCCAGACCGCGAGCATTTCGGCCGGATCTTCTACAATCAGGCGCAGATGTCGGCGCGCGGCATTCCGCAGATCGCCTGCGTGATGGGCAGCTGTACGGCGGGCGGCGCCTATGTGCCGGCGATGTCGGACGAGACGGTGATCGTGCGCAACCAGGGCACGATCTTTCTCGCCGGCCCGCCGCTGGTGCAGGCGGCGACGGGCGAGGTCATCAGCGCGGAGGATCTGGGCGGCGGCGACCTGCATGGCCGCAAATCCGGCGTGGTCGATCATGTCGCGGAAAATGACGAGCATGCGCTGACGATCGTGCGGGACATCGTTTCGACGCTCCAACCGGACCGGAAGCCCGACCTCAATCTGCGCGAACCGCGTCCACCGAAGTTCAACCCCGAAGAACTGTACGGCGTCATTCCGCAGGATGTGCGCGCGCCCTATGACGTGCGCGAAGTCATTGCACGCATCGTGGATGGCAGCGAATTTCACGAGTTCAAGGCGCTGTACGGCACGACACTGGTGTGCGGTTTCGCCCATATCTGGGGCATGCCGGTGGCGATATTGGCGAACAATGGCGTGCTGTTCAGCGAAAGCGCGGTCAAGGGCGCGCATTTCATCGAACTGGCGTGCCAGCGGCGGATTCCGCTGCTGTTCCTCCAGAACATCTCCGGCTTCATGGTCGGCGGCAAATATGAGGCGGAGGGGATCGCCAAGAATGGCGCGAAGCTGGTGACGGCGGTGGCGACGGCGCAGGTCCCCAAGATCACCCTGCTGATCGGCGGCAGTTTTGGCGCGGGCAATTACGGGATGTGCGGGCGCGCTTATGGGCCGCGTTTCCTGTTCACCTGGCCCAACAGCCGCATTTCGGTGATGGGGGGCGAGCAGGCGGCCTCCGTGCTGGCGACGGTGCATCGCGACGCGGCGAGCTGGACGGCGCAGGAGGCCGAAGCCTTCAAGGCGCCGGTGCGGCAGAAATATGAGGATGAGGGCAATCCCTATTATGCGACGGCGCAGCTGTGGGACGATGGCGTCATCGATCCGGCGCAGACGCGCGACGTGCTGGGGCTGGCCTTTGCGGCGACGCTGAACGCGCCGGTGGGGGAGCGCGCCAGCTTTGGCGTGTTCCGGATGTGAGGGAGGGTCATCGGGAAATGCCTCACCAGAACGAGCGCCTGTTTGGGAGCGAAACATGATCCAGTCCCTCCTCATCGCCAATCGTGGCGAGATTGCGTGCCGTATTATCCGCACCGCGCGGCGCATGGGCATTCGCACTGTTGCGGTCTATTCGGACGCGGATGCGCAGGCGCTGCATGTCCGGTCCGCTGACGAAGCGGTGCATATCGGCGGGTCGCCGGTACGGGAGAGCTATCTGGTCGGGGAACGGATCATTGCGGCGGCGCAGGCGACTGGCGCGGAGGCGATCCATCCGGGCTATGGATTCCTGTCGGAGAATGCCGAATTCGCGCAAGCGGTGATCGACGCGGGGCTGATCTGGGTCGGGCCGAAGCCGTCGAGCATCACCGCCATGGGGCTGAAGGACGCAGCCAAGGCGCTGATGGCGCAGGCGGGCGTGCCGACCACGCCGGGCTATCTGGGCGAGGACCAGTCGCCCGAGCGGCTCGCGGCGGAGGCCGAGGCGATCGGCTATCCCGTGCTCATCAAGGCGGTGGCGGGCGGGGGCGGCAAGGGCATGCGCAAGGTGGAGGTGGCGGCGGACTTCGCCGATGCGCTGCTTTCCTGCCAGCGCGAGGCGGCGTCGAGCTTCGGCAATGATGTCGTGCTGCTGGAAAAATGGGTGACGAACCCGCGCCATATCGAGGTGCAGGTGTTTGGCGATTCCCACGGCAATGTCGTCCATCTGTTCGAACGCGACTGCTCGCTCCAGCGTCGGCACCAGAAGGTGATCGAGGAAGCGCCCGCGCCGGGCATGGACGAGGCGACCCGCGCCGCCGTGTGTCAGGCGGCGGTCAATGCGGCGAAGGCGGTCGACTATGTCGGCGCGGGGACGATCGAGTTCATTGCCGACGCCTCGCAAGGGCTGCGCGCCGACCGCATCTGGTTCATGGAAATGAACACGCGGTTGCAGGTCGAACATCCGGTGACGGAGGAGATTACCGGGCAGGATCTGGTCGAATGGCAGCTGCGCGTGGCGAGCGGAGAGCCGTTGCCGAAGCGGCAGGAGGAACTGTCGATCAATGGCTGGGCGATGGAGGCGCGGCTGTATGCGGAGGACCCGGCGAAGGGGTTTTTACCGAGCATCGGGCGGCTGGAGCTATTTGAACTTGCGGATCTGGGCTATAGTCACGGCCGTATCGACACAGGTGTCTATGAGGGCGCAGAGGTCTCACCTTTCTACGACCCCATGATCGCCAAGATTATTGCCCACGAAAGCGATCGCGACGCCACGCGTCAGCAGCTCCGCAAGCTGATGATGCAGACTTGCGTATGGCCGGTTCGAACCAATGCGTCTTTCCTGAGCAAGGCGCTGGAGCATCCCGATTTCGCGTCGGGAAACATCGACACTGGGTTGATTGGCCGAACGGGGGACGATTTGGCTGCCGCACCCATTCCTTCGCGAACCGCGCTCAGTTTCGCGGCGTCCGAGCTTCTTGTTGAGCAGCGGCAACCTGGCTTTCGTCTGAATGCCGAACGGAAGCAATCTGCCTGGTTTTCCGTAGATGGGGTGGCCACGGAGGTTGAGCTTGAAGTCAGCGAAGCTGAAATGGTCAGTGCCGATTATGTCCATGTAAGAATGACGAATGAGCCAGCTGTGCTCTTCAGCGAACAAGGTCAGACTTGGGAACTCACCCCATGGCGCGCCGGCGGCGCAGGTAGCGCGGATGCTTCCGACGGCGCGATCCTGTCGCCGATGCCGGGGCGGATCATTGCGGTGGCGGTGGCGGCGGGGGATAGCGTGGCGAAGGGGCAGAAGCTGCTGACGCTGGAGGCGATGAAGATGGAGCATAGTCTGGTGGCGCCGTTCGATGGCGTGATCGCGGAGTTGAACGCCGGCGAGGGCGGGCAGGTGAGCGAGGGGGCGTTGCTGGTGAGGATCGAGAAGGCGGAAGAGAGCTGATGGCGGGCAAATTCTTCGACCAGTGGACGGTGGGCGAGCGGATCGAGCATGAGGTGCGGCGGACCGTGACGGAGACGGACAATCTGCTGTTTTCGGTGATGACGCATAATCCGCAGCCGCTGCATATCGACGTGGAGGCGGCCAAGGCGTCGGAATTCGGGCAGATACTGGTCAACGGCACTTTCACGTTTGCGCTGATGATCGGGCTGAGCGTCAGCGATACGACGCTGGGGGTGCTGGTGGCCAATCTGGGCTATGACAAGTTGATGATGCCAAAGCCCGTGTTCCTTGGCGACACGATGCGGGCGGCGAGCGAGGTGGTGGAGTTGCGGGCGAGCCGGTCGCGGCCGGATGCGGGGATCGTGACGTTTCGGCATGAGCTCATCAACCAGAGGGATGAGGTCGTTTGCCACTGCCTGCGCAGTGCGTTGATACGAAGTTCATCATGATATGCGTGGTAAACGGGGTTGCGCCTGAAAATTAGTTAGCTATCTAACAAAAATGCCCAATACCGATTCGCGGCGCGCGCTGGCGCACAAGATGTCCCTCGTCTCGCATGCGTGGCGGCGGCTGGCCGATCGCGCGGTGGCGGAGTTCGGCGTGTCCAATTCGGCGGCCTGGTGCCTGATCTATGTCGATCGGCTGGGGCCGCACGTGCGGCAGACCGACCTGGCCGAACATCTGGAGATCACCAAGCCGTCGCTGTTCCGCACGGTGACGCAGCTGGAGACGATCGGCCTGATCGAGCGGCAACCCAATCCGCTCGACGCGCGGTCGGCCTGTATCGTGCTGACGCCGGCGGGACAGGAACTGGTCGGGCGGATCGAGGAGCGGCTGGACGCGCTGCGCAGCGACCTGCTGGTCGATATTCCCGAAGGGGCAGTGGATATCACCCTCAAGCTGCTCGACATGCTGGGCCGGCGGATCGCGGATCGACAGGGTCGGCCATGAAGGACCGCTACGGGATCACGCCCGCCCTGTTTTCCGTCAAATGCCTGATGGCCGCGATGCTGGCGCTGTTCGTGGCGTTCAGCATCGGGCTGGAGCGGCCCTATTGGGCGTTCCTGACATCCTATATCGTCGCGCAGCCGCTGGCGGGCGCGGTGCTTTCCAAGGCGCTGTTCCGCGTCATCGGCACGCTGGTCGGCGCGATGTTCGCGGTCGCGATCGTGCCGCCGCTGGTCAATGCGCCCGAACTGCTGAGCCTGGCCATGGCCTGCTGGCTGGGGCTGTGCGTGTTCGTGTCGCTGCTGGAGCGGACGCCGCGATCCTATATGTTCGTGCTGGCGGGCTATACCGCCTGCCTGATCGTGTTTCCCGATGTCGATTCGCCCCAGACCATCTTCACGGTCGCGTCGCTGCGGGTGCAGGAAATCCTGATCGGTATCCTGGCCGGCAGCCTGGTGCATGGCGTCGTGCTGCCCGGATCGATCACGACCGTGCTGCTGGCGCGGGTGGAGGCGATGCTGCGCGACGCGGAACGCTGGTCGCGCGACGCGATCGCGACCGAGCCGGTGGCGGGGCTGGACGCGGAGCGCCGGCGGCTGGCGCAGGACGTGACCGAACTGCACCAGATGTCGACCCATCTGCCGTTCGACATTTCGCGTCTGGCCCCGCGCGTGCGCACGGTGCGGGCGATGCAGGACCAGTTGTCGCTGCTGCTGCCGCTGGGCGCGGCGGTGGAGGATCGCCTCGCGAGCCTGAAAGCGGCGAGCGGCGGTGTGGTGCCGGAGGCCGTCGAGACGCTGATCGCCGATGCGCGCGCGTGGCTCGACGCGCCGGACGATGACGCCACGGTGCGGGCGCAGACGGCGCAGGCGCTGATCGACCGCTGCGCCGCGCTGGAGCCGGAGGCGCGGCCGGACATGGGCTGGGCCGACATGATGCGGCTGTCCCTCCACGCCCGGCTGGCCAATCTGATCGCGGCGCATCGCGACTGCCGCGACCTGCTGGACCAGATGGCGACGCACAGCCGCGCGCCGGTGACGCCGCGCATCGTCCCGCTGCTGGAGGGGCGGCGCAACCGCGAACTGCACCGCGATGTGGCGAGCGCGGCTCGCGGCGCGTTCGGCGCGTTCATCACCATTCTGCTGGGCTGCGCGCTGTGGATCGGCAGCGGCTGGCGCGACGGCGGCACGGCGGTGATGCTGGCCGGGGTGTTCCTGGCGCTGTTTTCCGCCGTGGACAATCCGCTCGCGCCCTTGAAGGGCTTCATGATCGGCACCATCGCCGCCTCGGCGCTGGGCGCGGTCTATGGCTATGTCATCATGCCGCGGCTTGACGGCTTTCTTATGCTGGCGCTGGCCTATGCGCCGATGCTGCTGTTGCTGGGCGCGATGATGGCGTCGCCGCGCTGGATGGGCATCGCGCTGCCCACCTTGCTGGGGCTGGGCAGTCCGGTGCTGCTGTCGGACCATTATGAGAACCAGTTCGCGCCCTATATCAACGGCGCAGTGGCGCAGATCGTCGGCATCTGGTTCGCGATCCAGATGGCGGGCCTGTTGCAGTCGGCCGGCGTCGAGGGCGCGATCCGCCGGACGGTGCGCGCCGGCTGGAGGGACATCGCCAATCGTGCGACGCTCACCAGCCCGCCCGATCTGCGTGCCTGGATCAACCGGATGCTGGACCGCATCGCCCTGCTCGCCCCGCGCCTGACCGCCGCCCGCGCCGACAGCGGCGCGCCGCTCTACGACGCGCTGCGGGATCTGCGCACCGGCGTGGCGATCGGCGAGTTGCGCCAGCTGCGCCATGACCTGCCCGCGTCGGAGGGCGCGCCGCTGACGCGGGTGCTGGGCGGGGTTGCGGACCATTATCGCCGGCTGGACCCGGATGCGCCGGCCCCGGCGGACCCGGCGCTGCTGACCGACATCGACGCGGCGATCACTGTGTTGAGCGGCCATGCGCAGCCGGCCGTGCGGCGCGAAGGGCTGCTGGCGCTGGTCAGTCTGCGCCGCAATCTGTTCGCGGGCAGTAGCGGTTATCAGGGAGCATCCGCATGACCGGCGAAATCGCCTTTGGCGGCATCTATGTGCCGACGCTGCTGCTGCTGGCGCTGGTCGCCCTGTTGCTGGCCTGGGCCGCGACGCGGCTGATCGCCGCCTTCGGCCTGTATCGTTTCCTCGCCTATCGCGCGGCCGTGGACCTCAGCCTGTTCGTGCTGATCCTGGGCGGCCTCGCCCTTCTTTTCCCCTCCCTTGGAATCCGACTATGAACAGCCTGCCAGCAACGCTCATGAAAAGCGCCGCCACCATATTGCTCGTCGTCGCCGCGACGGTGACGGCGATCTGGATGTGGAACCATTATGAGCGCAGCCCCTGGACCCGCGACGGGCGGGTGCGCGCGGATGTGGTGCGGGTGACGCCCGACATCGGCGGGCTGGTCACCTCGGTCGCGGTGCATGACAATCAGGCGGTGACGGCCGGCGACCTGCTGTTCGTGATCGATCGTCCCCGCTATGCTCTGGCGGTGCAGCAGGCCGATGCGCAGGTGGCGAGCGCGCGCGCGACTTTGGGCCAGGCGCAGCGCGAGGCGCGGCGCGACGTGGCGCTGGGCGATCTGGTCGCGGCCGAAGCGCATGAGCAGACGGTCGCCCGCGTCGCGACGGCGCAGGCGGCGCTGGCCGAGGCGGTGAGCGCGCGCGACGCCGCGACGCTCAACCTGACGCGGACCCGCGTGGTCGCGTCGGTCAATGGCGTGGTCACCAATCTGGACCTGCATCCGGGCGATTATGTCGCCGCCGGGCAGCAGGCCATGGCGCTGATCGACCGCGACAGCCTTCGCGTCGAGGGCTATTTCGAGGAGACCAAGCTGCCGCTCGTGTGCCTGGGGGCGCCGGTGACGGTGCGGCTGATGGGCGAGGCGCAGGACCTGCATGGACGGGTCGACAGCATCGCCAATGGCATCAACGATTCGAGCCGCAGCGATGCGGGTAATCTGTTGCCGACGGTGGAGCCGACCTTTTCCTGGGTGCGGCTGGCGCAGCGCATTCCGGTGCGGGTGAAGCTGACCAAGGTGCCGGCCGATGTGCGGCTGATCGCCGGGCGGACGGCGACGGTGACGATTGATATGCCGGGCGACAAGCGAACTGGGCCCGGCAAGGCGGGGGATTGCCGCCATGCATAAGCGAGGCTGGCGCGCGATTGCGCCGCTGGCGTCTGCGCTCGCGCTGGCGGCCTGCGCGACGGCGGGACCGGACTATCGCCCGCCCGAGCATTCGGCGGCGACCGCGCCGGCGGCGCAGGGGGCGTTCCTGTCGGCGCAGGGCGACAGCATCGCCAATGCGCCGCTGCCCGATCACTGGTGGCGGCTCTACAAGGACCCGGCGCTCGATACGCTGGTGACGCAGGCGCTGGCGGCGAACGCGGACCTGCGCGCGGCGCAGGCCAATGTCGAGGCGGCGCAGGCGGTGCTGCGCGAGGCGCAGGCGGGCCGCACGATCAGCACGGCGATCAGCGGCGGCGAGACGCTGTCGCGTCCGTCGGGCGTGGCGCAGCATCTGCCGGGGGCGGTCGCCTATGATCTGGGGCTGTCGGCGAGCTATCCGCTGGATTTGAATGGCCGGATTCGGCGCGCGATCGAGGCCGGCGGCGCGGATGTCGAGGCGGTGAGCGCGGCGCGCGACTATCTGCGCACCAGCGTCGCGGCCGCGACGGTGAAAGCCTATGCCGATGTGTGCGCCGCCAATTATGCGCTGGGGGTGAACCGGCGCGTCGTGGCGTTGCAGCGCGAGACGCTGAACGCCACGCAAAGGCTGTTCAAGGGCGGGCGCGGCACGGCGTTCGACGTGAGCCGGGCGCAGACGGCGGTGGACAGCAGCGCGGCGGCCCTGCCCGCTTATGAGGGGCAGCGGCAGGCGGCGCTCTATATGCTGGCGACGCTGACCGGGCGGCCACCGGCGGAGTATCCGCGCGAGGTGGAGAATTGCGCGACGCTGCCGGCGCTGGACGCGCCGCTGCCGGTGGGGGACGGCGCGGCGCTGATCCGGCGGCGGCCCGACATAAGGCAGGCGGAGCGGGCCATTGCGGGCGACACCGCGCGGCTGGGGGTGGCGATGGCGGACCTTTATCCGCAGGTCAGCATCGGCGGGTCGGTGGGGCTGTCGGGGCCGCTCAAGGATTTCGGGTCGGGCAGCGCGTTCGGTTTCAGCCTGGGGCCGCTCATCAGCTGGACCTTCCCCAATCGGCCGGTGGTGCGCGCGCGGATCGCGCAGGCCGACGCGCAGGTGAAGGGCGATCTGGCGACGTTCGACGGGACGGTGCTGGAGGCGCTGCGGCAGACGGAGACGGCGCTGGAGACCTATCGCCGCAATGGTGCGCAGGCGGCTGCGCTGGCGCAGGCGCGCGACAGCGCGGGGGTGTCGGCGGCGCAGGCGGGCAAGCTGTTCCGCTTTGGCCGGGGGGATTTCCTGTCGCTGCTGGATGCGCAGCGGAGCCTGGCGAGCGCGGAACTGGCGGCGACGTCAGCGCGGATCCAGCTGGTGCAGGATCAGATCGCAATTTTCCTCGCGCTGGGCGGGGGCTGGACGGAGGAGTGAGAACCCCGTTCGCCCCGAGCGAAGCCGAAGCCCTTCGCCTCCGCTCAGGGCAGGGCTTGGACTTCGCTCAGCCAGAACGGTTTTCTAGTCCGTCTGTAGCGGCTCTGCCCCGCTGAAGCGCACGCGGATGAGTGTGCCGGCGCCGCTGTCGCCGATCTCCACCGTGGCCCCCATGCGCGAAGCGGCGGAGCGGACGATGGCGAGGCCCAGGCCCGTGCCGTCGGGTCCCTGCGCGCCGGCGAGGCGGACGAAGCGGTCGAAGATGACGTCGCGCTTGTCCGCCGGGATGCCGGGGCCGTCATCGCCGACTATGAGCAGCGTTGTGTCGCCCTGCCGCAGCAGGCTGATGGTCACCGTGCCGCCGGGGCGGTTGTAGCGGATGCCGTTGTCGACGAGGTTGGCGATGATTTCGAAGGTCAGGGTGCGGTGGCCGGCGATGACATGATCGCCTGCTTCAGCGTCGAGCGTGAGGTCGATGCCGGCGGCGATCGCCTGATTGATGAGGCGGTTGATGACGGCGGCGCTGACTTCCTTCAGGTCCACGGCTTCGAGCGGCGGGGAGACGCCGGCTTCCTCGGCGCGGGCGAGCGCGAGGAGCTGCGTCACGAGGCGTTCGAGGCGGGTGACGGCATCGGCGATCTCGTCCAGCGCTTCGCTGGAGCCGCGGCGAGCCAGCGCGACCTGGACTTTCAGCACCGAGAGGGGGGTTCGCATCTGGTGCGAGGCGTCGGCGGTGAAACGGCGCACGCCGCCAGTGGCGCGGTCGAGCTGGGCCAAGAGGCGGTTGAAGGCGCTGGCGAGCGGCTGCAATTCGCTGGGGAGCGGACCATTGTCGATCGGCGAGAAATCCGGGCGGCCGCCGATGTCGCGCTGCTCGACCGCGCCGCGCAGGCGGGCGAGCGGGCGCAGGCTCCAGCCCAGAGCGGGGCGCAGGAACAGGGCGGCGACGCCGACGAGCACCAGTTCGGCGAGCAGCAGCGCGCCCATCAGGCGGTTGGTCAGCGCCTTGCGATTGTCGAGCGTCTCGGCGATCTGAACGATGACGGGCTGGTCGATGCGCGGGAGCATGCGCTTGACCTCGCCAATGCGGATGTCCTGATCGCGATAGCGGGAAAAGCGGAAGCGGGGCAGATCCGTCGTGAGCGTGGCGGGATCGGGCGCGGGGAGATCGGCATAGCCGGTGAGCAGATCGCGGCCCACGGCGATGCGGTAGTAGACATTGTCGCGCTCGCCATTTTCCAGCATGCCGAAGGCGGCGGGCGGCAGGTCCAGCGTCACCTCGCCACGTTCGACCTGCACGGTTTCGGCGATCGCGCCGAGCGCGCCGCCCAGCACGCGGTCGTTGGTGCGGCGCACGACATCGGCGATCAGCGCCGAACCGACGATGCCGATGATGACCGCGACGCCGACCAGTGGCCCCAGCATCGCCGCCAGCAGCCGGGTGCGCAGCGCCAGGGCTTGGGACTCAGCCTGCATCGAGCATATAGCCCACGCCCCGCACGGTGCGGATGCCGGGGCCGTCGGGGGCGAGCTTGCCGCGCAGGCGGGTGACCTGCACCTCCAGCGCGTTGCCGCCGACCGGCTCGTCGAAGCCGAACACTTCGCCGATCAGCAGTTCGCGGGGGACGACCTGCCCGGCGCGGGTCGCCAGCGCCTCCAGCACCGCCATCTCGCGGCGGCGCAGGTCGAGCGGGCGGCCGGCGACGTCCGCGACTCCGGTCGAGCGGTTGATGGTGAGCGCGCCGACCCGGATTTCCGGCGTGGGATCGCCGCCGCGCCGGCGGCCGAGCGCGCGCACCCTTGCTTCCAGTTCTTCGGGGTCGAAGGGCTTGCGCAGATAATCGTCCGCGCCAAGGTCCAGCCCGCGCACCCGATCGTCGAGCGCGTCGCGCGCGGTCAGCATCAGCACGGGCACCTTCTCGCCGCGCCGGCGGATTTCGGCGAGCACGGAAAAACCGTCGATATCGGGCAGGCCGACGTCGAGGATGACGAGCGCATAGGGTTCCCTGCCGACCACCGACAGCGCGTCCTGCCCGGTCGCGACATGGTCGACCGCATGGCCGCCGGCGCGGAGCAGGGCGGAAATGCTGCGGGCCAGCGCCGCGTCGTCCTCGATCATCAAAATGCGGATGGGATCACCGGATGCTGAAAGGTTGATGACAGGTTGGCTTCGTATCGCACGCTCGCATCTTATCCGAACAAAGAGACGGAAAGCGAGGAGATGGATCGATGCGAAGGGTGATAATGATGATCGCGGCCGTAGCCGGCCTCAGCGCGCCGGCGGCTGCCGAGCGGCCGAGCGGCTATCCGCGATCCTATGACGAGCTGATCGCCAACGCGGCGGCCGAGCGGCAGGTGGTCGTCTACGCCAATGCCGATCGGGCGGAGATGGCGCCGCTGATCGTCGCGTTCCAGCGACGCTATCCCGGCGTCACCGTTACCTATTCCGATCTGGGTTCGACCGAACTGTATCGCCGCTTCGTGGCCGAGACGCAGGCGCGCCGGCCGTCCGCCGACATCGTCTGGTCGTCGGCGATGGACCAGCAGGTGAAGCTGATCAACGACGGCTTCGCCCAGTCCTATGCGAGTCCCGAAAAGCCCGCTCTGCCGGCGTCCGCGGTGTGGAAGAATATGGGGTTCGGCGTGACGGCCGAGCCGATCGGCTATGTCTACAACAAGAAGGCGATCAGCGAGGCGCGGGTGCCGCGCAGCCATGCCGCGCTGGAGGCGATGCTGCGGCGCGACCGCAAGGCGCTGACCGGCAAGGTCGCGACCTTCGATCCCGTCCGATCGAACACCGGCTATCTGTATCTGACACAGGATTATGCGATCACCCGCGACAGCCGGTCGCTGGTGGAGGCGATCGCCGCGACCCGGCCGGTGCTGGAGACCAACACCGAGCCGATGCTGCGCGGCGTGGCCGAAGGGCGGCTGTCGATCGCCTATAATGTCATCGGTTCCTATGCGCTGGAGCGGGCGCGGCGCGACCCGCGCATCGGCGTGATCTTTCCGCAGGACTATACCATCGTCATGTCGCGCATCGCCCTGATCGCGCGCGAGGCGCGACATCCTGCTGCGGCCAAGCTGTTCCTGGACTTTCTGCTCTCACGCGAGGGACAGGGCCTGCTGGCGCGCAACAGCCTGTGGCCGGTGCGCACCGACATCCGCGCGCGTCGCCTGCCCGCCGCGCAGGCCCGCGCGATCCGCGTCGGGCCGCAGCTTCTCGTCAATCTCGACCATCTCAAGCGCCAGCGCTTTCTGCGCGACTGGAGCGCTATCATTTCTGCCGGAGCCTCTTCCCAATGACGTCTTCCTTTCTTCGCGGTGGTTGTGCCGCGATGGCGCTGATCGCCGCTACGCCAGCCCTCGCCCAGACTCCCACGGCTGCCGAGCTGGCCGAGCTGGTGCGCGCGCAGGCCACCGAGATCGCCGCGCTCAAGGCGCGGATCGACCGGCTGGAAGGGCAGGCGGCGGTGGCGCAGGCCAATCCCGCGCCGCAGCTTTCCGGGCAGGCCCCCGTGCAGGTCGCGGAGCAGGCCCCGGTCGTGGTCAACCCGTTCGCGCCGCAGATCGTGCCGCCCGGCCCCGCCGACATCGACGTGGAGCAGGCCCGCGCCATCGCCGCGCAGGCGGTGGGCGTGAAGACCGAATGGGGCGCGGGCCTGCCCGTGTTTCGATCCGCCGACGGCGTCTTCACCTACAAACCGCGCGGCCGCATCCTGGTGGACGTCAGCTCCACCATGGGGTCGAAATATGACGGCCGCAACACGACGACCACCGGCATGCGCGCGCTGCGGCTGGGGCTGGAAGGCGGCGTCGGACCGCATTTCTTCTACCAGTTCGAAAGCGATTTTTCGGAGAATGAGGTCGACATCGTCACCGCCTTCCTGGGCTATCGCAACAAGATCAGCAGCAAGATCGACTATGACGTGCGCGCCGGCCACCTGTTCAACGACCGCGCGTTCGAAGGCAGCACCGGATCGGATTCGACGCCCTTTCTGGAGCGCGGCGTGGTGTCCACCGCGATCATCCCGCAGCGCGGCTTCTATGGCATCGGCATCATGGGCCGGATGTTCGGGCCGAACTGGCACGCTTCGGTCAGCGTGACCGGCGACCGGGTGGACGGCGCGCAGGCGGTCAATGACAGCCGCACCGCGGCGTTCCGCGCGCACTGGAATCCGCTGAAGACCGACAAGGCGCTGATCCATGTCGGCGCCTGGGGCTTTGACGAAGCCTTGTCCCCCGCCGCGACGACGCTGACGCGCAGCACGGTGATCGGCGGGCGCTTCAATGGCGCGGTGCGGGTGACGACCGGCGCGCTGCTGGGCGGTCGTTCGACCACCGGCTATGGCGTGGAGCTGGGCGGCTATACCGGCGGCCTGTGGGTGATGGGCGAGGCCGGGCGGCGCATCGCGCGGCTCGACGCGGGACGACCGGATTTCGAGAGCAAGGCGTGGAGCCTGTCCACCGGCCTGTTCCTGACCGGCGAACTGCCGCCCTATAACCCGCGTCTGGGCAGTTTCGGCCAGCCCAATGTGCTCAATCCGGTGCTGGACGGCGGCACCGGCGCGATCGAGCTGACCGCGCGCTACGAAAATCTGGATTACACCGATCTGGCGCTGGGCGGCGACGGCTGGGCCGCGACGCTGGGGGTGAACTGGTACATCAACAGCTTCACCCGGATCCAGCTGAACGGCATCCAGTGGCACACCGACAACCGCGCCGGCGACTATGTCGGCGACGACAGCGGCCAGACGATAAGCGCCCGCGTCGGCGTCACCTTCTGATCCTTTCCCCCGCATTTCCCCCTCCAACCTTTTTAGGGACGCAGCGATGAATCTCGCTTTGCTCGGCTTCCTGATGGTCGCCACCTTCATGACCCTGATCATGACCAAGAAGATGACGCCATTGGTGGCGCTGATCGTCATCCCCTCCCTGTTCGGCGTGATCGCGGGGCAGGCGGCGGGGCTGGGCGACATGATGATCGAGGGGATCAAGAATCTGGCCCCGACCGGCGTCATGCTGCTGTTCGCGATCCTGTTCTTCTCGACGATGACGGACACCGGCCTGTTCGATCCGCTGGTCGGGCGGCTGATCCGCATCGTCCATGGCGATCCGATGCTGATCCTGATCGGATCGGTCGTGCTGTGCGCGCTGGTCAGCCTGGATGGCGACGGATCGACGACCTACATCATCACCATTGCGGCGCTGCTGCCGCTCTACAAGCGGTTCGACATGAACCGGCTGTATCTGTGCTGCCTGCTGATGGCGACCAGCGGGGTCATGAACCTGACGCCGTGGGGCGGGCCGACCGCGCGGGCGGCGAGCGCGCTGAAGCTGGACGCGGCGACTTTGTTCCTGCCGCTGATCCCCGGCATGATCGCGGGCCTGATCTTCCTGATCGCGCTGGCCATCTGGTTCGGCGTCAAGGAAAGGCGGCGTCTGGGCCATGTCCATATGCCGCAGGATCAGCCGGTCGACATCGCTGACCTTGGCGTGTCGCAATATCCCGAAGCGCGGCGGCCGCATCTGCGCTGGTTCAACGGCCTGCTGGTGGTCGCGCTGCTGGTGCTGCTGGTATGGGGCGTGCTGCCGCTCTCCGTGCTGATGATGATCGCCTTCGCGATTGCGATGATCGTCAACTATCCCGGCGTCGCGCAGCAGAAGGAGCGGATCGCCGCGCATGCGGGCAATGTGCTGTCGGTCGTGTCGCTGATCTTCGCCGCCGGCATCTTCACCGGCATATTGGGCGGCACCGGCATGGTGGAGGCGATGAGCAAGGAAGTGGTCGGCGTGATCCCGCCGGCGCTTGGCCCCTATATGGCGCCGATCACCGCGCTGCTGAGCCTGCCCTTCACCTTCTTCATTTCCAACGACGCCTTCTATTTCGGCATGCTGCCGATCCTGGCGGAGGCCGGCGCGCATTATGGCGTGGAGCCGATGGCGATCGCCCGCGCCTCCCTGATGGGTCAGCCGGTCCATCTGCTCAGCCCGCTGGTGCCGTCCACCTATCTGCTGGTCAGCCTGGCCGGCATTGATCTGGCCGATCATCAGCGTTTCACCCTGTTGCCCGCCGCGGCGGTGTGCGTGGTGATGACGATCGTCGGCATGATCGCGCTGGCTTTTCCTTTCGTTGCCTGACGGGTCGCACCGGGTCAGAAACCGGGCAACGAAGGCCGCCCTCCGCTTCCTGGCGGCGATCGCCGTCGGGGCAGCGGGGGGCGTGCTGTTCTGGTGGATCGGCGCGCCCTTGCCCTGGGTCTTGGGGTCGATGGCCGCCTGTGCGCTGGCGAGCGTGGCGGGCCTGCCGATCGAGGCGTCGTCCGCCACGCGGCGGCCGATGGCGGCGGTGATCGGCGTGGTGCTGGGCAGCAGTTTCGGGCCACATCTATTCGATCAGGCGCAGGCGTGGATCGTGCCGCTGATCGCCCTGCCCTTCTTCCTCGCGAGCGCGGCTTTGCTGTGCGTCACCTATTTCCGCAAGGTCGCGCGGCTGGACCCCGCGACCGCCTATTTTGCCGGCATGCCCGGCGGCATCGCCGAAATGGTGGTGATGGGGGCGGAGCGGAACGCCGACGAGCGGCTGATCGGCCTGATTCACGGCGCGCGCATTTTTCTGGTGGTATTCATCCTGCCGTTTCTGATTCGGCTGGATCATGCGGCCGTCGCGGTTGCGCCGGTGCGCGCGGTGACGGGGGAGGTGGCGGACTGGAGCCTGCTGGGCTGGGCGATTGGCTGCATCGCCATCGGGCTGGCGATCGGGCGGCTGTTGCGGTTGCCGGCCTGGCATCTGGTGGGGCCGCTGGTGGTGAGCGCCTTCGTCCATATGGGCGGCTTTGCCGATTTTCGCATTCCGCCACAGGCGCTGGCGGCCGCGCAGATCGGGCTGGGGGCGACAATCGGCTGTCGCTTCGTCGGGCTGACGGGGCGCATGCTGATGAAGACGCTGCTGCTGGCCGCCGGATCGACCGCGATATTGCTGGTCGTGACATTCGGCTGGGCCTTCGGGGTCGGCGCGCTGACCGGGATCGATCCGGTGCTGCTGACCCTGGCCTATTCGCCGGGGGGCCTTGCTGAAATGAGCATGGTGGCATTGAGCCTGGGACTGGAACCGGGCTTCATCATCGTCCATCACCTGACCCGCGTCGTGCTGGTCCTGATCGGCGCGCCCTTGTGGTTCGGGCGGATGCCGGCTGACGGCAAATAGCTGACATTCATCGGAGATTTCCTGCCGTGCGTTCCCTTGTCACCGCCATATTGTATCAGGCCCTGCCGCCGCCGATCATCGACGGGCTGCGCAAGGACGCGAAGCCCGGCGGCTATTCGGACGGGGGCGCGGACATCGCCTTTGCGTTGACGAAGGCCGGCCATGATGTGGTCGCGCCGGTGCGGCGGCCGGACCCGGCGACCGCGTTGGACTGGGTGTTTCCCGATACGGCGGAGGGCATCGAGGCGGCGCTGAGGGCCGGGGCGGACGTGCTGTGGGCGAATACGGTGCTGTTCGAGGGGCATCCGCTGGAGGCGGTGCTTTCCCGCGTGGCGATCGTCGGGCAGTTGCCGGCGGCGACGCAGGCCCATGACGACAAGTTCGAGACCAACCGGATATTGGCGCAGGCCGGGTTGCCGGTGGCGCGGTCGTTTCTGGCGGCCTTGCGCGCGCGGGCGGGCGTCTGTGCGCTGGGCGATGTGGCGGCGCGGCTGGGGGCGGAGGGCATGGGCTTTCCGCTGATCGTGAAGCCCGTGCGCGGCCGGGGCAGCCAGGGCGTGACGCTGGTGCGGGATGTGGACCAGCTGGAACGGGTCGCGACGCAGTTGCTGGAAGAGGCGCGCTTTGGCGATGTGCTGATGATCGAGGACTATCTGGACGGCGAGGAGGTGACCGTGACGGTCATGCCGCCGGGATCGCCGCGCCCGTCCGGCACGATCGGCGGGGTCCACTGGGCGCTGCGGCCGGTGCGCCGCTTCGACCAGCGCGATGGCGTCGCGCCCTATAATGGCGACGTGGCGGTGACGCAGAACAGCGCGGCGTTGACTGAGGCGCAGATGGGCGATCCGGCCGTCGCGCCGATGCTGGAGGCGTGCGTGCGCGCGGCGGAACTGGTGGGCGCGCGGGCGGCGATCCGGATCGACTGCCGGGCGGGGCGGGACGGCGTGTTCAGGCTGTTCGACCTCAACATGAAGCCGAACATGACCGGCCCGGGGCGACCCGGACGCGACGATCAGGACTGCCTGTCGGCGATCGCCGCGCGGGCGGACGGGTGGAGCTATGGCGAGCTGCTGTCTGCGATGCTGGCCGCCCACTGGACATTGTGGGCGGCCTGAGGCGTCAGAACAGCGTCAGCACGCCGGTGACGGGATCGATGGCGCCTTCATAGATCATCTTGCCGGCGACGAAGAGGATGACGGCGAGGCCGAACCAGGCGATGGCGCGATAGCGTTCGATCAGGCGGGCGAGCAGGTTGGCGGCGAGGCCCATCAGGGCGACGGACAGGATCAGCCCGATCACCAGGATGCCGGGATGCGCGCGCGCCGCGCCGGCGACGGCCAGCACATTGTCGAGGCTCATGGAAACATCGGCGACGGCGACGGCCCAGGCGGCCTGTACGAAGCCCTTGGGCGCGGCCTTGCCAGCGATGTCTTCGGCGTCCTCCGCCTCGCCATGCGCGCGCAGTTCGCGCAGCATCTTCCACGCGACCCACAGGAGCAGCAGGCCGCCGGCGAAGACCAGGCCGACCAGCTGCATCAGCTGCGTCACCAGCAGGGCGAAGGCGATGCGCAGCACCAGCGCGGCGATGACGCCGATCGCGATCACCTTGCGGCGCGACGCGGGGGGCAGGCCGGCGGCGAGCGCGCCGACGACGATGGCGTTATCGGCCGCGAGCATGATGTCGATCAGCACGACCTGACCGAAGGCGGCCAAAGCGGAAGGCGAGCCGAGATTGGAAAAATCCGCGACGATATGCTGCCAGATCTCGTTCATGCATCCCCTCTTGCGTCGGTGGTCGGCAGGCGTGCGACCCTTGCGGGGCGCTAGAAGGGGAAGCTGTCATCAACCTTTCAACGGGCAAAAAAGTCGGGCGGCGGATTGCTCCGCCGCCCGATATCTGGGTCCGGTTTCGGGCCTTAGATCAGCACGAAGTCGGCATGGGTCAGCGCCAGACCCGGATCGATGCGGGCGAAGACGACCGCCGCGATCGAACCCGTGCCGTCGGCGTCGTACATCAGATTGCCGTTGGCCGCGTTGTAGATGATGCGATCCTGCGCGTCGGCGGCAGCCGCGCCGACATGGAAGTTGAAGTCGCGCAGTTCGCCGGCAGGTCCCGCGCGGAAGATCGAGCGGTCGAGACCGATCGTGTCGTCCGCCACCGAGAAGTCGGTGATCCGGTCGATGTTCGTCGCGGTCGGCTTCATGGAGAACAGGAAGAGGTCCTGACCGCCACGGCCGGTCAGCACGTCCGAACCGCCCTTGCCGTCGATGACGTTGTTGCCGTCATTGCCGGCGATCGCGTTCACCTGGTTGTTGCCGGTGGCGTTGATGTTGCCGTTTTCGATCAGCGAGAGATATTCGGCGTGCGTGCCCATCAGCGAGTAGCTGACGGTGCTGAACACCAGATCGGTGCCCTCGCGCGATCCTTCGACGATGAGGTCGCCGGCATTGTCGACATAATAGATGTCGTTGCCGGCGCCGCCGCGCATCACGTCCGCGCCCGCGCCGCCGAACAGGCGGTCTTCGCCGGCGAGGCCGAACAGCTGGTTATTGCCCGAATTGCCGACCAGATAGTCGGCGAGGTCGGTGCCCAGGCCCACCGTATTCTCATTGTCCGCGCCGACATATTCGCCCTGGAAGAAGACGCCGTCGCCGCGCACGCCCAGATTCTGGATGCGGGTGTCGAGCGTGTTGGGCGTGTCGGCGGTGTCATAGGCGGTTTCAGCCGTGCCGTGATTGGCCTGCATATAGTCGCGGAACGCCTGCTGCTCGCCCATCGCATTGGCCGGCACATTGGCCACTGCGGTGAAGTCCAGGCTTTCGTTGATCGCCGCCGACAGCGTGCCGTCGCTCAGCAGGTAGCGGAAATTGTCCGCGTTCGCCTTGAACAGATAGCCGTCGCCGCCGTTCGCAGTGAAGTTGAGCACCACGCCCTGGATCAGCGCCGGGGCGCCCGCGACGACCTTGCCGTTCTCCGCGATGACGGCCGTGACTTCGCCCGCCTCGTTGGTGAGCACGACATTCTGCACCCGCTGGCCCGCCGCCTTGGTCGGGTCATAGGAGAAGCTGACGCCGCCCAGCTGGATGTAACCGCCATTATTGGCGACCAGCGCGTTGGGCGAGTTCAGGATGTTGAGCAGGCCCTGCGCGTCGGTGTCGAACACCATCAGCTTGTTGTCGAAACGCAGCGAGTTTTCGACGTCGAGCTGGCTGACCGTGCCGTCCGGGTTGGCGACGAAGGTCACCGTGCCGTCGCCATTGTCCATCGTCGTGCCGATCTGCGAGCGGATGCCCCCGCCATTCTTGATCGAGACGATGGCGACGCCCGCGCTGTCGCCCAGCCCCAGCGCTTCGCGCGCGGCATGGGCGTTGGCGTCGGCGGTGAGGTTGCCGAGATTGGTTTCCTGCGTCCGCACGAAGGAGCGTGCGCCCTCCAGATAGACGTCGGAATAGCCAAAGACATTGGCCGACTTGACGTCGATCACCGCCTGCACCGCGTCGGTGATTTCCTTGACCGCGCCGCCGCGCGTGCCGTCCGCGAACGCCGTCGTGTCGAGGTCAGCGACGTCCACGCCCCAGGCGTCGGCGACATTTTCGTCGGTCGAGGCATAGGCGCCGTTGACGCTGGTATAGCCGGTCAGCGTGTCGGTGATGATCTCGCCATTGGCGTCGAAGTCCACCACCAGACGGCCGAGATAGGTATATTCGCCATCGGTCGAGGTGATGAGCGTGGCCGCGCCGTCGCTGCCGGCGGTAAGGATCGGATAGTCCTCGACGAAGTTGGCCGGATGGCCTGGGAAGGCCACCGCGACGTCGTCGCTGTCGCCCATTCGGGTGTGCGAACCGGCGGCGAGGATGATGTCCACGCCCTCGATCAGCGGCGCGAGCGCGACTTCATTGCCGAGCAGCTGAAGGTGCGAGAGCAGGATGATCTTGTCCACGCCCTGATCGCGCAGATCGTCGACATAGACCTGGAGCTGCTGCGCCAGCAGCGCCATGTCGTCGACCTCGCCATTGGCGCCAGGGCCGGTGGGGAAGCCCTTGACCTCGGTGCCGGTGGGCGAGCTGATCTGTTCGAGCAGCTGCGTCGTGATGCCGATGACGCCGATCTTCTCGCCATTTTCGGTGATGACGGCCGACGGCGCGATCTTGCCGTTCAGGCTCGACGCTTCCTCCAGGCCGGCGGTCGCCAGCGTGTTGGAATAGACCGGGTTCAGCACCGTATCGCCCGAGAAGTCGAGATTGGACGAGAGATAGGGGAACATCGCGCCGGTCCAGGCGCCCGAAGGGCCGAAGGCATCTCGAAAACCCTGGCTGCCGGTGTCGAACTCATGGTTGCCGACCGCCGACGCCTGCACGCCGATGGCGTTCAGCATCGCGATGTCGGGGCGACCCTGCACATTGCCGCCGGGGACGACCGCCGTGATCGACGGATCAGCGCCGGCCGCGAAGAACGGGCCGGGGATGAAGTTGTCGCCGCCCGACAGGGTGATGGAGTTGGCGAAGTCATCTTCGAACGCATCGACCAGCGCGGCAAGATTGGGCGCGGTGCCCGACGCCAGATTGCCGGCTTCACCGTCCGAGAAGTGCAGCAGTTGCAGCGTGAACGCCGCCGTCGCGCCGGGCGAGCCGACTTCGGCCGCGTCGCCCTGCGCATGGAAGGCGCCGTTCGTGCCGGCGGTGCTGGTCTGGGTGATCGTGGTGAAGTTTTCGCCGGCCGAATTGTCGAACGTGCCATAGGGCGCGCTGGCGGGCGACGAGCCGAAGGCCACCCCGGCCAGCGCATTGCCGCTGCCGTCGAACAGCACGACGCCGTCGCCGCCGGTGGACAGGCCCACGCCGCCGCCGGTGTAGGTGCCGATCTGAAGCCCGCGCGGAGCCGTGCCGCCGAACCAGGTGTCGATGAAGTCCTGCGCGATCGTCGGGTCCGCCGATTCCAGGAAGATCACCGATTCGCCGGCGGCGATGCTGGTGATGCCGGAGAGCGCAACGGCATTGGCGAAGGAAGCGGAGCTGTCGTCCATCTTCCAGCCGGTGATGTCGACCGCGGTGGAGCCGGTGTTGGTGACTTCGAACCAGTCCGCGCCGATCGGGCTGTTGCCGCTGGACCAGGGCGCGACTTCGGTGATGCGCAGCGCGGTTTCGGGCACGTCGGAGAGGTTGAGGGTGAAGCCGACGCTGGCGTCCGGCGTCGCGCCGACCGACACATCGTCCACCGTGACGGTGACATTGTAGGTCGCCTTGGCCTCATAATCGAGAACCACGCCGGCCTTGATGTAGAGGCCGGTGGCGTCCGCTTCGAAGAAGGCGGCGTCCGGGCCGGTGACGGCGATGACGTTGGTGCCCAAGCCATCGTCGGTCACGCCGATCGAGGCGACCTTGATGCGGGTGGCGGTGCTCGTGTTTTCGGCGATGGTCGTGATTTCGCCGGTCAGCGAGATGGCGGTCGGGGCCTGGTTGACCGGGGCGGGAACGCCGCCGATCGTGCCGGGCGAGCCGATTTCCTGGCCCTCGGCCGGGTTGATCGCATAGCCGCCGTTGACGCCCACGCTGCTCATCTGGCTGATCGCGCCGGCGACGCCGGCGGCATTGTCGAAGGTCGTGTAAGGCGCGCTGCCGCCCGAAGCGCCGAAGGTGACGCCGGTCATGCGCGTGCCGGCGCTGTCGAACAGATAGACGGCGTCGCCGCCGGTGCTGAGGCCGATGCCCGAACCGCTGTAGGAGCCGACCTGCACATCGGCGTCGAGGCCCCAGAGCGCCTTGAAGGCTTCAATGACGCTGGCCGAGGCGGTTTCCATGAAGATCACCGATTCGCCCGCCGCGATGCTGGTGATGCCCGACAGGGCGACGGCGGTGCCGAAGGCGTTGCTGCTGTCGTCGACCTTCCAGCCGGTGATGTCGATGGCAGTGGAGCCGGTGTTGGTGACTTCGAACCAGTCGGCCGCGACATTGGCCGGGCTGTTGCCGCTGGACCAGGGCGCGACTTCGGAGATGATGACGCTGCCGGCCGCGCTTTCGTTCACGACATTGGTGACGTTGAGAGCATAGTTGACGCTGGCGTCGGGCGTCGCGCCGACGCTGGTGTCGTCGACATTGACGGTGATCGAATAGCTGGTCTTGGTCTCGTAATCGAGAACGGTGCCCGCCTTGATGTAGATGCCGCCCGCATCCGCCTCGAAATAGGCGGCGTCGGCGCCGGTGACGGTGAATTCGTTATTGCCCAGGCCATCGTCGGTCACGACCAGGTCGGCGACCTTGATGCGGCTGACGGTGCTGGTGTTTTCCAGGATGGAGGTGACGGCATTGGCGAGGCCCAGCGCGGTCGGGGCTTCGTTCTCGCCGGCGGCGGACGCGAACACCCAGAGCTGGGGATGATTGAAGTCGCCGCCGCCTTCCTCGCTGACGAGGTAGATGTTGCCGGCGGCGTCCATGGTGATGCCCTCGACCGTCATCGCCTGAAGGCTGAGGCCCGTGTCGGTCGGCGGCGCGACCAGCGTCAGGGTGGAGAGGATGTTGCCGGCGCGATCGACCTCGATCACCTTGCCCGATTCCTGGCTGAGGATCAGCAGATTGCCTTCCTCCGAGGTGCCCAGATAGCTGGCGTTGCTCGACAGCGCATAGACGTCCGAGAAATCGGTCATGCCGCCCAGCGCGGGATCGAACAGGTTCGTGCTGTTGACGGTCGAGGCGGAGCCGTTGGTGGCGGTGCCGGCGGCGAAATCGACGGTCGAGCCGAAAACGCCGATCGGGTCCTTTTCCTTGACGAAGACGAAGTCGTTCGCGCCGTTCAGCGGATCATAGGTCAGCCCTTCGATGCCGACATTGCCGATGTCCGTGCCCATGTCCACGGTCTGGGTCTCGTCGCGGGTCAGCGTGCCGTTCGCCTCATAGGTGAACTTCACCGCCTGGCGCCAGCGCTCCTCGGTGAAGACGAACTGGCCGTTGCCGACATAGGTGATGCCTTCGATGTCGTAAAATTCGGTGCCTTGCGGGCTGCTGCCCTGCGCCAGCGTCATCGTGCTCACCAGTTCGCCGGTCAGGCTGACTTCGGTGACCGAGGTGCCGCCGTCGCCAACGACGAACAGCGTGCCGGTGTCCCAGTTGAACGTGACGCCCGACGCTTCCTGCCCCAGCAGGTTGTTCGCCGGACCCGTGGTGGTGCGGGTCGGCTCGGGCAGGTCGTAACGACCGACGAGAACATAGCTGGACAGGTCAACAGGCACGGTCTTCTCCCCCGATATTACAGAAAAATGGCAAATCGAACGATGTCAAAGGGCAGCACAAAGCATTGCCCGCCGCCTATAGGGCGACGAGCGGGTGGTATTGGAATATGTGCAGACCCCCGTTTACGGGATGTTCACCTAATCGGGATTCGTGAAAGGACGATGACACATTGTTTCGGTCATCCGTTTCTGTCGGATGCCGATGAATTTGTTTGAAAAGGCTTCAGCGCGCCCGAACCGAAACGCGCGGACAGCAGATCAGAGGGGGGATCAGGGGGGAGATCAGAGGGAGTCCGTTTCCCGGTCGGGCGAGACCAGCACGATCGGAATCCGCCGTTCGACCTGCGCCTGATATTTCGCATATTGCGGATAGATATCCAGCATGAAGGCCCAGACCCGATCATGCTCCTCCCCCTGCGCCTCGCGCCAGGGGCCTTGGAAATATTGCGTGCCGACCTGGATGCCGACCTGCGGGCCGCTTTCCAGATTGAGATACCAGGCGGGATGCTCGCGCGCGGCGCCCTTCGATCCGACGATCACGAACTCGCCGCGATACAGGCCGTAAAGCAGCGGCACGATCAGCGGATTGCCGGATTTGCGGCCGATGGTCCGCAGCAGCAGGGTCGGCATGAAGCCGGCGCCCGGCGCGCCGATATCGGCGAGGTTGACGATATGCCCCTTCACGCCGCCGGTCTCGAGATATTCGCGCACATGATTGCCGACGAAGTCCTGACGCGATTCCATCAATTTCGACATGATCTCTTCCTTCAACCTTCGCCCAGAGCCGAGAGCACCAGCGCCGTGTCGCCATAGACCGGCGTCACGTTGCGGACCTTTCGCCCGTCGAAGGTCCAGTGTTCGGCAAGGGGGAAGCTGACGGAGCGTCCGGTCGCGCGCGCGGTCCAGTGCATGGTTCCGTAGGCGATCGCGGATTTTTCGCTGGCGTAGATTTCGTCGATCTCGAAGCGGCCCTCGTCCCAGCAGGTGAGGATCTGGTCGATCGCCGCGCGGATCGCCGCCACGCCGCGATGCGCGCCGCCATAGGGCAGGCAATCGACTTCGATGAGCGCGCTGCCTTCATCGATGAAGGTGAACCAGCGTTCCAGATCGCCGGCGAAGAAGGCGTCGTAGATCTCCTCCAGCAGGGCCTTGTTTTGCGCAGCGGTCGGCATGGGCGTCTCCCTTGAATGTGGATCAGGCGAACAGAGCCGCCTTGCGCGGCGGCAATCCGGGCGCATCGACCCGCAGGCGGAGCACGCCGCCCTGATCCCCCCGTTGCAGATCGCCGCCGGCGACATGGAGCATGTGGAGATCGTCGCCGCCGAAGGTGACGCTGGCGACCGAGCCGAACGGCAGCGCGATGCGCCGCGCCAGCCCGCCGCCGGGGGCGTGATATTCCAAGAGGTTGCAGAGGTATCGCGCGACCCAGAGGCCGCCGGCGCTGTCGAGGACGATGCCGTCGCTGTCGGGCATCGCCGCTACCAGCCGGCGGTCGGCGAGCTGGCCGTCGCGACCCTGCGCATAGCTGAACACGCCCTCGCCGGATTCGGACAGGTAGAAGCGGGCGCCGTCGGCGCTGAAATCCATGCCATTGGGGATCGGCAGGGTGGCGAGTTTTACCGCCGCGCCGTCCCGGCCGAGGCGGAAGAGGATGCTGGGGCGTGGCGCCCTGCCCTCATCGAACGCCTCGTAATCGAGCGTGCCGCCGTAGAGATTGCCGGCGGGGTCGGCTTCGATGTCATTGACGCTGGTGATCGCGACGCCGTCGATCAGGATCGGGACTGCTCTGGTTTCGCCCGTGACGGGATCGAACCGGGCCAGCCCTTCGCGGCCGGAGCACAGGACGCCGCCGGCTTCGTCGATGACGACGCCGCCGACGCTGCGGCGATCGGGCAGCACCGCCTGCGCTGCGCCGCCGGCGGCGCAGCGATAGAGGCCGCGCCCCAGCACGTCGCCGAAATAGAGGTCGCCGCGATCGTCGATCCGGGGTCCCTCGGCGAGCGCGCCGGCCCGCGCGATCCATTCGAACGCTTCGCTCATGCCGCCTCCCCGCGACGATGCGCGCCGACCATGAAGAAGGCGACGACCGTTTCGGCGTCGCCATCATTGCGCCAGGCGTGGCGGGCGCCGGCCATCACCGCCATGTCGCCAGCCGCCAGCACGCGCTCGACGCCGTTATCGACCGTCAGCGTCAGCGCGCCGGAGAGGACCAGCACCAGATCGGTCGTGTCGGTGCTGTGCATGCCGTCCTCCTCCCACGGGATGTCGGCCAATGCGCCCTCGGCTGCGCCCAGCCTCTGACCCGGGGCATAGCGGGAGACGACCAGCCGGCATCCGCCAATCGGCGGATACAGGCCCGCCGCCGCCGGGTCCTGTCCCGCGTCGGGGTAGAGCGCGGGGGCGTCGGCGCTCCACAGGGTCGTGAGCAGGCCGACGCCCGGCACGTCGACGCCGGGCACGGCCGCGTCGGAGGCGATCACCGACGCCCCGTTCGCATCATGCCCGACGACGATCCTGCGCATGGCCCGGCCGCTCAGAACTTGTAACCCAGTTGCAGGCGAATCTCGCGCGTGCGCGGGGTCGCCGCCTGGAAATCCGTCACGGCGCCGAAGGATTTGCTCTGGCTGGATTCGATATAATATTTGTTGGTGAGGTTCCGCCCGATCAGCGCGATCTCGTAACGATCGTCATTGGTGAAGAGGCGGACGCCGGCGTTCAGCCGGGCGAACGCGCTCTGCCGGGTGCCGGGCGCACGATCCTCCTGATAATAATAGCCGCCCGAATAATTGACGTCGCCGTTGATCGCCACCGACCAGTCGCCGCCGATCGGCGCTTCCCAGGTGGCGCCGCCCATGAACGTCCAGTCGGGCGCACGGACCAGCGGCGTGCCGCTCAGGTCCTGCCGGCCGTTGGTGCAGAAGCCGTCCTGCACCGTCGGGCTGGTCGGCTGGCCAGTGTAACAGGGCGCGCGCGAGAAATCGAGGAAGCGCGCGTGGTTGTAGCTGCCGGCGGCGTTGAGCGTGAGCGCCGGCGCCACCCGCCAGTCGCCCGACAACTCTATGCCCTGGACGCGGGCGTCGGCGGCGTTGGCGATGCTGACGCTGAAGGTCGCGGGGTTGAAGATCGACACCTGAAGGCCGGTATAGGTGTAGCGATAGGCCACCGCCTCGATCCGGATCGAGCGGTTGGCTAGCATCGCCTTGAAGCCGACTTCGCCGCCCTTCACCTTTTCGGGATCGAAGCTCAGCTGGCTCGCGTCCGGCTTCTGCCCCGTGGTCGCGTCAATCTGGTAGAGGTCGGCCGACGAGAAGCCGCCCGACTTGAAGCCGGTCTTGAACGCGCCATAGACCAGCACGTCCTGTCGCGGCTTCCACGACAGGGTCACTTCGGGCGACCAGTTGGTGAAGGACAGGGTTTCGTCGAAGAAATCGCCTTCGGGGACCAGGTTGAAGGCTGGCCCAAGGATCTGGTGCACGAACTGGTTGTTGAAATAGCCGCGCCGCCGTTCCCGCGTGTAGCGCACGCCGCCCGCCAGTTCGAGCGTTTCGGCGATCTTGTAGCGCATCTGGCCATAAGCCGAGAGCGTGCGCGCCCAGCCCTTGGGCGTGTTTTCGAAGGTGTGATATTTGCCGTTGCGCGGATCGGGGCCGACATCGCCGCCGAAGGTGGAAATCCAGTTCTTGCGCTTGATATTGTCATAAAAGGCGCCGAGCGTGAAATTGACCGGCCCGTCAAAGTCGGTGATCGCCCGCAGCTCCTGCGAGAAGCCGCGCGTCTTTTCCGCGATCGGCACATAGAGCGTGCCGATGCTGGTGAACGAATAGCCGTTCGCATGCCGGTAATCGAGATTGTAATAGCCCGTCACCGACGTCAGCGTGACGTTGTCCAGCTTCAGGTTCATGGTCAGCGACGTGAGGTCGGTCCAGGATTTGGTGTAGGTGTCGCCATTGCGATCGGCATAAGGCCAGTCGACGATATAGCCCGGATTGACGCCGACGCTGGCGAGCTTGTCGTCGAACTTGCAGTCCAGGAACGGATCGACCACGCCCAGATCGCTGGGGCCGGCGCCGGAGGTGCAATAAGCCTGCGTCGTCGTGCCATTGTCTTCATAGCTGGCGAGGCCGACCTTGAGCAGCGCGTCGAAATTGTCGCTCGGCTCCCATTTCAGCGAGATGCGGCCCATCAACTCCTTGGCGCCGGGCGAATAATCGTCTGATGCGCCGGGCGACCCCTTGGTGAGGAAGGGATTGACCCCGGCGGCGAGCGGCTGCGCCACATTCTTGATCCAGCCGCGCATGGTGGTGCCGCGAATGGCGATGCGCGCGCTCAGCGTGTCGCTCAGCGGGCCAGTGACGGCCGCTTCGCCATAAGTCTCCCGCGCTTCCGCTTCGAAACCGACGCGGGCGTAGCCGCCGAATTCGCGGGCGGGGCTGGCGGTGGTCAGCGAGATGACGCCGGCCGGGCTGTTCTTGCCGAAGAACAGCGCCTGCGGCCCTTTGAGCACTTCGACCTGCGCCAGATCAAACAGGCCCTGGTTGATGAAATTGCCGCGCGTGACCTGAATGCCGTCGATCGCCAAAGTGACGCTCTGCTCGATGCCGGCGTCGCCCTTGGGCGATCCGACGCCGCGAATGGTGAAACTGGCGCCCGCGCCGGAATCGCCGCGCGCCAGAATGACCTGCGGCGCGAGTTGCGCCAGCCGATTGAGATCGCTGACGCCCTGCCGCTGCAACTGGGTCGCGGGGATGGCCGTGACCGCGACCGGCACGTTCATCAGCGATTCGGACTGCTTGCGCGCGGTGACGACGATGTCTTCCAGGCCGCCGGCATCCGCCCCGGTCGATGATTGATCCGATTGCTGCGCCTGAGCAGCCCCCGCGCTCACGTTCAAACAGACGCCGCCCAATAGCGCGCGCACAAATGCCTTCCGCATATCCCCTCCTGTCGTGTCGGCCGCCGTGATCCAGCTTCGCCACAGGGTGGACGCGCTGCATTCTGGACAACTTCAGACACATTATCTCATGTAGAATAATATTCGCAACAGAGAATTTATGGGGGTTGGAATTATTTAACGTTGGTTAGTGTTTTGAAAAACAACGAATTTTAGGTTGGGATGATGGTCGGAAATTCCCCATGGAGAATTGCATGCCGGTGGTTTGGTTTTGGAACGGCTGAGCTTTGCGCGCCTGCCGGCGGCGGTCGTGGCGGAATGTGCATCCGCCGCAGTCGTCGCATTCGCCGCTTGCCGAATCGATAATTCGACGATATTCGAACTATCGAAGCTATGGAGAATTCGGCATGAAGCGGTTGCACCTTCACGTTAGCGTCCCGTCGATCGAAGAAGCCGTCGCATTCTACAGCACATTGTTCAATGCGGCCCCTTCCGTCATGAAGGACGACTATGCGAGATGGATGCTTGACGATCCGCGCGTGAACCTAGCGATATCGTCGCGCGCCCGCGTAACCGGCGTCGATCATGTCGGCGTGCAAGTAGATAGCTCGGACGAACTCGCCGAACTTACATCCCGGTTGAAGGCCGCTGGCGAAACGACATTCGATCAAGAGGCGACGACTTGCTGTTACGCCAAGTCGGATAAGTCATGGGTGACGGATACGGCAGGCGTGCGTTGGGAAACCTTCTTCACGCACGGCGAAGCTACCGCATACGGCGAAGACGAAGTGCTGCCCGAACCAGCGTCTAGCGCCTGCTGCGCGCCCGCTGCGTCCCCCAAGGCGGCGTGCTGCTGATGCAGCTTCCTGCCGCCGTCGAAGCCCTGTCTGCGCTCGCCCACGGGCACCGGCTGGCCGTCTTCCGCCTGCTAGTCCGCGCCGGGGCGGACGGCCTGCCAGCGGGCGAGATAGCCCGCGAAGTGGGCGTGCTGCCCAACACGCTATCGACGCATTTGACGATCCTTGGACATGCCGGGTTGATCCGGTCGCGGCGTGAAGGGCGATCCGTCATCTACTCCGCCGATTACGACGGTATGCGCGATCTTCTTGGCTTCCTTGTCGCCGATTGCTGCGCCGGTCGCCCTGAAATCTGCGCGCCGCTCGCCGAAGTCGCGCAAGGCTGCTGTCCAACGCCATGATCCGGCGTGTCGTCGCCGAATGCGTCGGCACCGCCTTCCTACTCGCTATCGTCGTCGGTTCCGGCATCATGGGCCAACGCCTGTCCGCCGGGAACGACGCGATAGCCCTGCTAGGCAACACGATCGCGACGGGCGCGGGACTTGTCGTCTTAATCCACATATTCGGTCCCATATCCGGCGCGCACTTCAATCCGGCGGTGACACTGGCGTTCCTGTTAAGCGGCGAAGCGGATCGGCGACCGGCTTCGGCTTATGTCGCGGCGCAGCTTGTGGGGGCTGTGTTTGGCGTATGGGCCGCGCACGCCATGTTCGCCGAACCGATCATGCAGATATCGACCAAACTGCGCGATGGTTCGTCGCAGGGCTTCGCCGAATGCGTCGCTACCTTCGGCTTGATAGGGACCATCATTGGCGCGCAACGATCGCGGCCCGAATTCACGCCGGTTGCGGTCGGCCTCTACATAACCGCCGCCTATTGGTTCACCGCGTCAACGTCTTTCGCCAATCCGGCCGTTACGATCGCGCGCGCCCTATCCAACACGTTCGCCGGGATCGCCCCCGCGTCGGTTCCGCTGTTCATCGCAGGGCAGATTGTGGGCACCGTCGCAGGCGTCGGCTTCTTCGCATGGCTGTTCAAGAAGGATTGCCCACAATGACCGATGCATTTCCGATCACGATCTATCACAATCCGGACTGCGGCACTTCGCGCAATGCGCTGGCGATGATCGAAGCCGCCGGATATGCCCCTACCGTCGTCGAATATCGCAACGTCGGTTGGACCCGGCCCTTGCTTGACGAACTGTTCGCCGCAATGGGCGCGACGCCGCGCGACGTGATGCGCGAGAAAGGCACGCCAGCCGCAGACCTTGGCTTGCTCGAATCGTCGGCATCGGACGAAGCGATCATCGAAGCGATGGTGACGCATCCGATCCTTGCGAACCGCCCGATCGTCGTCACACCGAAGGGGACGAAGCTATGCCGCCCGTCCGAAGTCGTCTTGTCGCTGCTGGATCGTCATCCGGACGATTTCACGAAAGAAGACGGCGAAATCGTGCGTTTATAACTGCCTACTTCATGTGGGATTTCATGTGGGACCGCGCGCGCCCTGTGTAGGAATATGGAGAAAAACCAGCCACTTTCGGAAGGATTGGCGGAGAGGGTGGGATTCGAACCCACGTTACGTTGCCGTAAACCGCATTTCGAGTGCGGCGCATTCGACCACTCTGCCACCTCTCCGCGGTGGGCCTGGAACGGCGCGGGGAGCGCCGTGGGGCCGGTCGAGCGGCGGCCATTAGCCGATGGCGCGGGGCTTGCCAAGCGGGGGCGGACGCTATTTTTCTTGTGCTGCGTCGCAAGCCGCCTACATTATGCCTTATGACAGACGCAGTTCAGCTCTTCGGCGCCGGCGTGACCGCTCCCCCCATCGCCCATGCCCGCTTCAGCATCGGCGACGTGCTGCGCCACCGCCGCTTCGGTTTTCGCGGCGTCGTGTTCGATATCGACCCGGTCTTCGCCAACAGCGAGGAATGGTATGACGCCATTCCCGAAGATGTGCGGCCCGACAAGCACCAGCCCTTCTACCACCTGCTCGCCGAAAATGGCGAAAGCAGCTATGTCGCCTATGTCAGCCAGCAGAATCTGGTGGTGGACGACAGCGACGAGCCGGTGGAGCATCCCGCCATCGCCGACATGTTCGGCGGCTATGCGAACGGCAAATATGCGCTGCGGCCGCTGCATCGCCACTGATCGGGCCTTTTGGGCGTGAGCGGCCGGATCGCCCGGATCGCGCTCGTCGCCCTGCTCGCGCTGCCGGGCCTGTCCGTGCTGCGCGCGGCGGATGCGCCCAAGGCAGACCCGGTCTTCCCCTTTTCGCGCGAGATCGAGGCGTTTGCGGCCGCCGACAACAAAGGCCCGGCGCTGTCGAATGCGACTCTGTTCATGGGCAGCTCCAGCATCCGGCTGTGGGACATTCACGCGAGCTTCCCGGACATTCCGACGGTCAATCGCGGCTTTGGCGGGGCGACCACGCCCGACGTGCTGCATTATTATCCGCGCTTGCTGCCCCGGCAGAAGCCGCAGTCGATCATCATCTATGTCGGCGAGAATGATCTGGCCGCCGGGGCCGTGCCGGAAAAGGTCGCGCGCGACGTGATCGCCCTGCTGACCAAGCTGCGGCGCGACTATCCCAAGGCGGACATCGCCTATCTGTCGCTCAAGCCCAGCCCGATTCGCTGGACCCTGTGGCCCAAGATGGCGGCGGTCAACATGACCGTGGCGGGGCGGTCGCGCGCGCTGGGCATCGACTATCTGGATGTCGCCAAAAGCCTGCTGGCGCGCGACGGGCTGCCCGATGCGTCGCTGTTCCGGCCGGACGGGCTGCACATGAACCCGCGTGGCTATGCGAAATGGACCATGCTGGTCGATGCCTGGCTGGACGAGGAGCAGATGGCCGACAGCGCGACGGCGGCGAAGGATGACGCCGCAAAGGGCAAGGCTGGAGCCGAAAAGGCGTCCTGACCTTCTTTTCGATTGCTCCCCCCGCTCGTAATATTATTACAAGGCGCTCAACGGGTCGAACAATCAGGGGAATGGACATGCGCAGCGATCAGGGTGGGGCCAAGCCGATGGCCGAGCTGACGCTGCGCGGCGTTATTCTCGGCGCGCTCATCACGCTCGTGTTCACGGCGGCCAATGTGTATCTCGGCCTCAAGATCGGCCTGACCTTTGCGACGTCGATCCCGGCGGCGGTCATTTCCATGGCGATCCTGCGGCTGTTCGCGAACGGCACGATCCTGGAAAACAACATCGTCCAGACCATCGCGTCGGCCGCCGGCACGCTGTCGGCAATCATCTTCGTGCTGCCCGGCCTCGTCATCATCGGCTGGTGGCAGGGCTTTCCCTATTGGCTGTCCGCCTTCACGATCGCGCTGGGCGGCATATTGGGCGTCATGTATTCCGTGCCGCTGCGCCGCGCGCTGGTGACCGGGTCGGACCTGCCCTATCCCGAAGGCGTCGCCGCCGCCGAAGTGCTGAAGGTCGGCGCGGGATCGCGCGAGGGCGCGGAGGAGAACAAGCGCGGGCTGGCCGCGATCGTCGCCAGCACGATCGCCGCCGCCGCCTTTTCGATCATCGCCAAGACGAAGATCATCGCGGAGGAAGCCGCGACCTTCTTCAAATTCGGCGCGGGCGCGTCGTCGGTCTCGACCAGTTTCTCCATGGCGCTGATCGGCGTGGGGCATCTGGTCGGCATTTCGGTGGGCCTGGCGATGTTCGTGGGCCTGCTGATCAGCTGGGTCGGGCTGGTGCCCTGGCTGACCACGCCGCTGGCGGCCGGCGCCGATCTTGCCGACATCGTCGGTACGACCTTCCGCATGAAGGCGCGGTTCATCGGCGCGGGGACGATCGGCGTGGCGGCGATCTGGACGCTGCTCAAGATTTTGGGGCCGATCATCGGCGGCATTCGCTCGGCGCTGAAAGCCGCCGAGCTGCGCAAGGGCGGCGATGCGAGCCTGCTGGACCTGACCGAGCGCGACCTGCCGATCGGCATCGTCGGCGGCGTCATCCTGGCCACGCTGGTGCCGATCGGCATATTGCTGTGGATGTTCGCGCAGGGCGGGCCGATCGCCGCCAATCCCGTACCGATCATCGCGCTGACCTTGGCCTATATCCTGGTCGCGGGCATCGTGATCGCGTCGGTCTGCGGCTATATGGCGGGGTTGATCGGGGCGTCGAACAGCCCGATTTCGGGCGTCGGCATATTGGCGGTGCTGGGCGCGTCGCTGATCCTGGCGGCGATCTATGGGTCGGGCGGGGCCGACAGCGAGGCGCTGATCGCCTATGCGCTGTTCACCACCGCGATCGTGTTCGGCATCGCGACGATTTCCAACGACAATTTGCAGGACCTCAAGACCGGCCAGCTGGTCGGTGCGACGCCGTGGAAGCAGCAGGTGGCGCTGGTGCTGGGCGTGATCTTCGGCGCGCTGGTGATCCCGCCGGTGCTGGACCTGCTGAACAGCGCGTTCGGTTTCGCGGGTGCGCCGGGCGCGAAGGAAAGCGCCCTGCCCGCGCCGCAGGCGGCGCTGATCTCCGCACTGGCCAAGGGCGTGCTGGGCGGCGATCTCGACTGGGGGCTGATCGGCTTTGGCGCGGCTATCGGCGTTGTCGTGGTGGCGATCGACGAGCTGCTGGGCAAGGCGAAGAAGCTGCGCCTGCCGCCGCTGGCGGTCGGTATGGGCATCTATCTGCCGATGGCGCTGACGCTGCTGATCCCGGTCGGTGCGCTGGTGGGGCATTTCTACAATAAATGGGCGATGCGGCAGGCCAATCCGGACTTTGCAGAGCGCATGGGCGTGCTGATGGCGACTGGCTTCATCGTCGGCGAGAGTCTGTTCGGCGTCGCCTTCGCCGGCATCGTCGCGGCGACCAACAGTGACGCGCCGCTGGCGCTGGTGGCGGAGAATCCCTGGGGCGTGCCGCTGTCGATCCTGCTGTTCGCGGGCGTGATCCTGGGCCTCTATGCGCGGCTGCGGCGCTGGGCGAGTGCGCCGCTGGCGGCCTAGTCGCCCTGTAGCAGCGCGTCGATTCGCTCCAGATCCTCCGCGCTCGGACGCCATTCCAGCGCCTTCACATTGGCGACCAGCTGATCGGCCGTGGTCGCCCCGGCGATGACGCTGGAAATGGCGGGGTTTGCCGCCAGCCAGCCCAGGGCGAGCGACAGCATCGAGATGCCGCGTTCCTCGGCGAAGCTCTGCAGCCGCCCCATGGCGCGCCAGTTCCGATCGGTGAGGAACATGCCGCCGACATGGCCCCAGTTGGCGAAGCGCGAATCGGCCGGCAGGGGTTCGCCCGCCTTGTACTTGCCGGTCAACAAACCGCCGGCCAGCGGGAAATAGGGCAGCAGGCCCATGCCAAATCTGGCGGCCACCGGAATCGTTTCCCGCTCGGCGTCGCGCACCAGCAGGCTGTAGTGATCCTCCGCCGCGACGAAGGGCGCGATGCCGTATTTCTCGGCGATCCAGGCGCTCTCCACCATCTGCCAGGCGGGCATGTTGGAACAGGCGATATAGCGCACCTTGCCGGCCCGGACGATGTCGTCGAGCGCGCGCATGGTTTCGTCGAGCGGTGTGTGCGGATCGGGGAAATGGTGGAAATAGACGTCGATCCAGTCCGTGCGCAGCCGCTTCAGGCTGGCCTCCACGGCCAGGTTGATATAGCGGCGCGACGCCCCCTGCATCAGGCCGCCCTCCTCCATGGCGAGGCCGAATTTGGTGGCGAGGACGATGTTCTGGCGACGCCCGCCCAGCAGTTCGCCGAGGATCCTTTCCGATCCGCCCCGGCCGCCATAATAGTCCGCCGTGTCGAAGAAAGTGACGCCGGCGTCGATCGCCGCGTCCACCACCTTCGCCGCGCCGGCCCGGTCGGTGCGGTCGCCGAAATTGTTGCAGCCGAGGCCGGCGATGCTGACCTTCAGGCCGGTGCGGCCAAGATTGCGCGTTTCCATGCCATCTCCTTGTTTCGAAGCCATGCTATCGCGCCTGGCCGGCTTCAGGGAAGCAGTCGACGCCCGGATGTGCGCAATCAGCGGTTATGCGATCATTCGCGAAAGCTGGGATCGATCCGGTCGAGCTTGCGCAGCAGGGCGGGCCAGGACAGATAATCGGCGGCCATGTTCATGATCCCGGCATTGGATTGCTCCGCGACCTTGCGGTCCACGCCCTGGTGCGGATCGACCAGGTTTTCGCGGCCGGCCGACAACATCAGCACCTGGGTCTGGCAGGCGCGTTCGAGAAAATAGAGCCGTTGGAAACATTGCCCCACGGTCGCGCCGACCGCCAGCGTGCCGTGGTTGCGCAGGATCATCGCGTTCTTCGTGCCGATGTCGGCGATCAGCCGGTCGCGCTCCTCCAGCTCGAGCGCGACGCCTTCATAGTCATGATAGGCAAGGTCATGCGCGGCGATCATCGCGGTCTGGCTGTGCGGCAGCAGGCCGAAGGTCATGGCCGACACCGCCTGCCCATGCGGGGTGTGCAGGTGCATCACCGCCTGCGCATCCTCGCGCGCCATGTGGAGAGCGGAGTGAATGGTGAAGCCCGCCGGATTGGTCATGTGCGGCGTGGGCGAGACCGCATTGCCCTCCATATCCACCTTGATGAGGGAGGAAGCGGTGATCTCCTCGAACATCATTTCCAGCGGGTTGAGGAGGAAATGATGCTCCGGACCCGGCACGCGCGCCGACAGATGGGTGAAGACCAGGTCGTCCCAGCCGTAGAGGGCGACGAGGCGATAGGCGGCGGCGAGTTGCACCCGCTGCTCCCATTCGCCCTCGACCATATTGTCTGTGATCGGCTTTGATAGCGTGGCCATGATGCCTCTCCTTGCCTGTCTTTTTGGGCCGTTCTTCCGGGCCATATCGGCGCGCGGCACGTGTCGGCCGCTGTCGCCTGTGTTCTGCGCCCGATTGAGGCATTCCCGCCGGGGAGAGTCAAGCGACGGCCTTTCTTGAAGAAAACGACCATTCCATCGCAAATCTGCTCTGAACTTTTCATCCTCCCATTTGGGAGGTCTAAGCGCTGCCGGCTTCTGTCACCTCGGGGCCACCTAAGGGGACGACGACAATGACCCGTACACTGACCCATCTCGAACGGCTCGAAGCCGAATCCATCCACATCCTGCGCGAAGTCGTGGCCGAAGCCGAAAAGCCGGTGATGCTCTACAGCGTCGGCAAGGACTCGGCGGTGATGCTGCATCTGGCGCGCAAGGCCTTCTATCCCTCGCCGCCGCCCTTCCCGCTGCTGCATGTCGACACGACCTGGAAGTTCCAGGAAATGTACAAGCTGCGCGACCGGATGGCGGAAGAAAGCGGCATGGAGCTGCTGGTCTATCAGAATCAGGAAGCCAAGGATCGCGGCATCAACCCGTTCGACCATGGCGCGCTGCACACCGACATGTGGAAAACCGAAGGGCTGAAGCAGGCGCTCAACCTCTATGGCTTCGACGCGGCCTTTGGCGGCGCGCGGCGCGACGAGGAAAAGAGCCGGGCGAAGGAGCGCATCTTCTCCTTCCGCACCGCCAGCCACGGCTGGGACCCCAAGAACCAGCGGCCGGAGCTGTGGAACCTGTACAACGCCCGCAAGAACAAGGGCGAATCGATCCGCGTGTTCCCGATCTCCAACTGGACCGAGCTGGACATCTGGCAGTATATCCACCTCAATGACGTGCCGATCGTGCCGCTCTATTTCGCGGACAAGCGCCCCACGGTGGAGCGCGACGGCATGCTGCTGATGGTCGATGACGAGCGCTTCCCCCTGAAGCCCGGCGAAGAGCCGGTGATGCGCTCCATCCGGTTCCGGACGCTGGGCTGCTACCCGCTGACCGGCGCGGTGGAGAGCGAGGCCAAGACGCTGCCGCAGGTGATCCAGGAAACGCTGCTGACGACGACGTCCGAGCGGCAGGGCCGCGCGATCGACAAGGATGCGGGCGGCGCCGGCATGGAGAAGAAGAAGCAGGAAGGCTATTTTTGACGCGCCACGGAATGCGCAGCGTTCCGAAGCGTCAACCCCGGCGAAGGCCGGGGCCTCGTGCCTCCAGGCAGACCCTATCCTGATTTAGATAACCCCGGTGCGCCGGGATGACGGGACAGACAACATGACCGATTTAGTTGCGGACCCCATCTACAAGACCGACGCCCTCATCGCCGAGGATATCGACGCCTATCTGGAAACCCATCAGCACAAGACGATGCTGCGCTTCATCACCTGCGGGTCGGTGGATGACGGCAAGTCGACGCTGATCGGGCGGCTGCTCTATGATTCGAAGATGATCTTCGAGGATCAGCTGGAGGCGCTCCAGTCCGACAGCAAGAAGGTCGGCACGCAGGGGCAGGAGATCGACTTCGCGCTGCTGGTCGATGGCCTGGCCGCCGAACGGGAGCAGGGCATCACGATCGACGTCGCCTATCGCTTCTTCAACACCGAAAAGCGCAAGTTCATCGTCGCCGACACCCCCGGCCACGAACAATATACGCGCAACATGGTGACCGGCGCGTCCACCGCCGACCTGGCCGTCATCCTGATCGACGCGCGCAAGGGCGTGCTGGTGCAGACGCGGCGGCACAGCTATCTGGCGCATCTGATCGGCATCAAGAATATCGTGCTGGCCATCAACAAGATGGACCTGGTCGATTATGACCAGACGATCTACGACGCGATCCTGAAGGATTATACCGAGTTCGCGACGTCCATCGGCATCACCGCCTTCACGCCGATCCCGATTTCGGGCTTCAAGGGCGACAATATCACCGGCCCCAGCGAGAACACGCCCTGGTACAAGGGGCCGGCGCTGATCGAGCATCTGGAGACCGTCGAGGTCGATCAGGTGTCGGATCAGGAAAAGCCGTTCCGCATGGCGGTGCAGTGGGTCAACCGGCCCAATCTGGATTTCCGCGGCTTTTCGGGCCAGATCGCGACCGGAACGGTCCGGGTCGGCGACGCCATCCGCGTGCTGCCTTCGGGCAAGACCTCTACCGTATCGCGCATCGTGACGCTGGATGGTGATCTGGAAGAGGCAGCGGCAGGCCAGTCGGTCACCATCTGCTTTGCCGACGAGGTCGATTGCTCGCGCGGCGATGTGATCGCGGCGGCGGACAGCCCGCCCCAGACCGCCGACCAGTTCGAAAGCACGATCGTGTGGATGGCGGACGAGGAAATGCTGCCGGGTCGGCCCTATTGGCTGAAGATCGGCACGCAGATGGTCACCGCGACGATCCAGCAGCCCAAATATCAGGTCAACGTCAACACGATGGAGCAGCTGGCGGCCAAGACGCTGGACCTGAACGCCATCGGCGTCGCGAACCTGTCGACCGACAAGGCGATCACGTTCGAACCCTATGCGCAGAACCGGACGCTGGGCGGCTTCATCCTGATCGACAAGATCACCAACGCCACCGTGGCGGCGGGCATGCTGCACTTCAGCCTGCGCCGCGCGCAGAATGTCCACTGGCAGCCGACCGACGTGTCGCGCGAGAGCCATGCGGGCATGAAGAACCAGAAGCCGGCGGTGCTGTGGTTCACCGGACTTTCGGGCGCGGGCAAGTCCACCATCGCGAACATCGTCGAGAAGAAGCTGGCGCGGATGAACCGGCATACCTTCCTGCTGGACGGCGACAATGTGCGGCATGGCCTGAACAAGGATCTGGGCTTTACCGACGCCGACCGGGTGGAGAATATCCGCCGTGTGGGCGAGGTCGCCAAGCTGATGACCGATGCGGGGCTGATCGTCATCACCGCCTTCATCTCGCCCTTCCGTTCGGAGCGCGACATGGTGCGCTCGATGATGCAGCCGGGCGAGTTCATCGAGGTGCATATCGACACCCCGCTGGCCGAAGCCGAAGCGCGCGACGTCAAGGGCCTGTACAAGAAGGCGCGGGCCGGCGACCTCAAGAACTTCACCGGCATCGACAGCCCCTATGAAGCGCCGGAGGACCCGGAAATGCGAATCGACACGACGGCGATGACCGCCGAGGAAGCGGCCGACGAGATCATCAAGAGGCTGATCCCATGAGCGCGCCGCAGATGACTGACGGCGATCTGGCCGCGCATCTCGCCGAGGTGGCTGGCCGCATCCTGATCGACGTGCGCGAATCCGGCCTGTTCAGCGCCAAGGCGCTGGGCAAGGCCGGCGACCAGACCGCCAACCAGTTCCTGTGCCACGCCCTGCGCGAGACGCGACCTGACGACGGCCTGCTGTCCGAAGAGGAAAAGGACAATGCCGAGCGGCTGGCCAAGTCGCGGGTGTGGATCGTCGATCCGGTGGACGGCACGCGCGAATATGGCGAGGCGCGGTCGGACTGGGCTGTGCATGTCGGCATGGCGATCGACGGCAAGCCGGTGCTGGGCGCGGTCGCCCTGCCCGGTCATGAGGGCGGCACGGTGTTGCGTTCCGATCGTCCTGTTGCGGTGCCGCCTGCGCCCGAAAAGCTGCGCATGGTGGTGAGCCGCACGCGGCCGGCCGCAGAGGCGGTTGCGGTCGCAGAGAAGCTGGAAGCCGAACTGGTGCCGATGGGCAGCGCCGGCGCGAAGGCGATGGCGGTGATCCTGGGGCAGACGGACATCTACCTGCATTCGGGCGGGCAATATGAGTGGGACTCGATGGCCCCGGTCGCGGTCGCGCTGGCGCATGGCCTGCACTGCTCGCGCATCGACGGCAGCCCGCTGATCTACAATCAGGAGAATGTGTACCTGCCCGACCTGCTGATCTGTCGGCAGGAGCATGCGGAACAGGTGCTGGCGCTGATCGCCGAGGTGAGCGCCGAACCGGCGGCCTGAGTTACGGAGCGCCGCCGGAACCGGGTTCCGGCGGCGTCTCGATGAGGGCGACTCGCGTCAAATGTGAACCGCTTGTGCTGAGTAGGGACTGAGCCTGTCGAAGGCCCGTATCGAAGCATCCTCGCCAAGGCCCAATCCTTCGATACGCCATTTCGACAAGCTCAATGGCTACTCAGGACGAACGGAAGTGGTTCAGACCTAACGCTGCACGCTTCAGCTGAACAGCGTCAATATGCCGACATTCTGATCGACGAAGCCGTCATAGATCATCTTGACCGCGACGTAGAGGATGACGGCGAGGCCGATATAGGCGATCCAGCGGAAGCGCTCGATATATTTGGCGATGATGTTGGCGGCGACGCCCATCAGGGCCACGGACAATATAAGCCCGATAATCAGGATGCCGGGATGATCACGCGCCGCGCCGGCGACCGCTAGCACATTGTCGAGGCTCATCGAGACGTCGGCGACCGCGACGGCCCAGGCGGCGGCGGCGAAGCTCTTGGCCGGGCGCAGGCCCGACACATCGTCGTCGGTCGGATCGTGCGGCGTGTCGGCCCCGCGCGCGGGATGCAGTTCCCGCCACATTTTCCAGCTGACCCACAGCAGCAGCAGCCCGCCCGCCAGGATCAACCCGACGATCTGCATCAGCTGCGTCACCACCAGCGCGAAGGCGATGCGCAGCACCAGCGCCGCGATGATGCCGATCAGGATGACCTTCTGCCGCTGCGCCGCCGGAAGGCCCGCCGCCAGCGCGCCGACGACGATCGCATTGTCGCCGGCCAGCAATATGTCGATCATCAACACCTGACCGAAGGCCGCGAGCGCGGTCGGCGATCCGATATTGCTGAAGTCACTGACGATATGCGCCCAGATATCAGCGGGGGATCCCATGCCCTGAGCGGCGGAAGCGGCGGCGGCGAAAAGGTCGAGCATGACGGCCTCCTGTGCCTGTCGCTTACTGGTTCATCGAGTCGAAGAAATTTTCGTTCGTCTTGGAATCCTTCATCTTGTCGAGAAGGAATTCCATCGCGTCGATCGTGCCCATCTGCATCAGGATGCGGCGCAGCACCCACATCTTGGAGAGCGTGCCCTTTTCGACCAGCAGCTCTTCCTTGCGGGTGCCGGACTTGCCGACATCCAGCGCCGGGAAGATGCGCTTGTCCGCAACCTTGCGGTCGAGCACGATTTCCGAGTTGCCGGTGCCCTTGAACTCTTCGAAGATGACTTCGTCCATGCGGCTGCCGGTGTCGATCAGCGCGGTGGCGATGATGGAGAGCGAGCCGCCTTCCTCGATATTGCGGGCCGCGCCGAAGAAGCGCTTGGGCCGCTGGAGCGCGTTGGCGTCGACGCCGCCGGTCAGCACCTTGCCCGACGAAGGCACCACGGTGTTGTAGGCGCGGCCGAGGCGCGTGATGGAGTCGAGCAGGATGACGACATCCTTCTTGTGCTCGACCAGGCGCTTGGCCTTTTCGATCACCATTTCGGCGACCTGGACGTGGCGCGTCGCGGGTTCATCGAAGGTCGAGGAGACGACCTCGCCCTTCACGCTACGCTGCATGTCGGTGACTTCTTCCGGGCGCTCGTCGATCAGGAGGACCAGCAGGAAGACTTCGGGATGATTGTCGGTGATGGCCTTGGCGATGTTCTGGAGCATCACCGTCTTGCCGCCGCGCGGCGGCGCGACGATCAGCGTGCGCTGGCCCTTGCCCTGCGGGCTGACGATGTCGATGACCCGGGCCGACTTGTCCTTCTGCGTCGGGTCGTGCGGGTCGAGCGTCAGCTTCTGTTCGGGATAGAGCGGCGTCAGATTGTCGAAATTGACGCGATGACGGACCGCATCGGGATCGTCGAAATTGACGGTGTTGAGCTTGGTCAGCGCGAAATAGCGCTCGCCATCCTTGGGCGCGCGGATTTCGCCTTCCACCGTGTCCCCGGTGCGCAGGCCGAATTTGCGGACCTGATTGGGCGAGACGTAGATGTCGTCGGGACCGGCGAGATAGTTCGCCTGGGGGCTGCGCAGGAAGCCGAAGCCGTCGGGCAGCACCTCGATCGTGCCCTCGCCCATGATCTGCTCGCCATTTTCAGCCTCGGCCTTCAAAATGGCGAACATCAGGTCCTGCTTGCGCAGGGTGGACGCGCCCTCGACGCCCAGATCCTCGGCCAGTTGCACGAGGTCGGCGGGCGCCTGTTTCTTGAGGTCTTTAAGGTGCATGAAAAATAGTCCGGGATGGGGGAAAAGCTGCCGCAGCGCGTCTGGGGAGGGAACCCGTTGAATTGTGGTTCGGGAAGCCCCCGCGCCGGACGGGCGGGTTGCAGTCGCCCATGCGTTTAGCGAGGGCGGGCGCGCCAAGTCAAGAGTGCGAAACGCCGAATGGTGGCGCAGGCGCGACGATGGACGGATTGCGCCGATTCTGCTAGAAAAGACCGATAAGTTCACAGGAGGCGGATGATGCGAAAGGTGCATGCGCTGTTGGGCGTTCTGGCGCTGATGACGGGCGCATCCGCCCGCGCCGTCGATCCCCCCGCCGACGAACCCGAAACCATGCATATCGGCCAGCCCGCCGACGAGCGCGTCACCATTCCGATCAGCATCGGCGGCGCGGGGCCGTGGCCCTTCGTCATCGATACCGGGGCGGAGCGCACGGTGATTTCGCGTGACCTGGCCGACCGGCTGGCGCTGGCACGGGGCGAGACGGTGACGGTGCTGGGCATGGCGGGATCAGCGATCGCGGACACCGTGACGCTGCCGCAGATCGGCTATGGCCGCAGCAAGGTGGACGATATCGAGGCCCCGGTGCTGGAGGCGGCGCATCTGGGTGCGGCCGGGCTGCTCGGGCTGGACGGGCTGCAATCCAAGCGGCTGCTGCTCGATTTCCGCAGCGGCCGCATGACGATCACGTCCAGCCGGAATGTCGCGCTGAACGGCGAGGCCATCGTCGTCGAGGCGCGACGGCGCAAGGGGCAGCTGATCCTGCTTGATTCCGACATCGACGGCATGGCGGTGAACATCGTGCTGGACACCGGCACCAACATCAGCGTCGGCAACATGGCGTTGCTGGAGCGGCTGGCAGCGAAGAAGCAGGTGTCGCAACTGGCGCCCGCCAGCATCACCAGCGTCACCGGATCGACGCTGGAGGGACCGGCCGGCATCGTCGACGAAGTGCATATGGGCCGGGTGACGCTGAGCCGACTGGGCGTGCTGTTCGCCGACGCCGCGCCGTTCACGGAACTGGGGCTACAGGACAAGCCGGCGCTGCTGCTGGGCATCAACGCGCTGCGGATATTCGACCGGGTGGCGATCGATTTCGGCAAGGCCAGGGTCGATTTCCTGCTGCCCGATCTGGGCGCGATCGAGCGCGCGCGCTTCGCGGCGACGGGCGGGGCCGGTTGAACGCCGAACCGCGGCGACCATCCCCATGCCATCACGATCAGCCCAGGACCTCCTGAGGAGCGCGAAAACTGCCGTAGCCACCCCGGAAGAACAGCAGCGGTTCGCCACAGCGATCGACTTCCATCGCCTGCACCCGCCCCATCACGAACATGTGATCGCCCGCTTCGTGCACGGCATGCGTGGTGCAATCGATCCAGGCAAGCACGTTGTCCAGGACGGGCGAGCCATTATCGGAAATCCGGTGCGACACGCCAGCGAACTTGTCCCCCGTCTTGGCGGAAAAGCTGCGGCACAGAGGCAGTTGATCTTCCGCAAGGATATTCACGCAGAATCGGCCCACGCTCTCCAGTTGTCGCCAGCTGCGACTGTTCTTGTCGGGCAGGAAGGCGACCAGCGGCGGATCCAGGCTGACCGAGGTGAACGAACCCACCACCATGCCGAACTGCTCGCCGGCGTCGCTGCGTGCGGTGATGATGCATACTCCGGTCGGATAGTGGCCCAGCACCTGCCGGAATATCAATGGATCGATCGCGGTCTGGGGCGGTTGGGTCATGCTCGCTGTTCCTTGTGCAATGATCCGTCGCACGATAGCCCTGCTGCTGGCTCAAAGTCGATAACGGCCACACAGCATCGCGGTGCCGTGCATGAAAATCGGCCACGAACGCTTGCGCAGCCGCACGCCGACCGCATCGAAGGTGCCACGGGCGGATGAAAGGCACCACAGGCGAACAAGGAGACAAGCCATGCCGGAACAGGACACCATGCCCGTGCGATCGCCAGCGTTGGCCACACTGCCGGTCCTTCACGGCTATTATCGATCCAGCGCCTCCTGTCGCGTTCGCATCGCGCTCAATCTCAAAGGCGTCGCCTATCATCAGATTTCGCATCATCTGCGCAAGGGCGAGCAACGCGCGCCCGCCTATCTGGCGCTCAATCCTCAGGGATTTGTCCCGGCATTGGAAATAGACGGCGCGGTGCTGACACAGAGCATGGCGATCATCGACTATCTTGAGGAACGGTTTCCACAGCCCGCCTTGCTGCCGGTCGCGCCCGTCGCGCGCGCCAAAGCGCGGGCATTCGCCCAGATCATCGCGTGCGACATCCACCCCCTCCAGAATCTGAGGATATTGGACCGGCTGCGCAAGGCAGGGATGGACCGTGCGGCCACCGATCACTGGGCGGCGATCGTGATCGAGGATGGCCTGGACGCCTGCGCGGCCCTGATCGCCGATCATCACGGTCCCTACTGCTTTGGGGAGCAGGTGACGCTGGCGGACATCTTCCTGGTGCCGCAACTGGTCAATGCGCGACGCTTTGGCGCGACCCTGCGCTGGCCATCGCTTCTGGAGATAGAGGCGGCCTGCCTTGCCCTGCCCGCCTTCGCTGACGCCATGCCCGACCGGCAGCCTGACGCTGAACCAGGCTAGAGTCTGCCCGGTTCAGGGTGTACCGGGCAGGCTCCGGGATTCTTTTGTTTTTCGTGATTTCCGAGCCGCCAGATGATTCCATCTGGCTCGAAATCACTCTAGGGCCGCCCGCCCCCCGATGGCGTGCGCTGTTGCTGCTGCTTGTCGCGGCCGAGGACCTGGTCGATCCATTGCTGGTCGATGCGGGGCGGCTGGGCAGGTTGCTCGGTTGGCTCATAGGCGCTGTCGTCTTCCTCGTCGCGCGCCGGGCGGCGGCGTTCGATCGGCATGCCGTTTTCGTCGACCATCATGCCGCCGTCCGGGCCAGTGTCCATGCCGTTGTCGGGCGCGCCATAATAGGCTTCCTCGTCCGGTTCGAGTTGCCATTCGGGCAGGGTAACCTGCGTGTCGAACTGCTCGATCGGGCGTTTGGCGACGGCGACCTTCATGAAGTCGGCGAAGGCGCGGGCCGGGGCGCGGCCGCCCTGGAGGCCCGCGACCGTGCGGGCGTCGTCGCGGCCCATCCACACGCCGGTGGTGATGCCGCTGGAAAAGCCCATGAAATAGCCGTCCTTGTTGCTGCTGGTCGTGCCGGTCTTGCCGGCGACGGGGCGGCCGATCTGCGCCGCCTTGCCGGTGCCGGTGCTGACGGCGGTCTGCATCAGGTCGGTCATGCCGGCCGCGACCCAGGGGGCGACCAGCACGCGGCTGGTGTCGTCCTTGTGCTCGTAGAGCAGGCGGCCGTCCGCCGTCGTGACCTTGGTAATGCCATAGGGCGTCACCGCTACGCCCTTGCGCGCGACCGAAGCGAAGGCGCGGGTCATGTCGATGAGGCGCACGTCCGAGGTGCCCAGCACCATGGAAGGATGCGTGTTGATGGGGGTCGAGATGCCGAAGCGGCGGGCCATGTCGGCGACGGTGGCGAAGCCCACCTCCACGCCCAGCTGCGCGGCGACGGTGTTGAGCGAATAGGCGAAGGCGGTGCGCACGTCGATGTCGCCGGAGAAGCGGCCGGAGCTGTTCCGCGGCGACCAGCCGTTGATCGTGACCGGCTTGTCGGTGACGCCGGTTTCGGGGGTGTAGCCCGCCTCCAGCGCGGCCATGTAGACGAACAGCTTCCACGCCGACCCCGGCTGGCGCGTCGCGGTGGTGGCGCGGTTATAGTTGGACGTCACATAGTCGAGGCCGCCGACCATCGCGCGGACCGCACCGTCGCGGTCGAGCGCCACCAGCGCGCCCTGCGTGCCGGCGGGGACGTTGGACTGGATCGCTGCGGTCGCCGCGCGCTGCATGCCAAGGTCGATGGTGGTGTAGACCTCCAGCGGCTCGTTCGGCTCCTCCACCAGCACGTCGAGCTGCGGCAGCGCCCAGTCGGTGAAATAGCGCACGCTGTTCTGCGGCGGCTCGGGCGCGAGCTTGACGCTCTCGATATTGGCGGCGGCCTGCTGCGACGCGGAGATCACGCCGTTTTCGCGCATCAGGTCCAGCACCACGCCGGCGCGGCCGATCGCGGCGTCGGCGTCGGCGGTGGGGGAATAGCTGGACGGGGCTTTCACCAGGCCGGCAATGATCGCCGATTCGGGCAAGTTGAGCGCGGTCGCAGGATGGCCGAAGAACTTGCGGCTGGCCGCGTCGATGCCATAGGCGCCGCCGCCGAAATAGACCTTGTTGAGGTAGAGTTCGAGGATCTGGCGCTTGGAGAATTTGCGCTCCATCGCCATCGCCAGCACCATTTCGCGCACCTTGCGGCCCCAGCTGTAGCTGTTGTTGAGGAAGATGTTGCGCGTCACCTGCTGGGTGATGGTGGACGCGCCCTGCATGCGGCGGCCGGTGCCGCGATGCTGAACCGCGAACCAGGCGGCACGCGCCATGCCGACCGGATCGACGCCGGGATGATGGTAGAAACGCTTGTCCTCGACCGAGACCATGGCGTCGACCATGACGGCGGGAATCTGGTCATAGGTGAGCCAGCGGCCGAAGCTGGGTCCCATCGACACGATGACGCTGCCGTCGGCGGCGTGGACGCGGATCATCTGGCCATTGGGGGAGGATTTGAGCGAATCGAAGCTGGGCAGCGACTGCATCGCCACGATCACCGCGATCACGATCGCCAGCACTGCGCCCAGCACCATGACCGCGCCGAACTTCAGCGTCCGCACCGCCCATAGCCGGGCCTTGCCGACTTCGCCTTTTTTCGTGGATTTAGCCATGCCTTCGCCGCCCGGATACGCGCCCTTCGCGCGCGCTACAAGCGTATCGGCGATTTATGGTTGATGAATTATTGGTGCAGTGCGGCGAGGCGAGGCGGTCGGAAAGAAATTTTGCGCGCGGAGGCGCGGAGACGCGGAGGGGATTGGGCGCGCTGCGGGCGCTTCCGCTCCATCCCTGCACTTGGCGGACAGCCGGCGTTGCCAGTTGGCGCAACATTCTCCGCGTCTCCGCGCGAAAAATCCCTAGGCCTTCTCGTCCGCCTCGAAATCCAGGCTGGCGCTGTTCATGCAGTAGCGCAGGCCATTGGCGCCGGGGCCGTCGGGGAAGACGTGACCCAGATGGCCACCACAGGTGGCGCACAGCACTTCGGTGCGGACCATGCCGTGGCTGGCGTCGCGATGTTCCTCGACCGCTTCGCCGTCCATCGGCGCGGTGAAGCTGGGCCAGCCCGATCCGCTGTCATATTTGGTTTCGGACGTGAACAGGTCCGCGCCGCAGCCGGCGCAGTGATAGACGCCGGCCGCCTTGTTGGCGTTGTACTTGCCGGTGAAGGCCCGCTCCGTCCCTGCCTCGCGCAGGATATGATATTGCTCCGGGGAGAGCTTCTCGCGCCATTGCGCCTCGGTCAGGGTCAGCTTTTCCATGGGCGCAATATGAGGCGCGCACGGGTCGCTAACAAGACTCTATCTCTCGGCCTATCGCTCTCTGGCGGCCTGACGGGCGATGGTGAGCAGTTCGTGGCGGACCATCAGGTCGCCGGTCGCGCGGTCGGAGCGGCTGGCGCGCTCCGCCTTGAGCAATCGCTCGATCGCGCGGGCGACGCCGGGGGAATCCCAGGCGCGCAGCTGGCGCGTGACCTGGCCCTTGTCCTTCCAGAATACGAGCTTGCCGGCCGCGTCCACCACCGCGTCGGGCCGGCCGCCGCGATCCACCTCGTACCGCAGCTGCGCGATCAGCATGGCGCGGGTGAGCAGCGGGCGCAGCGCCGGGGTCAGTCCGCCCGCGCCCATGCGGGTGATGGCGCGGGTGAGGCCCTTGAGGTCGCCGCCCAGCACGGCGTTGACCAGCGGCGCGGCCTCGCTCTCGGGATTTTCCGCCGACAGCGCGTCGAGCGCCTCCACCGTCGCCTCGCGCGGGCGGTCGAGCGCGGAGTCGAGATAGAGGACCAGCTTTTCGACCTCGCCCGCCATCAGCGCGCGGTCGCCATTGGTCGCGTCGGCGATCCGCCGGGCGAGTTCGGTGGACATTCGCAGACCGCCTTCGCGCGCGAGGTTGACGACGATCTGCTCGGCTTCGCGCGCGTCGGGGGCGTAGGAGATGAACGCCATGGCGCGCTTGTCGTCGAGCGCGAGTTTCAGCAGCTTGGAGCTGGGCTTGAGCGCGCCGGCGACCGCGATCACCGGATTGCCCGCTGCGGTCGCTTCCAGCAGGGCGGTCAGCGCGGGCACCGATTCCTCGCCCATCGCGCCGACGCGGATCCAGCGGCGGTCGCCGAACATGGAGATGGAGGCGGCTTCGTCGGCGAGGCGGGCGGGGTCTTCGCGCAGGGCCGATCCGTCCAGCTCGATCCGCTCGGCCCCCGGCCCCATCGCCCGGTCCAGCCGTCGGGCCAGCGCCACACTGCCGGCTTCGTCAGGGCCGTAGAGCAGATAGAAGCGGATGTCGGGAGATGGGCTGTCGAGCGCCTTTTCGATCTGGCCGCGATTGGCCTTCATTTATCTGCCTGCGCCTGGCGGGCATACATGGCGAGGCGTGCGACGATCTGGTCGGCGATGGTCTGCGACAGGCGTTCGAGCGCGGTGTCTTCGGCCGCAATCGTCGCATATTCGCTCGAGGTGACGTCGATGCCCGCGTCGGAACCGGCGGTGTCGTCGATCAGCTGCGCGCCGGTGGCCTGATCCACCAGCTGATAGCGCGCGCGCAGGGTGCGGCGCTCGCGGGTGATGGCGGCGTCGGCGCGCAGGCCGAAGCCGCTGATCTGGTCGTCCAGCTTCACGACGAGTTTATAGGCCGGCCCCTGCCCCTTCATCGCGCCGAGCCGGTCATTGAGCGCATTGCGCACCAGCCAGCCGCCCTTGCCCTCAATCTCTGCGACTTCGACATTGCCGAGCGCCTGCGCCACCGGGCCGGTCGAGCCGCCGCCATAGACCGGCCGCAGCCCGCAGGCGGCGAGGAGCGTGAGGGCGAGGAGGGGGAGGAGGCGGTTCATAGGGGCATTCCATAACCGTTCGGCCTGAGCTTGTCGAAGGCTCAGGCTGAGCGAAGTCGAAGCCCTTCGCCTCCGCTCAGGTGAGGGCTTCGACTTCGCTCAGCCCGAACGGAGCTTGGGGTCAGATCACCAGATTGACCAGACGGTCAGGCACCACGATGATCTTCTTCGGCGTCGCGCCCTCCAGCGTGCGGGCGACATTGGGCGCGGCGAGGGCGAGTTTTTCCAGCTCGTCCTTCGGCATGCCCTTCGCCACGGTGATGGTGTCGCGCAGCTTGCCCATCACCTGCACGGCGATGGTGACTTCGTCCTCCACCAGCAAGGCGGGATCGACCGGCGGCCAGGCGGCGTCGGCGACGAGGCCCGGCTGGCCCATTTCGGCCCAGCCTTCCTCGGCCAGATGCGGGGTCATCGGCGCGACCAGCAGGGCGAGCGTGCGGATGGCGGCGGTGCGCGAGGCGGAGGGCTTGGCCTTCTCGATCGCGTTCACCAGTTCGTAGACCTTGGCCACGGCCTTGTTGAAGCCGAGCGCCTCGATATCCTTCGCGACGCCGTCGATGGTCTGGTGCAGCTTGCGGTCGAGCGGTTTGTCCTGCCCTTGCGCCGCCGCGTCAGCCTCGCCGAACAGACGCCAGACGCGGTTGACGAAGCGCCAGCTGCCCTCGATGCCGGCTTCGGTCCAGGGCAGGTCGCGCTCGGGCGGGCTGTCGGACAGCATGAACCAGCGCACGGCGTCGGCGCCATATTGTTCGATGATGTCATCGGGATCGACGACATTCTTCTTCGACTTGGACATCTTTTCGACGCGGCCGACCGTGATCGGTTGCCCGCTTTCGATATGGACATAGTCGTCGCCGGACTTCTTCACTTCGCCCGGAGACAGCCAACTGCCGTCGCCGGCCTTGTAGGTCTCATGCGTCACCATGCCCTGGGTGAAGAGGCCGGTGAAGGGTTCGGCGAAGCCCAGCTGGCCCATATGCTGGAGCGCGCGGGTCCAGAAGCGGGCGTAGAGCAGGTGCAGGATCGCATGTTCGACGCCACCGATATACTGGCCGACCGGCAGCCATTGCTCGACCGTGGCGCGGTCGAAGGGCTTGTCCGATGGCTGGCTGGCGAAGCGGATGAAATACCAGCTGGAGTCGGCGAAGGTGTCGAGCGTGTCGGTTTCGCGCACCGCCGGCTTGCCACAGGACGGGCAGTCGACATGTTTCCATGTGGCGTGGCGATCGAGCGGGTTGCCGGGGATGTCGAAGCTGACATCCTCCGGCAGCACGACAGGCAGCGCGCTCTTGGGAACGGGCACCGCACCACAGGCGTCACAGTGAATCACCGGGATCGGCGTGCCCCAGTAGCGCTGGCGCGAGACGCCCCAATCGCGCAGGCGGAACACGGTCTGGCCCTGGCCCCAGCCTTCGGATTCGGCGCGGGCGATGACGGCGGCTTTCGCTTCTTCCACCGCCATGCCGTCGAGGAAGCGGCTGTTCACGAGCTTGCCCGGGCCAACATAGGCCTCGTTGCCGATCGGCGCGTCCGCTTCGCTCTCCGGCGCGACGACCCGCTCGACGGGGAGCATATATTTGCGCGCGAAATCGAGGTCGCGCTGGTCATGCGCGGGGACGCCCATGACCGCGCCGGTGCCATAATCCATCAGCACGAAATTGGCGATGAAGACGGGCAGCTTCCAGTCCGGGTCGAACGGATGCAGCATCGACAGGCCGGTGTCGAAGCCCAGCTTTTCCGCCGTTTCCAGCTCGGCGGCGGTGGTGCCGCCTTCCTTGCACTTTTCGATGAAGGCCGCGGCAAGCGGATCGTTCGCGGCAATGCCCTGCGCGACCGGATGATCCGCCGCGATCGCGACGAAGCTGGCGCCGAAGATGGTGTCGGGGCGAGTCGAATAGACGTCGATCGCCGCGCCTTCACCTGCGGGCTGGAAGGTGAATTGCAGCCCCTTCGACCGGCCGATCCAGTTTTCCTGCATCGTGCGCACCTTGTCGGGCCACTGGTCGAGCGTCTTGAGGCCGTCGAGCAGGTCGTCGGCGAACTGGGTGATCTTGAGGAACCACTGGTTCAGCTTGCGCTTTTCGACCGGCGCACCGGAGCGCCAGCCCTTGCCGTCGATCACCTGCTCGTTGGCCAGCACGGTCATGTCGACCGGGTCCCAGTTGACCGAGGATTCCTTGCGGTAGACCAGGCCCGCTTCCAGCATGTCGAGGAACAGCGCCTGTTCATGGCCGTAATAATCCGGCTCGCAGGTGGCGAGTTCGCGGCTCCAGTCGATCGCGAAGCCCAGTTTTTTCAACTGCGCGCGCATGTTGGCGATGTTGGAGCGGGTCCAGTCGCCGGGATGCACCTTCTTTTCCATGGCGGCATTCTCGGCCGGCATGCCGAACGCGTCCCAGCCCATCGGATGCAGCACCTCATGCCCGGTCATCCGGCGGAAGCGGGCCAGCACGTCGCCCATGGAATAGTTGCGGACATGGCCGATATGGATGCGGCCCGAGGGATAGGGGAACATCTCCAGCACGTAGCTGCGCGGCTTGGATGACGTGTCCGAAGCCCTGAACGTCTGCTTTTCGTCCCACGCCGCCTGCCAGCGGGGATCGGCCTCAAACGGGTTGAAGCGCCTCTGCATGTCTGCGTCCTTATAAAATGCATGAAGGGCCGCGCTCTTCCAAGCCCGGCCCCCTCATGCGAATCAACGTTAGAGTGTCGAACTCAGCCGGCGATCGCCATACGGCGCAGGTCGCGCGCCTTGGTGAGGATGATCTCCTCCAGCTTCTGCGTGGTCGCCGCCTGCACGGGCTGATCGATCCAGGCGCTGCCCTGCAACACCTGCCGGCTGGCGCCGACCCGCAGCGCGTCGGCGCGCAGATCCTGATCCAGGATCGAGATGGTGAGCTTCATGCGCTCATTGGGGCTGCTGGGATTGGCGTACCAGTCGGTGACGATCACGCCGCCGTTCGAGTCGGTCTGGAGCAGCGGCATGAAACCGACGGTGTCGAGGCTGGCGCGCCACAGATAGGAGTTGACGCCGATGGTCGTCACCCGCGAGGCGGCGAGGTCCGCCTTGGGCCGATCCTTGCTCCCGCCACCGCAGGCGGCGAGCGGCATCATGGCCGCGATCAGCAGTGCAGCCTTGGCGGAAGCGGAAAATGAGGGCATCGAGCCATGTCCTGTTACAAAAAGCGGCGAATGAGCGCTTCTATAGGCATGTCGCCCAAATCGGCAAGCCCGGCGACGCATCGGCGATATCGATCATAAAGTGAAAATTCTGTGTGTTCCTTGCAACAGGCGGTCGGAAAAATCGGACTCCGCTCTGGTCAATAGCGCCTTTCTCCCTATAGACCGTTTGTACCGAGTGTTCGGTGGGGAAAGCAGAGTCGCTATCATGCGTATCAACAGGGGAACTTTGGCATTGACGGGCGCGGCGATTGCCGTGGCTGGCTTCATGCTGTCTCCTGCGATTGGCGCACGCGGCTCTTTCCAGGATGCGCGATCGGCTGCGCCCCTGTCGCTCGGCGCACTGGGCGGCAGCGCCTTTACCCCCAGCATCAAGGATCCCGGCCTCGCCGCCGCCTACGCCAAGATCGCGGGTTCTTCGGCAGAGCGCAATTTCCGTTTCACGCCGACCAGCGGTTCGCTGTCGGGTGGCCGCTCGCTGACCGTGATGGTGCGCGCCGACAAGAATGGCGTGCCGGTCAGCCGCACGATCGATCCGATCGACATCAAGCCCGTCGCCTTCTCGCTGAACGGCGCGCATAGCTGGCGCAAGTTCGCCCTGCCCGAATCGGTCGGCCGCAAGGCGCTCGACCCGGTCGCGATCGAGGGCCTCGACGCGCGTGGCTTCAGCCTGGAAAAGGGCGGCGACAAGGGCAAGGATCGCTTCAGCACCAAGGCTGTGGTCGAAACCCGCCGCGAGCCGGGCCTGCGCAATCCGGGCGCGGACAAGGATTATACGCTGGATCTGGCCAGCTCCTATTCGCTGACGCGCAACCTGAACGTCACCGCCGGCATCCGCTACAATAACGGCGCGCCGGGCCGCCTCGCCCCGATCACTGACGATCGCCAGGACGCGCAGGCCGTATATCTGGGCACAGTGTTCAAGTTCTGATCGGTTGACTGGCGGGTAAGCCATTGATCGGCTGACTGGCAAAGCCCGGTCGCTTTCTTCTTCATGCGCAATTTCGTGGTTCTTTCCGGCTGCTCGGGCGGCGGCAAGTCGACCCTGCTCGCCGAACTGGCGCGACGGGGGCATGCGATCGTGGCGGAGCCGGGTCTGCGGATCGTGCGCGAGGAACAGGCCGGGGATGGCAAGGCACTGCCCTGGGTCGATTTGAAAGCCTTCGCCCAACGGGCGGTCGCGATGGCGCTGGCGGATCGGGCGGCTATGGCGGCGGAAGCGGGCTGGGTGTTTTTCGATCGCGGCCTGATCGACGCGGCGGCGGCGCTGGAGCGGGCGACCGGAGAGCCTGCACTGGCCGCGCTTGGCGGGGCGCATCCTTATCATCCGTGCGTTTTCCTGACGCCGCCATGGCCGGAGATCTATGCGACGGGCGCCGAGCGTCGGCATGATTTCGCGGCGGCCGTTGCGGAATATGACGATCTGCGCCGGGCCTATGCGGGGCTGGGCTATGGGATCGACATATTGGAACGTGTTTCCGTTGGGCAACGCGCGGATCATGTTCTGGCGACGTTGGCGGCTATCAGTTGAGAAGGCCGTCGATCGCGGCCCAGCCTTTCGCCCCGATCCCGCGCAACATCCGCTGATGCGCCGCCTTCACACCACCCAGCGCCATGACGGGGGCATGTGCTGTCCTTGCCAGCGCGATAAAGCGCAAGCGTCCAAGCGAGGCCGCGCCAGGATGCGACCGGGTCGCGAACAGGGGCGAAAGGAAGATGCCATCGACGCCCGCCCGCTTTGCCGCCGTCATCTCGCGTGCGTCATGCGCGGGGGCGCTGTGGAGCATCGGTCGCGTTGCCCGGCGGATATCGCGGCCATGCGCTCCATCCGCTCGCCACGCCGTCGCCAGTCGCTCGTCGCCGGCCAGCACCAGAACCAGCCGCCGTCTCCGGGCAATCGCGCGCAGGCGGTCGAACAGGGCGCGTCGCGCTTTCGCTTCCGTGCGATAATGGCGAAACACGATGCCGGCCCGCCCCTTGGGCAGGCGCGCCGCCGCCGCCATCAGTTTTTCCTCGCCCACGCGCTCGTCGGTCATCAGCCATATCGACGGCAGGGATTTGCGGTAGCGGGGCGTCATCGCCCTCGCTTATAGCGGCGCGCATGACGAACGATATGGCCGATGCCGCCCAGCGCCTGCACGATGTCCGCGACTCCATGGACCGCGCCGCGCGCGTGGCGAACCGCGAAGCGCGCGATATTGCGCTGATCGCGATTTCCAAGACGCAGGAAGCCGACGCCATTCGCCCGCTGATCGCGGCGGGGCAGCGCGTGTTCGGGGAGAATCGCGTGCAGGAGGCGCAGGGCAAATGGCCCGAATTGCGCGATGAGACGCCCGGTATCGCGCTGCATCTGGTCGGGCAGTTGCAGTCGAACAAGGCGGCCGATGCGGTGGCCCTGTTCGACGTCATCCATTCGCTCGACCGGCCTTCGCTGCTGACCGCGCTGGCCAAGGCGATGGACGCGCAGGGACGGCGCGTTCCCTGCTTCATCCAGGTGAATATCGGCGCGGAGGAGCAGAAGGGCGGCTGTGCGATTGCCGACACGCCGGCGCTGATCGCGGCGGCGCGGGACGCCGACATTCCGCTGCTCGGGCTGATGTGCGTGCCGCCGGCCGATGTCGAGTCCGCGCCCTATTTCGCGCTGCTGGCGAAGATGGCGCGCGAGGAGGGCCTCAGCGGCCTGTCGATGGGGATGTCGGGCGATTTCGAGACCGCGATCTGGCTGGGCGCGACGCATGTGCGGGTGGGGACGGCGCTGTTCGGCGATCGGCCGGTGGCGACGCGGCCTGTTCCCACCAGCGGGCAGGGGATGAGCCGGAATACGCCGCGGGGGTGAGCCTTTACAGCGGCGCGCAACGGGTCCACAGCGCCGCCTCCCCATCAGAGGAGGCGACCATGACACGCAACAAGAATTTCGCCGACCAGCCCTGCTTTCGAGCCATCGAGCAAGCGGCGTAAGGGCTTCCCGTCCGAAACGCGGGTCAAGCGCGGGCTGCGCTTCGTCCATGGCGACGTGGAACTGATCGAGAAACTGGGCCGGAAGGACCCCTGTCCCTGCGGATCGGGCCTGAGCTTTCAGGCGCTGCTGCCTGACTTCGGGCCGGTTTCGACGGATCGGAACGGCATGATTACTGGCGCGACTGATCGGCGCGCATGAAAAAGCCCGCCGCCATCGCTGGCGGCGGGCTTTTCTGCCTCTTGCGGTGCGTCAGAACGATCCGCGCAGGGTCACGCCATAGGTGCGCGGTTCGGCGAGATAGGCGGAGATCAGCTGGTTCGCCATCGGCGCGCCATTGCCGAACTGGGCGATGGTGGAGGTGCCGGGGCTGCTCGACTGGAGCGGGCTGGAGAAGGCCACCTGCGAATATTGTTCGTTGGTGATGTTCTGGCCCCAGAACTCCACGGCCCAGCGCTGGTCGGGACCACGGATGCCGATACGGGCGTTCAGTACCGCGAAGGCGCCCTGGCGCTTTTCCGGGAACAGGTCCGACCCGGTGTTGAAGGCGCTGTTCATGCGGCCATCGACATAGAACAGAGCCGACAGGCCCGAGCTGCCGATGTCGGGCGTCCAGGCGACCGAGCTGGTGACGGTGACCTTGGGCGCGTTGGAGTTGATCGATCCGGGCAGGATGAACAGCGCCGGGTCGAGCGGGACGCTGCCATTGCCGGAGCCGACCAGACGATCGGCGAACTTGGCTTCGGCATAGGTGAAGCCGCCCGATACGCGGAAGTTGCGCGCCGGCACGAGGTTGAACTCCAGCTCAACGCCCTGGCTGACGAGGCCCGGCTTCACGTCGCCGCTGTCGCAGGTGCGCGCGGCGGTCAGATCGCCGTCGCAGCCGTTGATATTCTGCACGACGAAGCTAGTGCCGTTGAAGGTGTTCAGCTGGAAATTGTCGAACTCCTGCCGGAAGGCGGCGACGCTGGCGCTCCATTTGCGGGCGTTGTACTTGAAGCCGACTTCGAACGCGTTAACCTTTTCCGCGGCGAACCGCAGCGAGGTGACGTCGGCATTGGTGCGCGGCGCGAACACGGCCGGGATCACATTGGTGCCGGTCGATCCCAGCTGGAAGCGGTCGAGATTATAGCCGCCCGCCTTGTAGCCGCGCGAATAGCTGCCGTAGACGAGCAGTTCCTGGATCGGCTTCCACGACACCACGGCGGTGCCGGAAAATTCGCCGTCGCTGATCCGGTCATTGAGGTCGAGCGCGTTGAGCGTGGTCGATCCATTGCCCAGGCAGCCCAGCGTCAGAATGCCGCCGGCCAGCGTCGCGGCGCTGCCCAGCTGCGGATTGGTGGCGATGGGGGCGAGGCCCTGCTGCAACGCGGCGCAGGTGGCGTTGTTGTTGTTGAGATCGGCCGAGAAGCGCTTGCTTTCATGGGTGTAGCGCAGGCCCAGCGTCACATCGAGCGTGTCGGTGACGTGGATGATATTGTGGGTGAAGATAGCCCAGTTCTTGCTGTTCTGGTAGTAACGCGATCCGGTGTCGCCGGTGCCGGCGGGAATCGCCGCCAGCGCGCGCAGGCCATTGCCGAGGCCGGTCGAGATCGCGCCGGCCTGCGCCGCTGCGATCGGCGCGGGCAGGCCCGCGTTCAGGAAGGCGGCGTTGAGGCCGGCATTGAGCTGCGCCTGGGTGCCGGCGATGAGCGGGCTGGTGGCGAGGCCGCTGCCGCAGGCGGCGAGCTGCTGCGCGGTGAGGTTGCTGTTGACGCCCGCGCCCGCCATCAGGCGGCAGGCGGCGAAACGGCCATAGTCCGCGCCGAACACGATATTGTCCTGCAACGTCAGCTTCTCGTTCGCGTAATAGCCGCCGACCAGCCAGTCGAGCCGATCGTTGAAGGCCGAACCCTGCAGCCGCAGTTCCTGCGTGAAGGTCCTGAACTGGCGGAAGGTGCCGGGATCGCGATAGAGCAGGTCGGCGGCGGTATAATCGTAATCGCCATAGTCGCGGCTCTTGTAGTCGCGATAGGCGGTGATGCTGGTCAGCTTGGCGCCGCCCAGATCATAATTGATCTCGCCCGACACGCCCCAGTCCTTGAGCTTCGACACATAGTCGCGGCCCGGCGTGATGTGCAGTTCCCGGTCATAGGGATCGGCGGCGAAGGTGGCCCCCTGCCCCGCCAGGATCGCGGCGATGCGGTTGAAGGGCGCTGTGGTGTAGCCGTCGCCGCCCGGCGCGGGCCGGCGCTCGCGCGATTCCATCAGCGCCGCGCCGCAGCAGCTTTCGTCGCGATTGGTGTAATCGCCGATCAGGCGGATCGACAGCGCGTCATTGGGTTCGATCAGCGCCTGTCCGCGCAGGAACCAGCGGTCGCGGTCATTGGTGTCGCCGACCTTGTCGCCGGTTGAATCCACCAGATCGTAGAAGCCGTCGCGCTTGCTCCAGACGCCATCCAGGCTGAGCGCGATTCCCTCCGCGATCGGGCCGGTGACGCGGCCGGACAGACGCCAATAGTCGTAATTGCCGTAGGTCACCTCGCCCTTGGCGCTGAACGTGTTTTCGGGCGCCTTGGTGATGATGTTGATGAGGCCGGCCGAGGCGTTGCGGCCGAACAGGGTGCCCTGCGGCCCGCGCAGCACCTCGACCCGCTCGACTTCGCCCAGATCATTGAGGCCCGCGCCGGTGCGCGAGCGATAGACGCCGTCGATGAAGGTCGCGACCGAGCTTTCCAGGCCCGGATTGTCGCCGACCGTGCCGATGCCGCGAATGCGCGCGGAGGCATTGGCTTCCGTGCCGGAGGAGGAGACGAGCAGCGAGGGGGCCAGTTGGTTCAGCGCGCGGATGTCGTTCGCGCCGCTGTTCTGCATCGCGACCGCGCCGACCGCCGACACCGCGATCGGCACGTCGGACAGCGGGCTGGCGCGGCGGGTGGCGGTGACGATGATATTGGCGCTGCCTTCATCCTCGGCCGCCTGAGGCACGGCGGGGGGCGCGGCCTGATCCTGGGCATGCGCGGGCATCGCCGTCCCGAGCGCGATCATGGCGACGGAGACAAGCCAGGGGCTTTTCTGAATCATGCTGAGCGTCCTCTCTGACACCGCGCGGTGTTTCCGCGTCGGCCTGTTATGCTGATTTTTCTGTTCGGGATTATGAAGACACAGCGCCATCAAGGCAAGAGACCCCCGCATTTCCGTGCCTTTTCCCTGTTCCCTTTGGTCGCAACGCATGACCCGTTGCATAGTTGCAACGATTTAAAACAAGGTTTCCGTAGCGGAGATTTACGTTAACGGAAAGCGCAGCAGGCGGTCGGCGATCGGCACCAGAGCGGCCGCCCCCTGCCCCATCACCTGCGTTATGGCGCGATCGCCGGCGTCCAGACCGCCGGTCAGCGCGCCGAGTGCCGGCAGGATGAGCTTCGAATCGGAGCGGACGAAGCAGCGACGCGACACATGGCGGCCGCGCAGCGACAGGCGCAGCTTGGGGTGGAAATGGCCGGACATTTCGGGGCGCGGATCGGCGGGGTCGGCCTCATGCCGCAGCCATATGCCCTCCACTTCGGCTTCGTGCAGGCGACGGCCGCCCAAAGGATCGGTCACGCCGATGTCGTGATTGCCGGTGATCCAGAGCCAGTCGAGCCGCCCGGTCAGCGCCGCGAGACGGCTGCGGGCGTCCGCGTCCAGCCGGGCTGCGCCGTCGCTGTCGTGGAAACTGTCGCCCAGGGTCCAGACGGCGCGGGCATGGGTGCGCGTCACCAGCGCCTCGATCACCTCGAGCGTCGCGCGGCTGTCATGCGGGGGGAGATACTGGCCGAAACGCGCGTACCAACTGGCCTTTTCGAAATGCAGGTCGGCGACCAGCAGCGCGCCATGGCGCGGCCAGAACAGCGCGCCTTCGGGCAATGCCTGAAAGTCATGACCTGCGAACGAAAGGGGAACCATGACCCGGCTATGCGCGTCTGACGCGGGCGGCGCAAGGGTGCTGCGTTCAGGCGGTGTAGCGATGCACGTCGCCGCCATGCTGGCGCAGCCAGGCGCGCGAGAAAGCGGGGTCGCCGCCGAAGAGGCGCGCATGCGCGGCGTGGAAGGCGGGGCTGTGGTCCATGTGCAGCAGATGCGCCAGCTCATGCGCGACGGTGGAGCGGCGCACCGCGGGCGGGCACAGGATCAGCCGCCAGCTGTAGCGGATCGCCCCGCTGGACGAGCAGCTACCCCAGCGGCTGCGCGGATCGGCGACGCTGACGCTGGTCACGCGCAGGCCGTGGCGCGCGGCCAGGTCGCGGGTTTCGGCCTCCAGCACGGTCTTCGCGCGCGCCTTCAGCCAGCGCAGCACGCGCGGGGCGACGGAGTCGGCCGGGCCGCCGACCAGCAGGCGGCCCTCCGCCAGCGTGACGCCGCGCTTTGCCCCGGCCTGCCAAACGATCTGCGTCGGCGTGCCATCGATCGGGACGCTCGCGCCGTCGCAGAGCGGGATCAACGCGGGCTGCGCGGCGATCCGTCTGGCGAGCCATTCCTCCTGCTCCTGCGCCCAGGCGAGCGCTTTTTTGAGATTGCCGCGCGGCGGCAGCGACAGCCGCAGCTCGCCGGTGGCGGCCATCGACAGGCGATAGCCGCGCGAGCGCGCCGGGCGCAGGATCCGAACGGGAATAGCGGCCCCGCCGACGATCAGCTGCGCGTCAGAGTTCGCGATCGACAAGATGATTTTCCCAGTCGCCGGCGTCCGCTTCGGCAATGGTCCAGCCGCGCACGGACTCGCCGGCGCGATGCACCGCTTCCCGGTCGCCGCAGATCAGATAGTGCCAGGCGGGGAGCGGCTTGCCCTCGTCGCGCAGGCGATAGGCGCAGGTGCGGGGCAGCCAGCTGATGCGCTGCACCTTGGCCTTCGTGAGCTGCACGCAATCGGGCACGAAGCGGCGGCGCTGCGGATAGTTGGTGCATTGGCCCGAATGCCGGTCGAGCAGGCGGCAGGCGACATTGGTGGGGTAGATGCGGCCCGTATCCTCATCCTCCGCCTTGTGCAGGCAGCATTTGCCGCAGCCGTCGCACAGGGCCTCCCACTCGGCCTTGTCGAGCCGATCGAGCGGCTTTTCCCAGAAGGGGGTCATTTCACCCATTTTTCGAGGAAGGCGAGAATCTCCTCAGCGCCGCCCTCCTGCCTGTCCGGCGTGGCGGGATTGTCGACCGGGACCAGCGCGATCGGCTTGCCGTCGGGGCCGAACAGATAGGGCGTGCGGCTGTGGTCCATGAGGTACTCGCTCGCGCCTTCGGACTCGCGGCGGGCGGCGTAGATGGCGAAATCCTTCTCCACCTTGTCGATCTGTTCCTGCGTGCCGGTGAGGCCGATCAGTTTCGGTGAGAAGGCGGCCGTATAGGTCTTGAGTACGGCGGGCGTGTCACGCGCGGGATCGATGGTGATGAAGACCGGCTGGAGCTTTGCGGCAAGGGCCGGCTTGTCCTTTTCCAGCCTGCCATAGGCCTGCATGATATGTTGCAGGTCGACCGGGCAGACATCCGGACAATAGCTGTAGCCGAAATAGACGAGGGCGTATTTGCCACGGAAATCGTCCCAGCGCGCCGTCTTTCCGTTCTGATCAGTGAGCGTGAAGGGCGCGCCGATGCGGGCGCCGACCAGATCGCCTTTTGCGGCCGTATCGCTGGCATTGCCGCCGCCTGCGCCTATATCGCAGGCAGTGAGCAGCAGGGTTGCGGCGAGGATCGACAGGAACTTGTTCATGGTCGGGCCAGCCATGCCTTGCTATGGGCCTTATTGCAAATGAACAGGGCGTGACGAGATGAGCATTTCGGGCTGGGGGAAGAAGGGGCGCGTCGCCCTGATGGCGGCGGCACTGCTGGTTCCGGCGGCGGCGCAGGCGCAGTTTTCGGACGCCTACAACTTCCTGAAGGCGGTCAAGGACCGCGACGGGCAGAAGGTGACGGACATGATCCAGAAGCCGGGATCGACCGTCATCAACAGCCGCGACGTGCTGACCGGGGAAACGGCGCTGCACTATATCGTGGCGCGGCGCGACGGCAGTTGGCTGACCTTCCTGATCGCCAAGGGCGCGAACCCGAACCTGACCGACAACAAGGGCGACACGCCGCTGCTCGACGCAGTGCAGGCGCGGTTCGAGGAGGGCGTGCGCACACTGATCGAGAATGGCGCACAGATCGACAAGGTCAACGACAGCGGAGAAACACCGCTGATCCGCGCGGTGCAGCTGCGCGATGTCGGGCTGACCCGGTTGCTGGTGACCAATGGCGCCAATCCGGACAAGCGCGACACGATCGCCGGCATGTCGGCGCGCGACTATGCGACGCGCGACGGGCGCACGCCGGGCCTGGTCGAGGCGCTGAGCGCGGCGAAGGCGGGGAGCGTGAAGCCCAAGGGGCCGGTGCAGGGACCGACTTTCTAGGGTCTTACCAACCGATTTCCGCGGCGTGGTCCGGGTCGGCGAGCGCTGTCAGCCGGCGCGCGGCGCGGCGGGCGAAGCGCAGGGTTTCGGCCTTGCGCCGGGCGGCGGCGAGCGGTTCTACGGGCGCGGGGCGGACCAGTTCGGCGTCATAGCGATCCGCAACGATCAGGCCGGTGCGGTCGGGCCACAGCGCTTCGCGGTCGAACAGGCTGATGTCGAAGCCCGACGGGACCGCCCAGAAGAAGCGGTCGCAATAATCGAAATAATCGGGCCATTTGAGGTCGCCCAGCAGATCCGCCTTGCTGCACTTGATTTCGACGATGGTGATCCGCCCGGCCCCGTCCAGCGCCATGATGTCGGCGCGGCGACCATTGGGCAGCGGGACTTCCAGGATGCCGTTGCTGTCGTGGCGCGCGAACAGCCGCAACGTGCCGCGCGCTACCGCCAGTGCGGTGCCGTCGGTCAGGGGGGAGCAGTCGTCTTCGGGAGCGGTCGCCATGACTCACATATAGAACAATGAGAGAACAAAAGAAAAGGGGCGATCGGCTTCCACCGATCGCCCCTTTTTCCGTGTCCCGCCGAAGCGAGAAACGCTCAGCGATAGAAGATGTGGTTGTCGATCGACGCCAGCTTCGCCTTGCCCCAGCCTGGCGACACGCGGCGGGCGTGGAAGAACAGTGCGCCTTCGGCCTTGCTGTCCCAGCTGTCGTCCACCGCGATCTGGGCGATCGCGACGGCTTCGCGCCAGTCGCGGCTGGCGAGCGGCACGGCGGGAATCTCGCCGCCGCGCAGGAAGCTGAACTGGCCGCGCTGCTTGACGACGCCGCACAGGCTGTCGGCGAAGCGGCCGGACTTCGAACGGTTGATGATGACACGGGCGACGGCGAGCTGGCCTTCCAAGCTCTCGCCCTTGGATTCGAAATAGACCGCGCCGGCCAGGCACTTCATGTCGCCATCGACCTCTTCGGGTGCGCCTTGCGCATCGACGAGGGCGGCGAGGCTGGAGGCCGCATCCACAATCTGGGAATTTTCGGAGTTCTTCGCCGGGGCGTCAGTCGACTGAACGACCTCGCGGGGCTGGGCGAAGACGACGGGCTGGTCGGCCGTCGCGGGAACCATCGGCTGGTTCCGGAATTGTTCGGAGATAATCACCGGCGAGGCGGTTTCGCTCGCGATGGACATGTCAGTGCAGAGCAACGCGGCCGTGACGGACATGGTAAGCGCCGCGGTGATGGCGGCTGTCAGACGAAAACTCATCAGTTCAATTTTTTATGCGGTTATTGGCCGTAGGCGTCGTCTTGCCTTCGATATTCTTCGACGCCTGGCCGCCCCCCGTCTGCGTGTTTACCACCCCGCCCCCCATTGGACGGTTTCGGCAACCTGCGCGTTAAGCGTGCGCGCGGCCCTGCCTGCGACAGGTTAAGGAGTCAACCTTCAGCGGACTTCAGCAGATCGTTTCAGCGGCGAACCGTTCTGCATCCGGGATGTCGAGTTCGATTATCCACAGGTCCGGATCGGCCCGGCGGCGGCGTTCCAGATAGTCCGACATGGCCTGCGGTCCGTCTTCGGACGCGGGGCCGCAACGGGTCAGCCGCCAACCGCCGGCATAGTCCGACATGCGCTCGAAAAGGCCGGTTTCCCGTCCTTTTTCAAGCGCTTGCAGCAGGATGACGCCGCTGGTTTCGTCGCCCTTGCGCAGCACCATCAGGAAGCCGCCTTCGGCCTGCGCCCGGCGGCCGAGCGCGCCGACCAGCATGGCGCTGGTGAGGCGTGCGCTGGCCACCTCAGCCGGCGTAACCGGGCAGCGACGACAAGGCGAATTGCGAGCGCATGAAGGTGCCGGTGCCGCGCCCCACTTCCTCGCCATCGCTGTCGATCAGGCTGGCCTCGGCGACATAGACGCGCCGCCGGCCGCTGATCCAGCGACCTTCGGCGCGGATTCGGCCGGGCGCGATCGGCCGGGTGAACAGCAGGTTGAAGCTGGTCGTCAGCAGGAAGCGGTCGCTGACCAGGCTGTTCGCGGCATAGAAGGCCGCGTCGTCCAGCATCTTGAAATAGACCGTGCCATGTACAGCGCCGGCGGCGTGGAACAGGCTTTCGTCCACCTCGAAATCGATGATCGACTGTCCTTCGGACGGGATCGTCAGTTCAGAGCGAAACATCCGGTTGATCGGCGCGGAGCGGTAGAGCGATTCCAGCGCGCGGAAATGCGCCGCAGCGCCGCTGGGGCTGTCGTCCTCAGGCAGCGTCACGCGCCCCGCCACCGGCCAGCAGCGCGTGCAGCGCCGCGCCCGAGCGCACGCCGCGCAGACGCGCGACCTGGCTTTCGTCGCGCAGATAGCGCGAAACGCGCGCCAATGTCTTGAGATGCTCCGCGCCGCTGTCCACGGGGGAAAGCAGGGCGAAGACGATATCCACCGGCGCATCGTCCACCGCATCGAAGGGCACCGGCGTTTCCAGCAGCAGCACTATGCCGCGCATCGCGTCCAGTCCGGCCAGCTTGGCATGCGGAATCGCGATGCCGCCGCCAAAGCCGGTGGACCCCAGCTTCTCCCGCTCCATCAGCGCGTCGGCGACGGCTTCGGCGGACAGGCCATAAGCGTCCGCCGCCAGCGCCCCGACCTTCAGGAACAGCTGTCGCTTGCCATTGGCCGTCGCTGCGACCGCTACCGCGTCCGCCGCGACGATGTCGTCGAAATGAACCATGCCCGTTCCGCAAGTCGCCGGGCGCGCCCGATGGGGGCGCAGGCTCCGGATGAAGCCCGGCCCCATAAGGCCCCCGCAGTATCAGGTCAACTGGCGCGGGCCTGGAGCTTCGGCTCCACCCAGCCGATCGTGCCGTCATGCCGACGATAGACCATATTGTAGGACGCGGTGCCTGCATTCAGGAACAGCAGCGCATTGGTGTTGCGCAGGTCGAGCATCATCACCGCGTCGGACACGCTGGCTTCGGGAATATCGACGCGGGTTTCAGCGACGATCAGGGGGGCGTCGGACGGCTCTTCTTCCTCGTCGGCGGCCGCGAAGATGGTGTAGCCGGCATTGTCGGGATCATAGCCGTTCAGGCTGTCGACCCGCTGCGCCTCGGCGGCGATGGCCTGGCCGTGATGGTCCTTGAGGCGCTTGACGTAGCGGCGAAGCTGCTTTTCGATCTTGTCGGCCGCGCGGTCGAAGGCGGGATGCGCCTCCTGCGCCTCGCTCGCGCCTTTCAGGATCATGCCGGCGTTCACATGGCACACGACATCGCAGTGGAATGCGCCGTGCGGCGCGGGACGGAAGGTGGCATGGGCAGAGAGGGCGCGGGCGAAATATTTTTCAGCGAGGCCCGCGAGCCGGGTTTCCACATGTTCCTTGAGCGCATCGCCCGTGTCGACCTGATGCCCGGAAACGCGAATATCCATAATGCCTTCTCCTTGTTCTTGCCAATCCCCGGAAAGAGGATCGGTTTGCCGACGACGGCGCCGGGCGGTTCAGCCCGGCACAGCGCCGTCGAGCCAGAGCGGCGCCTGGAGCGTGGCGACGAAGGTCGCGTGCCGTTCCAGTTCGGCTGCGCTTGGGGCGAACAGCCGCGCCGGCCTTACCCGGCGGACCGTGGCGTCTACCGACGCTTCGGTGCCGGGACCAGCCTCATCCCCGGCTTGCGCCAGGCCAAGGCCGATCTGTCGCCCGCCGGTCAGCTCGATATAGAGCTGGGCGAGCAGTTCGGCGTCGAGCAGCGCGCCATGCTTGACGCGATGGCTGCGGTCGATGCCGTAACGGGTGCAGAGCGCATCCAGGCTGTGCTTGGCGCCGGGATGCAAAGTGCGCGCGATCGCGATCGTGTCGATCATGCGGCTCATGCTGATTTCGTCGCGGCCGCACAGGCGCAGTTCCGCGTTCAGGAATTTGAAGTCGAAGCTGGCATTGTGCGCGACCAGCGGGCTGTCCGCGAGAAAGTCCAGCAGTTCGCCCACGCCGGCGGTGAACACCGGCTTGTCCGACAGGAATTTTTCCGACAGCCCGTGAATCGCCTCGGCAGAGGCGGGCATCGACCGGCAGGGGTTGTAATATGCGTGGAAGGTGCGGCCGGAGGGAACGCGATTGACCAGCTCTATGCAGCCGATCTCCACCAGGCGATCGCCCGAGGCCGGATCAAATCCCGTGGTTTCGGTGTCGAAGATGATCTCGCGCATGGGTCCTTCTGTACCGACTCTGAACTGTCACTATCTGCCTCAACGCACGCCAAGGCAAGCGAGCAGACGGTGCAGCTGGGCGCGGCTCTGGGCCAGCGTGCCGCCCGTGTCGATGACATAGGTAGCGCGTCGCCGCTTTTCCACATCGGGCGTCTGCAAGTCGATGATATGACGGAATTTTGCGGCCGTCATACCAGGACGCGCCATGACCCGCTTGCGCTGTTTCCAGGCCGGGGCGCTGACGACGATGACATGGTTTACGGGGCGTCCACGTCGTTTTTCGAAAAACAGCGGCACATCGAGCACCACCATGCGCCGCGAACGGTGCCGCGCCAGGAATTTTTCGCGCGCCTGATGCACGGCGGGATGGACGATCGATTCGAGCGCGCGCAATTCGGCCGGCCGGCCGAAGACGGCTGCGCCGAGTTTTTGCCGATCGACCCCCTTCGCTCCCGTCGTGCCGGGAAAGCGCGCCTCGATCGCCGGGAGCAGCGCGCCGCCCGGTCCCTGCAGGCGATGCACTTGTGCGTCGGCGTCGAATACCGGCACGCCGGCCTTCACCAGCATCTTCGCGATGGTCGATTTGCCCATGCCGATCGACCCGGTGAGGGTCCAGACGCGCATCGTCCTCAGGCCGCCGTCAGCAGCGCGCGCAGTTCCTCGTCCAGCTCGCGCGGCGCGGGCGCGTCGAAGAAGATGTCGAACGCCAACGCCGCCTGGCCGATCAGCATTTCAAGGCCGTCGAGAGTCCGCAGGTCCCGCGCGCGGGCGGCGCGCAGCAGGTCGGTTTCCAGCGGCGCATAGACGATGTCATAGACGGTCGCACCATCGGGCAGCGGCGCAAGGTCAAGGTCCAGCACCGGCTGGCCCACCATGCCGAGCGCGCTGCTGTTGACCAGCAGATCGACCGGCGGCAGCGGATCAGCCATGCCGATCACCCGGCCCGCCGTGCCGCCGCGATCGAGCAGCGCCTGCCCCTTGGCGGGATCACGCGCCATGATGGTGATGTCAGGTACGCCGAGACTCGTCAGCGCGAACAGGATCGCCCGCGCCGCGCCGCCCGCGCCGACGATCAGCGCGCTTTGCCCGCGCCATTTGTCGCGCAGAAGCGGTTGGAGAAAGCCGCCGGCGTCGGTATTGGTGCCGATCAGCGGCCCGCCGGTCTCGCTGGCGATGGTGTTCATCGCGCCGATCCGCTCGCGCACGCCGCCCGGATCGTCGGTATAGTCCATCACCGCGATCTTGTGGGGAATGGTTACGTTGCAGCCCAGCCAGTCCGGATCAGCCCGCCGCCCAAGGAAATAGGCGGCCAGCCCGTCGGGCGTGACATGGGTCTTTTTGTATTCCGCCTCGATATCCAGCGCGTTCAGCCAGAAATTGTGGATGAGGGGCGATTTGCTGTGGTCGATCGGATCGCCGATCACCTCTGCATAGGGGAGTTGGTCGCTCATGCCGCCAGAACGCCGCGCACGCGCAGAAAGTCAAGCAGAGGCAGCAGCGGCAGGCCCTGCACCGCGAACAGGCTGCCTTCGACGCGGGCGAAAAGCTGCGCGCCCGGCCCCTCGATCCGGTAGCAGCCCACGCACCACTGGCATTCGTCCCAGTCGCCATCGAGATAGTTGGCGATGAAGGCGTCGGACAGCGTTCGTACCGTCATCCGTACCCGTTCGATATGCCGCCAGATCACTTCGCCGTTCAGCGCAATGACGGCGGCGCTGTTGAGATGATGCACGCGGCCCGAGAGCAGGCGCAGGATCCGTTGTGCGTCAGGGCGGTCGATGGCCTTGTCGATCATCTGCCCGTCATCGAGCGCGAGCGTCTGGTCACAGCCCAACACCAGCGCACCGGGAATGCGCCGCGACACACGCAGCGCCTTCAGTTCGGCCAGCGCGTCGGCCAGGGCGCGCGCGTCGAGGCCGTCAGCGCGCAGCGCTTCCTTGGCGGCTTCCTCGTCCACCTGCGGGGACATGGCTTCGAACGGCACGCGCGCGGCCGCGAGCAGGGCGCGACGGCTTGCGCTTTGCGAGGCAAGGACGATCATGCGCCCGAATATCCCTCGCTCTGCCCTTCGGCGAGGACGCGGTCGTTGAACAGGTTGATGATCGCGGCGGCCGCTTCCTCGATCGATCGGCGGGTCATGTCGATCACCGGCCAGCCATTGTCGGCGAACATGCGCCGGGCGAAGGCCAGCTCCTCCTGCACCCGCTCGCTGTCGACATAGCTGGTTTCGGGGGCCTGGTTGAGCGAGAGCAGGCGGTTGCGGCGGATCTGGATCAGCCGTTCGGGGCTGACCGTCAGCCCCACCACCATCGGATGCTTGAGCGAATAGAGGTTGGCCGGCGGCGGCGAGACCGGGACCAGAGGGATGTTGGCGGTCTTGTAGCCGCGATTGGCGAGGTAGATCGACGTCGGCGTCTTGGACGCGCGCGAGACGCCGGCCAGCACGATGTCGGCCTCCTCCCAATTCTCATGCCCCACGCCATCGTCATGGGCGATGGTGAACTGGATCGCCTCGATCCGGGCGAAATAGGCTTCGTCGAGGATATGCTTGCGGCCCGGCCGGGTCCGCGTTTCCTGCCCCAATATGTTGGAGAGCGCGTCGGTGACCGCATCGAGCGCGGCGACATGGGGGAGACCCAGCGCCCGGCAGCGCGCCTCCAGCCGGCGGCGCAGTTGATGATTGGTGAGGGTGAACAGCACCAGCCCCGGATTGGCCGAAATTTCCGCGATGATACGGTCGAGATGGACGTCGGAGCGCACCATCGGCCAGAAATGCCGGATCGCCTCGACATTTTCAAAGAGGCCGATCGCCGCCTTGGCGATATTCTCCAGCGTCTCGCCGGTGGAGTCGGACAGCAGGTGGAGGTGGATGCGCGCCATGGCATATCTCTGTGGATAAACCGGGCATAAAGCAAGGCGGAGCCTGGGGATGAATGCACCGTCCCGAAAGCCTCCACGATCACCGCAAAACTATCCACAGGCCCTAAACAGGCCGCCAATTTTATCCACAGGGGGTGGATAACGGGGATGAACGGGATGACTCGCGGGCCAAGCGGTGGCTTTGCGGCCCGATGCTGTTGGCAAATCCGGGCGTTGCGCATAAACCCCGCTGCCAACCGACCATCAGCTTCCAACAACCTTCTTAAAAGACTCTTATTAGAGTGAATGGGTAACGCGATGTCCCCCGTCCTTCCCTCCGCCGACCCGGCGTCCAAGCCCTTGCTCGCCGTGCTGCACGGTGAAAAGCCCGACGTGCCGGCGATGTGGCTCATGCGGCAGGCAGGACGCTATCTGCCGGAATATCGCGCGCTGCGGGCCGACAAGGGCGGGTTCCTGGAACTGGTCTATGACAGCGCATCGGCGGCGGAGATCACGCTGCAACCGCTGCGCCGCTTCGCCTTCGACGGGGCGATCCTGTTTTCCGACATTTTGATCGTGCCCTACGCGATGGGGCAGAAATTGTGGTTCGAGACGGGCGAGGGGCCGCGTCTGGCGCCGATCCTGGCCGATACGGACCTTGCCGCGCTGACGCCGGACTGGTCGCGCTTCGACGCGGTCTATGAGACGGTGCGACAGGTGAAGGCGGCGCTCGATCCGCGCGTCACCTTTCTGGGGTTCGCCGGCAGTCCGTGGACGGTCGCGACCTATATGGTGGCGGGGCAGGGCAGCAAGGATCAGGGCGCGGCGCGGCGTCTGGCCTATAGCGATCCCGCCCGGTTCGGCGTGCTGATCGAGGCCATTGAAGACGCGACCGTCACTTATCTGCTCGGGCAGATCGCGGCGGGGGTGGAGGCGGTGCAGCTGTTCGACAGCTGGTCGGGCAGCCTGGCCCCGCTCCAGTTCGACCGCTGGGTGATCGAACCCAATGCGCGGATCGTGCAGAAATTGAAGGCGCTGGCTCCGGATATTCCGGTGATCGGCTTCCCCAAGGGAGCGGGCGCGCGGCTTCCCGATTATGTCGCCGGGACGGGCGTCGATGCGGTGGGCCTGGATGAGACGATCGATCCGCACTGGGCCGACCGGGCGCTGCCCGCTGGCCTGCCGGTGCAGGGCAATCTCGATCCGCTGGCGCTGATTGCCGGCGGCGCGGCGCTGCAAGAGGCGGTGGACAATATCCTGTCCGCTTTCCGCAATCGACCGCATGTCTTCAATCTGGGCCATGGCATTTTGCCCGACACGCCGATCGCGTATGTCGAGGCGCTGGTGGGCCTGGTGCGTCAGAAGGAGCTTGTCTGATGCCTTTCTTAGGCGCTGCCTATCTGTGGGTGAAGGCCGCTCATGTCATCTTCGTCATCTTCCTGATGGCGGGGCTGTTCATGATGCCGCGCTTCTTCGTCTATCATCAGGAATGCGTGCCCGGATCGGACGAGGACAGGAAGTGGATCGATCGGGAGCGGAAATTGCTCAAGATCATCCTCAACCCGTCGCTGATCCTGGTCTGGGTCTTCGGCCTGATGCTGATGCTGGAGATCGGCGCGTGGCATTTCGGCTGGTTTCACCTGAAGCTGCTGCTGGTGCTGGCGCTGTCAGGCTATCATGGCTGGATCGCGGGCTACGCGAAAAAGCTGGCGCGCGGCGAGCGGCCGCTGAAGGATCGGCAGCTGCGGCTGCTCAATGAAGTGCCCGGCATTGCCGTGGCGTTCATCGTGATTCTGGTGATCGTGAAGCCGTTCTGACGCGGGTTCAGGCGGGATCTACCGCAATATTGTCGATCAGGCGGGTCTTGCCGAGCTTCGCCGCGCCAAGCAGCCGGGCCGGGCGATCGAGCGCCGTCATCGGTTCCAGCGTGAGCGCGTCGCACAGGGTGACATAGTCGACCGGGTCGAAGCCATGGCTCGCCAGCGTCGCGATCGCTTTGGCCAGCGCCGCCTCGACCGGCTGACCTTCCTCGATCCGGCGCTTGGCTTCGCCCAGGGCGCGGGGCAGGGCGAGGGCCTGCTGCCGTTCCTCGTGCGTCAGATAGGCGTTGCGCGAGGAGAGGGCGAGGCCGTCCTCCGCCCGCTGGGTCGGCACGCCGACAATTTCCAGCCCCATGTCGAGATCGAGCGCCATGCGGCGGATCACGGCGAGCTGCTGATAATCCTTCTCGCCGAACAGCGCGACATCCGGACGAACCTGGTTGAACAGCTTCGTCACCACGGTGGCGACGCCGTCGAAATGGCCCGGTCTCGCCGCGCCGTCCAGTCCTTCGGTGACGCCTGACACCGAGATGTTGGTGGCGTAGCCGGCCGGATACATGACATCGACCGTGGGCGCCCAGAGGATGTCCGCGCCGGCCGCCGTCAGCAGTTGCGCGTCCTTCGCCTCGCGCCGGGGATAAGCGTCCAGATCCTCGTTCGGGCCGAATTGTTTCGGGTTGACGAAGATCGACACGACGACGTGGCTCGCGCGCCGCCGCGCCTCCTCGACCAGCGCCAGATGCCCGTCATGCAGCGCGCCCATGGTGGGAACCAGTGCGAGCGGTTTTCCGTCCCGTCGCAGGTCGGCGATGGCGGCGCGAAGGGCGGGCAGGTCACGCAGGGTTTGCACGGGACGAATGGCTCCGATAAGGGCGATGCTCTGGGTCGGTGCTGCGCTAGGGCGCGCGCGCCGACATCGTCAACCAACAATGCGACACATGCGGGGGTATCAGGGGTCCAATGGCGCAGGCTGAGCCGCATCATATCGTATTCGCGAACGAAAAGGGCGGGACGGGCAAGTCGACGACCGCCGTCCATACCGCCATTGCGCTCGCCGCTCTGGGCCATCGCGTGGCCATGCTCGACCTCGATCCGCGGCAGCGCACCGTGACCCGCTATATGGAAAATCGTGCCGTCACCATGCAGCGGCGCGGCATCAGCCTGCCCATGCCGACCTATGCGGTGCTGAAAGGGGACAGCATCGAGGCGCTGGAGGAAGAGCGCGCGGCGGTGGCGCAGGACGCGGAATTCCTGATCGTCGATACGCCCGGCCGCGACGACGCCTTCGCCCGGCACATGGCAGCGCGCGCGCATACGCTGGTCACGCCGATGAACGACAGTTTCGTCGATTTCGACCTGATCGGCCAGGTCGATGGCGAGAATTTCAAGGTCAAGCGGCTGTCCTTCTATTCCGAGCTGATTTTTGAAGCTCGGAAAACCCGCGCCAAGGCGGACGGCGTGTCGATCGACTGGGTGGTGCTGCGCAACCGCGTCCAGCATCATGATGCGCGCAACAAGAAGCGTGTCGGCGAAGCGCTGAGCGAGCTGTCGCGCCGGGTCGGATTCCGCGTGATTCCGGGCCTGTCGGAGCGCGTGATCTTTCGCGAGCTGTTTCCTTCCGGGCTGACGTTGCTCGACAAGGGGCATCTGGGCGAGCTGGGCGTGGCGCATATCGCGGCGCGGCAGGAACTGCGCGAGATGGTGGCGGGGCTGTCGCTGCCGACACGGGTGGATTTCAGCGCGCTGGACCCTGCGCCGGCGCTGCTGTGACCCTGCGCCGATGAGCTGGCTGCCGCTGCTGCTGGGCGGATTTGCGGTCTGGATGATCTGGACCGGGCGCTTGCAGCGGATGCGCGCCAGCGACGGCGCGGCGCTGGGCCTGGCGCTGGTGGGCGCGGTGCTGGCGGCGAAGGGCAAGCCGATCCTGGGCGCGCCGCTGCTGCTGCTGTCGGCCGGGTGGTTTCTGTTGCAGGCGCGCCGGCGCAAGGGGCGGACGCGCAGGGTTGCGCCGCCTCCTGTCAGTCCCGCTGCCAATGATTTGGCGCAAGCGCGGGCCTTGCTGGGGTTGCCGGCGGATGCCGATGCTGATGCGGTGCGGGCGGCGCATCGCCGGCTGATCGCGGCGGTGCATCCGGACAAGGGCGGCAGCGAGGCGCTGGCGGCGCAGATCAATGCTGCGCGCGACCTGCTGCTGCGCGATGCGGACGATCGCCGGGGCTGATCGCGTGGCGCATGCGTTTCATCCCTCCATCCTGCGCGAATATGATGTGCGTGGCCTCTTTGGCCGGACTTTGCACGCGGCGGACGGCTATGCGGTCGGGCGCAGTTTTGGCACGCGGATCGTGCGCGCGGGTGGATCAAGAGTCGTGGTCGGGCGCGACGGTCGGCGCAGCTCGCCGGGGCTGGAGGCGGCTTTGCTGCGGGGTCTCACCGACAGTGGCGTCCATGTCCTGCGCATTGGTCTCGGCCCCTCGCCGATGCTCTACTTCGCTGAAGCGACGCTGGAGGTCGATGGCGGCGTTCAGATAACCGGCAGCCATAATCCCGGCGATCACAATGGCTTCAAGCTGGTGCAGGGACAGGCCGCGCTGTTTGGCGAGGACATCCGGGCGCTGGGCGCGATGGCGGCGTCGGGCGATTGGGACACTGGCGCGGGGCAGGTCGAGGATGTCCACATGCTCGACGACTATGTCGCGCGGCTGGTGCGGGATTTCGATGGGTCGGCCTATCGGATCGGCTGGGACGCGGGCAATGGCGCGGCCGGTCCGGTCGTGGAGAAGCTCGTCAAACTGTTGCCGGGTGAGCATCATCTGCTGTTCACCGATGTGGACGGCGATTTTCCCAACCATCATCCCGACCCCGTGGAAGAGGCGAACCTGGCGCATCTGCGCGCGCTCGTCCTCGACAAGAAGCTCGATTTCGGCGTGGCCTTCGACGGCGATGGCGACCGGATCGGTGTGATCGACGGGCGTGGGCGGGTGATCGGGACCGATCAACTCCTCGCCATGCTGGCCGCGCCGATCCTGGCGGAGCGGCCGGGGGCGACGATTATCGCGGATGTGAAGGCCAGCCGGACGCTGTTCGAGCGGATCGCGGCGCTGGGGGGGCGGCCGCTGATGTGGAAGACCGGGCACAGCCTGATCAAGTCCAAAATGAAGCAGACGGGCAGTCCGCTGGCGGGGGAGACCGGCCACATCTACATCGCGGATCGCTATTATGGTTTTGACGATGCGCTTTATGCCGCAGTGCGGTTGATCGGGGCGGCGACACGTGGCGGCGGGATCACTGCCCTGCGTGACGCGATGCCGACCCTGGCCTGCACGCCGGAATTGCGCTTTCCGGTCGATGCGGCCCGCAAGTTCGCGCTGGTGGATGCTGTGCGGGATCGCGTGTTGGCGTTGGGGACGGATGTGGACCTGACCGATGGAGTCAGGGTCGAGACGGCGGATGGCTGGTGGCTGCTGCGGGCTTCCAATACGCAGGAGATGCTGGTCGCGCGTGCGGAGGCCATGACCGAATCAAAATTAATCTTTATGCTGGCGGAACTGGACGGCCACCTCGCGCATTTTGGCGTCGTTCGCGGCTGATTCGGCCTTCAAACATCGAAAAATTCATTCGGCAGTTAAAAATATCGAGAGGGTTTCCGTTACGGAAAGCGACCCGTTCGCAAGCGATTGCAACATATGCAATCGCAACGAATTATTTCGCATTTGCGTCAAACCTCGCTGCGTTGCAAAAGAAACTCGCCTTTCAGGCATCCTCTCCTAAAACTTTTCAAGCCGCCCTCCGGGGCGGCCTTTTTTTTGCCCGCTTGGTTCTGTCTTTTGGCGGTACCGGCCCACACCCCCACCCGACCGCCCACAGAGTG
>JBIIEH010000018.1:0-72211 GCA_044237945.1 Sphingobium sp. | reverse complement strand
GCCGTGAAACCAGTCTGCGCCAATGGTACTGTGGCTCAAGCCCCGGAAGAGTAGGGCGTCGCCAGGCATTGCAGCTCGCGCTTCGTAACTAAACCCATCACAATCATTCGCGACCTCCAGTCGCGCCTCTGGCGCGGGATGGAGCAGCCCGGTAGCTCGTCAGGCTCATAACCTGAAGGTCGTAGGTTCAAATCCTACTCCCGCAACCAAGAGGTCGCTTCAACAGCAGCGCATACAGAAACAGCCCGGCCGACCAGCCGGGCTTTTCTGCGTCTGGGCTTCGTCGTGCCCGGCGATCCGGCCGGACGCGAGGGCCTCCCCGCGCCAGTGGTGGCCAAGAAAAAGGCCGACGGATCGCTCCGCCGGCCTTCCTCTCCATCCAAGCCCCTCAGCTCAGAATTTGAAACCGCCCGTCAGCGCGACCTGCTGGCGCGAAACGGACAGGCCGGTGTTGAAGCCGGCATATTTGTAATCGCCATAATCGCTGTAGCGATATTCCAGCCGCGCAAACGTCCCGGCGTTGGAAAGCTCGACGCCGCCACCGGCGCGCCAGCCGTCCAGCGTGTCGCTGTCGCTTGCGGTGAAGCCTGCGCCGTCATTATAGCTGAGCTTCGCGCGGGCATTGGTATAGCCGCCCTTGGCGTAAGCGAGCAGGCTGCCCGAAATCGGCAGGCCCACGCGAGCGCCGACATAGAGGTCGCGGCCGGCCGCCAGTTTCGCGCTGTCGCCGGTGACATCGATGTCATAGGTGCGCCACCGCGTCGAGGCGTCCGCCGCCTCGACCTCGACGCCGACGATCGCGCGGCCCAGGTCCATGTCATAGCCGGCGGTGACGCCATAGAGCGCGCCGCCCTTGTCGGCGTCGACGCCTTCATATTCCAGATTGGCGTTGTCATAGCCGACGATCGCGCCGATCTTGACGCCGCCGAAGCCGGCGTCCTTCGCCTGCGCCGGCGCAACGATCGCGCCTGCAGCAAGAACAGCCAAAGCAAAAGGCTTGAACATATTTCCCCACTTCAAATATCGCTGAGCGTCCTCGCGCCCGCGGACGAAGTGGCAAATCAGGGTAAAGGCCGCGTTAATGATGCGGCGGGGCGAGCGCGATCATCGATATCTGACGCCCATAATCCGGCTCGCCGCGATGGCAGGAACGCCGATAGCTGAAGAAGCGCTCAGCCTGGCTGTAGGTATCTTCGTCCAGCATTTCGACCCGGCCGATCCCCGCATTGGCCAGACGCGCCGCGACATAAGCAGCGATATCGAACTGACAATGCCCCGCGCGGCCAGCGGAAAAGAAACGGCCATTGTCCGGATCGTCCCGTTCGAACCGCTGCGCAAAATCGATTCCGACCTCATAGCTCGCCCTGCCGATGCACGGCCCGATCGCTGCCGCGATCCGCGCCCGGTCCGCGCCCAGCGCCTCCATCGCCGCGATCGTGCTGTCGGTAACGCCGCCGATTGCGCCCTTCCAGCCGGCATGCGCTGCGCCGACTACGCCGGCCTCGATGTCGGCGAACAGCACCGGCACGCAGTCGGCCGTCAACATGCCTAGCACCAGCCCCGGCCGATCCGTGACCAGCGCATCGGCCGCCGGCCGCGCGTCTTCCGCGATCGCTTCGGCCACGGTCACGACGTCGGCCGAATGCACCTGCCGCACGGTCACCAGCGTCGCGCCGGGCATCAGCGCATCACGCGCCAGATCGCGATTGCGCAACACCGCTTCTCGCGCATCATCCGACCCCAGGCCGACATTCAGCCCACCATGCAGCCCCGCCGATACGCCGCCCCGCCGTCCGGCAAAGCCATGCGGCACGGCCTCCAGCGCTTTTGCGCGCAGCAATTCGATCATTCCGGCTCCTGACCCATGGTCCCAAAACATGTCACTCGAGCGCAACATACTTGCGCGCGGCATATTAGGCGATAGTCTCCCGCCCATAGCAAAGCGGGCGGCCATCCACGGCCGTCCGGGCAAATGCATATAAGCAAGGGGCTTCTCCACATGATCTTCGGGCGCGTAAAGCCACTGGACGCCATATTGGCGACCGCCGAGAAGAAATCGCTGCATCGCTCGCTGGGCGCGTTTCAACTGACGATGCTGGGCATCGGCGCCGTCATCGGCACCGGCATCTTCGTGCTGACGGCGGAGGCCGCGCAGAAGGCGGGGCCGGGCATGATGCTCTCCTTCGTCATCGCCGGCTTCGTCTGCGCCGTGGCGGCGCTGTGCTACGCCGAAATGGCGGCGATGGTGCCGGTTTCGGGTTCCGCCTATACATACAGCTATGCCGTGATGGGCGAACTGATCGCCTGGATGGTCGGCTGGGCGCTGATCCTGGAATATGCGGTCGCGGCGGGCGCGGTCTCGGTGGGCTGGTCGGGCTATGTGGTCGGGCTGATCGAGCACACATTCCACCTCGACATACCCGATTTGCTGACGCGCGGGCCGTTCGATGGCGGAATGATCAACCTGCCGGCGATGCTGATCGCCTCGCTGGTCACCTGGCTGCTGGTCATTGGCACGAAGGAAAGCGCCTCCGTCAACGCGATCCTCGTCCTTATCAAGGTGTCGGCGCTGACGCTGTTCATCGTCCTGGCGGTGCCGGCGATGAAGATGGACGGCTTTACCCCCTTCGCGCCGCTCGGCTTCTCGGGCATCTCGGCGGCGGCTGCTTCCATCTTCTTCGCTTATGTCGGCTTCGACGCGGTTTCGACGGCCGCGGAGGAAACCAAGAATCCCCAGCGCAACATGCCGATCGGCCTGATCGGTTCGCTCGCCATCTGCACCGTCTTCTATATGCTGGTGGCCGCCGGCGTCATCGGCACGGTCGGCGCGCAGCCGGTCTATGGTCCGGCTGGCGAGGCGCTGGCCCCCGGCTCGACGGCCCTGTCGCAGCAATGCGCCGCGCTGGCCGCCGCCGGCACGGAAGCCGTCACCTGCTCGAAGGAAGCGCTGGCCTGGACCCTGCGTGAAATCGGCTGGCCGCAGATCGGCAACCTGCTCGGCCTCGCCGCCGGTCTGGCGCTGCCCTCGGTCATCCTGATGATGATGTTCGGCCAGACCCGCATCTTCTTCGTCATGAGCCGCGATGGCCTGCTGCCGGCGATGTTCTCCAAGGTCCACCCGACCTACAAGACGCCGCATGTCATCACCATCCTGACCGGCATCTTCGTCGCGCTGTTCGCGGCCTTCTTCCCGGTCGGCATTCTGGCGGACATCTCGAACTCCGGTACGCTGTTCGCGTTCGCCGCCGTGTCGATTGCGGTGATGGTGCTGCGCAAGACCGATGCGGGCCGCGCCCGTCCGTTCCGCACGCCGGCGATCAACATCACCGCGCCGATCGCGATCATCGGCTGCCTGTATCTGTTCTGGAGCCTGGGCGTCGAAACCAAGCTGATGTTCGTCGGCTGGGCGTTTGTCGGCCTGCTGGTCTATTATGGCTACAGCCGCAGCCGCAGCCATGTCGGTCGCGGCATCATCGACGTGCATGAGGACGACGCCGACGCGCCGCCGCAGCCGGTGCCGCCGATCGACTGATCACGACAAACCGAACACAGGAAAAGGGGACGGGCGACCGTCCCCTTTTTCATGTCCGGCGTTCTGCGATCAGACCACGGGGTCGACGGCCTGCTCACGCAGGGCGGCGCGATTGGGCCGCGTGAACAGCTTGCCCCCCTCGGTCCACCAGATGATCGCCAGCGCGGCCAGCCCGAAGCCCAGCAGGCCCAGCGTCAGCGGCAGCGTGCTCCCGTCATAGGCATAGGCGACTGCGCTGCCGAGGCCCGCCGATATGATGCTGGTCAGGAACGCCTGGAAGGAACTGGCCGCCCCTGCGCCGCGCGCAAACGGCTCCATCGAGATGGCGTTGAAATTGGACCCGGCAAAGGCGATCGTCAGCATCGTCATCGCCTGAAAGCCGACGAAGGTGAACACGCTCTCCCCCCCGGCGGCGATGATGACCAGCCGCACCGCCGCCAGCACGATCAGTACCAGCAGCGCGCCCTGCGACAGCCGCCGCGCGCCCAGCCGCTGCACCAGGCTGGAGTTGATGAAGCTGCCCAGCCCCATGCATCCCGCGACACCGGCGAAGATGATCGGGAAATAGCGGCCGACCCCGAACGTATCGAACAGGATCTGCTGCACCGACATGATGAAGGCGACCAGTCCGCTCATCACGACGCTGGCTGCCAGCATATAGCCGATCGCCTGTCGCGTGGTGACGACGAAGGCGATCGTGCGGCCGATCTGTGACAGGCTGATCGGCACGCGATTTTCCGGCCGCAGCGTCTCGGGCAGGCGGACCAGCATCCAAAGCAATATGGTCGCGGCGACCAGCGCCAGCACCCAGAAGATCCAGCGCCACGGCGCGACCCACAGCACCGCCTGCCCCATGCCGGGGGCTAGTATCGGTACGATCATGAAGATACCGAAGATCAGCGACATCACCCGCGCCATCGTGTCGCCCTGGAATCGGTCACGCACGATGCTGACGGTGATGACGCGGCTCGATGCGGCGAAGAAACCGGAGCAGGCGCGCCCGACCAGCAGCATCGTGAAGTTGTGCGCGCCCGCACAGGCGATGGTCGATAGGATGAAGAGGACCAGCGCCGTGGCGAACACCCGCTTGCGCCCGAACCGATCGGACAGCGTGCCGAACAGCAGGGTGCCGACCGCCGTCCCCAGGAAATAGACGCTGATGATCAACTGCCGGTCATTGGCATGGGCCAGGTGCAGATCGCGCGCGATATCCGGCAGGGCCGGCAGCATCGGATCGGTCGACAGCGCGTTCATCGCCATCAGGCATGCGCACAGCGCCACGAACTCGCGAAAATGGATATCCCGCCCGGCAGGGCGAGGGGCATCGGCCGAATTTGTCGTCATGCGCGCGCTATGGGCTGTTTGACGCGGGCGCACCAGATGAAATCGTGCAGTGCAACAGGGCAAGATAAATCCCTGTAATTAGACGAAGGTCTAAGCAGAGAAGCGTTTTTCACTTTGGCGTTAACCATTTTTTTAAGACGACCGGCCAGTCTGTCCCCTGTCGCAAACCGACATTGTCGAAACCGGCATAAAGGGGGGCCATCATGGCCAATGGGAGCAAGAGTGCGCAGTTTCTGATCGAAAGCCGTCTGGCGGACAATGCCATCGGTTCGGCCGAAGCCTGTTTCGATCTGGGGGTTGCCTATAGCTGCGGTACGGGTGGCCTTTCGATCGATCTGGTCGAGGCGCATAAATGGTTCAATCTCGCCGCCTCCTATGGCAGCGAAGCCGGCCAAAGCATGCGCGCCGAGATCGCCGAGGAAATGACCGCGCGCGAAATCGCCGAAGCCCAGCGCCAGGCCCGCGCCCTCATTATTTCAAATCAGGCCCGCGCCGCCTGATCATCCCTTCCGGAACGGCGTTCGTTCCGCCAGCCACAGTCGGTCCTGCCGCACGCCCGCGCGTTCGGCCGCCAGGAAATCGGCGACGGCGCGGCGAAAGCCCGGATTGGGGATGTGATGCGCCGACCAGGTCGGTTCGGGCGCATAGCCGCGCGCCAGCTTGTGGCTGCCCTGCGCGCCCGCCTCGACGCGGGAAAGCCCGCGCGCGATCGCCGCATCGATCGCCTGATAATAGCAGAGTTCAAAATGCAGATTGGGCACGTCCTCGACGCAGCCCCAATAGCGCCCATAGAGCGCCTCGCCCCCGATCAGGTTGAGCGCCCCGGCAATCGGCCGCCCGTCACGCAGCGCCAGCATCAGCAGCAGCTTCTCCCCCATCGCCTCGCCCAGCAGTGAGAAGAAGGACCGCGTCAGATAGGGCTGTCCCCATTTGCGCGCGCCGGTGTCCTGATAGAAATCCCAGAACGCATCCCAATGTGCTTCGGTGATCGCGCCGCCGCTCAGATGGACGATCTCCAGCCCCTCGACCGCGCGCCGCCTTTCCTTGCGGATATTCTTGCGCTTCTCGCTCGACAGGTCGGTCAGGAAATCGTCGAAACAGCCATAGCCGCGATTGGTCCAGTGAAACTGGCTGTCCTCCCGGATCAGCCATCCCGCCTCCTCGAACAGCGGCACTTGCGCCGCCTCGACAAAGGTCGCGTGCGCCGACGACAGCCCGTTCTGCTCGACCAGCGCCTCGATCCCCGCGATCAGCGCCGGCGCCATCGCCCCGTCGCGCAGCAGCAGGCGCGGCCCCGGCACGGGGGTGAAGGGCGCGGCGATCTGGATCTTGGGATAATAGCGCCCGCCGGCCCGCTCCCAGGCGTCGGCCCAGCCATGGTCGAACACATATTCGCCCTGGCTGTGGGTCTTGCCATAGGAGGGCATGCAGGCGGCAAGCTGCCCGTCCGCCCCGTCGATCAGCATTGGCAGCGCTTGCCATCCGGTCCCCGGTCCGACACTGCCCGATCGCTCCAGCGCGGTCAAAAACTCCCATGAAACAAATGGGTTATTGTCACCAGTGCAGGCGTTCCACGCCTCGCGCGGCACCTCCGCCACGCCCTGCGCCACCCGCGCCGTCACCTCAGACATCCGCATGCTCGAAGATGATCTGGTCGGCATGCCGCGCCGCCCGCGCGCGTTCTGCCGCGCTGCGCACGGTCCAGCTCAGCACGGGCAGACCATGCAGCCGCGCCCGCGCGGTGAAGGTGGAGGGGATATCGCGAATGTCACAGGCCAGAAAATCGGGTTTCGCGGTCGAAAGCGCAAGGGCGCGCTTCACCGGCCCGCGCCATCCCTCGCGCTGCTGCGTCACCACCAGCCCGCGCACCACGCCGGGCGCATGCCGCGCGAACCAGCGCACCGCCAGCGGATTGAACGACATCACCGCCGCGCGCGCCCGCGGAAACGCCTCCAGATCCCGCGCCACCGCCGCGCACAGTTCCGCCACATGCCGCCCGTCGACCTTCAACTCGATCAGCAACGGCATGCCGTCGAGCATCGCCAGCAGCGCCGACAGCCGCGGCACCGCCCCTCCATCGGGCAATGCAATTCCGTCCAGCGTCTCGGCAGTCCTGTCGGCGACCGCTCCCGCCGCACCCGTCATCCGCGCGAGCAGGGCATCATGAAACACCATTGCCACGCCGTCGCTCGACAGCCGGACATCGCACTCGATGCCATGTCCCGCCGCGGCAGCCGCGCCGAACGCAGCCATGCCGTTCTCGCTCAGACCCGCCCCGTGCAGCCCCCGATGCGCGAAGGGCCGTTCGGTCAGGAAAGCGCCATCACGCCGGCTTGACGGCGACGATCGCATCGATCTCCACCACGGCATCCAGCGGCAGCACCGGCACGCCCACCGCGCTGCGCGCATGCTTGCCCGCCTCGCCGAACACTGCGACCATCAGTTCGGACGCGCCATTGGCGACCTTGGGCTGGTCGGTGAAGCTCGGCGCGCTGGAAATGAACGCGCCCAGCTTCACGATCCGCTCGACCCGGTCGAGCGATCCCAACGCCGCCTTCATCTGCGCGATCAGGTTCAGGCCACAGGCGCGCGCGGCGGCGACACCATAATCCAGCTCCCGGTCCTCGCCCAGCCGCCCGGTCATCAGCCCCTCGGGCGTCAGCGCGATCTGCCCGGAAATATGCAGCAGGCCGCCGGCCTCCACCGCTGGCACATAGGCGGCGACCGGGGCGGCGGCGGCGGGCAGGGTGATGCCCAGTTCGGCCAGGCGGTCTTCGGGGCGGGCGTCGATGCTCATGGGGTAACTCCGTCGATAGCGGGGGAAATGGCGGGCGCCGGCCCTTGCACGATCCGCTCGGCGATCCAGCGCTCGGCAGTGGCCCAGTCATCGATGCGGGCATGCGCTTCCGGGGCGGGGGCGATGTGCGGCGCGACTTCCGGCTCGCCGACGAAATGCAGCCGCCAGACTTCGGGCGCATGCTTCGCCACCGACTGGTGATGATGACCCAGATCGTCGACGAACAGCGCGACGCTGGGCTGGCGATCGGCCAGGATGGCGGCCAGTTGCCGCCCCTTGCCGCCCTCGTTCCAGAACACCGGGAAGGTTACGTCGTGCGCGGCGAGTTGCTCGATCCGCAACTGATGATGCCGCTCGCCGATATTGGTCAGCACCACGATGTCGGCGATCTGCGACAGCCGCCCCATCGCCTCCAGCGCGCCGGCGATCGGATTTTGCCGGGGCATCTGGTGATCGAAAAATTCGGTCAGCAGCGACCACACGATCTCGCGCTCCAGCGGCGCGCCACTGTCCTTGTGGCGCAGCGCGTCGCCGAAACCCTGTTCGCGAAAGTCGAAATGCACGTCATGCGCTTCTTCCAGCCATTGCTGGAACGGCACGACCATGTGCAGCAGCACCTCGTCGCAGTCCGTGATAATCAGGGGCCGGGTCATCGGTTCAACAGCTCCTTCGCGTCGATCAAGCCCTGTGGCGTCGCGCCGATCGCCTCGGCGCAGGCGATCAGGTCCGGCTCATGGTCGGCCAGGAACGCCAGCACCGCTGCCTGCACCGATCGCTCGCTCAAGCCTGCGCGCAGCGTGTCGGCGTCCAGCCCGGTCAGTCCCAGCAGCCGGTCGGCCCGCCGCTCGTCCGCCAGCGTCCAGGCCAGCGCCATCAGCGCCAGCGTCGCCGCATCGGGACTATCCTGCTTGCCATCTTCAGCCTGGGGTCGCATGGTCGGCCTTGGTTCGGGGTAGCGGAGGCGGTCGGTCCTCCACGGGGCAGGTTCTGGTGGCAAAGCGCGTGCTCGTTGTCGAGGACAACGAACTCAACCTCAAACTTTTTTGCGACCTGCTGCGCGCGCACGGGTTCGAAGTGCTACCCCTGCGTGACGGCCGCGACGTGCTGCCGCAGGCGCGCGATTTTCTGCCCGACCTCATCATCATGGACATTCATTTGCCTCATGTCGGCGGGTTGGAAGTGATCGAGGCGTTGCAGGCGGACGAGGGCCTGTCGCCCGTGCCGGTGATGGCCGTCACCGCTTATGCCGGCAAGGGCGATGAAGACCGCATTCGCGCCGCCGGCGCGCGCGCTTATGTCTCCAAGCCGATCTCGGTCATGCGCTTCGTCGAGCAGGTGACGGCGCTCGTCTAGGCGCTGTCGCTCGCTCGATATGACAGTTTCGGACGAATATTAATTTATTCGTCACGGGAATGACTCGCACCTGACATCGTTCAGCAGCCGTCACGTCATCCCCCTCTGCCACCCGGCGGTCAGGGCGCGGCGCCCAAGCCGACAGCCTGAAAACACAGGGGTAACAACCACCATGTCTCATCTGACCGACGAGGCGCGCGCGCGCACGCGCGACGCGCAGCCGACCATCGATATGGGCGACCAGAGCCTGGAGGCGATCGTCGCCGCCAATCCGGACCGCCGCCGCATCCTGAAGAACGGCCTGCTGGGCCTGTCGGTCCTGCCGATGCTGGGCGCGCTGTCCGCCTGCGGCGACGACGATGATGAGGGGACGCCCACGCCGACCCCGACGCCCACGCCGACGCCGACCCCCACGCCGACTCCGGCGCCCAGCTATTCGATCGCCTTCGCGCCGGTCGCCGCCAACATGAACGACACCGTCACCGTTCCCACGGGCTACACCGTCGACGTGATGCTCAAGGCCGGCGATTCGATCGAAGCCGGCACGGCCTATGCCGGGACCTACCCGACCGCAGCGCAGGCCGAAACCTGGGCCGGCGGCAACCATGACGGCATGGAATATTTCCCGCTGACGGGCGTCGATCCCAACACGGGCGGCCTGCTGGCGATCAACTTCGAATATCCCGACTTCAACATCCTGATGGACGGCGAGCCGGATCCGGCGACCGCCACCGCGACCCAGAAGGCGATCGCCCTGTCGGCGGTCGGCGTCGGCGTGGTCGAAATCGCCAAGGGAACCGACGGCAAATGGGCGGTGAAGGCCGGCTCGCGCTACAACAAGCGCTACACCGGCAACTCCAGCTACAAGGCGGGCGGTCCCGCCGCCGGTCTGCTGTCGGGCAGCATCAAGGGCACGCTCAACAACTGCTCGTCGGGCCGCACCCCCTGGGGCACGTATCTGACCTGCGAAGAGACGACCGACAACTATATCGACCCGACGCAGCCGGAGGAAAATTACGGATGGGTGGTCGAAATCGACCCCTATCAGGAACTCGCCGCCCCCACGAAGCGCACCGCCATGGGCCGTTTCGACCATGAAAACACCGCGCATATGGTGAACAACGACAACCGCGTCGCCTTCTACATGGGCCATGACGGCACGCCGGGCTGCATCTACAAGTTCATCCCCGACCGCGCGTTCAGCACGTCCAACCGTGCCGCCAACACCGACATGCTCGACTATGGCACGCTCTATGTCGCCAAGTTCAGCGGCGACGGCACCGGCAGGTGGATCCCGCTGGTCCAGGGCCAGAGCGGCCTGATCGTCGGCGCGACCGATCCGGGCAACTACAGCCAGGCCGGCGCCACGCCGTCCACGGTTGATTTCCGCAACCAGGCGGACGTGCTGGTCAACACCATTTCGGCGGCGCGTGTCGCCGGCGGCACCGTCATGGATCGCCCGGAGTGGATCACGGTCGCCCCGGACAACAGCTATGTTTTCGTGACGCTGACCAACAATTCCAGCCGCGCCAATGTCGACAAGGCTAACCCGCGCAAGCAGAACCGCCATGGCCACATCATCCGGTTCAAGGAAAGCGGAGAATCGCCGCTGGCCACGCGCTTCACCTGGGAAATCTTCCTGCTCGCGGGTGATCCCTCGCTGGCTGGCTTTGGCGATAACCTCGAAGGCAACATCAACGGCGACACCTTCTCCAGCCCCGACGGCATCCGCATCGACCCGCAGGGTCGCCTGTGGGTCCAGACCGACCACAGCATCCCCGGCACGTCGGGCAAGCCCGACACGTCGATCGAGGATGTGTTCGGTCAGAACGCGATGTTCTACATCGATCAGGAAACCAAGGAATCGAAGCGCTTCCTGGTCGGCCCGGAAGGTTGCGAGATCACCGGCCTTGCCTATACGCCGGACCTCAAGACCTTCTTCGTCAACATCCAGCACCCGACCGGCAACTGGCCGATCGACGGCGAAGAACCGCGCAGCTCGACCATCGTGATCACCCGCACGGACGGCCAGCCGGTCGGAAACTAAGCAAAAGCAACTGCCCGCTTCCTCAGGGAGCGGGCAGCTTTCAAAAGCCATCGCCCCTCGCCGCTTATCGGCGGGGGGCGATTGCTATGGAACGAATGTCAGGAACAGGTCGCTGGCGTTCTTGGGAATATCCAGCCGGCTCTCGTTGATCGACGCTTCCTCGCCCGGCTTCAGGCTCGGCTTGTCGGCCTTGGTGGTCCAGCTGAACACCTTGCGCTTCTGCCCGTCGCGCAGCTCGACCAGCACCGGCGGCACCGGCAGCGTCTGCTTGCCATTGTTGATCACCCGCGCGCCAAAGGCGAAATATTCCTCGCCATTGGGCAGCTTGCGCCGCTCGGCCGGCTTGGCGAGATAGATCAACAGGTCCGGGTCGCCCTCCTCGGCGAACAGCCCGGTGCTGATCGCCCAATTGGGCGGCCCCAGAAACTGCAACGCTGCGCCGGCCGCGACGATCACCGCGCAGAACGCGACCGCCGCATAGGTCAGCAGCTTCGCCTTGTTGCGACGCGGCTTGCGCACCGGCGGCGCGGGCTGCGCCAGCGGCTCGTCTTCAACGCGCTCGACGCCCGCATATATGTCGTCGAAGCGATTGGACGGCGGGCTTTCCTCGACCACCGGCGCGGCGACCGCGCTTTCTTCGGGAGCGCTCTGCTCGACTACTGGCTCCGGGGCCGGCTCGGGCGTCGGCTCGGCTGGCGCTTCCACCTCGGGCGCGCTCTCCACAACAGGCGGGGGCGGGGGGGGCGCTGGCGGAGGAGGGGGCGGCGGCGGCATTTCCGCCGCCACGGCCTCGGCCGCGACGAACAATGGATCGCGCGGCGCAAGCTGCGCGCCTTCCTGGAACCAGCTATGCTTGCACGCGGCGCAGCGCACCTGCCGCCCGGCGGGGCCAACCGCGCTGTCGGGCACGATATAGCGCGTGGCGCAGCTCGGGCAGACCAGGATCATTCCGCTTCATAGGCATGGCATCGACTCGAGGGCAAGCGGGGACGCGCGCAACTCGACGTTAGTCTATGCCCAAGGTCAGGCCACGCGACCCCCGCTCTTTACGCCAACCCGCCCCCTGTGCCATGGCAGGCGCTTCGGGGAAGCATTCAAGCGGCGGCACATCCTTAACCCATGGCGACCATCGTCCAGTTCGAGAATGTGGGCCTTCGCTACGGTCTGGACAGCGAAGTGCTATCCGACGTCAGCTTCTCGCTGCACGGCGGCGGCTTCTATTTCCTGACCGGCGCGTCCGGCGCGGGCAAGACCTCGCTGCTGAAACTGCTCTACCTGTCGCAGCGGCCCAGCCGCGGTGTTATCCGCCTCTTCGGGGAGGATGTCGTCACCCTGCCGCGCACCCGCCTGCCCGGCTTCCGTCGCCGCATTGGCGTCGTCTTCCAGGATTTCCGCCTGGTCCCGCACCTCTCCGCCTATGACAATATCGCGCTCCCCCTGCGCGTCGCGGGCATGGAGGAAAGCGCGGTGGACGCCCCGGTCAGCGAGATGCTGCAATGGGTGGGCCTTGGCGATCGCGGCGATGCGCGCCCGGCCACGCTCTCGGGCGGAGAGCAGCAGCGCGTCGCCATCGCCCGCGCAGTGATCGGTCGGCCCGACATCCTCGTCGCCGACGAACCCACCGGCAACGTCGACGCGGACATGGCCGCGCGCCTCATGACCCTGTTCGAAGCGCTCAATCGCCTCGGCACCACCATCGTCGTCGCCACCCATGATCTGCCGCTGATGCGCCAGGTGGCCGGCGCGCAGATGATGCGCCTCGACAAGGGCCGGCTGGCCGACCCGACCGGATCGCTGCGCTATCCGCCCAGGACGCGCGATCGGGACGAGGCCTGATGCCCATGTCGCAACGGCAGCCCGAGCGGCAGGACGCCGCCGCCGCCCGCCGCCGGCTGCTGCCCGAAGGCCGGGTGGCGGGACCCATGCCGTGGATCATCGCCATCATGATGTTCCTGACGGTGCTGTCCGCCGCCGCCGCCTTCGGCCTCGGCGCGGCCGTCCGTTCGATGAGCGCCGACCTCGCCGGCCGCGCCAGCGTGCAGGTGGTGGAGGCCGACGCGGTCGTGCGCGACCAGCTCGCCGGCCGGGTGACCGCCACCTTGCGCGCCTCGCTCGACATCGCCGACGCAAAGCCCGTCGATCCCGCCACCCTGGCCGATCAACTGCGCCCCTGGCTGGGCGAAGAGGCGGCGAGCGGCGACCTGCCGATTCCCGCGCTGATCGATGTCGCGCTCAAGCCCGGGAACGCCGAAGCGCGGCTTGGCCGGGTCAGGCAGCAGCTCGCCGCCATCTCGCCGAAAATCCGTATCGATCCGCACGCCGCCTTCCTTCAGCCGCTCGCTGGCCTGCTCGTCGCACTGGGCTGGCTGGCGATCGGCATTGTCCTGCTGATGGCGCTGGCGACTGGCGCGGTCGTCGTGCTGGCGGCGCGCGGCGCGCATGACAGCCACCGCGCGACTATCGACGTGCTGCACCTGATGGGCGCGACCGACGTGCAGATCGCCCGGCTGTTCCAGCGCCGTATCGGCCTCGACGCGCTGCTCGGCTGCGCCGTCGGCTTCGCCGCTGCCATGGTCGTGCTCGCCTTCCTCGGCTGGCGGCTCGCCAGTACCCAGTCCGACCTGCTGGGTGCGATCACGCTGCCCTGGACCGGCTGGATCGCGCTGCTTGGCCTTCCCGCCGCCGGCACGGCGCTGGCTACGCTAGCCGCGCGCTGGACGGTGCTGCGCGCGCTGGGGCGCACGCTGTGATCGTCCGCTTTCTGGCCGTCACGCTGCTCGCCTGGATGTTCGGCTTTGCCTGGTTCGCGATTTTTCTGCCCCAGCCGCTCGACGCCCGGCCGACCGACGCCATCGTCGTGCTGACCGGCGGGGCCGGGCGGATCGACCGCGGCTTCACCCTGCTGCAAAAGGGCGTCGCGCCGCGCATGCTGATCTCCGGCGTCGATCGCGCCGTCCGCCCGCACGAACTGGCGGCCGAATATCATGTCCCCGAAAAGCTGCTCGCCTGCTGCGTCACCCTCGGCCGCGAAGCGATCGACACCCGCTCCAACGCGATTGAGACCGCCAACTGGCTGGAACGGCATGATTATGACACGGTGCGCCTCATCACGACCGACTGGCACATGCGCCGCGCCGCGCTGGAACTGCGGCAGGTTCTGCCGCCGGGACGCTCGCTGATCTACGACGCCGTGCCCAGCCGCCCTAGCCTGTCTGTGCTGATGCGCGAATATAACAAATATATCGCCCGGCGCGCGGCGGCGCTGATCGGCATATGATCCTGCTCATCGCCCTGCGCTCGCTCGCCTTCCTGCTGGCCTTCTATGTCGGCAGCGTCTTCTATGTGCTGGTCGGCGTCGTCGTCGCTTATGCGCTGCCTGCAAAAATCGGCCGCATCGCCACCGCCTGGGCGCGCTATCACCGCTGCTGCGCCCGGCTGCTGCTCGGCCAGCGCATCGTGATCGAGGGCGCGCTGCCGTCCGGCGATGTGCTCTATGTCATCAAGCATGAATCGATGTTCGAAACCATCGACATGCTCTGCGTCTTCGACGAGCCGGCCATCGTCGCCAAGCGCGAACTGTTCGACATTCCGGTCTGGGGCACGGTCGCCCGCCGCTACGGCCTGATCCCGGTCGAGCGCACCGCCGGCGCGAAGGCCCTGCGCGCCTTACGTCAGGCCGCACTCGCCGCCACCGCGCAGGGCCGCGCCATCTGCCTCTTCGCCGAAGGCACCCGCGTCCCCCATGGCGAGCGCCCCCCGTTGCAATCGGGCTTCGCCGGCCTATACGCCCTGCTGCGCCTGCCGGTCGTCCCCATCGCGCTCGACACCGGCCGCCTTTCCCCGCGCGGCAAGTTCCTGAAGCGCGCCGGCACCATCACCTACAGGATCGGCGAGATCATCCCCGCCGGCCTCGACCGCCGCGAAGCCGAAGCCCGCGCCCACGCGGCCATCAATGCGCTGAACGCATGAACCTCAGTGCGACCGCCCGAAATCGGGCTTCGCGTCGTCCTGCCCCTGTTCGATGATCGACCGCCGGATCGCCCGCGTCTTCGTGAACAGGTTGAACAGCGTATCCCCGTCATTCCATCGGATTGCCCGCTGGAGCGCCGACAGGTCTTCCGAAAAGCGCTGGAGCATCTCCAGCACCGCGTCCTTGTTCGCCAGGAACACGTCGCGCCACATCGTCGGGTCGGATGCGGCGATACGCGTAAAATCGCGAAAGCCGCCGGCGGAATATTTGATGACCTCGGACCGGGTCACATCCTCCAGGTCGCTCGCCGTGCCGACGATGGTATAGGCGATCAGATGCGGCAGATGGCTCGTCACCGCCAGCACCAGGTCGTGATGCGCCGGCTCCATCGTCTCCACGTCCGCGCCGACCCGCCGCCACAGCTCGGCGACCTGCTCGACCTTCGCCGGGTCCGCGTCGGCCGGCGGCGTCACGATGCACCAGCGGCCCTTGAACAGGCTGGCGAAACCGGCTTCCGGCCCGCTATTCTCGGTGCCCGCCACCGGATGCGCGGGAATGATGTTGCGCCCCGGCAGCGCGGCGTTGAGCTGGGCCAGCACGTCCGCCTTGCAAGACCCCACATCGCTGACGATGCAGTCGGCGGGCAGGTCCTCGGCAATCTCCGCGCCCACCGCGCCCATCGCCCGCACCGGCACGCACAGCACCACCAGCTCGGCGTCCGTCACCGAAGCGCCGGCCGTGTCGGTGATGTCGTCGCACAGGTCGATCCGCCGCGCGATCTCTCGCACTGCCGGGTCGGCGTCATGCCCGGTGACCCGCACGGTCGGCATCGCCTCGCGGATCGCGCGCGCCAGCGAACTGCCGATCAGGCCCAGGCCGATGATGGTGACGCGGGCAAAGGGCAGCACCTTATGCCGCCTCCGCCATGGCGCGCAGCTTCGCCGCGACGGCGCGCGTCTGCGCCTCCGTCCCGATCGTGATGCGCAGGCCATTGGGCAGGCCCTGCCCCGGCAGCCAGCGGGTCGCGAAACCCTCGTCCCACAGCCCCTTCATCGCCGCTTCGGCGGTCAGCTTGCCCTCGAACAGGATCAGCAGGAAGTTCGCCTTGCTCGGCACCGCGCGCAGGCCGTGGTTGGAAAGCGCGGCGACTTCGCCCGCCAACCACTCGCGCCACTGGTTGTTGTGCGTCCGGCTCGCCGCGACCCAGTCGTCGTCGCCGATCGCTGCCACCGCCGCCGCCTGTCCGGCGGTCGTCACGTTGAACGGCGCGCGGATGCGATGCAGCACGTCGATGACTTCGGCGCTGGCATAGCCCCATCCAATCCGCTCCGCCGCCAGCCCGTAAATCTTGGAGAAGGTCCGCGTCACGAACACATTCGTCGCCGCCTTCGCCAGCGCCAGCCCGTTGTCGTCCTCGTCCGCCTCCAGATATTCGGCATAGGCTTGATCCAGCACGAACAATATGTCGGGCCGCAGCCCCGCATGCAGCCGTGCGATCTCGGCCGCGCTGGTCATCGTGCCGGTCGGGTTGTTGGGGTTGGCCAGAAACACGACTTTCGTGCGTTCCGTCACACAGGCCAGCAGCGCGTCGACATCGGTCGCATAGTCCGCATCCGGCGCCACCACCGGCGTCGCCCCCACCCGCCGGGCCGCAATGTCATAGACCGAAAAGCCGTAGCGCACATAGAGTATCTCGTCCCCCGGCCCGGCATAGGCGCTCGCCGCAATATGCAGCAGTTCGTCCGACCCGGTGCCATAGATCACCCGCGCCGGGTCCAGCCCGTATTTCGCGGCGATCGCCTCGCGCAGGCCCGTCGCGCCGGGATCGGGATAGGTCGCCAGGTCCGCCGTCGCCGCCATCAGCGCCGCGCGCGCCTTCTCGCCTGTGCCCAGCGGATTCTCGTTGGCGCTGAGCTTGATGAGCGGCCGGCCGTCATCGGCCGCCGACTTGCCCGGCACATAAGCGGAAATGCCGAGGATCCAGTCCTTGGGTTGGGGCGTGTTCGTCATGCGCGGGCCTTTAGCGCCTCGCGCGCCAAAGGCAAAGCGTCACACCACCGCCGTCGGCAGCGGATCGCCCGCAAAATGCGCGTCCAGATTGGCCAGCACCAGCTCCGCCATCGCCAGTCGCGTCTCCTCGGTGGCGCTCCCCTGATGCGGTTGCAGCACGACATTGTCCATCGCCAGCAATCCAGCGGGCACCTGCGGTTCAGCCACAAACACGTCCAGCCCCGCCGCCCGGATGCGCTTTTCGGCCAGTGCCGTCACCAGCGCACCCTCATCGATCACGCTGCCGCGCGCGATGTTGACGATCACCCCGTCCGGCCCCAGCGCGTCCAGCATCGCCGCATCGACCAGCCCGGCCGTCCCCGCGCCGCCTGCCGTCGCCACCACGATCACCTCGCATTCCCGCGCAAAATCGATCCGGTCGGCAACAAAGCGATAGGGCGCATCCGCCTGCTCATGCCGGCCATGATAGAGGATCTCGCCGGCCACCGCCTCCAGCCGCCGCGCGATCGCCCTGCCGATCCGCCCCAGCCCCAATATCCCGATCCGCCGCCCGGTCAGCTTGCGCGCCAGCGGCGGCTTCTTCCCCTGCGCCCATTGCCCCGACCGCACGAACAGGTCGTTCGCCGCGATATTGCGGAACGTGGCATAAAGCAGCGCCACGCCCAGATCGGCGGTGTCATCGGTCAGCACGTCCGGCGTATTGGTGACGCGAATATCCCGCGCCCGGCAATGCTCGACATCCACCTTGTCATAGCCGACCGAACAGAGCGACAGGATCTCCAGCCCCGGCAGCGCGTCCAGCATCGCGTTCGACGCCCCCACCGTGCCGAAGCTCGTCAGCCCCCGCGCCTGCCGTACCGCGTCCGACAGCGCGGCGGGATCAGCATCGGCCGGCAGTTCATGCACGACGAACCGCTCCTTCAGGCCGGCGATCAGGCGGGGATGCTGGTGGCCCAGCGCGATGACGGGGATAGTCGGTTCGGTCATCCGGCGGCCACTAGCGCGCATCTGGCCCGATTGACAGCGCTTCACGCCGGTCCTAGCCCCGCTCGACCATGGCGACCACTGCCCTCAGCGATGACAGCCGCTTCGGCCTCCGCCGGCAGGTGCGCCTTGCCGGCCCTCTGGCGCTGGACGGCGGCGGCGCGCTTGCGCCCGTCGATATCGCCTATGAAACCTATGGCGCCCTCGACGCGGACGGCGGCAACGCGATCCTGATCTGCCACGCGCTGACCGGCGACCAATATGTCGCGTCGGACCATCCGCTGACCGGCAAGCCCGGCTGGTGGTGGCGCATGGTGGGACCGGGCAAGCCGATCGACCCCGCCCGCCACTTCATCGTCTGCGCCAATGTCATCGGCAGCTGCATGGGATCGTCCGGCCCCGCCAGCATCGATCCCGCGACCGCCGCGCCGCATGCCATGCGCTTCCCGGTTATCACCATCGCCGACATGGTCCGCGCGCAGGCGCTGCTGCTCGATCATCTGGGCGTGCGCCGGCTCGCGGCGGTGGTCGGCGGTTCTATGGGCGGCATGCAGGCGCTGACCTGGCCCACGCTCTTCCCCGATCGCGTCGAAGCCTGCCTCGTCATTGCCTCCACCGCCCGCCACAGCGCGCAGAACATCGCCTTCCACGAAGTCGGGCGGCAGGCGATCATGGCCGATCCGAACTGGCGCGGCGGCGATTATTACGCCGATGGCGTCGTGCCGACCGCCGGCCTTTCGGTCGCGCGCATGGCCGCGCACATCACCTATCTGTCCGAAGCGGGCCTCACCGAGAAATTCGGCCGCCGCCTGCAAGCGCGAGACGCCAAGACCTTCGGCTTCGACGCCGATTTCCAGGTCGAAAGCTATCTGCGCCATCAGGGCCTGAGCTTCGTCGAGCGCTTCGACGCGAACAGCTATCTCTACATCACCCGCGCGATGGACTATTACGACATCGCCGAAGATCATGGCGGCAGCCTCGCCCGCGCCTTCACCGCGTCGAAGGCGCGCTTCTGCCTCGTCAGCTTCGACACCGACTGGCTCTATCCTACCGCCGAATCGCGCATCATCGTCCATGCCCTCAACGCCGGCGGCGCGCAGGCGAGCTTCGTCGAGCTGTCCAGCCCCTTCGGTCACGACGCCTTCCTGCTCGAAGCGCCCGAACTCAACCGCGTTGTCGACGGCTTCCTGCGCGGCGGCCGCGCATGATGGACGGTTACGAGATTTCCGACGATCCCGCCCGGCTCGATCCGGCGGCGATCCACGCCTATCTGACCCGCAGCTACTGGTCGCCCGGCATCCCGCGCGAACGGGTCGAACGCGCCATCGCCCACTCGCTCTGCGTCGGCGTCTATCATGACGGCCAGCAGATCGCCTTCGCCCGCGTCGTCACCGACCGCGCCACCTTCGCCCATCTCGCCGACGTCTATGTGCTGGAGGACCATCAGGGCAAAGGCATCGCCTCCGATATGGTCGCGCATCTCCACGCCCATCCGGATTTGCAGGACCTGCGCCGCTGGACCCTCAACACCCGCGACGCCCACAGCCTCTACGAACGCCATGGCTGGGAACGCATCACCGGCATCTTCATGCAGCGCTTTGACGCTGAGGCCTCCACGCGGGCACTCGCATGACCGAGACCATGCGCCCGGACCTCGCCCTGATCGCCCGCACCGTAAACCCCGGCGCGCGCGTGCTCGATGTCGGCTGCGGCGACGGCGCGCTGATGGCGGCCCTGCGTGATTCCAAGCAGGTCGACGCCCGGGGCCTCGAAATCGACGCCGGCAACGTCGCCGCCGCAGTCGGCCGGGGCCTCTCGGTGGTGCAGGGCGACGCCGACGCTGATCTTGGCTATTATCCGGACCTCAGCTTCGACTACGCGATCCTCAGCCAGACGCTCCAGACCACCCGCCGCCCCGATCTGGTGGTGGAGGAACTGCTCCGCATCGGCAAACAGGCGTTCGTCTCCTTCCCCAATTTCGCGCACTGGCGCGGGCGCATCTCGCTGCTGTGGGGCGGGCGGATGCCGGTGACGCGGCTGCTGCCCGACACCTGGTACGACACGCTCAACATCCATCACCTGACTGTCGACGATTTCCGTGCGCTGGTGAGGGATCGCGGCTGGCACATCGACGGCCAGTGGTTCCTGAAGGGCGACAAGGAAACCACCCACGCCAACGCGAACCTGTTCGCCGAACATGCGGTGTTCCTGCTGCGGCGGTAAAATGCCTGTCCTACGCGGATGTCTTCTGCTTCACCCTGTCGGATGAGCCAGCCCGATACCCCCTCCTGCGTCAGGCCCCCCAATCGCCACTTTGCCGGCGCCTCGCTGCGACCCACCTGCAAACCGCCTGCAAATCGATTGTGCCGCTCCTGTGACCCGGTTGTGACCCATGCGCTCGCTACAGTGACCCGGTGGCGCCCCATCTGTGACCTGCCAGTGACCAGGGCGGTGCGTCGCGGCAACTTCGCCGCCACTATTGGACCAGAAAAGCGGCTTTTTGCCCAGGAACGGTGTGAACTTCGCCTGTCCGGCGCGCGACAGGACCCGCCGGCCGTTCCGCGCCAAGCCACCTTGTCCCTCTCCCGCCCAGCGACTAGGGGGACGGGGCTGACATCTGGATAGGTTCATGACCGACATCGCTGCCCTCAAATCCGGCCTGCTGGCCGATATCGCCGCCGCCGACACGCCCGACGCGGTCGAAGCCCTGCGCGTGGGCGCCATGGGCAAGAGCGGCGTCGTCACCGGCCTGCTCAAGACCCTCGGCCCCATGTCGCCCGAAGAGCGCATGGAAAAAGGCCCGCCAATCCAGGACCTCCGAGAATCGATCACTGCCGCGCTGGCGGATCGCAAGGCCGCGCTGGAACAGGCCGCACTCGACGCCCGCTTGGCCGCCGAGCGCATCGACATGACGCTCCCCGCCGATCCCGGTGCGATCGGCAGCGTCCACCCGGTCAGTCAGGTGCTCGACGAGTTGACCGAAATCTTCGCCGACCTCGGCTTCTCGGTCGCCACCGGGCCGGAGATCGAGGACGACTGGCACAATTTCACCGCGCTCAACATCCCGGAAACCCATCCGGCCCGCGCGATGCACGACACCTTCTATTTCCCGCAGAACCCGCCCGGTTCGGCGATGCTGCTGCGCACCCACACCTCCCCGGTGCAGATCCGCACGATGATGCAGACGCCCCCGCCGATCCGCATCATCGCGCCCGGCCGCGTCTATCGCAGCGACTCCGACGCCACCCACACGCCGATGTTCCACCAGATCGAAGGGCTGGTCATCGACAAGGGCATCACGCTCGGCCACCTCAAATGGACGCTGGAGACCTTCCTCAAGGCGTTCTTCGAGCGCGAGGACATCGTCCTGCGCCTGCGCCCCAGCTATTTCCCCTTCACCGAACCCTCGGTCGAAGTCGATGTCGGCTACACCCTCACCAATGGCCAGCGTGTCATCGGCGGTGACGGCGATGCGCCGGGCGGCGGCTGGCTCGAAGTGCTGGGCAGCGGCATGGTCAACCGCCGCGTGATCGAGGCGTGCGGTCTCGACCCCGACGAGTGGCAGGGCTTCGCCTTCGGCACCGGCGTCGATCGCCTCGCCATGCTCAAATATGGCATGAACGACCTGCGCGCCTTCTTCGACGGCGACCTGCGCTGGCTCAAACATTATGGTTTCTCGGCGCTCGATGTGCCGACGCTTTCGGGAGGAGTGGGCGCATGAAGTTCACCCTGAGCTGGCTCAAGACGCATCTTGCGACCGACGCCGATCTGACGACGATCCTGAAAACCCTGACCGACATCGGTCTGGAAGTCGAAGGCGTGGAAAACGCCGCCGACAGGCTCGGCGCGTTCAAGATCGCCAAGGTCCTGACCGCCGGCCCGCACCCGCAGGCCGACAAGCTCCAGGTCCTGACCGTGGACCATGGCGACGGCACGCCGCTTCAGGTCGTTTGCGGCGCGCCCAATGCCCGCGCCGGCCTGGTCGGCGTCTTCGGCGTCGAGGGCGCGGTGGTGCCGGCGAACGGCATGGTGCTGAAAAAGACCGCCATTCGCGGCGTCGATTCCAACGGCATGATGTGCTCGTTCCGCGAACTGGAACTGGGCGAGGATCATGACGGCATCATCGAACTGCCCGACGACGCACCCGTGGGGCAGGTCTATGCCCAATGGGCCGGCCTCGACGATCCGGTGATCGACGTCTCCATCACCCCCAACCGGCAGGACTGCATGGGCGTGCGCGGCATTGCGCGAGACCTTGCCGCCGCCGGCATCGGCACGCTCAATCCCATCACCGCGCCGGTGATCGAAGGGCAGGGCGCAGGCCCCGATGTCCGCACCGACGACGCAGATGGCTGCCCCGCCTTCTACGCCCGCACGGTGAAGGGCGTCACCAACGGCCAGTCGCCCGCCTGGATGGCGAAGCGTCTGAAGGCCATCGGCCAGAAGCCAATCAGCACCCTGGTCGACATCACCAACTACATCATGATCGACCTCGGCCGCCCGCTGCACGTCTATGACATGGCGACGCTCAAGGGTGGCCTCGTGGCGCGCAAAGGGCGGGCGGGCGAGCAGGTCCTCGCCCTCAACGGCAAGACCTACACCGTTGACGAGACGATGACCGTCATCGCCGACGACCAAGCCGTTCACGACATCGGCGGCATCATGGGCGGCGAGCATTCGGGCGCGCAGGACGGAACGACCGATGTCCTCATCGAATGCGCCTATTTCACGCCGGAACGGATCGCCGTCACCGGCCAGAAGCTGGCGCTGACCTCAGACGCGCGCGGCCGGTTCGAACGCGGCGTCGATCCCGCCTTCCTCGATGATGGCCTGTCGATCGCCACCGATCTCGTCGTGAAGCTGTGCGGCGGCACGCCCAGCGAAGCCACGCGCGCGGGCGCGCCGCCGCTGGCGGCCAAGACGATCGCCTATGACCCCGCCAAATGCCTCGCCCTCGCCGGCGTCGATGTCGCCGCCGACGAGCAGCAGCGCATCCTGGAAAGCCTGGGCTTCGGCGTCACCGCGCCGCAGGCGGGCGTCGAATATCTCGACGGCATGCCCGTCAGCGTAGAAGGCGGCGACTGGACGATCACGGTCCCCAGCTGGCGCCGCGACGTGGATGGCTGGCCCGACATCGTCGAGGAAGTGGTGCGCATCGCCGGTCTCGCCTGCGTGCCCTCCACCCCGCTGCCCCGCGCGCCGGGCGTCGCCCGCCCGACCGCCACGCCCGAGCAGCTGATGGAACGCCGCGTCCGCCGCACCGCCGCCGCGCGCGGCCTCAGCGAAGCGATCAACTGGTCCTTCATCTCGGAAAAGGAAGCGGCTTCGGTCGGTGGAGCGGCATGGACGCTGGCGAACCCGATCTCGGAAGAGCTGAAGGTCATGCGCCCCTCGCTGCTGCCGGGCCTCCTCTCGGCAACGAAGCGCAACACCGATCGCGGCGCAACGGCAATCCGCCTGTTCGAACTCGGCCGTCGCTATTTTGCTGACGGCGAGCGGGTGACGCTCGGCTTCGTCCTCGCCGGCGAAAAGACTCCGCGCGGCTGGCAGTCGGGCAAGGCGCAGCCTTTCTCCGCCTTCGACGCCAAGGCCGAAGTCACCGCGCTGCTCGCTGCCGCGGGCGCCCCGGTCGCCAACCTCCAGAGTTTTGGTGATGCCTCCCCCGGCTATCACCCCGGCCAGTCCGGCACGCTTCGCCTAGGCCCCAAAACGGTCCTCGCCGAATATGGCGTGCTGCACCCTGCGCTCGCCAAACAATTCGGCCTCACCGGCGCGGTCGTCGCGGGAGAACTCTTCCTCGACGCCATCCCGAACAAGCGCAAGGCGGGCTTCATGCGCCCGCCCTACGCCCCGCCCGCGCTCCAGGCAGTCAAGCGCGACTTCGCCTTCCTCGTCGCTGACAACGTCGAGGCCGACGCCCTCGTCCGCGCCGTCAAGGGCGCCGACAAGAAGGCGATCGTCGACGCCCGCCTGTTCGACGTCTTCACCGGCCCCGGCGTTGAGGAAGGCCACAAGAGCCTCGCCATCGAAGTCACCCTCCAGCCCGGCGACAAGAGCTTTTCGCAGGAAGAGCTGGATGCGATCAGCGCCGCCGTGGTGAAGGCGGCAGCGAAGCTGGGCGGAACATTGCGCGGATAAGCCTGCTTGCGTGACATCTCCATGTGTATTACACAGGCAATACACATGGAGATGAGGGCTGGACTATGGCTGGCTTGCGTTCTGGATCCCTGCGGACATTCGCTATCCCCACGCCGCTCCGGCTGAGCGCCCTCTGGGCTTCGACGATGCTCTGCTACGTCTATGGCGACTTTTTCGGTCTGTTCCGTCCCGGCCGAGTCATGGCGATGAACGCCGGCATCATCGGCCCCCTCGGTCCCGCAACGCCGACGGTGCTTGTATCCGTATCGCTGATGATGGCGATTCCATCGCTGATGATCGCGCTGTCGCTGTTCCTGCCCGCCGCGCTCAACCGCTGGGCGAACATCGTGCTGGGCCTGATCTACACCGCGATCATGCTGCTGACGATGCGCGGCGCACAGCCCTTCTATGTCGTGCTGGGATCGATCGAGGTCGCGCTGACGCTCGCAATCGTCGTTTGCGCCTGGCGCTGGCCCAGGGATGTCGCTCATGGCTGAGCCAAGTTTCGGCCAGGCCCGCATCGCCGGCCTCCTCTATCTCGGTACGATCGCCGGTGGCCTGTTCGCCGAAGTGATGGTCCGGGGCCGCCTGGTGGTCGATGGCGACGGCATGGCGACCGCGCGCAACATCGCCGCCCATCCGCTGCTCTACCGCGCTGGAGAGTTGGGCGACCTGTTCATGCTCTGCTGCTATGTCGCGGTCACCGGCCTGTTCTACGGCCTCTTTCTGGATGGCGGCCGCAGCCTGTCCCGCGTCGCCGCCTGCTTCAGCCTGATCGGCATTGCCGTGCTGGCGGTCGCGGGCCTCTGCCACATGGCCCCGCTGGTCCTGATCGAGCGCGGCTGGAACGGGGAGGGGGCCGGCCTGTGGCTGGACCTGCACGGCAAACTCTACGGCATCAGCCTCGTCTTCTTCGGCTTCTACTGTCTGCTGATCGGACTGTTGCTGCTGCGCGGCCGGCTGGCACCCTGGCCGGTCGGTGCGCTGATGATGGCGGGCGGGGCCACGCATCTGCTGCTGCGCACCCTCTCCATCCTCGATCTCGCACTACCCGATCCGCTGCGTCCGCTCGCCCTGCTGCCACTGCTGGGCGAGGCGACGCTGGCGCTCCAGCTTCTCTTCGCCGGGGTGCGCAAAGGCCGCGCGGCCTAGGATTTGGTCGGCGGCGCGATCTTGCACCCCCGCGCGCTCGCCAGTCCGCGCAGATATCCGCGCCGCGCGATGCCGGCGGTCACCGCAGCCTCCAGCCGCCGCTCGGCGGGGGCCGCGCCACTGACTTCCCGCACCAGTCCCCGGAACGGAATCAGCGAGTTGACGATGGTCTTGCCCACCGCCTCGGCGATCTTGCCGGCCCGGCCCTCATTCTTGTCCGCGCCGACCGTGAAATCCTCGCCCAGCACAGCGTTCAATTCACCCAGCGATCGGTTGAGGCCCGTACAGCTCTTCACCGGCGGCGCAGCATAGGGATTTTCCACCGCCTTTTGCAGCACTTCGGGGATCTTTGCCTTGTCCAGCCCCACGTCGCGCCCCGGCTGCGTCACGATTTGCCCCGCCTTCTCCCCGGTGCTCTCCTGCGCCACAGCCGCACCCGACAGCAGCAACAACGCGCCGCCGATAACCATCCTCATGTCCACAACTCCCCCATAGGTCATGCCCTCCCAACCGACACTGCCACAACTCGGTTCCTTCCCGAAACGATCATGATGGGCAGACAGGGCGGAACAGGCTGGTTAAGACAGCGCCATCACAGGAGACACGCATGGCCGACGATCTGATCCGCATCACCAACGGCGCGCTTTCGGCCGCAGTCCACCCGCTCGGCGCAGAACTCTGGTCGCTGACCGACGCGCAGGGCCGCGAGATCATGACCGACGCTGACCCGCGCTGGTGGAAAAGCCACGCGCCGATCCTGTTCCCGATCGTCGGCGGCCTGGTGAACGATCATTACCGCCATGACGGCCAGAGCTTCGAAATGGAAAAGCACGGCTTCGGCCGCCGCAAGCCCTTCATCCTGGCCGAACGCACCGACGACGCCGTCACCTTCCGCCTGGAGCCGGACGCCACCACCCGCGCGATGTACCCGTTCGATTTTCGCCTCGACATGACCTACGCGCTGGTCGGCGAGACGCTGCATCAGACCGCGACGGTCAGCAATATGGGGCAGGCGCATATGCCCTTCTCCTTCGGCTACCACCCCGCCTTCGCCTGGCCGCTGCCCTTCGGCGGCGCAGCGGAGGACCATCGCATCGTCTTCGAGAAGACCGAACCCGCCGCGCTGCGCAGCGTCGTCGATCCCGGCCTCATCGCCGGCGAACCCCGCCCCAGCCCGGTCGAGGGCGATATGCTCGCGCCGACCTACCCGATGTTCGAAGCCGACGCCCTGGTCTGGGATGACCTCGCCAGCCGCAGCCTCCATTGGGGCGTCCCCGGCCGCACGCGCCTGCGGATCGACTTCCCCGACACCCCCTGGCTCGGCCTGTGGCAGAAGCCCGGCGCGCCCTATCTCTGCATCGAACCCTGGGCCGGCATGGCGGACCCGGAGGGCTTTGCCGGCGACATCTGGGAAAAGCCCGGCATCATGGCCCTGCTGCCTGGCGACAGCCGCGCCTTCCGCATGGACGTGAGCGTGGTGGACGACTAGGGAACGCCATTTCCCCGTTCCGATAGAAGCATCATGACCATCCCATCCCGCCGCACCTTCGCGATCATTTCCCACCCGGACGCGGGCAAGACCACGCTGACGGAAAAGCTGCTGCTGGAAGGCGGCGCGATCCATCTCGCTGGCGAGGTCAAGGCGCGCGGCGCGAACCGGCGCGCCCGGTCGGACTGGATGAAGATCGAGCAGCAGCGCGGCATCTCCGTCACCTCCTCGGTGATGACGTTCGAGCGCACCCGCGATGGCGAGACCGTCACCTTCAACCTGCTCGACACGCCGGGCCACGAAGACTTTTCCGAAGACACCTATCGCACGCTGACCGCCGTCGACTCCGCCGTCATGGTGATCGACGCAGCCAAGGGCATCGAGCCGCAAACCCGAAAACTGTTCGAAGTCTGCCGCCTGCGCAACGTCCCCATCATCACCTTCGTCAACAAGGTCGACCGGGAAGGCCGCGAAACCTTCGGCCTGCTCGACGAGGTCGCGGACCAGCTCCAGCTCGACGTCTGCCCGATGAGCTGGCCGGTCGGCATGGGCGGCGAGTTCGAGGGGATCTACGACTTCGCCACAAACCGCCTGATGCAGCCGGTCGGCCCGAGCAAGGAATTTGACGGCGCCCGCCACCAGTTCAGCGACCTCGATGACCCGAAGCTGGCCGACTTCCTGTCCGACAAGGGGCTTGCGAAACTGCGCGAGGAGGCCGAACTGGCGCAGGGCGGCTATGCGCCGTTCGATCTCGCCCGCTACCGCGCCGGCGACCTGACCCCGGTCTATTTCGGATCGGCGTTGAAACTCTTCGGCGTCACCGAATTGATCGACGCGCTCGCCGCCCACGCCCCGCCGCCGCGCCCGCAACCGGCCGAACCTGCGCCGGTGGAGCCGGAAAACAATGAAGTCACCGGCTTCATCTTCAAGGTGCAGGCCAATATGGACCCGATGCACCGCGACCGCATCGCCTTCATGCGCCTGGTCTCCGGCAAGTTCCGGCGCGGCATGAAGCTGACGCCATCGGGTTCGGGCAAGCCGCTCGCCGTGCATTCGCCGATCCTGTTCTTCGCGCAGGACCGTGAACTGGCCGACGAGGCCTATCCCGGCGACATCATCGGCATCCCCAATCATGGCGCCCTGCGCGTGGGCGATACGCTCAGCGAAAAGCCGGGCCTGCGTTTCACCGGCCTGCCCAATTTCGCGCCGGAAATCCTGCGCCGCGTCCAGCTGAAGGACCCGACCAAGACCAAGCAGCTGCGCAAGGCGCTCGACGACCTCAGCGAAGAAGGCGTCATCCAGGTCTTCTACCCGGAAATCGGCAGCAACTGGATCGTCGGCGTCGTCGGCCAGCTCCAGCTCGAAGTGCTGATTTCCCGTCTGGAGGCGGAATACAAGGTCGCCGCTGGCCTGGAAGCCTCGCCCTTCGACACCGCGCGCTGGCTGTCGGGCGATGACGCCGCGCTCAAGGAGATCGCCTCCTTCAACGGCGCGAACATGGCCCGCGACCGCGACGGCAACCTGGTCTTCATGGCCCGCAGCGCCTGGGACATCGGCTATCAGCAGGAACGCCATCCGAAAGTGAAGTTCAGCGCGACAAGGGAGCGCTGATTCTTCGGCGTGAATTTTCCGCACAAGTAGGAAAAAAATCCCAAACTGTTGCGATAAATTCAGGTATGATTCAGTCTTGGGCCGGGAAAGCCCAGGATTTCCGCGCTTTTCACAAACTGGCACGCCCCCTGCAAAGCTGTCGGCATGATCCACACCGGATCGCCAACAGACTTTTCAGGGAGACATCATCATGAAGACCATCGCTTTCGCCGCCGCCGTCGCTGTTGCCGCTGTCGCCGTTTCGGCCGCCGCCAGCCCCGCCTTCGCCAAGCCGCAGGCCTCGTTCGACGGTGCGCGCGTGACCTATGACCAGAAGGCCGACCGCTATTGCTTCAGCCGCACTGTGACCGGCGCGCTGATCCCCGCCAAGCAGTGCCGCACGAAGGAAGACTGGGCGCGCGAAGGCGTCGTCATCCAGCACAAGAATGCGGTCGAACTGGCGCGCCGCTGATGCGCGCCGGGGCCGGCAAGGCCCGTTACCGAAAACATCGCACAAAGAAAAAGGGCGTCGGGATCACTCCCGACGCCCATTTTTCATGCTGTCTGCGCGTGCGGATCAGGCCGCTACGGGCAGCGCTGCCTTTGCCTGCGCGATGATGGCGCTGAACGCCTCACCTTCGTGCATCGCGATGTCGGCCAAGACCTTCCGGTCCAGTTCGACGCCAGCCAGCTTCAGGCCATGCATGAACTGCGAATAGGTCAGGCCCTCAGCGCGGACACCCGCGTTGATGCGCTGGATCCACAGGCCACGGAAGGTGCGCTTCTTGACCTTGCGGTCGCGATAAGCGTACTGGCCGGCCTTTTCGACGGCCTGGCGAGCGACGCGGATCGTGTTCTTGCGACGGCCATAATAGCCCTTCGCCTGATCCAGAATCCTCTTGTGCTTCGCCTTGGTGGTTACACCACGTTTTACGCGTGCCATTGTCCTCTACTCCTTACTTCAGGCCGTAGGGCGCCCAGAGGCGGACGTGCGCGACGTCGGCCTCGGACAGCACGGAAGTGCCACGGTTCTGGCGGATATACTTGGCGTTGTGGCTGATCAGGCGGTGACGCTTGCCAGCGACGCCGTGCTTGACCTTGCCGGAAGCGGTGAACTTGAAGCGCTTCTTCACACCGCTCTTGGTCTTGAGCTTGGGCATTTTCGTCTCCTTATGCAGCGCGACGATTATGAACAGCCACGGCAGCCCTAGTTAGCCGGGCGGTTCTTCTTAAATATCGCGAAGGGGCGCGCTTAGTGGGATTGGGCAGAGAAAGCAAGCGATTCGGGGAAAAATCCCTCAATGGTGATGATGTCCCTCGGCCAGCGCTTCCAGCACATCGTCCAGCCGCGCCGGATCGCCCAGCGCGATGACCTGTCCGTCGCTGTCGATGGTCAGTGGATCGCCCGACCAGTCGCACATCCGCCCGCCCGCGCCCTCGACCACCGGCACCAGGGCGGCGAGATCGTGCAGCTTCAGGCCCGCCTCCACCACGATGTCGACATGGCCCGACGCGACCAGCCCGTAATTATAGCAGTCGCCGCCCCACACCGTGTCGCGGCACTGCGCGCCCAGCATGGAGAAATGCTCGCCGGTGCAACCCGGAAAAGCCTGTGGCGCGGTCGAGGCGAGGATTGCATCGCCGAGCGAACGGCAGGCGCGGCTCTTCACCGGCTGGCCGTTGAACGTCGTCGGCTGTCCTGCCATGCCGGCCCAGCGCTCCTTGCCGATCGGCTGGTCGATGATGCCGACCGTCGGCCAGCCCGCCTGCATCAGCGCGATCAGCGTGCCGAAAATCGGCCGCCCGGCGATGAAGCTGCGCGTGCCGTCGATCGGATCGAGGATCCACACCCGCTCGGCGTCCTCGCGCGTCGCGCCAAATTCCTCGCCGATGATGCCGTCGTTCGGGCGTTCCTTCTCCAGGATGGCGCGGATCGCCAGTTCCGCCGCCCGGTCCGCCTCCGTCACGGGGGAAGCGTCGCCCTTGAACTCCATATCGTAGCGGGCGCGGAAAAAGGGGCGGATCGCCGCGCCAGCGGCATCGGCAAGGCGGTTGGCGAGGGCCAGATCGTCGCGGGTGGTCATGGCCTAGCGCCTAGCGTCTGCGCATCCGGCACGCCAGCGCTTAAACCTTCGGCAACCGCGCCGTCCTAAAGTCCCGAATGATGAACGGGTCCTGTGAACAATGGCGCTGATCGGCTGGATATTGAGCCTCGCCTGCCTGCTCGGCGGTCTCGCCATGCGGCAGGACATGCCGATCGGCGGGTCGGACGCGCTGGCGAACATGCTGTTCGGCCTCGCCGTCCTCACCTGCCCGATGCTTTGGCGCGACAGCCCGCTCGGCATTTCGCGCGGTCAGCGGATCGCGGCCGGCCTGGCGCTGGTCCTGGCCGTGCCGATGATTATCCTACCTGCCTGACATCAATCGAACAGCGACGACACCGAACTTTCGTCCGCAATCCGCTTTATCGCCTCGCCCAGCAGCGGCGCGATCGGCAGATGGCGGATGCGGCTGGAAGCGTTCACCGCCTCGCCGCCCATGATCGAATCGGTGATGACCAGCTCGGCGAGCGAGGACCCCGCGACCCGCGCCACCGCGCCGCCCGACAGGACGCCGTGCGTGACATAGGCCACCACATCCTCCGCCCCCTGCGCCTTGAGCGCCGCAGCGGCGTTGCACAGGGTGCCCGCCGAATCGACGATATCGTCGATCAGGATGCAGAAGCGCCCGGACACGTCGCCGATGATGTTCATGACTTCCGATTCGCCCGCCCGCTCGCGGCGCTTGTCGACGATGGCCAGCGGCGCGTTGTCCAGCCGCTTGGCGAGCGCGCGGGCGCGCACCACGCCGCCCACGTCCGGCGACACCACCATGATGTTGCGGTCGCCAAAGCGCGCCTGGATGTCCGCGCTCATCACCGGCGCGCCGAACAGATTGTCGGTCGGAATGTCGAAGAAGCCCTGGATCTGTCCGGCGTGCAGATCGACCGAGAGCACGCGGTTGGCGCCCGCCGTGGTGATGAGGTTGGCGACCAGCTTGGCGCTGATCGGCGTGCGCGGGCCGGGCTTCCGGTCCTGCCGGGCATAGCCGAAATAGGGGAGCACCGCCGTGATCCGCTTGGCCGACGCGCGTTTCAGCGCGTCGATCATGATGAGCAGTTCCATCAGATTGTCGTTCGCCGGATAGCTGGTCGACTGGAGCACGAACACGTCCTCGCCGCGCACATTCTCGTGAATCTCGACGAACACTTCCTCGTCGGCGAAGCGCCGGACGCTGACATCGGTCAGGGGGATTTCGATATAGTCGGCAATGGCGGCGGCGAGCGGCCGATTGGAGTTGCCGGTCATGAGTTTCATGGAGGCGAATCCCCTGTAGCAATGGCTGTGACGGAACGATGACGATGGGCGAAGTCGCGGCCCCTTTAGCGACGGGAGGCCGGGGTGGAAAGGCGCTTTTGCGCATGAGCGGGAAATGGAATAGGGGCGCGGCATGACCGTCACCACCCGCTTCGCCCCGTCGCCCACGGGGCATCTGCACGTCGGCAATATCCGCGCCGCGCTCCATAACTGGCTATGGGCGCGCCAGAGCGGCGGGCGCTTTCTGCTGCGGCTCGACGATACCGACCTTGAACGCTCCAGCCCCGAATATGCCGACGCGATCCGCGCCGACCTCAGTTGGCTGGGCCTCCACTGGGATGGAGAGGAAAAGCAGTCGGACCGCTTCGCCCTCTATGAGGCGCGTTTCGAGGAACTGCGCGCCGCCGGCCGTATCTACCCGGCTTATGAAACCGCGCAGGAACTCGACCTGCGGCGCAAGGTGCTGCTCGGACGCGGCCTGCCGCCGGTCTATGACCGCGCCGCACTGAACCTGACCACCGATCAGATCGCCGCCCATGAAGCGGAAGGACGCAAACCTCATTGGCGCTTCAGGCTGGACCACGAGGCGCCGATCGTCTGGACCGACCTGATCCGCGGCGACCAGCGTTTCGATCCGGCGCTTCTGTCCGACCCGGTCGTGCGCCGCAGCGACGGCTCCTGGCTCTATCTGCTCCCCTCCGTCATCGACGATATCGACATGGGCGTCACCCATGTCCTGCGCGGCGAGGATCATGTGTCGAACACCGCAACCCAGATCCAGATGTTCGAGGCGCTCGGCGCGCCGCTCCCCGCCTTCGCCCATGAAGCGCTGCTGACCGGCGCTGAGGGCAAGCTCTCCAAGCGCCTCGGTTCGCTCGGCGTCACGCATTTCCGTGACACCGGCATCGAACCGCAGGCGCTTGCCTCCCTGCTGGCGCGGCTGGGCAGCAGCCTTCCCGTCGAACCCTTCACCGACAAGCAGCCGCTGATTGACAGCTTCGACTTCGCGCGCTTCGGCCGCGCGCCCGCTCGCTTCGACGAGAGCGAACTGGCGACCCTCAACCAGAAGATCGTGCATCAACTGTCCTATGAAGCCGTCGCTGATCGTCTGCCCGCCGGCATGGACGAGACCGCCTGGGCTGCGATCCGCCCCAATCTGGAAACCGTCGCGCAGGCCGCCGACTGGTGGCGCATCGTCACCGGCCCGATCGACGCCCCCGCGCCCGAAGCCGAAGACGCCACCTATCTCGCGCAGGCGGGGGTACTGCTGAAAAACCTGCCCTTCGACGCCGAAATCTGGCGCGCGCTCACGGGCGCGCTCAAGGATGCGACCGGCCGCAAGGGCAAGACCCTGTTCCTGCCGCTACGCCGTGCGCTGACGGGTCTGGATCACGGCCCGGACATGGCCGCCCTGCTGCCGCTGATCGGCCGGGAGGAGGCGCTTGCCAGACTGAACCGATAGGGCATTAATGCCTGACTTTTGGATCGAGGGGTAAGCCGATGGCCGGCGAGATCAGTTTTCAGCCAGCTGAAATGGATTATCTTCTGGCGGCGCGCGCCTTCTACCGCCAGCAGGTCCGATCGCGCCGTTTCCTCGGTAGACTGGCCATGCTGGCCGGTTTTGTCAGCGTTCTGGTCGTTGGCGGCGTGCTGCTGCTGGGCGCAGGCGTGCATGAGGCGCTGATGTCGGGCATTGCAGGTGCGCTGAGCGGCTTGGTAGCCCTTATTCCCTGCTTGGGCCTGAACTATCTACTGATGCCACGCCGAGTCGGACGCCTTTTCCGCCAAAGCCGAACGCAGCACCATGTAACGACCTTCGGATGGTCGGATGAAGGGGCATGGTGGAAATCACCGGAAAGCCAACAGAAGTCGCCTTGGTCCCGCTATCACCGCTGGCATGAAACGAGATCAGTTTATCTGCTATATCTCAACGATCAACTCTATCAGTTCGTGCCGCGCCACGTCCTGACGGCAGAGCAGGCGCTGGATTTGACGGATACCATCAAAGCCAGCGAGTTGCCTGAACGCTGACCCGATCAAGCCGCGGGCATGGCTTGCAACGCCCGGCCCACCGCCGCAATGCCCTCGGGCGACGCGGCGAAGCCCATATGCGTGCAGTCCACCTCGATCGCCCGGTCGCGCTCGCCCGCCTTGCCGCGCGCGCATTCGGGCATGATCACGCCGTCGCGGCGTGACCACAGCGCAATGGTTGGCACCGGGGGCTTTTCTTCCCGCGTGCAGGCGAAGGGCGGACGGTCCACCGCAAAGCCCGACACCAGCTGATACAGCCGCCAGGCGTGATTGGCGCGCGGATCGCCGGAAAAGGGCGTGCCCATGCTGACGACGCCGGCCACCTTGTCGGTACGATATTTCGCATATTCGCGCGCGAACAGCCCGCCCAGGCTCCAGCCGATCAGCGTGACCTTGCCCGCGCCCTCGCGCCGGATTTCATCGACGCGCCGGTCGATCAGCTCCATGCTGTCGGACCGCGGCCCGAAATTGCGCCCCAGGCCCCAGCCATGCGCGTCATAGCCGGCCAGGTTCAGCACCGCGCGCAGATGCTCCATCCGCTGCTCCGACGCCATCAGGCCGGGGATCAGCAGCACGGCGCGCCCGTCGCCACGCATCGCGCCGGCAAGTTCGGGAATCGCCGCCCGCGTGCGCTTCAGGTCGAACGGCACCGCCGCATTGCGCAGCAGGTGCTGGACCGGCGGCAGCGACGCTGCGCGCGGCCCGTTGGCAAGCCGGCCGCTCCAGAACTCGACAATGGCGTTGGCGTAGGGCGGCAAGGACGGCGTTCCGGAATCACGAGAGCGAAAGATGACACTGTCGTGACAAACGCCGGCGACGTCCATAGGTTTCGGCGCTAACGACGAACGGTTCGTCGCATCCGAGGCGTGAGCTTAGGCGGTATCGACATTCAGGAGATGGCGAGCCGAAAATGGTGGTTTCGCGTGACCCGGCGCGCAGCGGACATTAAGTCCGTGAGCACCGGAAGCACGCGAAAGCGCCATTTGCAGGCCGCCAGAACTGAATGTCGATACCGCCTAGGGTGCGAGCGGCGACGTCTGCGTCACCACCTGACCCTCCGTGCTGTGCAGCTGGCGCGGTTCCAGGATCGCGGCGGTCTCTATGAGGTCGAGCGCCCGGCGCGCCTCCAGATAGCGGCGTGCATATTCCATCCAGGGCTGGGCCGGCGCGCGGTTGGGCATGCGTTCGATTTCCGCCAGCGCCGCACTCACCCGGCCGGCGTCCACCAGCCGCAGCGCCCGGTCGAACGCCGCCTGCGGGCGCGGGGAGGGCGTGGTGGAGCGGCGGAATGTGACCAGCTCCCGCGCCTCATGGTTCAGCGCCTGCCACCAGCCGGCGTCGGCCGACGGGCTGGTCACTTCTGGCGCGATGTCGGTCAGGCCGCCGCGCAGGTCGCCCAGCGTCACCGGCTCGCGCGCGGCGTTGATGATGGTGGCGACCGCGCGCGGCTGCGCCCGGCCGAAGCGCAGCCGCAACTGCCCCTCGACATAGCCGAGCGGCGACCCGCTATCGAGGGCGCGCCGCGCCGCGAAGGCGACCAGCAGCCCTTCGGCGCGGGCGGCGTTGCCCGACGCGGCCTGCGCCTCCACGGTGATGTGATTGAGCCGCTCCTCCAGTTGCAGCACGCGACCGTCCAGCATGTCCGCGCCGGTGGCGCTGATCCCGCCGGTCGTCGGGCGGGTGGGCAGGGGCATGGCCGCGCGCGCCGCCACAGGCGCGGAAGCCGCCTCGTCGCCCCGCCACCGCTCCAGATAGGGCAGCGCCAGGATCGTTGCCGCCACGCCCACGGCAAAGGCCAATATCAACAGGATCAGGATGAGCAGCCGGCGGCCACGCCGGCGCGGCGGGGGTGCCGCCGGGATCGGTTCGAAGACCGGCGGCGGCGTGTCGGGATCGGCCTGGATCGGGGGCTGGTCGTCCATCGCTCCCGTCAATCGCACAATCGCGCGGCGAGGGCCAGCATATCGTCATCGTCCGGACGGTCGGCCGCGCGCACGCTGGCCCAGCCCGTTTCGACGCCCGCCAGCGCCGCCGGACTGATCGCCACGATATGCGCTTCCCGCCGGCTGCGCGGCGGGACCAGCGCCGCCAGCCGCGCGCCGGCGCGGGCGGAATGCACCAGGATGACGACGCCGCCCAGCGGCGGCATGCGGATGTCGGCGACCGGCGCCATGGTATAGACCGGCACTTCCTCGACATGCAGCGGGCCGGGCGGGCGCAGCGCCACCGCCGTGCCGGACAGATGCAGCGCCTGCTCATGACCGTCCTGCGCCATGCGCTCGACGATCATCGCCGCGTCGCCGCTGCCCGCCTCCACTGACGCGAAGCCGCGTTCGGCCAACGCACCGGCTGTGGAAGGCCCCACACCATAAGCCGGCAGGTGGCGGTAAAGCGCCAGCGCCGGCCCCGCCAGCCGCGCCGCCTGCGCGCTGGTCAGCAGCAGCGCGGTGAAGCGGTCGGGCGAGGGCGGCGTCCACTCGATCGCCTGCGCCTCGAACAGCGGGCGGCGCAGAACGGTGAAGCCCGCCGCCCGCGCCCGATCAGCCGTGCGGGACGCGCCCGGATCGGGCCTCAGGACCAGCAGGTGCGTCATGATTCGAACAGCGCTCGCAGCGTCGGCGACGCGCGGGACAGCAAAGCCTTGCCCAGCGCCATCGCCGCCTCATGATCGCCCCGCGCCAGTCGCAGCCGGTCGCTCACCCGCTCCAGCCCCTCGGCGCTCAAGATCTCGGCGCGCAGGCTGATCTCGTCCCCGTCGATCCGCGCCAGCGCGGCAATCGGCGAATGGCAGGTCCCGCCAAGCCCCTTCAGCACCGCGCGCTCCGCCATCACGCAATCGAAGGTATCGCGGTGGCAGATCGCATCGAGCAGCGCGCGCACCGGCGCATTGTCGCGCAGCGTCTCGATCCCCACCGCGCCCTGCGCCGGGGCGGGCAGCATCACATCGATCGGCACGGCCCAGCCAGTGTCGGGCTGCCCCAGCCGATCAAGCCCCGCCGCAGCCAGCAGGGTCGCGTACGCCTCGCCCGCCTCCAGCTTGGCGATCCGCGTCGCGACATTGCCGCGAAATAGCACCACGCGCGCATCGGGCCGCAGCCGCATCACCTGCGCGGCGCGCCGGGGCGAACTGGTGCCGATCACCGGCTCGGCCGGCAGCGCGTCGAAGCCGTCCGCCCCCACCAGCCGATCGCGCACATCGGCGCGCGGCAGCGTCGCGGCGATGACGATCGCCTCGGGCCGGATCGTCTCGACATCCTTCATCGAATGCACCGCGCAATCGATCGCGCCTTCGCCCAGCGCCCGGTCCAGCTCCTTGGTCCACAGCGCCTTGCCGCCGATGTCCGCCAGCGCCCGGTCCTGAATCCGGTCGCCGCTGGTCTGCACGATCACCGTCTCGATCGCGTCCATGCCCCATCCATGGGCGGCGCGCAGCGCGTCTGCGGTCATCTTCGCCTGGGCGAGCGCGAGGGGAGAGCCGCGCGTGCCGATGCGCAGCGGACGGTCGATCTGGGTCATATCGCGCTTGCCCTACAGACCAGCGGCACTAGATGGAAGCGATGACCATCATCCTTGGCCTGGAATCGAGCTGCGACGAGACAGCGGCGGCGCTCGTGACGGGCGAGCGCGAGGTGCTGGCCCATCGCCTCGCCACGCAGGAGGAGGCGCATCGCCCTTATGGCGGCGTCGTGCCGGAAATCGCCGCGCGCGCCCATGTCGATGCGCTGGCCCCGCTGGTTGAGGCCGCGCTGGCGGACGCGGGCCTCAAGCTCTCGCAGGTCGACGCCATCGCCGCGACCGCCGGGCCGGGGCTGATCGGCGGCGTCATGGTCGGCCTCGTCACCGGCAAGGCGCTGGCCCACGCCGCGCACAAGCCGCTGATCGCGGTCAACCATCTGGAGGGGCATGCCCTCTCGCCGCGCCTTGCCGATCGCGACCTGCAATTTCCCTATCTGCTGCTGCTGGTGTCGGGCGGCCATTGCCAGCTGCTGCGGGTGGAGGGCGTGGGCGCCTATCGCCGCCTCGCCACCACCATCGACGACGCAGCGGGTGAGGCGTTCGACAAGACCGCCAAGCTGCTGGGTCTCGGCTTTCCCGGCGGCCCGGCGGTCGAGCGCGCGGCCATGCAGGGCGACCCCAAGGCGGTGCCGCTGCCGCGCCCGCTGCTGGGATCGGACGATCCGCATTTCTCCTTCGCCGGCCTCAAGAGCGCGGTCATGCGCGCGGCGCAGTCGGGTCTGCACAGGCCCGAAGACATCGCCGCCAGCTTCCAGCGGGCCGTGACCGACTGCCTGATCGACCGCACGCGCGGCGCGCTTGCCATCAGCCCCGGTGTGACCGCGCTGGTCGTGGCCGGCGGCGTCGCCGCCAATCGCAGCGTCCGCGCGGAACTCGCCGCGCTGGCGGGGCAGGCTGGCCTGCCCTTCGTCGCGCCGCCTTTGTGGCTTTGCACCGACAATGCCGCGATGATCGCCTGGGCCGGACATGAGCGCTTTTCCGCCGGTCTGATCGACGACCTGACCATCCCCGCCCGGCCGCGCTGGCCGCTCGACCCTTCCGCCGAAAAGGCGCGTGGCGCCGGAGTAAAGGCATGAAAGCTGGTGTGATCGGAGCGGGCGCATGGGGCACCGCACTGGCGCAGATGCTCGCCGCCGACGGCGCGGACGTGCGCCTCTGGGCCTTGGAACCGGAGGTCGCCGATGCGATCAATCGCGACCGCGTCAACCCGCTCTACCTGCCCGGCATCCCCTTAAGCCCCTCGATTCGGGCGAGCAGCGACATGGCCGCTCTGGCCGATCGCGAACTGCTGCTGCTGGTCAGCCCCGCGCAGCATCTGCGCCGCGTCGCCGCCGGCGCGCCCGCCGGCGTGCCGCTGGTGCTCTGCTCCAAGGGGATAGAGGCCGGCTCCGGCCTGCTGATGTCGGAAGTCGTGAGCGAAGCGCGGCCCGACGCGCCGATCGCGGTCCTCTCCGGCCCCACCTTCGCGCATGAAGTCGCCAAGGGCCTGCCCACCGCCATCACCCTGGCCTGCGCCGACGCCGATCTCGGCGCGCGCATCGCCGCGCGCATCGCCCGGCCGTCCTTCCGCCCCTATCTGTCCGACGACGTGATCGGCGCTGAAGTCGGCGGCGCGGTCAAGAATGTGCTCGCCATCGCCTGCGGCGTCGCCGAAGGCGCGGGCCTCGGCCTCAACGCCCGCGCTTCGCTCATCTCGCGCGGCTTTGCCGAAATGACGCGCTTCGGCCTCGCCAAGGGCGCGCGGGCGGAAACCCTGGCGGGACTTTCGGGCCTGGGCGATCTCGTGCTGACCTGCTCCTCCACCAATTCGCGCAATTTCGCGCTGGGCAAGGCCATGGGGGAGGGGCAGCCCGCCGACCGCCTGCTCGCCGAACGACGCACCGTGGCCGAAGGGGCGTTCACCGCGCCGGTGCTGCGCGACGCCGCGCGCGCGATGGGCATCGAAATGCCGGTGGTGGAGGCGGTGTGCGCGCTGCTCGTCGGCGAAGCGCCGCTGCGGCAGGTCATCGACGCGCTGCTCGCGCGCCCGTTGCGCCCCGAATAAGCCGCATCGACCTGCCGACCCCGATAGCCTATTACCGCGACCAACAAGCATGACCGACGACGGGAGGAAACCGAAGCCCTTGGCGACCGACGCCGCCTCTTCCACGCAGCAGGATGACATCGCCGCTCTGGCCAAGGGCGGGCGGACCAACATATTCGGCTTTCTGCTGCGCCTGGCCGCGCGCCTGCCGTTCCTGTTCATCGCCGGCCGAGTCTATGGCGCGGACGCGCTGGGCCGCTTCGCCTATGCCGTGCTGGTGGTCGAGTTCGCCGCGCAACTCGCTACCCTGGGCCTCAAGCGCGGCCTGGCCGGCGCGCTCGCTCAGACTGAGCGGCCGCATAATCATGTGGTCACCGACGCGATGCTGGTGACGCTGCTGACCGCTCTGGTCGGCGGCGGCCTGCTGGTGGCCTTCCCGCAGGCGATGTTCCCCAACAGCCAGATCAACGGCCTCGACCGGCTGCTGGGCCTCATGGTCATCGCGGTCGCAGGATCGGACGTGGCGCTCGCCGCCTGCGCCTATCGCTTCGACATCGGCGCGACCGTGCGCGCGCGCTCGATCATCGAACCCTGGGCGATCAGCATCGGCGCCTTCGCTTTCGCCTTCTACTCGCTGCGCGACGGCCTCATCCTGTCCTACGTCCTCTCGATGATTGCCGCCCTGGTCGCCTCGATCATCCCGATGACCCGCCATTACGGCATGCCGTCGGGCTGGCGGCCTGATTCGGGCAGGCTGTGGCGGCTCGCCCGGCGCAACCTGCCGCTCGCCGCAGCAGACGGCGTCGAATGGGGATCGCGCCGCCTCGACCTCGCGATCCTGGGCCTGTTCGTCAGCCCGGCCGTCGTCGGCGTCTATTATGTCGCGCAGCAGGTCGCGTCGCTGCCGCAGAAGCTCAAGACCAGCTTCGACCCGATCCTCGGCCCGGTCATCACCCGCAACCTGGCTGAAAACAATCTCGCCGCCATCGCGAAGCAGGTCAGCCAGGTCGGCTTCTGGATCATCGCGGCGCAGGCCGGCATTGCCCTCGCGCTCGGCATCCCCGGCGAAGCGGTGATGGGCCTGGTTGGCCCGCAATTCGTCGTCGGCACGCTGGCGCTCGGCTTTCTGCTGCTGGCCGAAGTCGTCGCGGCCACCGCCGTGGTCAGCGAATCGGCGCTGGTCTACATCGCGCGCCACCGCAATCTCGCGATCTCGCTCGCCATGATCGCGGTGCAGGCGGGCATCAGCTTCGGCCTCATCCTGCTGGCGCAGCGCTTCCACCTCTCGACCGCCGCCGTCGCTGCGGCCCCGGCGGCGGCCCTGTGCCTGGCGCTGGGCGCGGCGTCGATCGTCAAGGCGCGGCTGCTGGCGCGCCTGCTCAGCGCCTCGGTCAACGCCTGGCGCTGGCCGCTGCTGATCGCGGCGGGCGTCGGCTGCATCGTCGGTTCCGCCTTTGTCGCGCTGCCGCCGCATTTTGAATGGGCGGAACTGCTGTTCGGCGTACCCCTGATTCTCGGCGCCTATGGCCTTGTCATCTGGCGCTGGGGCTTTGGCTCGGAAGACCGGGCGCTGTTCCGGAAGCAGCCGGCTTAGGCCAGCAGCGCCAGCCCTGTTTTCAACGTCTTGCCCGCGCCGTCGATCTCCGCATCCACGCGCGCATGTTCGGCGGTCCACACCGGCATCGCCCGGCCCAGCAGGGCGCGCCCCGCATCGGTCAGCGCCAGCCTCCGCACGCGCCGGTCCTTTGGATCGGGCGCCACCGTCAGCAGCCCGTCGCGCTCCAGGGGTTTGAGGTTCGCTGTCAGCGTGGTGCGGTCCATCGCCAGCAACTCGGCGACGCTGCCCAGCGTTGGCGGCGCGGGCCGGTTCAGCGCCTGCAGCAGCGAGAACTGGCCGCTCGATAGCCCCAGCGGCCGAAACGCCTCGTCGAAGCGGCGCGCCAGCGCCCGCGCCGCGCGCTGCGTCGCCAGGCACAGGCAATGATCGCGCACATGGAGCGTCTGGTCGAAGGTGACGGCGCCGGGATTTGACATGGCGCTATATATGTTGATATCAACCTAAAAAGTCAAGCCGAAGCAGGAGAGACTCATGCCCGTCGACGCCAATGCCACGATCGAGATCACCGCCTTCCGCTGGGTGCCGGACTTCGCGCGCGGCCATGTGCGCGACCTGCGCCCGCGCTGGGCGTGCGAGGAGGCGGGACTGGCCTATCGCGAGCGGCTGCTGGATTTCGAGACCGCCAAGGGCACGGACTATGCCCGCGAACAGCCCTTTGGTCAGGTGCCGGCCTATCGCGACGAAGAGGTGCAGATGTTCGAGAGCGGCGCCATGGTGCTGCGCATCGCGGAACGATCGGAAGCGCTGATGCCGGCTGACACCGCCGGCCGCGCTCGGGTACTGACCTGGGTGACCGCCGCGCTCAACAGCGTCGAGCCGATGGCGTTCGAACTGGTCAATATCGACGTGTTCGATGCCGGCGCCGAATGGGGCCGCCTGCGCCGACCGCAGGCGATCGACAATCTGCGTGGGCGATTGAAGGGGCTGGCGCAGTGGCTGGGCGACAAGGACTATCTGGAGGGCGGCCGCTTCACCGCCGCCGATCTCATCATGGCGTCGGTGCTGCGCGGCATCCCCGACGCGGCGCTGATGGCCGAATTCCCGACCCTGATCGCCTATCGTGACCGCTGCATCACCCGCCCGGCATTCCAGCGCGCACTCAAGGCGCAACTGGATGCCTTCGCCGATACGCCCGAGCCGATGCCGGCCTAGGCGAACAGCCTGTCCCGCATAACCGCCAGGTCCACCTCGGGCCGTGCGCCCCAGTGGGAGATGATCTCCGCCGCCGCCGCCGCGCCCAGCGTCAGGCAATCCTCGACGCTGCGGCCATCCAGATGCCCCGACAGGAAGCCGGCGGCGAACAGGTCGCCAGCGCCGGTCGTGTCGACGATCCGCTCGACCGGGCAGGCGGACGCTTCATGGCGCACGCCATCGACGATCGCCACCGCCCCGTCCGCGCCGCGCGTCGACACCAGCACCGGCACCTTCGCGCCGATCGCCGCGATCGCCTTCTCGCAATCGTCGATCTGCGCCAGCGACTTGATCTCCTCTTCGTTGGAAAACAGGATGTCGATCATGCCCGCCTCGATCAGGTCGATGAAGTCAGCGCGATGCCGGTCGATGACGAAGGTGTCGGACAAGGTGAAGGCGACTTTGCGCCCTGCATCGCGCGCCGCGTCGATCGCCGCCCGCATTGCCGCGCGCGGCTCGGCCGGGTCCCACAGATAGCCTTCCAGATACAGGATCTTCGCCGATCGGATCAGGTCCAGGTCCAGCGCCGCTTCCGGCAGGAACTGCGACGCGCCCAGGAACGTGTTCATCGTCCGCTGCGCGTCCGGCGTCACGAAAATCAGGCAGCGCGCGGTCGGCACGTCGCCCTGCATCACCGGCGTGTCGTAACGGATGCCCATCGCCCGCACGTCATGCGCGAACACCGCGCCCAGCTGGTCGTCATTGACCTGGCCGATAAAGCCGCATTTCTGCCCCAGCGCCGCCAGCCCCGCCAGCGTATTGGCGGCCGACCCGCCGCTGATCTCCCGCGCGGGACCCATATCGTCATACAACTGCTGCGCCATGGCGGCGTCGATCAGCTGCATGCCGCCCTTGGTCAGCGCATGTTCCGCCAGAAAGCCGTCATCGGCGCTGGCGAGCACGTCGACGATGGCATTGCCGATGGCGACGACGTCAAAGGTCGACTGGGACAAGGACAGGCTCCTGAAAAAGGGGAATTGAGCGCCCCCTCTATCCGCGTGCGCTTGTCCATGCAACGGCGGCGGCATAGCGTGGCCGGATGGTCCTGATCGCTCTGCTGCGCGCCCTCCCGTCCGCTTTCCATCCCGCTGCGCTGCGGCTGCTGGTCAAGACGCTCATGCTGACCCTGCTCGCCTTCGCCGCGATCGGCGGCCTGCTCTGGTTGGGGCTGCACGCGCTGCGGCTGCACTATCGGCTGAGCGGCGGGGGCTATCTGGAGGCGGCGGTCACGACGATCGGGCTGGCGCTGGCCGGCTGGCTGCTGTTCCGCACCATTGCGATGGCCATCATGGCGCTGTTCGCCGACGACATCATCGTCGCGGTGGAGCGCGACAGCTATCCCGACGCAGCCGTCCAGGCCCGCCCGGTCGGCCTCGCCCGCAGCGCCCGTATCGCCCTGCGATCGGTGGGCCGCGCGATTATCTGGAACCTGCTGGCGCTGCCGCTCTATCTCGCTTTGCTGGTGACCGGCGTCGGCACGGCGCTGCTGTTCCTGATCGTCAACGCCACGCTGCTGGCGCGCGACATGGCCGACATGGTGGAGCCGCGCCATCCCGACCTGCCGCCGATCCCCCGGCTCGGCCGGTGGCTCGCCGGCCTCGTCTCGGCGCTGCTGTTCCTCATCCCCTTCGCCAACCTGCTTGCGCCGATCGTCTCGGCGGCTATGGCGGTCCACATGCTGCACGGACGGACACGCAAATGAGCTGGCGCCTGCCGATCGCCGTCGCCCTCGCGCTGCCGCTGGCGGCCTGCGGTGGCGTCACCGGACCAAAGCCCGGCTTCACCCCCGCGCCCGCCCAGCTGCCGCCCGCCGCGCCTTCGCGCCCGGCCAACCTCGCGGGACAGGACGCCCGCGCGCTCACCCGCATGTTCGGCACGCCCCGGCTCGACATTCGCGAAATGTCGATGCGCAAACTTCAGTTCGCCAATGGCCGCTGCGTGCTCGACGCCTATCTCTATCCGCCCGCGCGCGGCAAGGAGCCGGTCGTCACCCATGTCGACGCCCGCACCCCCGCCGGCGCGGATGTCGATCCCGCCTCCTGCACCATGGCCCTGCAGGGTAAGTAGGCGCGTTAAAGCATCGCGCGCTAAATCGGGATCACCTCTCCCCCCCGTTCGGCCCGAGCGAAGTCGAGGGCGTCTGCTGAGCTTGTCGAAGTCGCTTCGCCTTCGCTCAGCAAAGGGCTTCGACTTCGCTCAGCCTGAACGGGTCATATTTAAGGCCCGTCGCTCTAACTCGCTGGGCTCGCAAGTCTCGCTGCCCAGCGTCGGGTGAACAGTCCCCCGGACTGTTCAGGTCATGCCGGGGGCATGACCGACCCGACGCTCGCATGCGGGAGGGGAATATGCTACCTCAATGCGTCTCCATATATTTGACGAACCCCGGCGTCTTCTCCGGGAAATCCGCGTCCTTCGGCTCGGCATAGGTGAGGTTGCGCTGGAGCGTGCCCAATATGCCAGCATGCTTGTCCAACGGGACATAATAGAAATAGCCCATGTGCCGCGCAGCGATACGCCAGGCGCCGTCTTCCTTCTCGTATCGATCCTGATAGCGCAGCGCGACGACCTGATGCACGCCGTTGCGGAACACTTCGGCGGTGGACTGGATCTGGCCGTGCGCGCTGGTCGGGCTGTCGATGGTGATGTCCATGCCCTGCACGACATGGTTGGTCGCGCCCAACATGGCGAAGCGGCCTTCATAGAGCGTCACCAGTTCGTCGCGGCCGGACGAATCCATCACGCCGTCCGCCGTGGTCACCCGCGCGTCCTTCGTGAACAGCGCCGGGATCGCGTCCACGTCCCGGTCATCCATCACGAAGGCGTAGCGCGCGACCAGGCTGCGAATGGCGAGGTCCGCCTCCACCGCTTCCAGTCGCGCCAGCAGGCTTGCGTCGATTTCCGCCATCATTTCTCTCCTTGTCGTTATGAACTCACGCCGCCGCGCGCACCATGTCCGCGCCCTTTTCGGCGATCATCATGGTCGGCGCATTGGTGTTGCCGCTGGTGATTTCCGGCATGATCGACGCATCGATCACGCGAATGCGGTCCAGCCCGTGAATGCGCAGCGATGCGTCCACCACGGCCAGAGGATCGCTCGCTGGACCCATCTTCGCCGTACCGCAGAAATGATAGCCGGCCAGCGCCTGCCGCCGGGCATAAGCGCGCAGATCATCGTCGCTCTGCACGGACGGGCCGGGCATCATCTCCTCGACCACATAGTCCTTCAGGCTGGTCTCATTGAGCAACCGCCGGATCAGCTTCTGCCCGCTCAGCAGCACGTCGCGATCATGCTCGCTGCCCAGATAATTGGGATTGATCGCCGGCGCCTCGAACAGGTCGGTGGACTTCGCCTTGACGAAGCCCGAGCTTTCCGGCCGCAGCTGCCACGCGCCCAGCGTCATGCCCGGCACATCGTCCAGCACGCCCAGAAAACCTTCCTTGAAGCTGCCCGGCGTGAAGGTCACCAGCATGTCGGGATTGTCCAGCGCCGGGTTCGACTTCCAGAATATCTGCCCCAGCACCACGCCGATGCCGATGACGCTCGGCTTGTTGCGCAGCCAGTTGAACATCTGGCCGGCGATCTTCACCTTGGAATTGGCGATCTGGTTGAGCGACGTCGCGCCCTGCACCTTCACCACCGTGCGCGGGGTGATGTGGTCGCGCAGATTCTGGCCGACGCCGGGCAGTGCATGCACCACATCGACGCCGATGCTCTTGAGATGCTCGGGATCGCCCACGCCCGACACCTGGAGCAGGCGCGGCGTGTTGATCGCGCCCGAACACAGGATCACTTCCTTGCGCGCGGTCACGGTCTTCACCACGCCACCCTGTTCGGTCACATAGCTGACGCCCTTCGCGGTCTTGCCCTCGAAGACCACCTTGGTCGCGCGGGCATTGACGCGCAGGTCTACGCGGCCGGTGCGCCGCGCATTGTGCAGGAAGGCGCGCGCCGTGTTGATGCGCTTACCCCTGCCGATGTTGTACTGATAGACGCCCGCGCCAGCCTGCGTCGCGCCATTATAATCCGGGTTCGCCGGGATGCCGAGTTCGCCCGCGCCGCGAATGAAGGCGTCGACCAGATCATTCTTCCAGTCGAGCGCCACGATCGGCAGCTTGCCCTCATGCCCGCGAAAACGCGGGTCGCCCTTGTCGGTGTTGCTCTCGGTCTTGCGGAAATAGGGCAATATGTCGTCATAGGCCCAGCCCGGATTGCCCAGTTGCGCCCATTTGTCGAAGTCCGCCGCCTGTCCGCGGGTATAGACCATGCCGTTGACCGCCATCGATCCACCGACCACGCGGCCCTGGATCGCCGGGATCGACCGGCCGTTGAGGCCCTCGGCCGGTTCCGACATGAAGCCCCAGGTCGCCTTGGGGTTGAAGATCATCTTCATGAAGCCAGGAGGGAAGCCGATATTGGGGTCGGTATCGGCCGGCCCCGCTTCCAGCACGCAGACGGTGACGCCCGGCGTTTCCGCGAGCCGCGCGGCCATCAGCGATCCCGCCGTGCCCGCGCCCACGATCACATAGTCAAATTCGTCCGCGCTCGCGCCCATGATAAACCTCTCGAATTTCTGATTAATTTTTGCTTTTCAGCATCTCGCGCCCGATCACGAGCTTCTGCACTTCCGACGCGCCTTCATAGATCCGCATCGGCCGCACCTCGCGATACAGCATCTCGACCACCGACCCGCGCGTCACGCCCGCGCCGCCGAACAGCTGCACGGCCGCGTCCACCACGGTCTGCGCGGATTCGGTGGCGACCATCTTCGCCATGGAGACTTCCCGCGTGCAGCGCCCGCCGGTCGTGTCCTTGGCCCAGGCGGCGCGATAGACCTGCATCGCCGCACTCTCCATCTCGGTCGCCATCTCGGCGATCTTCGACTGCACGCCGTCCATCGCCGACATCGGCTTGCCGAAAAGCTGACGGCTCGACACCCGCCCGATCGCCTCGTCCAGCGCCCGCCGGCCGAACCCCACCGCCGCCGCGCCGACCGAAGCCCGAAAAATGTCGAAGGTCATCATCGCCGCCTTGAAGCCCGCGCCCGGCTCGCCCACGCGCCGCGCCGCCGGCACCCGCATGTCGGTGAAAGCGATGGCGCCACCGGCATGGGGCGCGACATAATCCTGCTTCTCGAAGCTCAGCCCCGGCGTGTCGGCGTCCACCAGAAACACCGACAGTCCCTTCGCGCCCGGCCCCTCGCCGGTGCGCACGACGATCAGATAATGGTCGGCAATGCCGCCATTGGAGATGAAGGTCTTGGCCCCGTTCAGAATGTAATCGTCGCCGTCGCGCACGCCGCTCGATGCGACGCTCGCCACGTCCGATCCCGCTTCCGGCTCGGTCAGCGCAAAGGCGGCGATCGTCTCGCCCCGGCGTGCGCTGTCCATATGCGCCGCGCCCATCGCCTGGCTGCCGCTGAGCCAGATCGGCGCGGTGCCGATGCCCTGCATGACGAAGCTGGTGTCGGCGATGCCGCCGCTGCGATAGGCCAGAATCTCGCGGATCACGCAGATCGAGCGCAGATCGACATTCATCGGGCCATCGCCGGCCTTGGGGATGATGAAGTCGAGCAAGCCCTCGGCCGCCATCGCCTTCAGCATGGTCCGCACCGGCGGGCCGAAATCGCTCGGCTCATGGTCTACTTCGGGAATATCCCACTCCAGCAGCCGCTCGGCGAGCTTGCGGTGGCGATCTTCCAGAAAGGGCGTCGTCCAGATGGGGGAGAAGCTCATGCGTCACTTCCAGTCAGGGTGAAGCGCGGCATGACCATGCCGTCCCCCACAGGCTCGAACAGCACGCGCACCCGCGCGCCGATATGAATGGCGTCGACATCGCAATCGACGATGTTGCTGATGATCCGCGCCGGCTCCGCGCCGTCGATGTCGATGACGCCGACGACATAGGGGATCGCATCCTGCGTCCCCGGCAGCACCGCGCGCTCGACGATGGTGAAGCTGTAGACCGTGCCCGTCCCCGGCAGCGTCGGCCAGTCTATCGCCTGGCTGCGGCAGTGCGGGCAATAGGGGGTAGGGGGCATGCGGAAGCGCTTGCACTGGTCGCATTGCGCGCAGGTCAGCCGGCCTTCCTTCGCCGCCTCCCACCAGGGCGCGGTCCAGTCATCGGCAGCGATGCGCACGATGGCTTCAGGCGGGCGCTTGGCGATGCGGCTCATGCGTCGGTCCTCAGCAACAGGGCGCTCATCGGGATGTCGGACGGCCCGCCGGTAACCAGCGCGGTCTTCGCGCCCGCCACCTGATTATGCGCCGTCCCGCGCAGCTGCTCCACGGCCTCGCGCACATGGCTCATGCCCCAGATATAGCCGCAGGAGAGTTGCCCGCCGTCCGTGTTGACCGGGATCGAGCCGCCATCCATGCGGATCGCGCCCGACGCGACGAAATCGCCGCCTTCGCCCTTCTTGCAGAAGCCATAATCCTCCAGTTGCAGGATCACCTGGCTGGAAAAATGGTCATAAATCTGCGCGACGTCGACGCCCTCCGGCCCGAAGTCCGACCGCGCGTACAATTGCCGCGCCACCGCCCCCGCGCCGGACGACGCGAAGGTTTCGTCCGGCATGTTCATCCAGTAGATCGACCGCCCCCAGTCGCCCGCGCCGCCCTGCGACGAGGCATGGACCAGCACCGGCTTCTGCCTCAAGTCCTTCGCCCGCTCGGCGCTGGTCACGATCACCGCGACCGCGCCGTCCGTCTCCAGGCAGAAGTCGAACAGGCAGTGCGGCGTCGATATCATCGGCGCAGCGAAATAGTCGTCCAGGCTCATCGGCTTCTTCATCAGCGCATCGGGATGCGTCAGCGCGTTCAACCGCGTGGACATCGCCACTTCCGCGAAATGCTCGCGCGTTGTGCCGTAGAGATGCATGTGCCGCTGCGCCAACAGCGCAAACATATGCCCCGGCCCGACCAGCCCCGGCGCCTGATAGAAGGTGCTTTCCGGCGTGATGTCATAAGTGGACGGCATCGCGCCATAGCGCAGCTCGCCCTGCTGCACGCCGCACACCACCACCACCGTCTCGGCCAGCCCCGCGACGATCGCCGCCGACGCCAGCCCCACAGCGCCCGCCGACCCGCCGCCACTGCCCGTCAGCATCGACGAAAAGCCGACTTCCCTGATCCCCAGCGTCTCCATCAGCCCGCCAGTGTCGAAGTCCGCCGCGAAATAGGCGAAACCATCGATGTCGGGCACGTTGATGCCCGCGTCATCCGCCGCCGCGATGATCGCCGCGCTCACCAGTTCCTGCAAGCTGCGCGGCGCGGACTTCCCCCGCTTCCAATAAGGGGTGAAGCCCAGCCCGGCGATCGCCGTCTTGTCCTTCAGGCCGAAGTCACTCACTGCGCGGTCTCTTCGGTCTGCGCCGTGTTCCACTTGCCCGCACCCGCCGCGCCGCCCGCCAGCACCTGCTCGATCGTCGCCATCTCTTCAGACGTCAGCACGATGTCCGCCGCCCCGGCATTCTCTTCCAGATACTTCACCCGCTTGGTGCCGGGCAGGGGGAAGACGCCCGGCTGCGCGTGCAGCCACGCCAGCGCGATCTGCCCCGCCGTCGCCCCGCGCGGCGCAGCCATGGCGTTGATGCGGTCGATCAGCTCCAGATTGCGCGGCAGGTTCTCCGGCGCATACATCGGCGCCTGCCGCCGCAGGTCGCCCGGCTCCAGATCGTCGAGCGAACGGATCTTGCCGGCAAGAATGCCGCGCCCCAGTGGGCCGTAAGCCAGGAACGAAATATCCAGCTCGCGACAGGTCGGCAGGATGTCCTCCTCCACCGCGCGGGCGAACAGCGAATATTCGGTCTGCAGCGCCGCGATCGGATGCACGCTCGCGGCCCGGCGCAGCAGGTCGGACGACACTTCGGACAGCCCGATCGCCCGGATCTTGCCTTCCTCGATCAGCGGAACCAGACCGCCAATGACCTCCTCGATCGGCATCGATGTATCGTAGCGGTGGACGTAGAACAGGTCGATATAATCGGTGCCCAGCCGCTTGAGCGACGCCTCGCAACAGGCGCGCGCATAAGCCGGACTGTTGTCGAGATCACGGTCATAGGTGCTGCCCGAAGGACCATCGGGATCACGCACCACGCCGAATTTCGACGCGAGCAATATGTCCTCGCGCTTCTGCCCTTTAAGGAAACGGCCCAGCAGCAGCTCATTCTCGCCCTTGCCATAGAGGTCGGACGTGTCGAGATGATTGATGCCCAGTTCCACGGCCCGCGACAGCGTCGCCTGCGACTCCGCCTCGTCGCCCGCGCCGTAGAATTCCGACATGCCCATCGCGCCGAAGCCCTGGACGGAACTCATCAGCCCCGATTGTCCCAGCTGCGCCTTCTTCATCGTCCGTCTCCGTTTCTGTTCTGTCAGTCCAGCCGCTCGATGATCGTCGCCGTGGCGAGGCCGCCATTGCAGCACATCGTCTGCAAGCCGAACCGCGCCCCGCGCCGCTCCAGCCCGTGCAGCAGCGTCGTCATCAGCCGCGCCCCGCTCGCGCCCAGCGGATGGCCGAGCGCGATCGCGCCGCCATTCACATTGAGCTTGTCCGGGTCGCCGCCGGTTTCCTTGAGCCAGGCGAGCGGCACCGACGCGAACGCCTCGTTCACCTCATACAGGTCGATCTGGTCCAGCGTCATGCCGGCCAGTTCCAGCACCTTCGCCGTCGCCGGGATCGGCCCGGTCAGCACCAGCTCCGGGTCCGCACCCACCGACGCGAACGCCACCACGCGGGCGCGGGGCTTGAGGCCCAGAGCCTCCGCATGACCGCGCGTCGTCACCAGCAGAGCCGCCGCACCGTCCGTGATCTGCGAGGCATTGCCGGCGGTCATCCGCCCGCCCTCGCGGAACACGGTCTTGAGCGTGCCGAGCTTCTCTTTCGTCGACCCGCGCCGGATGCTCTCGTCAGCGCTCAGCGTCTCGACCGCCAGTTCCGCGCCCTTCTCCGCGACGGAGCGGATGTCCACCGGCACGATCTCCGCGTCGAAATCCCCGCGATCCGCCGCCTCGCCCGCCAGCGCATGGCTGCGGACCGCAAATCCGTCGACATCGTCGCGGCTCAAACCCCATTTGTCGGCGATCCGCTCGCTCGCCTCGCCCTGCGACGGCAGCTCCGCGCGTTCCTGCACCAGCCAGCCGAACGCCTCGCCATGCAGGTCGCGGTTGCTGCCCATCGGCACGCGCGACATGCTCTCGACGCCGCCGGCGACGACCATCTTGACCATGCCGCTCGACAGCAGTCCCGCCGCCATATGCACGGCCGCCTCGGACGATCCGCACTTCCGGTCGATCGTGATGCCCGGCACGCTGTCGGGCCAGCCGGCCGACAGCAAAGCCGTGCGCGCCACATTGGCCGACTGCTCGCCGATCTGCGTCACGCAGCCGAAGATCACGTCATCGATCTGCTCAGGGCTAACGCCGGTCCGCTCCAGCAGAGCGTTCAGCACCACCGCGCCCAGATGATCGGCGCGCACTTGGGCGAGCGCGCCGCGAAAGCGACCCATCGGCGTGCGCACTGCGCCGACGATGACGATGTCATTTGCGTTGCTCATCGGGCCGACAACCCCGAACCCGGCACCTTCTTGCCGTCTTCATAACGATAGACGCCATGGCCGACCTTGCGCCCGTAACGCCCGGCCTTCACCATCTTCTCGATGAGCGGGCAGGGGCGGAACTTCTCGCCCAGCGTGCGGTGCAGATATTGCAGCACGGCAAAGCGCGTGTCCCATCCGGTCAGGTCGCCCAGCTCCAGCGGCCCCATCGGATGGCCAAAGCCCAGCCGCAGCGCGGTGTCGATATCCTCGGCCGACGCCACGCCCGATTCCAGCATGTACATCGCCTCGTTGCCCGCCAGCGCGCTCATGCGGCTGGTGGTGAAGCCGGGGCTTTCGGCGACGACGATCGTCTCCTTCTTCATGGCCTGGCCCCAGTCCTTCAGCGTCGCGACCGTCTCGGGCGATGTGGCCAGGCCCTTGATGATCTCGACCAGCTTCATCTTGTGGACGGGATTGAAGAAATGCAGGCCCGCGAAGCGCTCCGGCGCCTTCGTCGTCGCCGCCAGTTCGGTGACGCTCAGCGCCGAGGTGTTGCTGGTCAGGATCACGCCGTTCGGCGCATTCTCGTCGACCACGCGGAAGATCTCCAGCTTGATCGCGATATTCTCCGACGCGGTCTCGACCACCAGATCGGCTTGGCTGGCCGCAGCGGCCAGATCATCGACGATCTCGATCCGCCCCTTGGCGGCGGCGGCGGTATCGGCGTCCAGCTTGCCGATCTTGACCGCGCCATCCAGGATGCCCGCAATCTCCGCGACCGCCTTGTCGGCGGCGGCGCGCTTGGCGTCGACCAGCAGCACCTTGCCGCCCGCCACCGCGAAGCCATGGGCGATGCCGGTGCCCATCAGGCCCGCTCCGACGACGACTACCGTTTGTTCGCTCATATTGTCGCTAATTCCCCAGAAGAGATGGCTTTTAAGAAATGACTTTATCGGCCGCGGAACACGGGAGCGCGCTTGGCCTTGAAGGCTTCTGCGGCTTCCCGGCTGTCCTCGGTCGCTTTCAGCAGCGTGAAGAGGTCGCGCTCGCGCGCCAGCCCCGTGGTCAGGCCCGATTCCACGCCCGCCATCACCGCCTCTTTGAGGTAGGCGATCGCGATCGGCGCTTTCCCGGCAAGTCCCTGCGCCAGCTTGAGCGACACCGCGTCCAGCTCCGCCCGGTCCGCCACCAGCCGGGTGATGATGCCCCAGTCCAGCGCGCGCTCGGCGCTGACCCGCTCGCCGGTCAGCATCATGTCGATCGCCCGGCCAATGCCGATCAGCTTGGTCAGCCGCTGCGTGCCGCCCGCGCCGGGGATCAGGCCCAGATTGACTTCCGGCAGACCGAAGGTCGACGCCGCGCTGGCGATGCGGATGTCGCCCGCCAGCGCGATTTCCAGCCCCGCGCCCAGACAGAAGCCGTGGATGGCGACGACGACCGGCTTGGTCATCGCGGCGATGGCGGTGGTATAGTCGCGGTCGGCCGGCGGCGTGCGCGACTCCGCCTGGCTCAGCGCCGGGCGCACCTCCTTGATGTCCGCGCCCACGCAGAAGGCGCGCTCGCCCTCCGCGCGGATCAGCACCGCGCGCACGTCCGGGTCATTGGCCGCCCGTTCGCACGCGCTGACCATGCCGATGCGCAGCGCATCGTTGACCGCGTTCATCGCATCGGCGCGCGCCATGGTGATGATCGCCAGATTGCCGTCGATCTCGGTGCGGACGGCCGCTTCTGCCTCGCCGGTCATGCGATCAGGCCTTCGCCATCGCGCGGTTGCGGTCCCAGGTGGCGGGGCCGTTGCCGCGATCGCGCAGTTCCTTCTTCTGCACCTTCTGGCTCGGCGTCTGCGGCAACACGTCGATCACCTCGACATAGCGCGGCACCATGAAGGCGGGCATGCGCGCGTCGCACCACTTGGCCAGGTCCTCATAGTCGAGGTCCATGCCGGGATTGAGCACGACGAAGGCTTTCACCTCATTCTCGCCGCCCGGTTCGTCGGCTTCCGCTCCCACCACCGCGCATTCGGCGATGGCGGCATGCGAACGCACCACCGATTCCACTTCGAAGGAGGAGATATTCTCGCCCCGCCGCCGCAGCGCGTCCTTCACGCGGTCGACGAAATAATACCAGCCCTTCTCGTCCCGCCGCAGCGCGTCGCCGGTGTGGAACCACAGGTCCTGCCAGGTCTCCACCGTCTTTTCCGGCATGCCCAGATATTCCATGCAGGTGATGCCGTTGATCTTGGGCCGCACCAGCAGTTCGCCGATCGCGCCCTCGGGCACTTCCTCGCCGGTCTCCGGATCGGCCAGCTTCACCTCGAAGAACTGGTCCATCAGCACGCCCGACGCGCCGGCCGGCCGCTCGGCCTGCCAGGGGGTCTGGAACACGTTGGAAATCTCGGTCTGGCCGAATCCGTCGACGAAGGTGATGTCGCCGAACCGCTCGACGAACTTGGCGCCCAGATCGGGGGCCAGCGGCGCCGCATAGATGCGGCTGAGCTTGTGATCCTTGTCGTCGTCGCGCTCGGGCTGCGACAGGATGAAGGCCATGGTCGCGCCCAGCAGGTTGCAGACGGTCGATCCCGACCGGCGAATGCGGCCGATGAAGTCCGATGCGCTGAACTTGGTGTAGAGCACGCAATGCGCGCCCACCAGCAGGCTGGGATAGACGGTCAGGAACTGCGCATTGCCGTGGAACAGCGGGAAGCTGGTCGAATAGACGTCCTGATCGGTCAGCCGGGTCAGCTGCGCATCCTCTTCCGCGAAGAAGTAGAAATGCGAATGCGCCATCAGCACGCCCTTCGACAGGCCGGTGGTGCCCGACGTGAACAGCACGGCGGCCGGATCGCGCGGGCCGACCGCGATGCCCAGATTGCTGTCATCGTCGTCGTACAGGTCCGCATACAGGCTGGTGCGGATCTTCTTGAAGGCCGGCACTGCAGGCGCAGTCTCTTCGGTGACGAGAATGCAATGCTCTATAGTGGTCAGCTCGTCCTCGATCTCGGCGAGGCGGGGGGCCAGCTCCGGCGTGGTCACGATGATCGGCGACTTGGAGAGCGACGCCTGATGGCGCAGGAACGCGCCCTTGTAGCTGTCGCCCACCGTCACCTCGATCGCGCCCAGCTTCGTGAGCGCGAACCAGGTGAACACATATTCCAGGCAGTTGGGCAGGAAGATCACGACATAGTCGCCCTTCTTCACGCCCTGTTTCTGGAATCCGCGCGCCAGCCGATTCGCGATGGCGTTCACCTCGGCGAATGTGTGGATGCGCCCCGCGTCGGTCCATTGCAGGCACGGCCGGTCCGCCCGTTCGCGCGCCTGATATTCCAGGACCGTAGGCAATGCCCACTGGTCGCGCGGAAAGTGCGGTTCAAAGTGCGGAAATGTCAGAATCTCCGGCATGGCTCTCCTAGCCCCTCCTACATATCTATGCTGTTAGGGTGGTTAGACCCATTCGGCATTCTCAATCAATAAAAATTTTCTCTATTGCGAAGGACGTTCTACATGGAGATAAAGGGGAAACGGTCCAAGCGTGGCCGCAAGGAGAGCGAAGACGTGCTTCAGCCGCAGCCATCAGCCGAGGATCAGGGCGCATTGCGCACCGGCTCCGCTGACGACTCGGCCCCCCGGCCGGGCATGCTTTCCTACAAGCCGGTCGGCGCGATTCTCTCGGGGCTCGCGGTGTTGCGCTACATGGCGTCGGCGCGGGGGCCTTTGCCGTTGTCGCGCATCACCCGCGACCTTGATCTCAATCCCAGCACCTGCCTCAACATCCTGCGCACCCTGGCGAACGAGAATTACCTGATCTTCGAGCCGCAATCGAAGCTCTACTCGATGGGCCTTGGCGTGCTCGAACTGGTCAGCGGCGCGCTGGCGCAGGGCGGGGACATGCGGGCGGTGCGCGCCGCGACCGACCTGATCGCCGGCACCGAAGGCGTCACCGTCACTTTGTGGCGGCGACTCCAGCGCGACCGCATGATCCTGGTCCTCGAATCGCTGCCGGCGGGCATGAGCATCAAGATGAATGTCGGCCAGCGCCTGCCGCTGCTGGTCGGCGCGGCCGGCCGGCTGATGGCCGCGCACTCGATGCTGACCGAGGAGGAACTGAGCGAGCAATATCGCGCCATCCGCCTCGGCCATCGCCAGACCTTCCGCGAATTCATGGCGGAGGCGGAGACGGCGAAGGAACGCGGCTGGGCGACGGACGAGGGGCATTACACCGTCGGCGCGTCGTCGGTCGCGGTGCCGGTGCTGAACGAGCGCGGCGAGGCGGTCTACGCCTTCACCGCGACGATGTTCTCCGCCCAATATTCGCAGGAGCGGGCCGCGCAGCTGGCCGAGGAGCTGGTGCGCCCCGCCGCGCTGCTCAGCTCCGCTCTCCCCTATATGTAGCTGATTTTCAAAGAAGGATTTGCATGAGCGACAGGTTGACCATCGCCGTCATCGGCGGCACGGGGCAGGAGGGCGGCGGCCTCGCCGCGCGGTTCGGCCATGCGGGCTATCCTGTCCTCATCGGATCGCGCGACGCTACCCGCGCCCAGGCAAAGGCGGATGAACTCAACGCCCATGCCGGCTGCACGACGATTTCGGGGGCGGACAATCACGCCGCAGCCGCCGCGGCGGACATCGTGATCCTGGCCGTGCCCTATTCCGGGCAGCAGGCGACCGCGCTCGATCTGCGCGCGGAACTGGCCGGCAAGATCGTGATCGACGCCACCGTCCCGCTGATGCCGCCCAAGGTCAGCCGCGTGCAACTGCCCGAAGGCGGCTCCGCCGTCGCCGCGCTCCAGGCATTGCTGCCCGACGCGAAGCTGGTCTCCGCCTTCCAGAATGTCAGCCACGCCCATCTGCACGACATCGGCCATCCGGTCGACTGCGACGTGCTGGTCTGCGGCGACGACGCCGAAGCCTGCGACACCGTCGTCGGCCTCATAGAGGCGATCGGCATGCGCGGCTTCCACGCCGGCGGCATCGCCAACAGCGCGGCGGCCGAGGCGCTGACCTCGCTGCTGATCTTCATCAACCGCAAATATAAAAGCCCCGGCGCCGGCATCCGCCTGACCGCGGTCTGATCTCGTCCAGGAGAGGATGGCATGACCAAACTGAAATTCACCGTCAACGGCAACGCCTTCACCAACGGCGCGGGCCTGAAAGCCATGGTCCCCTTCGCGAAGGAAGCGGATCGCCTCGGCTATGACTATCTGCGCCTGCTCGACCATGTGGTCGGCTATGTGCCCGAAAAGCACCCCGAGATCGAGAAGACCCCCTACACGCACAAGAGCGAGTTCCTCGAGGTCTTCACGCTGATGGCCTATCTGTCGGCGCAGGTCGACACTCTGGGCTTCATCACCGGCGTGCTCGGCCTGCCGCAGCGGCAGACCGCGCTGGTCGCCAAGCAGGCGGCGCAGGTCGACATATTGTGCGGCGGCAAGCTGATCCTGGGCGTCGGCATCGGCTACAACTCGGTCGAGTTCGAGGCGATGGGCGCGGACTTCAAGACCCGCGCCTCCCGCGTGGAAGAACAGATCGACATGCTCCGCGCGCTCTGGACGCAGGAGTCGGTCGCGTTCGAAGGCCGCTTCCACACAATGTCCGACGTCAACGTCAACCCGCTCCCGGTCCAGCGCCCGATCCCCATCTTCATGGGCGCAGGCCGCACCGCCAATCCGGTGCCGCCGCCCAAGGTGCTGGAGCGCGTCGCCAAATATGCCGACGGCTTCATGCCCCTGTTCCGCATCGACGACGCCACGGGCAAGATGTTCCCCGAACAGCTCGAAGCGCTCGGCGCCATCCGCACCATGATGGAGGCGAACGGCCGCGACCCCGCATCGCTCTTGCTGGAAATCGGCCTCTACCCGCACGGCAAGTCGGACGACCAGGTGCTGGCGGAGATCGACTATCTGCGCTCGATCGGCGTCACCCATGTCCACGCCCGCTTCCCCGACGAAGGGCTGGAAGGGCAACTGGACTTCATCGGCAAGTTCGCGCAGCTTCGCGACTCCTATGTCGGAGCGACCGCATGAGCGATCCGGTTCTTTCCAGCCTGTCGGACGGCATCCTTACCGTCACGCTCAACCTGCCGGAAAAGCGCAACCCGATCTCCGAGACGGAGGTGATCGACGCGCTGTGCGATATCCTTGAGAAAGCCGACGCCGACATCGCCGTGCGCGCGGTCATCCTGACCGGCGCGGGCAGCGCCTTCTCCTCGGGCGGCGACGTCAAGAAGATGGTTCCGGGCGGCGGCCTGCGCGACGCGCTGCCGGCGCAGACCCGCCGCAATTACAAGACCGGCATCCAGCGCCTGCCTTTGCTGTTCCAGGCGCTCGAAGTCCCGATCGTCGCGGCGGTCAACGGCCCCGCCATCGGCGCGGGCTGCGACCTTGCCTGCATGTGCGACATCCGCATCGCATCGGAAAACGCGAAGTTCGCGGAGAGCTTCGTCAAGCTCGGCATCGTGCCGGGCGACGGCGGCGCATGGCTGCTCCAGCGCATCATCGGCGTCAGCAAGGCGACCGAGATGACGTTGACCGGCGCGATCATCGACGCGGCCGAAGCGCTCGCCTGCGGCCTGGTGTCGCGCGTCGTGCCCGCCGACGCGCTGATGGAGACGGCGACCGCCATCGCCCGCCAGATCGCCGACAACCCGCCCCATGGCGTGCGCATGGCCAAGCGCCTGATCCGCCAGGCGCAGGAAAGCTCGCTCGCCGCCGTGCTCGACATGTCGGCCGCGATGCAGGCGCTGGCCCACGCCACCGCCGATCATGAGGAAGCCGTCACCGCCTTCGGGGAGCGGCGTCCGCCGCGCTTCACCGGAGCCTGAAGAATGGCCAGCTTCCCCGCCACGCCCATCTGGGCCGTCATTCCCGTCAAGCCCTTTGCGCTGGGCAAATCGCGCCTGGCGCTGGGCGAAGGCGAGCGGGCGGCGATCAACCGCGGCTTTCTCACGCATGTGCTGGGCGTCGCCGCCGCCGTGCTGCCCGCCAGCCATATCGTCATCGTCTCGCATGACGAGGACGCGCTGGCGATGGCGCGGGCGGCGGGCGCGCGGGCGTTGCGGGAAGACGGCGTCGGCGGCCTCAACGACGCGCTGGCGCAGGGCGCGCGCTTCGCCGATGAGCGCGGCGCGCAGGGCGTGCTGTCGTTGTTCACCGACCTGCCCGATCTAACCCCGGATGATTTGCACGCCATGCTCGGCGCCTTTTCCGGCGGCAATCTCGTGCTCGCCCCCGACGAGCAGGGGTCGGGCACCAACGCCATGCTGATGCCGCCCAATCGCGTGCCCTATCGCCATGGCGCGGACAGCCTGTGGCGCCATCTGGAGGCCGCGCGGGACGCGCAGGTCGATTTCGCGCTGGTCCGGCGCACCGGCCTGATGCGCGACGTCGACACCGCCGACCAGTTGCGGGTCGCCCGCACCGAACCCAGCCGGGTTGATCCCTGCTAAGTTGATATTTGTTAATCTGATTGTCAGGAACCGCTGCCATCGATCTTCGTTGAGCATCTGATCCGCCAGTCTCGCGGATCACTCTCATGCAGGACGCGGCGATGATCGAAATTGCGGGATATGACTGGCTGTCCGAAAGCAGCCAGAGCTTCGTCATCGCCCATAACGCGCATCGCGAAACCCACACCACCGTCTATCGCCACCTGCTGCACCGCCAGCGCCTGGGCGACGTGATCGAGTTCGGCGGCGATCAGGCGCGCGCCCATTGCGAGCAGAATGACGAGATCTGGGAACTGTCCCTGCGCCTGCCCGACGGCACGATGCGCCATTTCGCCGGCCAGTCCCTGGGCTGCTGCCTGTCCGCCGCCTCGGCCGCCTTCTCCGGAAAACCGCGCCTGGCTGCCTAGAGTATTGCGCGTTACGTATAATCCGTTCGGGCTGAGCGAAGTCGAAGCCTTCGCCTGAGCAAAGCGAAGGAGCTTCGCCTGCGGCTCAGCGGCCCCCCTCCCATTCGAAAAGCCTGTCCTACAGCGTGCGCCCCATGTTAGCCGAATCACGTCGGAAGCATGCGGGTTGATCGCTGCGCGCCAACGGCTCGGTCACGACGGGTTCGCCCGCCGGGCTACGAACCCGCGATCCGCCGGATGTCCTTTCGGAGGGCATGGGCGGATCGCACAGCAACGACAAAGCGTCAGCGAACGCCGGGCAATACCCCAGACGACGCCCATCAACGCGAACCGATCACCCGGCGACGCCGGCCAAAACGGACATTCCGGGCCATATTCCGTAAGGCGGACCGCTCGGGCAACTTTGGAAACCCGCCCGGCCCGTGCCGGACGGGCCTTTTCTGTGCCTTCTCGATCGGGGCGAAACCAAAAAGCCCCTCCCCTTCAGGGGTGGGGTTGGGGTGGGGGCTGTAACGCCCTCTCGGTGAGACACCGCCCCCCCCCCCCCGACCCGATGCACCTGAAGGGGAGGGGAGAGTCTTGCTCAATATAGCACCCGCCGGCTAACGACCTTCGTCTTATTGTCGCCCCCCTGCCGATAGGATAGCCTCCCGAGTCCGAGCGGAGGCCCGCGCCTGTTTTGCGCGGCCCTGAAGACACGAGGCGATTGGGACCGGGGGGTCTGACACGTTGAAAGGACTGATCGTTCCGCTGGCGCTATTCGTCGCCGGCAGCAGCGCAATTGCGGCGGCCCCCGCCGACTATCCACTCGTCGCGATCATCGACAGCGGCGTCGCCCGCACCGCCGAACTGCAACCCGCTCTGGTCGATGAAATCGACATGGCCGCACCGGCGCCCCGCCCCGCCTTCCAGCCCCGCTACGATCATGGCACGATGGTCGCCACCATCCTGTCGCGTGCCGCCGAAGGAAAGGTGCGCATCATCTCGCTGCGGATCGACGATCCCGCCGGTTGCCCCGCCGGGGCCGCACCGCCCTGTCAGGGGGACGCCGCGCCCGTCGCCGCCGCCATCCGTCGCGCCGCCGACATGGGCGTCGACGCCATCAACATCTCGCTCGCCCTCGCCGACGATCCGCGCATCACCGCTGCCGTGGTGGAGGCGACCGACAAGGGCATTCCCGTCATCCTCGCGGCGGGCAATCGCGGTCTCGACCGCCCCGCCAATCTCGGCCCGGCGCGCGCCGCCTTTCCGCGCGCCGTGCTGGTCGGCGCGCTCGACGACAAGGGCCAGCCCTGGATCGGCGCGAACCGCCCGGAGCCGGAGCCGCATCCTTACGTCTATCACTGGCAGCGCGGCGTGAAGGTCCCCACCGTCGCGGCGGACGGCCACGCGGTCACCGGCACCGGCACATCCTTCGCCGTGCCGATCGAAACCGCGCGGCTGGTGCGCACGCGCACGCTCGCAGGCAAGCGCCTGGCGCTGGCGGCGGGCCGGTGACACGGCTGGCCTGAGCCAGAATGCATTCCAACCTCCGTTCGGGCTGAGCGAAGTCGAAGCCTTCCCCTGAGCAAAGCGAAGGAGCTTCGCCTGCGGCTCAGTTGAACCCCCTTCGGCGAAGCTCAGGACAGGCTTCGACTTCGCTCAGGGCGAACGGATGCTATATGGGTGCCCTACTGCCGCAACCGGCAGAAATCGTCCCCCATCGCCTTGTCCAAAATCGCCCGCATCTCCTCATAAGCCGCCATCCCCGGCGCAACCACGCCCATCGGCGCATCGGGCAGCCGCGCCAGCGGCACCAAAGCGATCGGGCAGGCGACCGGCACCAGTTGCGACCCCGCGCCGACCTGCAGCGTCGAAAGCAGCCCGAACAGGCACCCCTCCCGCGTCGGCCGCCCCAGCATGATCAGCCGATGCTGCCCCGATTCGTTCGTCGCCAGATAGGTGTGCCCCGACAGGTTCGGCATCGACACATAGCCCGACTGCGCAAAGGCCCCGTCCGTCCGGTCCGACTCGGCAAAGCGCAGATGCCCCGCCGCCTCGTCCCAGTGAATCCGAATGCGATAGGCCACCACTGCGCCCGGCGTGCCGAAACTCGCCCGCAGCGTCACATAATCCTGCTCGATCCAGCGCACCGCGCCGCGCACATAGGCCCCCATATGCTCGGGCGCGATATCGCCTCCGGTCGCGGCCGGCGGCTTCGCCCCCCGCAACGGCGCGCCCAGCGCCTCCTCGATCCGCACCACCGTGGCGAGGGTGAACGGCCGGCTCCCCGACAGCGCCTTTTCCAGCGTGGACAGGCTGACTCGCGCCATGTCCGCCAGCGCCTGCCGCGACATGCGCCGCCGCGCCAGTTCCTCGCGCAGCCGCCCGGCAAAGCCTTCGTCCAGATCCTGCATGCGCCCTCCGTTCGCGTCGCCCCAGACTGCGCACATTTGCGCACATCCCGTCAAGCACCGGCGGCATCTGCGTACATCGCGTCCGCCTCTGGCCGAAACCGGCATGCACTGCCGATGGCTGTCCGGCCATCCTCGTCCTTATCGGAAAGGCTCCCTTTTTCCGTGGAGTCCGCCCCATGCCTGCCTTGGCTTCCCCTTCCAGATCGATCCGCCGTTTCGCGCTCGGCCTGTCGCTGCTGCTGGGCCTCGTCGCCCTCATTTTCCTCACCGATCGCCTGACCGCGTCGGAACCCGCCGCCGATCCCGACGCGATCGGCAGCGGCGCTCTGATGCTGCGCGGCAAGGGCGTCGCCACCGACATGCCCGCCATGCGGCTCGGCACCGACATGGAGGTGACCGTCAGCGGCCAGACCGCCCGCGTCCGCGTGACGCAGGCGTTCCGCAACACGTCGACCAAGTGGATGGAGGCGACCTATCTCTACCCCCTGCCGGAGGACGGCGCGGTCGACAGCCTCAAGATGGTGGTCGGTGACCGCGTCATCATCGGCCACATCAAGCGCCGGGAAGAAGCCAAGGCGATCTACGAAAAGGCGAAAGAGGAGGGCAAGAAGGCCGGCCTCGTCGAATCCGAGCGCCCCAACATGTTCCGCAACAGCGTCGCCAATGTCGGCCCCGGCGAAACCGTGCTGATCGCCATCGAATATCAGGCCCCCGTGCGCCAGTTGGGCGGCGAATGTGCGCTGCGCCTGCCTCTGGTCGTCGGCCCGCGCTACGTCCCGCCGCAGACATCGCAGGCGGAGGCGGACAAGGTCACCGCGCCGCTCGCCCATCCGAAGCTGGGCAAGAGCCTGAACCCGGTGTCGATCACCGTGCATCTCGCCCCCGGCTTCGACCCCGCCAACATCATCAGCCCCTATCACCGCATCGCGATCGACAATGCCGGCGATCAGGCGCGCACGATCCGCCTCGCCGATGGCGACGTTCCGGCCGATCGCGATTTCGAACTGCGCTGGCGCTCGGCCAGCGCCGACCCCACGGTCGGCCTGTTCCGCCAGACGCTCGACGGCGACGAGTATCTGATGGCCGCGATCACGCCCCCGGTGGACGATGCGAAGCGCCCCATGCCGCCGCGCGAAATGGTCTTCGTCATCGACAATAGCGGCTCGATGGGCGGCACATCGATGGACGCCGCGAAGGACAGCCTGCTCTATGCCCTCGGCACGCTGCGCCCGCAGGACCGCTTCAACATCATCCGCTTCGATGACAGCATGACGCAATTGTTCGACGACGCCGTCCCCGCCACGCCCGATCAGGTCGCGCTCGCCCGCCGCTTCACCAATGGGCTGGAAGCGGACGGCGGCACCGAAATGCTGCCCGCCTTGCAAGCCGCCCTGGCGGACAGCCATCCGAACGATCAGGGCCATGTGCGCCAGATCCTGTTCCTGACCGATGGCGACATCTCCAATGAAAGCGAGATGATGGCCGCCATCGCCGCCAAGGCCGGCCGCAGCCGCGTCTTCATGATCGGCATCGGCTCCGCGCCCAACCAGTATCTGATGCGCCGCATGGCCGAAACCGGGCGCGGGACCTTCACCAATGTCGGCTCCGGCGACGAAGTGACCGCGAAGATGACCGCCCTGCTCGACCGCCTGACCGCGCCGGTCGTCCGCAACCTGTCGGTAAAGCTCGACGGCGACCCGCTCGACCTCACCCCGCGCACCTTGCCCGACCTCTATGCCGGCGAGCCGCTGCTGCTGCTCGGCAAGGGCAAGGCGCTGTCAGGACGCCTGACAGTCTCGGGAACGATCGGCGACAAGCCGTGGAGCCAGACGGTGGCCCTCAAGGACGCGATCGACAGCCCCGCCGTCGCGAAACTCTGGGCCAGCCGCCGCATCGCCGATGTCGAAGCCGCGCGCTGGTCCAACGAAACCGACGACAAGACCGCCGACGAAGCGATCGCGCAACTGGGCCTCGCCTACAGCATCGTCACCACCCAAACGAGCCTGGTCGCCGTCGACGAGACCCCGACCCGCCCCGAAGGCGCGACCCTCACGAAGGAGGAACTGCCCCTGCTGCTCCCCGCCGGCTGGGATTTCGACACCCTCTTCGGTGGCCAGAATGGCAAGGCGAAAGCCGGCGACGTCCGCCCGGCCGATCAGGCGGCGTCCATGGACCTGCCGCAGACCGCAAGCGGCCATAATATGCTGATTATACAGGGCCTTATCCTGCTGATCCTCGGCCTGGCCGGCCTCCGCCTCCAGCGCCGTCTGGCACGCGGATGACCGCGAACTTCGCAAAAAGGGGAGGGCGCGCCGCCGGGCGCGCCCTGCTCACCGCGCTCTGCCTGGCGGGCCTCGCCCTGATCGCACAAGGCGCCTTCATCCCCGCCAAGGCATGGGTAGCGCAAATCCTCCTCGACCGCGCCTTCGCCCAGAGCCTCACCGATCACACGCTCGTCAAACCCTGGCCCTGGGCCGACACCGCGCCCGTAGCCCGTATCGCAATGCCCCGCCTGCGCGTCAGCCGCATCGTCCTGTCGGGCGGATCGGGGCAGGCCATGGCCTTCGGTCCCACGCTGCTACCCGCACAGGTCAATGTGCAGATCATGGCCGCCCACCGCGACACCCATTTCACGTTCCTGCAAGAGGCCCGAACCGGCGACGAGATAGACGTCACCGCCATAAACGGCCACACCACTCGCTACCGCATTACCGGCAAGCAGGTCGTCCGCTGGGACCGTTTCGCCTATCCCGCCGACCCCGCGCGCCCGCTGCTGGCGCTCACCACCTGCTACCCCTTCGGCGCAACCACCAGCGGCCCGCTGCGGCTGGTGGTCTGGGCGGAGGCGGTCGCTTGAGACCGCCTCCAATCTGGTCAGGCCTGCTCCAGCAACCCCTCGCGCTTGATCTTCTCCTGCCACACCAAAGGCGCGAGGCGATGGACATTCTGCCCCTCGCTATCCACCGCCACGGTCACCGGCATGTCCTCGACCGTGAACTCGTAGATCGCCTCCATGCCCAGGTCCTCGAAGCCGACCACCTTGGCTTCCTTGATCGCCCGCGACACCAGATAGGCCGCGCCGCCCACAGCCATCAGATAGGCACTCTTGTGCTTGGCGATGGAATCGGTCGCCGCCGGACCACGCTCGGCCTTGCCGACGCAGGCGGCCAGCCCCTGTTCCAGCATCATGTCCATGAACTTGTCCATGCGGGTCGCGGTGGTGGGACCAGCCGGGCCGACCACCTCGTCGCGCACCGGATCGACCGGACCGACATAATAGATGACGCGACCCTTGAAATCGACCGGCAGGCTCTCGCCCTTTTCCAGCATGTCGGCGATCCGCTTGTGCGCGGCGTCGCGCCCGGTCAGCATCTTGCCGTTCAGCAGCAGCCGGTCGCCATGCTTCCAGCTTTGCACCACGTCCGGCGTCAGCGTGTCGAGATCGACCCTGATCGCCTCCTTGCTCGGCTTCCAGTCCACCTGCGGCCAGTCGGACAGCTTGGGCGTCTCCAGATAGGCCGGACCCGACCCGTCCAGCGTGAAATGCGCATGCCGGGTCGCGGCGCAGTTCGGGATCATCGCCACCGGCTTGCCCGCCGCATGGCAGGGATAATCGTGGATCTTGATGTCCAGCACGGTGGCCAGCCCCCCCAGGCCCTGCGCGCCGATGCCCAGCGCATTGACCTTGTCGAAGATTTCGATCCGCAGTTCCTCGATCTTGTTCTGTGGGCCGCGCGCTTTCAACTCGCCCATGTCGATCGGGTCCATCAGGCTTTCCTTGGCCAGCGCCACCGCCTTTTCCGCCGTGCCGCCAATGCCGATGCCCAGCATGCCCGGCGGGCACCAGCCCGCGCCCATCTGCGGCACCATCTCCAGCACCCAGTCGACGATGGAATCGGACGGGTTCATCATTTTGAACTTGGTCTTGTTCTCCGACCCGCCGCCCTTGGCCGCAACGTCGATGATCACCTTGTTGCCCGGCACCATTTCCACGTTCAGCACGCAGGGCGTGTTGTCCTTGGTGTTCTGGCGGCTGAAGGCGGGGTCCTTCAGGATCGACGCGCGCAGCCGGTTCTCGGGGTTCAGATACGCCTTGCGCACGCCCTCATCGATCACCTCCTGCATGGAGCGGCTGTTGTCGTCCAGCCGGCAGTCCATGCCCCACTTCACGAACACGTTGACGATGCCGGTGTCCTGGCAGATCGGGCGATGCCCTTCGGCGCACATGCGGCTGTTGGTCAGGATCTGGGCGATGGCGTCCTTCGCTGCCGGATTGGCTTCGGCCTCATAGGCCGTGCCCAAAGCGCGGATATAATCCATCGGGTGATAATAGCTGATATATTGCAGCGCGTCGGCGACGCTCTCGATGAGGTCGGCGGTCTTGATGATCGTCATCTACCCTGGTCCTGTCTACCCTTGGCCGCCCCGCTTTGCTGCGGGTGCGTCGCCATCGGGCTATAGGCCAATGGGGTGACGAGTCCAGCTACCTGTCGCCCCGCAGCCCCTCCACCCAGCCCTTCGTCGCCGGGCAGCCGTCCATCGCCCGCCGGTATCCGTCCCGCGCGGTCATGCGCGCGACATAGGCGCGCTCGGTCTCGCCCAGATGATAGCCGATCGTCCGCTCGGCGAACTCCAGTGCATAGGTGATCGAGATGTCGGCGGCGGTGAAGCGGTCCCCCGCCATATAAGGCGTGCGCTGCAACTGGCGCGTCACCAGCCCCAGCCGGCTCTCATAGGTCGCCAGCGCATGCTCCGCGCTCCAGTTGTAGCGATCGGCCTCCGGCGCGCGGTTGCGGGCATTGGTGACGAAGAACATTGACGCCGCCAGCCCCGCCTCGCCCAGATGCAGGAACTGCTGATAGGCCGGAAAGTCGGCGTCCCTGGGGTCCGGTGCCAGCGGCGTCGGCCCATGCCGCGCCATCAGATATTCCATGATCGCGATCGATTCGACCATCACGACGTCGCCGTCCTGCAATGCCGGGATGAACCCCGCCGGATTGATCGCCAGGAACTCGGGATCATTCTCCACCCCCGCGAGCAGGTCGACCTGCCGCAGCCGATAGGGCAGGCCCATTTCCTCCGCCAGCCACACCACGCGAAAGCCGCGCCCCTCGCCCCAGATGGTGATCATGCGTCCTTGCCCTGCGCGAACGGGAAATACTGGAACCAGGGCTGCTTCTCCTCCAGCACGCGCTTTATGCTCGGCCGCGCCTCCAGCCGGGCGATATAGGCGTCAAGATTGGGGTGCGTGTCGCGAAAGGGCAGCCAGTAGTCGGCGTAGAACAGCGCCGGCAGCGCCGCGCAATCGGCCAGTGTGAAAGCCTCGCCCGCCGCCCAGGTCCGCCCGGCGATCCGCGCCTCGATGAGGTCATAGGCCTTGCCCAGCAGGTCGCGCGCCTGCGCTTCGCCATAGGGATCGCGATTGGCCTCTTCCGGCCGCACCTTGTTGAATACCGCGACCTGCAACTGGTTCATGACATAATTGTCGAACAGCCGATCCATCATCCGCGCCTCGATCGCCATTTCGGGATCGGCGGGGATGGGCGCGAAGGGGCCGGGATGAAACTGCCCCAGATATTCGACGATCACGCTGGCCTCCGCCACCGTCCGGTCGCCGTCGCGCAGCACCGGGAAGCGCGCGATCGGCCACAGCTCCATCCACGCCGCGCCGTTCTCGGGCTCCGCCAGCGACCGGGGCGTGAACGGCGTCGCATTCTCGTAGAGCGCGATCAGCACCTTCCACGAATAGGAGGACAAGGGGTGGTAATAGAGGTCCATGCGCACTCTCCCAAACCGATTCCATTCTGCAATCGCTTGTCTGGCTATCAGACCGATCCTATATTGCAAGCAGTTTGATGTGGAAGGACCCGCATGAGTGAACCGCGATTGGCCGAACCCAGATCAGGCTGCCCGATCAACCTGACCCTGGAAGTGCTGGGCGACCGCTGGAGCCTGATCGTGATCCGCGACCTGATGTTCGGCGACCGGCGCTATTTTCGCGAACTGCTGGGTCACAGCGAGGAGGGGATCGCCTCCAACATTCTGGCCGATCGGCTGAAGCGTCTCGCCGCGCATGGCCTCATCACCCGCGCCGATGACCCGGCCCACCGGCAGAAGGCGCGGATCAGCCTGACGGAGAAGGCGATTCAACTCGTTCCCCTGCTCGCCCATATGGGCGCCTGGGGCCGGCGCCACCTGCCCGTGACGCCCGACCTCGCGATTCGAGCGCAGTTGCTGGAGGAGGGCGGGCCGCCGCTCTGGGCCGACTTTATGGATGAACTGCGCGCCGGGCATCTGGGAACGCCTCTGCCGGCCGGGCATGAAAGCGTGTCCGCACGCCTGCAAGCGGCCTATGAACAGGCCGTGGCGGCGGCGCTTTCGACCAATGTCTAACGCCATAGCCACTTTGCTGGCGATGCGCAGGCGCATGCCATTCTCGTGACCGGGGCGTTGCATTTTCGTGAAGCGGCGCGACGCGCGCAAATGCGTGGCAAGTCACATTTATTTTATTTTTGCCGACAGCCTCTTGCCTTTTCGGGGTGCGAGGATGGACCATGCGTCGCTGCGTTGCACCGTGCCTGACCGTCGACGAACCGAATCGGGCGAGCGACGAACCGAGTCCCTAAACCGTCATTTACCCTCTTGCGTGGCGCGGGGGCTGTGGCACTATCCCTTGTGTCGGGCTAGGGGGAACTACCCAACAGCTAGTAACAACGAACCGAAATAAGTTTTCGGGACGAGGGATATTTTGCCTCCGCAATCGGTTGGACCGAGGCCCGGAGGGGTCTCGGTGGGACGCAAGGGATGCTATGTTGCTCCGCTTCGCGCCTGTCTTGACCGAATCGAACGAAACAGGAACATTCGAGGGCGCACATGGATTTTCGGGATAGCGGTGAAGTGGGTGCTGTTGACGCGGGTGCTGATGATATGGCGACGGTGATCGAGCGAGACACGAATGACGCGGCGAAGGCTGCGGCAACGGCGGCGGCGAAGCCCAAACCGGCGGCGCCCTCCTCGACGGAGATCGCCGAGCGGCGCTTCCCGGTCACGACCGATGCGTCGCGCGACGCGCTGCTGACCGAATTCGGCAAGGACACGCTGAACGACCGCTATCTGCTGCCCGGCGAAAGCTATCAGGACCTGTTCGCCCGCGTCGCCGCCGCTTATGCCGACGACGCGCCGCACGCCCAGCGGGTCTATGACTATATCTCGAAGCTGTGGTTCATGCCGGCCACCCCCGTGCTGTCGAACGGCGGCACCGGACGCGGCCTGCCGATCAGCTGCTATCTGAACAGCGTCGACGACAGCCTGGAAGGCATCGTCAACACCTGGAACGAGAATGTCTGGCTCGCCTCGCGCGGCGGCGGCATCGGCACTTATTGGGGCAGCGTGCGCGGCATCGGCGAGCCGGTCGGCCTCAACGGCAAGACCAGCGGCATCATCCCGTTCGTGCGCGTCATGGACAGCCTGACGCTGGCGATCAGCCAGGGCTCGCTGCGGCGCGGTTCGGCCGCCTGCTATCTCGACGTCTCCCACCCGGAGATCGAGGAGTTCCTGGAAATCCGCAAGCCCAGCGGCGACTTCAATCGCAAGGCGCTGAACCTGCATCACGGCGTCCTGCTGACCGACGAGTTCATGGAAGCGGTGCGCGACGGCGCCGAGTTCAACCTGCGCAGCCCCAAGGACGGGTCCGTGCGCGGCAAGGTGGACGCGCGCAGCCTGTTCCAGAAGCTCGTGGAAACCCGCCTTGCGACCGGCGAACCCTATATCGTGTTCAACGACACGGTGAACCGCACGATGCCCAAGCATCATCGCGATCTGGGCCTCAAGGTTTCGACGTCGAACCTCTGTTCGGAAATCACGCTGCCCACCGGCCGCGACCATCTGGGCAATGATCGCACGGCGGTCTGTTGCCTGTCGTCGATGAACCTGGAAACCTGGGACGAATGGAAGGATCACCCGACCTTCGCCGAGGATATCATGCGCTTCCTCGACAATGTGTTGCAGGACTATATCGACCGCGCTCCGCCGGAAATGGCGCGCGCCAAATACAGCGCCATGCGCGAGCGCTCGGTTGGCCTCGGCGTCATGGGTTTCCACAGCTTCCTCCAGGCGCGCGGCCTGCCGTTCGAGGGCGCGATGGCCAAGTCGTGGAACCTGCGCATCTTCAAGCATATCAACGCCAAGGTGAACGAGGCGTCGATGCTGCTCGCCACCGAGCGCGGCGCGTGCCCCGACGCCGAGGATCGCGGCGTGATGGAGCGCTTCTCCTGCAAGATGGCGATCGCGCCCACTGCCTCGATCTCCATCATCTGCGGCGGCACTTCCGCCTGCATAGAGCCGATCCCGGCCAATATCTACACCCACAAGACGCTTTCGGGCAGCTTCGTGGTCAAAAACCCGTATCTGGAAAAGCTGCTGCGCGAAAAGTCGAAGGATTCGACCAATGTGTGGAACAGCATTCTGGAGCGCGGCGGCTCGGTTCAGCATCTCGACTTCCTGAGCCAGGAAGAAAAGGACACCTACAAGACCAGCTTCGAGATCGACCAGCGCTGGCTGCTCGAACTGGCCGCCGACCGCACGCCCTATATCGATCAGGCGCAGTCGCTCAACCTGTTCATCCCGGCCGATGTGGAGAAATGGGACCTGCTCATGCTCCACTTCCGCGCCTGGGAACTGGGCATCAAGTCGCTCTATTATCTGCGCTCCAAGAGCGTCCAGCGCGCGGGCTTCGCCGGCGCGGGCGGCGTGGAGGCCGACAACACGATCGACGCGCCCAAGTTCGAGATAGGCGAAAGCACCGACTATGACGAGTGTCTTGCCTGCCAGTGACGCGGTCGGCCGCGATGTCGTCGCGGCTTACCGGCGCAATTATGGCCTCGGGGCGGAGATCGGCGCCGAGCATGTCGAGCGTCATCTTGCGCTGGAGGGCGAGTTGACGCGCGGCCTGCTGGCGTCGGCGCCTGCCGATCGGTGGCGGACGTTCAGCGACGCCTATACCCGGCTCTATCAGGAACTGCCCTGGCTCAACACGCCGGAATCGCCGCGTTCGGCCGCCTGGCTCGCCGCCTGGGCCAATCTGGCGCCGGCCGGCGCCAGCGTGTTCGAGATCGGCAGCGGCAAGGCTGAACTGCTGCGCTTCCTGCTGGCGCGCGGCCATCCTTGCGTCGCGACCGAGATTACCGCCGAGCGCGGGTCGAAGCATCTCGCCTCGGCCGACGGGCTGGAATGGCACAGCACGGACGGCGTCAACCTGACCGCGTTCGAAGCGCCCGGTTCCTATGACATGGTGGTGTCCACGCAGGTCATCGAGCATTTTCACCCGGCCGATGTCGCGACCCATTTCGCCAACGCCCATGCGCTGTTGCGCGCGGGGGGGCGCTATGTGTTCGACACGCCGCATCGCGCATCCGGGCCGCACGACCTGTCGCGCGTGTTCGGCATGGACAGCGCGGCGTTCATGCATCTGCGCGAATATGACTGGGCGGAAATGCGCGACTTCTGCCGCGCAGCGGATTTTGCCGACGTGCGCGCGGTGTTGCGCATCGGTCGCTGGGCGCTGCCAAGCCGCGCCTATCTCGCCTGGCTCATCCTGATCGACGCGGCTGAACGGCGCTTCGCGCTCTCGCCCCGCTTGCGCCGCCAGTGGCGTCGCTTGGGCCGCTATTTGCTGGTGCCCACCAATATTTGGATCGTGGCGCGCAAATGACGCTGCGGGACTCTCTTGCCGTCAAGCTGCTGCTGCTGGCGATCTTTGTCGCAGGCGTGCTCTGCTGGGTTCATGGCTATAGGACGGATACGCGCTGGCCGGGCTATCTCGCCTGGATGTGCATGGCCCTGTTCCAGATCGGGGCGCTGCTGCGGGATCTGGGTAGTCCGCCGGTGCCGGTAACGGTCACGGCCACCACAGATGATTTCGTCCGCAAGCTTCGCCAGCCCGCCGCCGCCCGTCATCTCAGGCTGGCCGGCATCGTCTTCTGGACTCTGTTTTTCCTATTCAATCTCTATTTATTCGTTTCGGAGTAACCCAATGCCTCTCCTCCAAGCCTCCAAGGTCTACAAGCCGTTCGAATATCCCTGGGCCTATGAGTTCTGGAAGCGCCAGCAGCAGTTGCACTGGCTGCCCGAGGAAGTGCCTCTGGGCGAGGATTGCCGCGACTGGGCGCAGAAGCTGTCCGACCATGAGCGCAACCTGCTGACGCAGATCTTCCGCTTCTTCACCCAGGCGGACGTGGAAGTGCAGGATTGTTACCACGAGAAATATGGCCGCGTGTTCAAGCCGACCGAGATCAAG
>JBIIEH010000061.1:0-5564 GCA_044237945.1 Sphingobium sp. | reverse complement strand
CGTTCCTCGACAACGCTCGAAACGAACGGCGATGGGGCGGGGTGCGGGTGGGCTGTGGCTGTGGTGGTGGCCGTGGCTCCAATCATCTCCCCGCTTGCAACCTGCCTGACGGGTCATCACCATGGCGGCCGGCCCTGAAACAGGGGCCGGGCATTTCGGGGGCATGATGTCGCAGGCTACACGCATTCTTCTCTCGCTGGTCGCGGGGCTGGTGATCGGTATCGTCGCGAGCGGGATCGATCCCAGGCTGGCGGAGGAGGCGACGTCGATCACGCAGCCGATCGGGTCGGCGTGGCTGCATGGGCTTCAGATGGTGATCGTGCCGCTGATCGTCGGCCTGCTGGTGGTGGGCGTGGCGGCGGCGGCGGATGCGGCGCGGGCGGGGCGGGTGGCCCTGCGGTCGGTTCTGAGTTTTGTCGTGATCCTGTGGTCGGTGACGTTGATGTCGGCGCTGGTGGTGCCGCTGCTGCTCGATATCTGGCCGCTGCCCGAGGCGTGGGCGAAGGCGATCCGCCTCAGCCTGACCGGGGCGACCGCGCCGATCGACAAGGTGCCGACGCTGACCGCCTTTTTCGACAGCATCGTGCCGCAGAATGTGCTGGCGGCGGCATCGGGCGATGCATTTCTGCCGCTCACCGTGTTCAGCCTGGCGCTGGCCTTCGCCATTGCGCAGTTGCCGAGCGGGCAGCGCGAGAAGATGACGGAGCTGTTCCAGGGGCTGACCGATGCGATGCTGATCATCATCGGCTGGGTGCTGAAACTGGCGCCGATCGGCGTGTTCGCGCTGGCCTATGGCGTGGGCGCGCGGACCGGGGCTTCGGCCTTTGGTGCGCTGATCCATTATATCCTGATCGTGTCGTCGGTGGGGTTCATCGTGCTGCTGGCGGGCTATCCGGTGGGGATGATCGCCGGGCGGGTGTCGCTGCCGCGCTTCGCCCGCGCGGTCGCGCCGGCGCAGGCGGTGGCGATCAGCACGCAATCCTCGCTCGCGTCGCTGCCGGCGATGTTGCAGGCGTCCACGTCGCTGGGCGCGGCGTCGACCACGGCGGGCATCGTGCTGCCGATTGCGGTGGCGATCTTCCGCGCGACCAGCCCGGCGATGAACCTGGGCGTAGCGCTGTATGTCGCGCATCTGATGGGCGTGCCGATCGGCCCGGCGCAGATGGCGGCGGGCATCTGTACGGCGGCGATCACGACCATGGGGTCGATCAGCCTGCCGGGCACGGCGAGCTTCATCGCATCGGTCGCGCCGGTGGCGCTGGCGATGGGGGTGCCGATCGAGGCGCTGGGGCTGCTGGTGGCGGTGGAGACGATCCCCGACCTGTTTCGGACGGTGGGGAATGTGACGATGGATACGGCGGTGACGATCGGGATTGCGGCGCGGTCTCCGGTGGAGGAGGAGGCGGGGGGCGTTTGATTGTTCGCGCGGAGGCGCGGAGGGTTTTTCTCCGCGCCTCCGCGTGAACCAGTTTATAGTCGGCTATGGGTGGGAAGCGGACTGTCAGCTTATAGGTAGGACCGTATTCAAAGCGGTCGTTGCCGGTCACATCCCGCCAGTGTAGCCAAAGAGATACGGCAACAGCGCCACAAGAGATATAATAGATATAGCGACTAACGGCTGCGCTGATCGTAGTCCGTTGAATATCCATGCAAACACTGCCAGCGCCAAAGTCACGCAGATGGGAATGACCATGTAGTGGTCGATCTGTCGCGAGTTTGGAAATACGCCTTCGCCATGTGTGTAAACACCATAGGTTAGGCTTCTGCCCATATAAAACAAGCCTAGCCAAAGCGTGAAGGAAATGGCCGCAAATATATTGGCTGTCCGCATCTAGGCATCCATACGCCACCAGCTAAAGTCTGCAAATGGTCGAAACCAGCCAACCCGCCTTCGTCATGCCGGGCCTGAGCCGGCACCCCGCTTGCTGGCGTCGCGAGAAGGAAGCGGGATCCCGGATCAGGTCCGGGATGACGGGATTGCAGCTGTCGTGAATGGTTGGTAGCCGCGCTTACTTCTTCTCGTATTTCCAGTTGCGGCTCTTGCCCTCTGCGATCCACTCCACGGCGGTTGCGATGCGTTTGTCGCGGATGGCGTCGGTTTTCGCTTCGCTGATCCATTCGCAATAGTCGCGGATTTTGCCTGGGGGGAAGGCGGCCCAGACTTTGGCGGCGGCGGGATCGGCGTCGAGGGCGGTCTGGAAGGCTGGGGGCGTGGGAAGCGGTGGCTTGGGGGTCTTGGGGCCGGCGCGGGGGCGGTCGTTCGCGTCGATCAGGGCCATGGCTTTGGCGATGAGGGTGGCGAGGGCGTCGTCGGACGGCAGGTCGGTGGGGGTGGCGATGCGGCCGAACTGGCCCATGGCGTCATCTTTTGCGTCGTCAGCGCGGGCCTTGTCGTGCCAGAAGCCGAAGGCGACATGGGCCTTGAAGCCGGCCATGTTGGCGAGATTCTGGTCGCCATAGGTGAAGAAGGGCATGCCCCATTTGATCGCTTCGCCGATGTCCGGGGAGGCTGCGTGGACGCGGGCGCGCAGGTGATCGAGCAGGGGGCGGGCGAAGTCGGCCTGTTTCGCGATGTAGGCGTCTACGCGGGGGTCGGTGGGCATGGGATGTCCTCGTCCTGTGCGAGGCAGATTATTGGTTTGGGCGGAGTGCGCAAGGGTGGCGTTGCGCTGTGCCCACCCCGCTGCGACTAAATTCGCTGCGCTCATTAAGTCTCGCTGCCCCTCCCGTGAACGGGAGGGGAGTTATTGGCGGTGGCGCGCCGTCAGGAGGTAGTTGATTGCCTGGTTTTCGGTGAGGATGAAGCCGGTGGCGGGGGAGAAGCCCAGGCCCGTGCTGTCGGTGACTTCGAGGTTGGCGGCTTCGAGTAGGGCGGTGAGTTCTTCGGGGGTGATGAACTTGCGCCAGTCATGCGTGCCCCTGGGGATGCCGCCGATGCCTTCGCCGATGGTGATCATGGCGAGGCGGGAGAGGGGCGTGCGGTTGGGGGTGGAGAGGATCATCAGACCGTCGGGGGCGAGTCTGGCGGCGAGGGCGGCGACGAAGGCGGCGGGGTCGGCGACATGTTCGATGACTTCCATCGAGGTGACGAGGTCGAAGGGGGCGGCGTCGAGCTGTTCGACCGGGGTGGCGCGATAGTCGATGGCGAGGCCCTGGGGGGCGGCATGGGCTTTGGCGGCGGCGATGTTTTCTTCTGCGGCGTCCAGCGCGGTGACGGCGGCGCCGAGGCGGGCGAGGGGTTCCGACAGCAGGCCGGCGCCGCAGCCGACATCGAGCGCGCGCTTGCCGGCGAGGGGGCGGAAGGTCTGGTGGTCGGTGGACCAATAGGCGTCCACCGCCGACCGGATATAGCGCAGTCGGGCGGGGTTGAGCTTATGCAGCATGGCGCTGGAGCCGGCGGGGTCCCACCAGTCGGCGGCCATGGTCCCGAAATGCGCGGCTTCGCGCGGGTCGATGGTGGGCGTGTCGATCATGACGGGGAGAGATAGGAGCAATATGCGACTATGTCACGGGGACGCGTGCTTACCCCGCCCCGTCCGTGTCCAGCGCATAACCCGCCGATCGCACCGTGCGGATGATGTCGTGGCCGCCATTTGCGTTGATCGCCTTGCGCAGGCGGCGGATGTGGACGTCCACGGTGCGCAGTTCGATGTCGCTGTCCTGGCCCCAGACGCTGTCGAGCAGGCGCTCGCGGGAAAAGACCCAGCCGGGATGCTCGAGGAAATGCTTGAGCAGGCGGAATTCTGTGGGGCCAAGCGCAACGGAGGCGCCGGCGCGGCGGACCTTGTGGCCTACCGTGTCCATCTCCACGTCCGCGAAGGTCAGGGTTTCGCCGGCGAGCGCGGGGCGGACGCGGCGCAGGACCGCGCCGACGCGGGCGACGAGTTCGCGGGGGGAGAAGGGCTTGGTGACATAGTCGTCGGCGCCGGTTTCCAGGCCCCGGACGCGATCCTCTTCCTCGCCGCGCGCGGTCAGCATGATGATCGGCACGTTTGCGGTGGGGGTCATGCGGCGCAGGCGGCGGCAGACTTCGATGCCCGAGAGGCTTTCGACCATCCAGTCGAGCAGGACGATGTCGGGGACATTTTCCTGCGCGAGCAGCAGGGCTTCTTCGCCGTCCACGGTGTGGGCGACCTCAAAATCCTCACGCTTGAAATGCCAGATCAGCAGTTCGGCCAGCGCTGCGTCGTCTTCGACCAGCAGCATCTTCGCACGGGCCATGGGATCAGTCCTCCGACTGGGGAGCGCCGCCGCGTTCGCGGTCGGGCAGGGTGGCGCCGGTGGCGGCGAAATGGACCATTTCGGCGACATTGGTGGCGTGGTCGCCGATGCGCTCGATATTCTTGGCGACGAAGAGCAGGTGCGCGCACTCGCTGATGGTCTTGGGATTTTCCATCATGAAGGTGACGAGGGTGCGGAACACGCTGTCGTAGAGGTCGTCCACGGCGGCGTCGCGCTCGACGACGCGCAGGGCGAGGTCAGCGTCGCGCGCGGCGAAGGCGTTGAGCGCGTCACCGACCATCTCGCCTGCAACCCGGCCCATGGAGAGCAGGACCGAGATCGGCTCGATCGGGCCGCGCTTCGACGCGATGCTCGGCACGCGCTTGGCGATGTTCTTGGCATAGTCGCCGATGCGCTCCAGCACGCCGACGATTTTCAGCGCGGCGATCACGTCGCGCAGGTCGTTGGCCATGGGGGCGCGCAGGGCGATGATCTGGACGACGAGTTTCTCGACCTCCGCCTCGATCGCGTCGATGCGCTTGTCATCGGCGACGACCTGCGCGGCGAGGTTGCCGTCCTGACGCTTGAGCGCCAGCATCGCGCTTTCCAGGCCCGCTTCGGCCCGGCCGCCCATTTCGGCGATCAGCCCGCGCAGCCGGTCGATCTCTTCGTCGAAAGCCTTGATCGTATGTTGTTCAGCCATTGCTCGTCTCTCCGCCCGGATCGGCTCTCTATCAGCCGTAGCGTCCGGTGATGTAATCCTTGGTCCGCTCCTGACGCGGATTGGTGAAGATGTCGCTCGTCACGCCATATTCGACCAGGTCGCCCAGATGGAAGAAGGCCGTGCGCTGCGACACGCGGGCCGCCTGCTGCATGTTGTGGGTGACGATGACGATGGCGTAGCGGCCGCGCAGTTCGTGGATCAGCTCCTCGATCTTGGCGGTCGCGATGGGGTCCAGCGCCGAGCAGGGTTCGTCCATCAGGATGACTTCGGGTTCGACCGCGATGGCGCGGCCGATGCACAGGCGCTGCTGCTGGCCGCCCGAAAGCGCGGTGCCGCTGTCCGACAGGCGATCCTTGACTTCTTCCCACAGGCCCGCGCGGCGCAGCGACTTTTCGACGATGATGTCGAGGTCGGCCTTGGCCGTGGCGAGGCCGTGGATGCGGGGGCCGTAGGCGATGTTCTCGTAGATCGACTTGGGGAAGGGGTTGGGCTTCTGGAAGACCATCCCGATCTTCTTGCGCACCTGGACGGCGTCGACGTCGCTGGCGTAGAGGTCGACCCCGTGGTAGCGGACGGTCCCGGTCACCGAGGCGGCCGGGATCAGGTCGTTCATCCGGTC
>JBIIEH010000047.1:0-20780 GCA_044237945.1 Sphingobium sp. | reverse complement strand
GAAGAAGCAGCGGCGCAGGAAGGCGTCGGGCAGTTCCTTCTCGTTGTTCGACGTGATGACGACGACAGGGCGTTCCTGCGCGGCGATGGTTTCGCCTGTCTCGTAGACATGGAAGGCCATGCGGTCGAGTTCCTGCAACAGGTCGTTGGGGAACTCGATATCGGCCTTGTCGATCTCGTCGATCAGCAGGACGGGGAGTTTGGGGGACGTGAACGCCTCCCACAATTTGCCCTTGCGGATATAGTTGCTGATGTCGTGGACCCGCTCATCGCCGAGCTGGCCGTCGCGCAGGCGGGCGACGGCGTCATATTCGTACAGGCCCTGATGCGCCTTGGTCGTGGACTTGACGTTCCATTCGATGAGCGGCGCGTCGAGCGCCTTGGCGATTTCCTGCGCCAGCACGGTCTTGCCGGTGCCCGGCTCGCCCTTCACCAGCAACGGCCGGCGCAGCAGCACGGCGGCGTTGACCGCGACCTTCAGATCGTCGGTGGCGACATAGTCCTGCGTGCCTTCGAAGCGCATGATGGTCCTTCCCTCGTCCTCCATTCGGACTAGGGCAAGGACGGGCGCGGGCGCAAATCTTTTGTGCGCTGCGGGATATTGGGCGGTAGCTTACGCCTGACGCGCGCGCACGTCCGCGCGGGCGGCAAGCAGGTCCCACAGGCCCCGGTGCTGCGCGATCAGCTGCCGCGCGCCGAATTGCAGCGCGCGGTCCATCGCGTCGCTGCCGCCGATCGCGCCGACCATGGCGAGCGTCGCCTTGCGATCGGGCAAAGTGCAGGGCTGCGGCTCCACGCCGGCGCGTATCGCGGCGGCGTCGAGCACGCGGCGCACGGCGGCCCAGTCGAGCAGCAGCGCGGCGGCTGCGCCCATGGCGGTGCCGCGACGGTCGGACTGGGCGAGGATGTCGAGCGCGTGGCGCTGATGGCTGACGGCCGCTTCGCAGTCGGCCTGACCAGCGGTGCTGGGAATGGGACCGACGGCGACCGCGACCTGAGTCAGATAGCTGCGCTCGTCGGCGAAGGCGGCAGTCGTCTGCACCAGCCAGTTGCGCGCGGCGTTGTCGGTGGATCGGGTGGCGGCATGGTCGATGACGCCCGGATGGCGGCCATGCAGCATGGTGAGATAGTGGACCGCATCGGCAAGGTCCGGCAGGCCGAGCTGCGTCGCGCCGCCCGCCGCGCCCGCGCGACCGGCATGCGCATGGCCCAGCGTACCGTCGACACGGACGAGCGCTTCGATGATCTGCGCAATGTCTTCGCCCCGGCGTAGCGCCGCCACTTCACTCATGGAATACCCCTGACTTACGGCCCCACCGCGCCAGCCAGAGAGGACCTTAGCCAAGCGGGGTAAAGAGGGGGTTAAGGGCGGAGGGATGAGGCGACGGTGGCGAGGAACGCGGCGGGGGACAGGATGGGGATGTTCCCGACGCGATCGAGCGAGAGAAGGTCGTCGTCGCCGGAAATGATATAGTCCGCATGGGCGGTGAGGGCGCAGGCGATGACATGGTCGTCATCGGGATCGCGGGAGTAGGCGCGGTCGAGCGGGGCGGGGTGGGTGAGAGTGGCGATTCTTCGGTATCTTCGGTAAAGTCCGCCGGTGCTCAAGCCTGTCGCTGTCGTTGCTTTGGCGAGCTTTGGTCGCTGCAATATTTCCCGAAGTTCGCGCAGCAGTGTCGGGCTGCTGTGGAGCATGATCGTCTCGTCGCGGGCCAGCGTCAGAATTTCTCCGGGACGGCCGTTCCATAGCAAAGCCGAAATGACGATATTCGTGTCGAGCACCAGCTTCGGCGCGTCAGTCATTCGACGTGGAGGCAGCTTTCCGCATTTCGGCGCGAACGGCCCGGATTTCGGCGTTCAATTCGGCCATCGACATGGGTTCGCTGCCTGCGGCCGTAGCGCGAGCAGCGCCTGCGAGCAGCTCGTCGGCGGCGCGCCGTTTGACTTCCTGACGCAGCAGGCGGGCAACCTCACGCGCGGAAAGCAAGCCAGCCTCCCGCGCATAGCGTGCGAGGTCGTCGGGCAAGTCGAGGCTAAGGTCGATCTTGGTCATGCCGGCATTATTCTCTAGAATCCGGCGTGCCGCAAGCAGATCGCGTGAGGTGCGGTCCTCCTGCGAAGTGCGTTTTCATCCTTCCGCCAACACAATCATCCGCCGCGCGGCTGCTAAGAAGCTGCCGCCGTTCAGCAGGCTGACCCAATAGCCGTCGCAAAAGCGTTCGACTCGGGCGAAGCGGACCAGGAGATGGTGCAGGTCCGACAGCGACATTGCCGCAATATGGTCGGGATCATCAGGGTCGAAGCCCAGATCGCCTTGCCAGGCGATATAGTCCAGCCGCGCATGCGGATCGACGCCGGCCGCGCGAAAGGCGGCCCAGAGATCGTCCATGACAGGGGAATACGCAGGATAGGTGCCCCGTTCGCCATGGCTTCCCGTGACGAAAGCCGACCCCATCGCCCCTTGGGCCTGCGCCGCTTCGAGAAGCGGCAGCAGGGCACGGAGGGGCGCGGCGTCGGCGCGAAGGCTCACTGATCCAGGAAGGACCGCATCTTGCGGCTGCGGCTCGGGTGCTTGAGCTTGCGCAGCGCCTTGGCCTCGATCTGCCGGATGCGTTCGCGGGTCACGCTGAACTGCTGGCCGACTTCCTCCAGCGTGTGATCGGTGTTCATGCCGATGCCAAAGCGCATGCGCAGCACGCGCTCCTCGCGCGGAGTCAGCGACGCCAGAACCCGCGTCACCGTTTCCTTGAGGTTCGCCTGAATCGCGGCATCCACCGGGATGATCGCGTTCTTGTCCTCGATGAAGTCGCCCAGATGGCTGTCTTCCTCGTCGCCGATCGGCGTTTCGAGGGAGATCGGCTCCTTGGCGATCTTCATCACCTTGCGCACCTTCTCCAGCGGCATGGAGAGGCGCTCGGCCATCTCCTCCGGGGTCGGCTCGCGGCCCTGCTCGTGCAGGAACTGACGGCTGGTGCGGACCAGCTTGTTGATCGTCTCGATCATGTGGACCGGGATACGGATCGTGCGGGCCTGATCGGCGATCGAGCGGGTGATCGCCTGCCGGATCCACCAGGTGGCATAGGTCGAGAACTTGTAGCCGCGGCGATACTCGAACTTGTCCACCGCCTTCATCAGGCCGATATTGCCTTCTTGAATGAGATCAAGGAATTGCAGGCCGCGGTTCGTATATTTCTTCGCGATGGAGATGACGAGACGCAGGTTCGCCTCGACCATTTCCTTCTTCGCGATGCGCGCCTCGCGCTCGCCCTTCTGCACCATGTTGACGATGCGGCGGAACTCGCCGAGCGACATGCCGGTCGCCTGGGCGATCTCGCTCACCTCGTTGCGGATGCGGTCGACCGAGCGACCCTCGGCAGCGGCGAAGGCGGCCCATTTCTTGTCGAGGCCCTGGACCTTCTCCATCCAGCCGTCGTCCAGCTCATGGCCCATGTAACGGTCGAGGAAATCCTTGCGGCTGACCTTGTGCCGCTCGGCCAGGCGGAGCATCTGGCCACCGAGCGCGGTCAGGCGGCGGTTATAGGCATAGAGCTGATCGACCAGATATTCGATCTTCTGCTGGTGGAACTGAACGCTCTCGACCTGCGCGGTCAGGCTTTCGCGCAGTTCCTGATAGTCGTCCTCCGCCTTCTGGCTGAGCACCTCGCCATTGCCGAGCGCGACCATGCGCGATTCCTGCGCCTTGGAGAAGGCGCGGAAGATTTCCGTGATGGTGGCGAACTTCTCAAGCGCCATCGGCTTGAGCGTCTCTTCCATCTGGGCGAGGGAGAGGGTGTTGTCCTCCTCCTCTTCCTCTTCGTTGCGGCGGGCGCGACGTTCGGTCAGGCCGTCATCGTCCTCGTCGGAATCGGCGGAGGCTTCCTCCGGCTCTTCCTCTTCCTTGAAGCTGGGACCGGCGGTCTTCTCGCTGATCTCGCCATCATCATCCTCGGCGCCTTCCTCCAGGCTTTCCGGGGCAGGGTCCTTGGAGAGCATGGCGTCGAGATCGAGGATCTCGCGCAGCTGCATCTCGCCATTGTTGAGGGCGGTCGACCATTCGATGATCGCGTTGAAGGTGGTGGGGCTTTCGCACAGCCCCAGGATCATGGTGTCGCGGCCGGCCTCGATCCGCTTGGCGATGGCGATTTCGCCTTCGCGCGACAGCAGCTCCACCGCCCCCATTTCGCGCAGATACATGCGCACGGGGTCGTCGGTGCGGTCGACCGTTTCCTTCTTCTTCTCGGTGACCAGCTTGGGGCTGCCGTCGTCTTCCGCGCTGTCGTCCGACGAATCATCGTCATTGTCGTCGCGCTGGTCCTCGCCGTCCTCGCCCTGTTCCTCGTTCTCGACGATGTTGACGCCCATCTCGTTGAGGGCGGCCATGACGTCCTCGATCTGGTCGGTGGACATCTGGTCTTCGGGCAGGGCGGCGTTCAGCTCGTCCACGGTGATGTAGCCGCGCTTCTTGGCGCGGGCGATCAGCTTCTTGACCGACGCTTCGTTGAGGTCGAGCAGAGGGGCGTCGCCGCCTTCCTCACCGCCATCGCTGTTGCCCGGACCCTTCGTGTTCGCCTTGGTCGCCATGTATTCGCCTTACCCAACCGCCCGTCGATGCGGGCGGAATAATCCAGATCAATTCGAACCCTGTCGTTTCAGACAATGTCCGTGGACTGCACCAGTTCCGCGAGGCGGTTGATGTGGTCGGTCCGAAGCCGGAGCGCCTGCTGCTGCGCAGCCAGATTCTCCTCGCTCGTCTCTTCCACCACCCGCCGAGTCGCCTCGGCCAGCCCCACCTCAATTTCCGGCCACGCCGCCATCATGCCGATAACCTCGTCCAGATCGCGCCCGGCGCGATCCGTGTCGGCATCCTTCCTGACAGGTGTGAAGGTCAGCGTGTCGGCCCGGAGCAATCCCTTCGCCATATTATACACGTCACCCTGTCCCAATATGGTAAGGAGGGCATCGGTTTCAACCGTTTCTTTGCCCTGGTGCAGTTTGGGCTCAGGCGGCTGCTTCGAGTTCCTGATTTTCGAGATAGGCTTTGATCGTGGCCTCGCTCCGGGTTTTGTGTTCCAAGAGCATCTGGTGTGTCCGCCATTCATCCTCGTTCATCCAAGCCTCGTCCGGCCAGCGACCGTTGAGGGATTTGTGATAGGTCGCAAGTTGCCGATCCAACTCCTGATAGGTGGCAACGGCCTCAATGACCTGCCGAAGGTCGCGCTCGGCTATTTCGCTATCAGTTTGGCGGGTGAAGAACGAAAATACTACATGTTTGCGAAGGTCACGCTTTGGCATCTGCTCTAGATCGCTCTGTTGCATTTGTTCGAGTATGGTTTTTTCATCGAGGTTTGGCTTGCTTATACTCAAGGAAACCATGAATTTGCACCAGTCTCGAAGATTTTTGGTGGGGTATTCAAGCGCGTCAAATTGTTCTCTGTGGCTGTAGAGGGTGGATGGCCAACGGCTGACGCCCATAACAATAGCCACATGGATAGCGTGATTGACGCGAGCGGCCATATCTTTGAGGCCTTGCTGATCCTCAATGGCAGCCTTAACAAACTTGTTGAACTCCACCTTCTGCAGGCGACTAAAACTGAACTCCTGATAGAAACGGTCGCGGATCAAATCCTGATAGTATTGTTCGCGCACTAACGAGTTTTGAATAGCTTCGACCCGATCGATAAGGCGTTGCTTGAGGCTGGCGCGTGCTTCGGGCGTCGCCACAGGGCTGTCTTCGCGTTCGGCTTTCCAAATCCGTTCGGCTAGTGGTATCGCCAGGGCAAGAAAATTGCGAAAGCTGTCCGTGCCGTTTGGGGAGCGGATAACATCATCAGGATCCATACCGGGAGGCATGGTTGCAAAAGCTAGACTTTTCCCCGGCTTGGCTAGGGGGAGTGCCCGACCGGCGGCACGGATGGCTGCTTTCTGACCCGCTGCATCGCCGTCGAGGCACATGATTGGGACATCGGCTAGTTGCCAGAGCCGCTCGATCTGATGCTCCGTCAGCGCCGTACCCATCGGTGCAACGGCGTCCTCGAACCCGGCCTGCGCCAGCGCGATCACGTCCATATAGCCCTCGACCACGATGACGCGGTCGGTCTTGCGGCTGGCGGGGGAGGCCTTGTCGATATTGTAGAGGGTGCGGCCCTTATCGAAGAGCGGCGTGTCGGGCGAGTTCAGATATTTGGGTTCGCCTTGACCGATGATTCGACCGCCAAACGCGATGACGCGACCGCGAATGTCGCGGATTGGCAGCATCAGGCGGCCCCGGAAGCGGTCATAGGGGTCGCGATCCCCGTCTGGCTTGATCAGGAGGCCGGCCTCGATCAGCATGTCGTCGCCAAAATCCCTGAGCGCGGTCTTTAGCTTACCGCGCGAGTCCGGGGCGTAGCCGAAGCCGAAGGCGCGGCGGGTGGCGTCGGTTATGCCGCGCTTCTGGAGATAAGCGCGTGCCTCCGCCCCATCGATCCCGCCCAGTTGATCCTCGAAAAAGCTCTGCGCCGCCGCCATGGCGTCATGCAGGCCCTTGGCCGCCTCGGCGCGCTTGGCGGCGCGCGGATCAGGCGCGGGCACGTCCATGCCGGCCGCCTGCGCCAGTTCCTTCACCGCCTCCATGAAGGGCAGGCCGCGCTGGTCGGTCATCCACCGGATCGCGTCGCCATGCGCGCCGCAACCGAAGCAGTGGTAGAAGCCCTTCTCGTCGTTGATCGTGAAGCTGGGCGTCTTCTCGTTATGGAACGGGCAGCACGCCTTATACTCGCGCCCGGCCTTCTGGATCTTGGTCGTGCGGCCGATCAAGGTCGACAGAGTCGTTCTTGCTCTCAGTTCATCCAAAAACTGCGGCGTAAGCGACATTTCAAAATTGTTCTCTCTGCGGCTTGGGCCGCGAAGCATAACATGAAAATCTGGTCAAGGCATCCCGGCGTTCATCACTGGGGTGGGCGGATAACAATGTGAACCACGCAACTCGTCGATGAAGGCGGGGGTGAGGGTCACTTAAAGCCCCTCCTTTCCAAGGGAGGGGTTGGGGTGGGTGATCTTCTGCCGCTCAGGCAAAGAGCGGGCCTTGTCCAGAATGACGGCCAGCACGCCATCCAGATTGTCCCGAACGTCTGCATTGGAAAACCGCAAAACGACAAAGCCCTGATGAGCGAGATCGAAATCCCTGTCCCGGTCACGATCGATGTCGTGCGTGTCTCCGTCAATTTCGACGACCAGTCCGACCAGCGGGCAGAGGAAGTCGCAGATATAGGGTTCGATGACGGCCTGCCGGCGAAACTTGAAGCCGCCGAGCCGAGAGACACGCAGATGGTGCCAGATGCGCGCTTCATATTCGCTTGGCTCGCGGCGATTGTCGCGGGCGAATTGGCCTAGTCTTGCGTTGATGCGTAGCGCCATCACCCACCCCAACCCCTCCCTTGGAAGGGAGGGGCTTTTGTTTGCCTCAGCTAAGCGCCGCCTTCACCAGCCCACTCGCCTTGCTCATGTCGATGACGCTGCCATGGCGCTCCTTCAGCACCGCCATCACCTTGCCCATATCCTTGACGCTCTCCGCGCCGACCTCCGCCTTGATCGCCAGGATCGCGGCGGTGGTTTCTTCCTCGCTCATCTGGCTCGGCAGGAAGCCCTCGATCACGTCCAGCTCGGCCTGTTCCTTCGCCGCCAGTTCCTCGCGGCCGCCGCTCTTGAACATCTCGATCGATTCGCGGCGCTGCTTGGCCATCTTCTGGAGCACGTCCACGACCACGACATCGTCGTCCGGCACGCTGGACGCGGTGCGCAGTTCGATGTCCTTGTCCTTCAGCTTCGCCAGGATCAGGCGCACGGCGGCCAGGCGGTCCTTTTCGCCGGCCTTCATGGCGGTGACCTGCGCGCTCTTTATGGTTTCGCGAATCATGGGCGAACGAATCCTGTGTCTGTCGGAAAGAGACAGATATAATGCGAAATGAATTTTTTTACAGGCGTTGACCCTGCGGGCGGCGGGGCCTAGGTGACCGGCCGTTTAACCCGCACTCGACGGGTTCCCGCAAAAGCATAAGGACGCACCCGCCATGGCTGACGCCAAGACCCTCACCGTGCCCAAAGGCGCAACAGGCGTCGTGGTTTTCGCCGATGGCAGCGCGGTGTTCGGCCGCGGCTTCGGCGCGCAGGGCGATGCGGTGGGCGAACTCTGCTTCAACACGGCGATCACCGGCTATCAGGAGATCATGACCGATCCGAGCTATGCCGGGCAGATCATCACCTTCACTTTCCCCCATATTGGAAACGTCGGCACCAACCTGGACGATGTCGAGGCGGCGTCGCCTTACGCACTGGGCTGCGTGGTGCGCGAGGATGTGACCGCGCCCAGCAATTTTCGCAACGTCATGGCGTTCGACCAGTGGATGGCCGCGAACGGGCGCATCGGCATCGCCGGCGTCGATACCCGCGCGCTGACCCGCATGATCCGGGAAAAGGGCGCGCCCAATGTCGTGATCGCGCATGATCCCGATGGGAAGTTCGACCTTGCCGCGCTGGCGGCGAAAGCGGCGGGCTGGCCGGGGCTGGAGGGCATGGACCTCGCCATCGAAGTCACGGGGCAGGAGACGCGGCTGTGGAAGGACGGCCCTTGGACTCTGGCTGAGGGCTATGATGTCGACGCGACCGACAAGATCGAGACGGTCGCGGCCGGCTTCCCGGCGGTGGGCGTCGATGGCGAGCCGATGCTTTTCACCGAGGATCAGGCCCCCGTGCCCAGCCCGCGCCCGCATGTCGTGGCGCTGGACTTCGGCGCGAAGAACAACATTTTCCGCAACCTGGTGAAGGCCGGCGCGCGCGTCACCGTGCTGCCCGCGACGGCGACCTTCGAGCAGGTCATGGAATTGAAGCCCGATGGCGTGTTCCTCTCCAACGGCCCGGGCGATCCGGCGGCGACCGGCGTTTATGCGGTGCCGGTGATCGCGGCGCTGCTGACCGAGAATGTGCCGATCTTCGGCATCTGCCTCGGCCATCAGTTGCTCGGCCTCGCCGTGGGCGCGAAGACGATCAAGATGCATCAGGGCCATCGTGGCGCGAACCATCCGGTCAAGCGGCTGAGCGATGGTCTGGTCGAGATCACGTCGATGAACCATGGCTTCGCGGTGGATGTGGACACGCTGCCCGCCAATGCGGTCGCGACCCATGTGTCGCTGTTCGACGGCAGCAATTGCGGCATCGAACTGACGGATAAGAATGCGTTTTCGGTCCAGTACCACCCCGAAGCCTCGCCGGGGCCGCAGGATAGTTTCTATCTGTTCAAGCGATTTGTGGAGGGGTTGCGGTGACTGACACCGACCAGGAAAAAACTGAGCAGAGCTACGCCCCGGTCGCTTATGTTGTGGCAGGACTTGCTCTTGCGATATTAGATTTGTCGGCAGATTCCGTAAAATCTCTAAATCGATTAAAGGACTTTCAGATGCTATTTCTGGAGGCCTACGGTTATGAAATAAGTGACGACGCTATCTCGGACGCATTGGAGAGGATGGGTGATGGAAAGCTTCTATCTGTAGATAATGATCAATTTGCAGGTACTTATATTACGGTTCAAAAGACAGCGTTTTCTTCGCAATTCAAAGAAGTTGCGCAGGTTATTCCTGCAAGTCCACTTGGGATCGCGTTGCGTGCTAAGCGTCCTTGGCTAGAGAATGTGTTTGGAAACGAGCGATTTTGGGAGGAGTTGAACGCTCCTCAGGACGAAAATGAGCACGATGATCGAATTTCAGAGCAATCGCCTGTGCCTGCATCTGATAGAACCGTAACTTTACTTCACAACTCTCCAGAGCGGATTGAAATTGAATCCGCAATGCAATCATTGTCTGAAAAGCTAAGGACAAGTAATGAAATTGCGACTGAGTTGGGTGATGATCGTGAACGATTGTCTGCCGAACTTGAAGCTTCGCAGGCAGGGTTGCGACCTGAGAAAATTCGTGCCGGATTTATTCGTGACACAGTATTAAAAGTCTTAAGGGACATTGGCACGAAGTTAAAAGACAAGGCTATCGAATTGGGCGTTGATCGCCTAATTGCCCTCTTCGAAATAATCTTGGAAAATATACTATAATGCCCAAACGCACCGACATCTCCTCCATCCTCATCATCGGCGCTGGCCCGATCATCATCGGCCAGGCGTGCGAGTTCGATTATTCGGGCACGCAGGCGGTCAAGGCGCTGAAGGAGGAGGGCTATCGCATCATCCTGGTCAATTCCAATCCGGCCACGATCATGACCGACCCGGAATTTGCCGACGCGACCTATGTCGAGCCGATCACGCCCGCGATCGTGGCGAAGATCATCGAGAAGGAGCGGCCGGATGCGGTGCTGCCGACCATGGGCGGGCAGACGGCGCTGAACACGGCGCTGGCGCTGTTCAATGACGGCACGCTGGAGAAGTTCGGCGTGCAGATGATCGGCGCGGACGCCGAGGCGATCGACAAGGCGGAGGACCGGATCAAGTTCCGCGATGCGATGGACAAGATCGGGCTGGAATCCGCCCGCTCGCGCATCGCGCATACGCTCGAAGAGGCGATGGACGCGCTGGACTTCACGGGTCTGCCCTCGATCATCCGGCCGAGCTTCACCATGGGCGGCACCGGCGGCGGCATCGCGTACAATCGCGACGAGTTCAAGCGCATCGTGATGGAGGGGCTGGACGCCTCGCCGACCACGGAAGTCCTGATCGAGGAGTCCCTCCTTGGCTGGAAGGAATATGAGATGGAGGTCGTGCGGGATCGCAACGACAACTGCATCATCATCTGCTCGATCGAGAATGTCGATCCGATGGGCGTCCACACCGGCGATTCCATCACCGTCGCGCCGGCGCTGACGCTGACCGACAAGGAATATCAGATCATGCGCAATGCATCGATCGCGGTGCTCCGGGAAATCGGCGTCGAAACAGGCGGTTCCAACGTGCAGTTCGCGGTCAATCCGAAGGACGGCCGCCTGATCGTCATCGAGATGAACCCGCGCGTGTCGCGTTCCTCGGCGCTGGCGTCGAAGGCCACCGGCTTCCCGATCGCCAAGGTCGCGGCGAAGCTGGCCGTGGGCTACACGCTCGACGAGATCGAGAACGACATCACCGGCGCGACGCCGGCGTCATTCGAGCCGACCATCGATTATGTCGTCACGAAGATCCCGCGCTTTGCCTTCGAGAAGTTCAAGGGCGCCGAGCCGCTGCTGGGCACGGCGATGAAGTCGGTCGGCGAGGTGATGGCGATCGGCCGCAACATCCATGAGTCCATGCAGAAGGCGCTGCGCGGTCTGGAGACGGGCCTGTCCGGCTTCAACCAGGTCGATCATCTGGTCGGCGCGCCCAAGGACGACATCATCGCCGCGCTCGCGCAGCCGACGCCCGACCGCCTGCTGGTGGCGGCGCAGGCGCTGCGTGAGGGTCTGACCGTCGCGGAAATCAACGCCATCGCGAAGTTCGACCCCTGGTTCCTGGAGCGGATCAAGGAAATCGTCGACGCGGAAAGCGAAGTGCTGGAGAACGGCCTGCCGCGCGATGCGGACGGCATGCGGCGGCTGAAGGCGATGGGCTTTTCCGACAAGCGCCTCGCCTGGCTGGCGCTCAAGTCCGCGAACCTGCGCGGCATGGAGCGCGGCATCGCGCGCGGCTCCGGCCTGATCCACGAGGCGGTCGTCGCCATGACCGGCGGCGTGACCGAAGACGAGGTGCGCAAGCTGCGCCACAAGCTGGGCGTGCGCCCGGTGTTCAAGCGCATCGACACCTGCGCCGCCGAGTTCGAGGCGAAGACGCCGTACATGTACTCCACCTATGAAGCGCCGATCTTCGGCGAGGCGGAGAATGAGGCGCAGCCCACCGACCGGCGCAAGGTCGTCATTCTGGGCGGCGGGCCGAACCGGATCGGGCAGGGGATCGAGTTCGATTATTGCTGCGTCCACGCCTGCTTTGCGCTGAGCGACGTCGGCTATGAGACGATTATGGTCAACTGCAACCCGGAGACCGTTTCGACCGATTACGACACGTCCGACCGGCTCTATTTCGAACCGCTGACGGCCGAGGACGTGCTGGAAATCCTGGAACTCGAAAAGTCGACCGGCGAGCTGGTCGGCGTGATCGTGCAGTTTGGCGGCCAAACGCCGCTCAAGCTGGCGCAGGCGCTGGAGGATGCGGGCATCCCGATCCTGGGCACAAGCCCCGACGCGATCGACCTGGCCGAGGACCGGGAGCGCTTCGCTGCCCTCATCGACAAGCTGAAACTGCGCCAGCCCGCCAACGGCATCGCCCGCAGCCGGGAGGAGGCGATCAACGTCGCCAACCGCATCGGCTATCCGGTGCTGATGCGGCCTTCCTATGTGTTGGGCGGCCGCGCGATGGAGATCGTCGACGGCCAGGCCCAGCTTGAGGAATATATCACCACCGCCGTGCAGGTGTCGGGCGAATCGCCCGTGCTGATCGACCAGTATCTGCGCGACGCGACCGAGGTGGATGTGGACGCCCTGTGCGACGGCGACGATGTCGTCGTGGCCGGCGTTCTGCAGCATATCGAGGAGGCAGGTGTCCATTCCGGGGACAGTGCCTGCTCGCTGCCGCCCTACAGCCTGCCCGCCGACATCATCGCGGAGATCGAGCGGCAGACCGATGTGCTGGCCCGTGCGCTCAGCGTCCGGGGCCTCATGAACATCCAGTTCGCGGTCAAGGATGGGGAGGTCTACCTGATCGAGGTGAACCCGCGCGCCAGCCGCACGGTGCCCTTCGTCGCCAAGGCGATCGGCACGCCCATCGCCAAGATCGCCAGCCGCGTGATGGCCGGCGAGAAGCTGAAAAACCTGCCGGTGATCGACCGCAACGCGATCGATCATGTCGCCGTCAAGGAAGCCGTCTTCCCCTTCGGCCGCTTCCCCGGCGTCGATCCGGTGCTGTCGCCGGAAATGAAGAGCACCGGCGAAGTCATGGGAATCGATAGCGATTTTGCCACCGCCTTCGCCAAGGCGCAGTTGGGCGCGGGCATGGTGCTGCCGACCAGCGGCACGGTGTTCATCTCCTTGAAGGACGGTGACAAGCCGGTGATCCTGCCCGCCGCGCGCAAGCTGGTGGACATGGGCTTCAACCTGATCGCGACCGGCGGCACCGCCCGCTATCTGGAGGAAAATAGCCTGCCGGTGGAGCTGGTCAACAAGGTGGCGGAGGGGCGTCCGCACATCGTCGATCGCATCGTCGACGGCGGCGTGGACCTGATCTTCAACACCACCGAAGGCTGGCAGTCGCTCAAGGACAGCAAGGCCATCCGCACATCCGCGCTGCGGCAGAAGGTGGCCAGTTTCACCACCGCCGCGGCCAGCGTTGCGGCGGTCGATGCGATCGAGGCGCTGCGGGACCACGCCCTTGAAGTGCGCTCGCTCCAGTCCTATTATCCAACGTCGCAAGCCTGATCCCCTGCACAGGAAAGCGCGCGCGGGCGGCCCTCATGTCGGGGGCCGTCAAAGGGAAGTATTTCATTTAAGGACCCGGATTCATGGCGACCGTTGAGAAGATGCCGATGTTGCAGATGGGCTATGACAAGCTCAATGCGCAGCTGCGCGAACTCAAGGCCGAACGTCCATTGATCGTCGACGCCATCGAGGAAGCGCGCGCCCATGGCGACCTTTCCGAAAATGCCGAATATCACGCCGCCAAGGAGCGTCAGGGCCAGGTAGAGGCGACGATCGGCGATCTCGAGGACAAGCTGTCCCGCGCACAGATCATCGATCCCACGACGCTGTCGGGTGACAAGATCGTGTTCGGCGCGACGGTGACGCTGCTCGACGAGGACGACAAGCCGGTGAAGTACCAGATCGTTGGCCAGGCCGAGGCGGACGCCAAGGCGGGCATGATCAGCTATAACAGCCCGCTGGGCCGTGCGCTGATCGGCCGTCAGGTCGGTGAGGAAGTCGAGGTTTCGGTGCCCGCCGGCGACAAATTCTACCTCGTCGACAAGATCGCGTTCATCTGACGCCCGTGAAACCGTCCGCCGGCAGGATGACGAACGGGATCGCGGTGGCCAGCGTCGCCGTGTTCCTAGTCACGCTGATGGGCGGGATGATCGATCAGGCGGCGGTGCTGGGCGGGTTCATTCCCGCCCGGATCACGGGTCCCGATCCGCTCGCGGGCATGCTGGCCGTGCCGGCGTGGCTGACGCCGATCAGTTGCACATTCCTGCATGCCGGCTGGCTGCACATCGGCTTCAACATGCTGATGCTGGTCTTCTGCGGCCGGCAGGTCGAACATGTGTTCGACAAGGGCGCGACGCTGCTGCTCTATGTCATCGGCGCCTATGGGGCATGTCTGGCCCAATGGCTGGTCGATCCAGCGGCGACTGCGCCCATGGTCGGCGCGAGCGGCGCGATCTCCGCGATCCTTGGCGCCTACGCGCTGCTCTACAGCCGGCAGGAAGTGAAGCGGGTAGGGCCGTTTTCAGCCAGCATCGTGCGGATCGCGTGGCTGGCGACGGCGTGGATCGTGGTCCAGCTGATGCTGGGCGTCGCCACGGCCGGCGGCTTCGGCGATATAGGCCGCATCGCCATCGCCGCGCATGTCGGCGGCTTCCTGGCGGGGCTTGTTCTGACGCGGCCGCTCCTGCGCTGGCGTTTTCGCAAACGGCCGCGGCTGGTGCAGTAAGGGCCGCGCGGCTGGCGCGGCCCGTTGCCTGTTATGCTTCCGGCAGTTCCGGCTCCAGCAGGCGGTGCAGGTGGACGATCACGAACTTCATCGCCGCGTCATCGACCGTGCGCTGCGCCGCGCCGCGCCAGGCGGAGACGGCCGACGCATAGTCGGGAAACACGCCGACCAGTTCGACCTTTTCCAGGTCCACGAACTCCAGGCCCTGCGGGTCCTTGACCTTGCCGCCCATTACCAGATGCATCTTGCTCATTCGCGTGCCCCTTATTCTATCCTGCGTGAAACGCCGTCGTTAGCAACCGGGGCGCGGTCCTCCAAGAACCACGCCCCGACGAATGGATGCATAATAGGCCGAAGCGGTTACCTTTTCGGCAATCGCGCCTTCAACGCATCGCTGACCGCTTCCGCCTTGTCGGCGACCAGCGCCAGAATATCGTCCGCCAGCCGCGACGCCTTGCCGGCGATATCAGCAGAAACCGCGCTGTCCTTCGCCGACGAAGCGACATCGCGCGCCGCACTGGCGGCCTCGCTCGCGCCGTCGATGGCGGCGTGATAGGCTTTGCCTGCGCCGGCCTTGACCGTTTCGGCATGGTCGGCGGCAGCCGCGCGCGCTGCAAGGGCGGCTTCGACGATGCCCGCGCCCGCGGTGGTCAGCAATCCGGGCACCGCCTTCATCGCGCGGCGGCTGCGGGGAAAGGCATAGGCGATCACCGCGCCGACGATCACAGCGCCGGCGACGGCCGCAACGGGATGCTCGGTGATGATCTCGTTCGCCCGGCTGGCGGCGCGCTGGGTCTTCTCTTTCGCGTCGCTATACGCATCCTTGCCGGTCTCGATCAGGTCGCTTGCGCCTTCGCGGGCCTTGTCGGCACCATCCTTGATCCGGGTGGACGTGGTTTCGGCCATGTCGTTCGCCGCCTCGCGGACGCGGCTCATTTGCGCGCGGATGTCAGCCATCTTGTGTCTCCCATTGTCCAGTTCTTGCACGAACGTACAGCTTGCGCAAAAGGCTCCCGATCGGCCGGCGCGCCATATAGAGGACCAGCGCCGCCCCGGCCGCGCCGAACGCCCATGGGCGCTGGCGCACGCCCGCGACGGCGTTGCTTGCCTTGTTGCCGATGGCGGTCTTTACATCCTGCTTGAGGCGGGCCGGTGACACCCGTGCCTTCGCGGCGGCGGCGCTGTCCAGAAAGCGCGCCTTCTTTTCCTGCGCGTCGACGATAGCGGCGCGATAGCGGTCGGCGGCGCTCATGGGCGCAGATCCCGGTTCATGCGATCGATCCTGAATTTGGCGAGCAACAGTAACAACAGCACGACCAGCAACGTCCCACCAAACACCGCACCTGTCGCGCCCAACGCGCCCAGCACCGGCGTCAACGCCAGCACCAGACCGACCAGCGCGGCGACGATCGCGGCGAACAGCAGGACGATCGCGACCACGGCCAGCACCGCGACCGTTCGCACCGCACCGGCGACGATGCCGGCGCGCGCCTTCTGCTTGGCGATTTCCGCTTCGGCATAAGCGCGACCATCGGCGTACAGGCGGGCGAAACTCTCGCCTACACCCGGCTCGCTAGCGGCTTCATCGCCGTCGATATGCGGCAGTGCCGCCGGTTCCGCTGTTTCCTGCGTCACCTGCCCTCCGCTCATTTCAATTCAAGTCACCAGCCGGAAAGGGCAGCCTTACGCCGCGCCGTCGTCGCCCGAACCCTTGGCCAGCCGCATCAGCACGAAGCCGACCACCGCCGCCGCACCGATGGCGACTGCGGGGCTTTTGCGCACGAAATCCTTGGCTTCGTCCAGCAACTGGTCGACATCCTTGCTGTCCAGCGTCTTGGCGGCGCTGGCGACCTGCTCGGCGGCCTGACGCGCATAATCGCCATATTGCGGACCCAGCTTGGCGTCGACCGTGCCGGCGGTGTCGGTGATCAGCTTGGCCAGGCTGCTCATCGCCGTGCCGGTCTTGTCCTTGGCGACGCCGGCGGCGGACATGGCGGTCTTGCCTGCCTGTTCCTTCAGCGGATCGATATGCGCCTTCCAGTCGACGGCGGACAGCTTCTCGGCGGCGTTCTTCGCGGCCTTCTCGGCCTGCTCCTTGAGCGGGGCGATCTGTTCCACGGCGCTCTTCGCCGCCTTTTCGGCCTGGGCCTTCAAGGGCGCGATCTGCGCGGCCCAGCCCTTGGCGGCGGCGCCGTTGCCGGGCTTCGACGGAGCCTTGCGCGTGGCGGCGGTCTTGACCGGAGCGGCCTTGACCGGCGCGGCGGCCTTGGTCACGACCGAACCCTTGACCGGCTTCGCCTTGACCGGCTTGTCGGCGGCCTTCTTGGCGCGCTTTACGGGCGGGGTCTCTGGAGTGTCGGCCATCGGTGTCGGTCTCCCTAGAAAATACAATGCGCTCGACCAGCGATCGCGGTCAGCGATAAGGGTTGTCGTCTCGAAACCCTAATGCTCCTGCCCCGGAAACAGTTCCGATGCCGTTACATCTTTTGAGCATGGGCATTTTCGTGGGGATGGCAACCCCCTCGACATTGCCAAGGGGCGTAGCGCTGGCTAAGCGGTGCGCAAATGCACGCCGTTCGGCACATTCTTCCAGCCTATAGGGAGCGACCATGACCGCCATTCTCGACGTCCACGCCCGCCAGATCCTCGACAGCCGCGGCAATCCGACGGTTGAGGTCGACGTGATGCTGGAGGATGGCAGCTTCGGCCGCGCCGCCGTGCCTTCGGGCGCATCGACCGGCGCTTATGAAGCCGCCGAGAAGCGCGACGGCGACAAGAGCAAATATCTGGGCAAGGGCGTGCTGGAGGCGGTCGCCTCCGTCAATGGCGAAATTACCGAGGAGATCGTCGGTCTCGACGCCGAGGACCAGGGCGAAGTCGACGCCGCGATGATCGCGCTGGATGGCACGGAGAACAAGTCGCGCCTGGGCGCCAACGCCATTCTGGGTGTGTCGCTCGCGGTGGCCAAGGCGGCGGCGGATGCGCGCGGCCTGCCGCTCTATCGCTATGTCGGCGGCGTGTCGGCGCATGTGCTGCCGGTGCCGATGATGAACATCATCAATGGCGGCGAGCATGCCGACAACCCGATCGACTTCCAGGAATTCATGATCATGCCGGTCGGCGCGGACAGCATCGCCGACGCCGTCCGGATCGGTTCGGAAATCTTCCACACGCTCAAGAAGGGCCTGCACGACAAGGGCCTGGCCACGGCAGTCGGCGACGAAGGTGGCTTTGCCCCCAACATCGCATCGACCCGCGACGCGCTCGACTTCATCATGCTGTCGATCGAGAAGGCGGGCTACACGCCGGGCGACGACGTGGTGCTGGCGCTGGATTGCGCCGCGACCGAATTCTTCAAGAACGGCAAGTACGAGATTTCGGGCGAGGGCCTGTCGCTCAGCCCGGTCGAGATGGCCGACTATCTCGCCGCGCTGACCGCCGACTATCCGATCAAGTCGATCGAGGACGGCATGAGCGAAGACGACTTCGAGGGCTGGAAGGCGCTGACCGACAAGATCGGCAACAAGGTGCAGCTGGTCGGCGACGACCTGTTCGTGACCAACCCCAAGCGCCTCGCCATGGGCATCGAAAAGGGCCTCGCCAACTCCATGCTGGTGAAGGTCAACCAGATCGGCTCGCTGACCGAGACCCTGGCGGCGGTCGAGCTGGCGCACCGCGCCCGCTACACCAACGTCATGTCGCACCGTTCGGGCGAGACCGAGGACGCGACCATCGCCGACCTGGCGGTCGCCACCAACTGCGGCCAGATCAAGACCGGCTCGCTGGCCCGCTCGGACCGGCTCGCCAAGTACAACCAGCTGATCCGGATCGAGGAAGAGCTGGGCGCGGTGGCGCGCTATGCGGGACGCTCGATCTTCCGCTGATCGACCCCCGATTTAGACTTTCGACTCGGTTTGCCGCAAGTTAACCATTTTTGACTTGCGGCACGCCGGTGTCTGTGATTCCTGAAGGCCCATGGCGCAAATCGCGAAATTACGGTCACTTCTGTTCTCGGCCTTCGGTCCGGCGATCGCGATCCTGCTGCTCCTGTTCTTCGCGGGCTATGTCGTGCTGGGGTCCAATGGCGTGCTCGCCTGGGGCGCCTATTCGCGGCAGCTGCACATGGCGCGGGCTGACCTCGCGCGGGTCGAGCAGGCGCGCGCCGAATTGCGCAACCGGGTCGACGGGCTGGACCCGCGCCATGTCGATCCCGATCTCGCGGACGAACTCATCCGCCGGCAGCTGGGCGTCGTGCGTCATGACGAGGTCATCGTCCCGCTGAACTGATTGCCCGCCGGTTGATGTCCGGCGGATTGCTGCCGGATTCCTGTTCACCACGCGGCATTTGCGTCTTGCCTGCCGTTGCAATCCGCGCCCCTCTGGCCTAATTCGGGGCTTCCTTCCTGTGCCACCCACCAGAGGACCCAAATTTTGGCGAAACCAACAACACCGCGTGCGAAGGCGGCCCCCCGCGCCGCTGCGGCCAAGCCCCAGATGACCAAGCCCGGCGCGGACCACAACCGCGTCCGTCCTGAATCCCCGGAACCCTATCAGGCGACCAAGGACGAACTCGTTGAATTCTATCGGCAGATGGTCCTCATCCGCCGTTTCGAGGAAAAGGCCGGCCAGCTTTATGGCCTCGGCTTCATCGGCGGCTTCTGCCACCTCTATATCGGCCAGGAAGCGGTCGCGGTCGGCATCCAGTCGGCGCTCGAACCCGGCAAGGACAGCGTCATCACCGGCTATCGCGACCATGGCCACATGCTGGCCTATGGCATCGATCCCAAGCTCATTATGGCTGAGCTGACCGGCCGCGAGGCGGGCATTTCGCGCGGCAAGGGCGGTTCGATGCACATGTTCAGCGTCGAGCATAAATTCTACGGCGGCCACGGCATCGTCGGCGCGCAGGTGTCGCTCGGCACCGGCCTTGGCTTCAGCCACAAGTACAAGGATGATGGCGGCGTGTGCGTCGCCTATTTCGGAGACGGCGCGGCCAATCAGGGCCAGGTCTACGAGAGCTTCAACATGGCCGAGCTGTGGAAGCTGCCGATGATCTTCGTGATCGAGAACAACCAGTACGCCATGGGCACCAGCGTCAACCGCGCCTCGTCCGAGGATCAGCTCTATCGCCGTGGCGAGAGCTTCCGCATCCCCGGCATCCAGGTCGACGGCATGGACGTGCTGGCAGTGCGCGGCGCGACCGAGGAGGCGCTCAAGTGGGTGCAGGCCGGCAACGGCCCGATCCTGCTGGAAATGAAGACCTACCGCTATCGCGGCCACTCCATGTCCGACCCGGCGAAGTACCGCTCGCGCGAGGAAGTGCAGGAAATGCGCGAGAAGTCCGACCCGATCGAAGGCGTCAAGAAGGCGCTGATCGCCGCCGGCGTCAGCGAGGAAGACATCAAGGGCATCGACACGCAGGTGCGCAAGATCGTGGGCGAGGCGGCCGATTTCGCCGAAAGCTCGCCCGAGCCTGACCTGAAGGAACTATATACCGACGTGCTGGTGGAGAGCTATTGATGGGTATCGAGATCAAGATGCCGGCGCTGTCCCCCACCATGGAGGAAGGCACGCTGGCCAAGTGGCTGGTCAAGGAAGGCGATGACGTCCAGTCGGGCGACATCCTGGCCGAAATCGAGACCGACAAGGCGACGATGGAGTTCGAGGCGGTCGACGAAGGCAAGATCGGCCGGATCATGATCGCCGAGGGCACCGAGGGCGTGAAGGTCGGCACCGTCATCGCGACGATGTCCGGTGATGGGGCTGGCGAAGGCGAAGAGCCTGCGCCGGCGCCGAAGGCCGAGGCGCCCGCCGCCAGGGAAGAAGCGCCCAAGGCAGAACCCAAGGCCGAGGAAGCCCCGAAGAAGGCCGAAAGCGGCACGTCGAAGCTCGCCAGCGACGTCAAGGCGTCCGTGGCCGATCCGGCGATCCCGGAGGGCACGGAATACGTCAAGACCACCGTGCGCGAAGCGCTGCGCGACGCCATGGCAGAAGAAATGCGCCGCGACGACCGCGTCTTCGTGATGGGCGAGGAAGTCGCCGAATATCAGGGCGCGTACAAGGTGACGCAGGGCCTGCTGGAGGAATTCGGCGGCAAGCGCGTCATCGACACGCCGATCACCGAATATGGCTTTGCCGGCGTCGGC
>JBIIEH010000046.1:0-22063 GCA_044237945.1 Sphingobium sp. | reverse complement strand
TGCCAATCGCCATGGCGTTCACAAGGATGTTGCCATTGTAGCGCGGATGGAAATTCACCTCGCCGCCCACGGTCGGCACGCCCACGCAATTGCCATAGCCGCCGATGCCGCGCACCACGCCGCTGATGAGATGCTTCATCTTCGGATGATCGGGCCGACCGAAGCGCAGCGCGTTCATGTTGGCGATCGGTCGCGCGCCCATGGTGAAGACGTCGCGCAAAATGCCGCCCACGCCGGTCGCCGCGCCCTGATAGGGTTCGATGTAGCTCGGATGGTTGTGGCTCTCCATCTTGAAGATCGCCGCCTGACCGTCGCCGATATCCACGACGCCGGCATTCTCGCCGGGGCCGCAGATGACCTGCGGGCCGGTGGTGGGCAGCTTCATCAGGTGGATTTTGGAGCTTTTGTAGCTGCAATGCTCCGACCACATGACCGAGAAGATGCCGAGTTCGGTGAGGTTCGGCTCCCGCCCCAGCGCGTGCAGGACGCGGTCATATTCTTCCGTGGAAAGGCCGTGTTCGGCGACGATTTCCGGGGTGATTTGGCTGGCGGTGCTGGACATGCCCGCGCCTTTAGCGGGGGAGGGGGGAGTCGGCAATGGTGGGGTGGTCAGCAAAGCCAATCCGTATCTTTTCTCGTCATTCCCGCAGAAGCGGGAATCCACGGCGCGTCATGGCGATCAAGTCGTGTGCGGAGATGTGGGTCCCCGCCTGCGCGGGGATGACGGGTTTGATGGACGAGGGCCGGGCTAATCGGGAAGGCGTGGGAAGCCGAGGCCGATCGCCAAGTCGTCCCAATGCGGATTCAAGTCCGTTATGAGACTGATTTTCCACGCGCGATTCCATTTCTTGAGCCGCTTCTCGCGCAGGATCGCTTCCTCCATCGTGCCATGCTGCTCGAACCACATCAGGCGATAGACGCCATAGTCGCGGGTGAAGCCGGGTACGGCATTGCTGCGATGGTCGTGGATGCGGCGGATGAGGTCTGATGTGACGCCGATGTAAAGCGTGCCATTGCGCTGGCTGGCGAGGATGTAGACGCAGGGTTGGCGTTCGTACATGTCGTCACCTTATTCGCATCGTCATCCCCGCGAAAGCGGGGACCCACGGTGCGGCATGGTGGTTCAGTCGCGCGTGGAGAGGTGGGTTCCCGCCGGGATCGACAATAAAAAAAGGGCCGGCCCCGCAGGACCGACCCTTGAATGTCAGGAGGAGCGCAGGCTTACGCCTTGCAGCTGAGCGAACCCTTGCCTGCGACATTGGCGGTGATCTGCTTGCCCGATCCGGTGACTTCGTAGCCGCCATCGGCGATGAAGGGCTTGCCCGGCTCGGCGGCGGTCAGCTTGGTGGGGCTGCCGTCCTTTTCGGTGCGCAGGATGGCGGTCTTGTCGTCGCTCATGAAGTCGACGAACACCAGGCTGTTGTCCTTGCAGCGATATTGCAGGCTGGTCTTGACCGAAGGCGGCAGCTCGACCGGCGCGGCGTTGGCGAGCTGCGCGGCCATCGGATCGGCGGGGCCGCCGACGACTTCAGGCTGGTCGTTGTTGTTGCAGGCCGACAGCAGGGCAATGCTGGCGACGGCGACGAGGGGGATATAGAGTTTCATAGCGATCCTTTTATGTGCACGTGCAACATGACCCGTCAACGCAAAACTGCCGTCATTCCGCCATGGCCGTGCCGCAGCGGGATGACGCTCTGATGACGGGCGCGGCAGGATGCGCCCGCAACCCTTGACCATATCGGCCACCGGGGCCAATGCATGGGCGATGACGCAAGAGAACAGCAACCAGCCGGACGCATCGACCCTGTCCTTCGAGGACGCGCTGCGCGCGCTGGAAAATATCGTGCGGCGGCTGGAAAGCGGCGACGTGCCGCTGGACGAGTCGATCGCGCTCTATGCGCGTGGCGAGGAACTGCGCAAGCGGTGCCTGGAGCGGTTGCAGGCGGCCGAGGCGCGGATCGCGAAGCTGGGCATCGACGCGGGCGGCGCGGTGACGGGCGCGACGCCCTTCGGCGCGGACTGACCCGCATGACCGCCGCCATCAGCGACGACGCGCCGGCCGCAACGCTCGTTTCGGCGCGGGCGGCGGTGACGGCGGCGGCGATCGACCGGGCGTTCGACAGCTTGCTGCTCGTGCCGGACGATCCGCGCGCGCGGTTGTATCAGGCGATGCGCCACGCCGCGATCGGCGGCGGCAAGCGGTTGCGCCCGTTGCTGGTGCAGGCGACCTGCGACCTGTTCAACGTGTCGGAAGAGGCCGCGCTGCGCGTCGGCCTCGCGATCGAATGCATTCACGTCTACTCGCTGGTCCATGACGACCTGCCGGCGATGGACGATGACGATCTGCGTCGGGGCAAGCCGACGGTGCATAAGGCATTTGATGAAGCGGCGGCGATCCTGGCCGGCGATTGCCTGCACGATCTGGCGTTCGAGATACTGTCCGACGAGGAGACCCATCCCGACCCGTTCGTGCGCATCGAACTGGTGCGCGCGCTGGCGATTTCCAGTGGTCCTGCTGGCATGGCCGGCGGGCAGATGATGGACCTGGCGGCGGAAACCGCCAGCTTCGACCTCGCCACCATCACGCGCCTGCAGCAATTGAAGACCGGCGCGCTGATCGGCTTCTGCGTTGAGGCGGGGGCGATCCTGGCGCGGGTGCCGCCGGAGGGGCGCAAGGGCCTACGCGGCTATGCCCGCGACATCGGCCTTGCCTTCCAGATCGCCGACGATTTGCTCGACGTGGAGGGCGACGAGGCGCTCGCCGGCAAGGCGCTGGGCAAGGACGCGGCGGCCGGCAAACAGACCTTCGTGTCGCTGCTCGGCGTGGAGAGGGCGCGGGAACAGGCCGCCTTGCTCGTTGAACAGGCCAAGGCGCATCTGCACGGACACGGGCATGAAGCCGATCTGCTGCGCGCCATCGCGGACTATATCATCGAAAGGGACCGTTAGAGGATGAGCGCGGGCAAGCTGAGGACCGGGGTCTACCCCGGCACGTTCGATCCCATCACGCTGGGCCATATGGACATCATCCGGCGCGGCGCGAAGCTGGTCGACAAGCTGGTGATCGGCGTCACGACGAACATCAGCAAGTCGCCGATGTTCTCCGACGAGGAACGGCTGGAGATGGTGCGCCGCGAATGCGCGGACATCGACACCGAAATCGTCGTGACCGGCTTCAACTCGCTGCTGATGGACTTCGCCGAATCGCAGGGGGCCAGCGTCATCATCCGCGGCCTGCGCGCCGTGGCGGACTTCGAATATGAATATCAGATGGCGGGCATGAACCAGCAGATCAACGCGCGGGTCGAGACCGTATTCCTGATGGCGGACGTGGGATTGCAGCCGATCGCGTCGCGTCTGGTCAAGGAAATCGCGCTCTATGGCGGGCCGATCCACAAATTCGTCAGCCCTGTGGTGCGCGACGAAGTGGAGGAACGGGTTCGCAAGTTGGGCCTGAAGGGCGGCGCCTAAATCACCGCTCACCCTGCGTTCAGTTGCCAAGCGCGATGAGCGCGCTATCAGGGCAATCGTTCGGAAATCTGGAAAGCCATCATTCATGCGTTTGACTTCGGTGTTCGGCACTGCCGCGATCGCCTTCGTGCTCAGCGCGTCCGCGCCCGCGTTCGCCCAGCAGGGCGGCGGTCAGGCTGCGGACTACAAGAAGCAGGAGACGGCGAAAAAGGCCGAGGATACGGCCAAGGCGCTGGAGGGCGAGACCGCCCAGAAAATCCCGCCCGCGACCATCCCGCTCGATCCCACTAATGTGCTGGACCTCGACCTGTCGAGCGGTGGGCGCGTGCGCATCCAGATGCGTCCGGATGTCGCGCCGAACCATGTCGAGCGGATCAAGCAGCTGGCGCGGCAGGGCTTCTACAATGGCCTGAACTTCCATCGCGTGATCCCCGGCTTCATGGCGCAGGGCGGCGATCCCAAGGGTGACGGCACCGGCGGTTCGCAGCTGCCGGACCTGAACGCGGAGTTCAACCTGCTGCCGCATCTGCGCGGCACGGTGTCGATGGCGCGCGCGCAGTCGGAAAACAGCGCGAACAGCCAGTTCTTCATCGTGCTGCTGCCGCGCATGCAGCTCGACAAGAAATATACCGTGTTCGGCCGCGTGATCGAGGGCATGCAATATGTCGACGCGATCGCGCCGGGCGAGCCGCCGGCCGCGCCGACCAAGATCCTGCGCGCCTGGATCGAGAGCGACGGCCCGTCGCAGGCGACCCTGCCGGTCGCGCCGGTCCCGCCTGCGGGCGAATAAGGCGGCCTTCGCGCCGCGTCTGTCATGCGCGTAGACCTGTTCGATTTCGACCTGCCGCCCGAGCGGATCGCGCTGCGCCCGGCCTCGCCGCGCGATAGCGCGCGGCTGATGCTGGTCGCGGGCGACGCGCCGATCCGCGATCATGTCGTGCGCGACTTGCCCGGCCTGCTGCGCGCGGGCGACGTGCTGGTCTTCAACGACACCCGCGTCATCCCGGCGCAGCTGGAGGGCCTGCGCGGCGAGGCGCGGATCGGCGCGACGCTGCACAAGCGGCAGGGGCTGCGCCAGTGGCAGGCGTTCCTGCGCAACGCCAAGCGGGTGCGCGCGGGCGACCGTATCGATTTCGGTGCGGGCGTCACCGCCATCGCCGGGCCGCGCGACGAGGATGGCGGCGTGACGCTGGACTTCGAGGGCGAGGAGCCGGTGGAGGTGCTGCTGGAGCGGGCGGGGCGCATGCCGCTGCCGCCCTATATCGCCAGCAAGCGCCCGACCGACGAGCGCGATCGCAGCGATTACCAGACCATGTTCGCGCGGGAGGACGGCGCGGTCGCTGCACCCACCGCCGCGCTGCATTTTACGCCAGAGCTAATGGCGGGGCTGGCCGGGGGAGGGGTGGCGACCGAGACGCTGACGCTGCATGTCGGCGCGGGCACCTTCCTGCCGGTCAAGGCCGACGACACCGACGATCATCGCATGCACGCCGAATGGGGCCGCATCGACCAGGCGACCTGCGACCGCCTGAACGCCGCCCGCGCCGCCGGCGGACGCCTGATCGCGGTCGGCACCACCAGCCTGCGCCTGCTGGAGAGTGCGGCGGGCGAGGACGGGCTGCTGCGGCCGTTCGCCGACGAAACGCGCATCTTCATCACGCCGGGCTATCGGTTCCGCGTGGTGGACGGGCTGATGACGAACTTCCACCTGCCGAAGTCCACGCTGTTCATGCTGGTATCGGCCCTGATGGGGACGGAACGAATGCAAGCGGCCTACGCGCATGCCATCGCGGACGAGTACCGCTTCTACAGCTATGGGGATTCGTCGCTGCTGTTGCCTTGATCCGGTCAATTGCGCCCCACAAACAGAAACCCCACCGCCGCCATGATGCACAGGAACGCGGCGGCATGCCGCCAGTGCAGCGGCTCCCCCAGCACCGTCACCATGAAGCCGCCGAAGACGATCAGCGCGATCGCTTCCTGCATGACCTTCAACTGGCCTGCGCTCCAGCCGCTGGCGAAGCCGATGCGGTTGGCGGGGACGGCGAAGCAATATTCGACGAAGGCGATGGCCCAACTGATCAGGATGACCCAGACGAGCGGCTTGGTCATGCCGCCCTTCAAGTGCCAGTACCAGGCGACCGTCATGAACAGGTTTGAGATGGTGAGCAGCAGGATCGTGGGCATGCCCATCGTCTGGCATGGCCATGCCGCGCGGGAAAGATGGCGGGCATGAAAAACGCCCCTCCCGATAAAGGGAGGGGCGCCAGTGTCGCGTGGTCTGCGGGAGACCTTAGCGGTTGCGTGAGGTCTGGAAGCTGGACGTCCGGGCGTCACTGCCCTGGTCCCAGCGGCCGCTATCCTCATCGCGTCCGCCGAACATCGCCTGGTTCTCGCGTTCGGCGCGCCAGGCGGCGTGGGCTTGATCGGCAGTCTTTTCCAGCGTCACCTTGGTGGCGTCGACCGACTTGATCCAGCTCGACGGGATCGAGTGGTGGACACCGCCGGCGTCCTGATCGCTCTTGGTCAGGATGATGCGGTCGCCGCGCAGCTTGTCGACCTTGCCGACATGCTCGCCGTCGCTGCCGACCACTTCATGATGCTCGCGTACCTGCTGGATCGCCTGCCGCTGTTCGCCGCGGCGCGTGCGCCAAGTGCCGAACTCGCTGTTGAAGCGATCGCGATTCTCGCGCGAATATTCATGATAGTCGCGGTCGAGTTCGTCGATCCGCTGCTGACGCCAGGCCTGATAGTTGGAGTCATGGTGGGATCCATAATCCTGCTGCGGGCCGAAGCCACGAATGCGCGAGCCATGATCTTCATTGCCATAGCCGCTGCGTTCGCCGGTGTAGGGCGCATAGCCGCGATTGGGCAGATAGTCGCTGCGCGCGGCCGAGGAATAGCCCAGACGGCTCGACTGGTCGCGCGGGTCGCCATAGGGGCGGTTGTAATATTCGTCATATTCGCGGCGGCGCTCCGCCTCCTCATCGCCGAACCAGCTACGGACCTCGTCCCCGGCGCGATCGAAGAAGCCGCGATCATCGGGATCGTAACCGCGCGGTTCGCGCCGAATGTCGGGGCCGCCGAACTGGCCGCGCGTGCCGTAGCGATAAGACTGGTCGTCGCGCCAGTCGCGCTGCGCGCGGTTGTCGCCATCCCAGCTTCCGCGATCCCCGACTCCGCGATCCCAAGTTCCGCGATCATTGCCGCCATAGCGGCGTCCGCCTTGGTAACCCATCGTCCGTCTCCTTTTTGTCTGTCAGGCGACGCGAAACAGTGCGTCGTCGCGCTATCAATGAAGCGCCCGGCGCATCGTTCCGGGCGTTACGGCTGGGTAATGTCCTGCCGGGGCAACGCCCTGACGAGCGCGGATTTCCGTCGTTTGACAACTAGATGACAGTCTTGATCGAGATCAGTCCGTGGGCGCGCAAAAGACTGTTGCCAGCCGGGAATCGCTCGCCTATAGGCAGCGCTCCGTTACGGGGCCTTAGCTCAGCTGGGAGAGCGCGTCGTTCGCAATGACGAGGTCAGCGGTTCGATCCCGCTAGGCTCCACCATCCTTCCCACGGATGGATCACGGAAAATCATCCATCCCCTTTACCGCCGCGCCGAGCCGCGCGTAGAGCGGATGCATGACCGATACGACAGATGAAGGCCGACCGGCAGCGACCGTGATCATCGTGCGCGAGCGGGCAGGCGAGGCGCCTGAGTTCCTGATGACGGAGCGCGCCTCTACCATGGCGTTCGCCGCCGGCGCGCTGGTGTTTCCCGGCGGCGCTGTGGACCCGGCCGATCATGACCTCGCGGCGAGCCTCGATCATGGGCTGGAGCCGGACGAGGCGGCGGCGCGGATCGCCGCCATTCGCGAAACGCTGGAGGAGAGCGGGCTTGGCGTCGGCATCGCCGGCGGCGTCGACATGTCGATGCTGGTGGAGATGCGCGCGGAGCTTGAATCGGGCGTTCCGCTCGGCGATCTGATAGCGGCGCGCGGCCTGTCGCTTGACCTGAGCGCGCTGGTGCCGTTCGCGCGCTGGCATCCTGGCCGTATCGAGAATGCGCCGCGCGTCTACGATACCCGATTCTACCTGGCGCGCGCGCCGGAAGATCAGGAACCCAGTGTGGACGATCACGAGAATGTGCACCTGTTCTGGGGCAGCGCCACCGCCATCTTTGCGCGATGCGATGCGGGCGAGGCGCGGATCATCTTTCCCACGCGCCGCAATCTGGAGCGGCTGGGCCAGTTCGCCTGCTATGATGACCTGTGCGCCCATGCCGCGTCGATCCCGATCGAGAAGGTGCGCCCGTGGATCGAGGAGCGGGACGGCGGAAGAGTTTTGTGCATCCCCACCCACCTGGGATATCCGGTCACGTCGGAACCGATGGCGGCCGTTCTGCGTGCTTAGGGCGTGGCCCGCACGCATCGCCTGTTCCGCCGGATCGTCTGGCTGATCGTTCTTCTGAGCCTGGCCTTCGTCGGCTGGGCCTTCCTGCGCAACCGGCCGCAGGACCTGCCCTGGACGCCGCTGGACCTTGGCCAGCCGGTTGGCCTGTTCACCGGCCGCAAGCTGCCGGCGCTGACCGGCGACCCGCAGCGCTGCCGCATGCTGCTGACGCAGGCAGGCGTGGGGCATGTCCTGCTTGATCCGGGCGGAGCGGGCCGGTGCGCCTATGCCGATGCGGTGCGGTTGAAACCCATGCAGGGCGCGATAGCGCTGTCGCCCGCTTCGGTCGCGCCCTCCTGCCCGGTGGTTGCCGCGCTCAAGCTGTGGGAATGGAATGTCGTCCAGCCGCAGGCGCAGCGCCTGCTCGGGCGCAGCGTCGCGCGGATCGAGCATTTCGGCGCCTATAGCTGCCGTCGCATGTACGGCCGCTCGACCGGCGGCTTCAGCGAACATGCCACCGCCGATGCGATCGACATCGCCGCGTTCGTGCTGGACGACGGTCGGCGGATCAGCGTTGTCGGCGACTGGAAAGCGGCGGGGAAGGACGGAACCTTCCTGCATGCGGTGCGCGACGGGGCATGCGATCTGTTCTCGACGGTGCTTTCTCCCGACTATAATGCGGCGCACAGAGACCATCTGCACCTCGATCAGGCGGAGCGCGGTGCGACCGGATGGCGGGCATGTCGTTGAACCAAGAGCCTTTGCGCGCGTTGGCGCGCCTGAAAGGCGGCAATCACGGAACCATGGAATGCTGGTGGACAGGCTGTTGACGGAAGAAGAGGCGGCGACCCTGCTGGATTTGCAGGGACGCAGATTGCCCGATTGGACTCAGGGGCTGGTCATTACCGATCCGGCCGCGCCCGATAATCCGATCATCTACGCCAGTGGCGGCTTTTCGTCGCTCACCGGCTATCGGCTGGTGGACATCATCGGGCGTAACTGCCGCTTTCTCCAGGGGCCGGGAACGGATCGGCAAGTCATCGCCGAGATCGGCGAGGCGGTGCGCCAAGGCGAACGGATCGACCGCGACATCGTCAATTACCGCAAGGACGGCACGGCCTTCTGGAACCATCTGTCGATCGGCCCGCTCGACACGCGCGATCGCGGGCGACTCATGGTCGGCCTGCAATTCGACGTCAGCTTCCGCCACCGGCGGGTCTAGGACCTACTGGCCGAAGCCGGATTCCCGCGCCAGAGCCACCGCCTCGCGCGCGGCGGCGAGCAGCGCGCCGCTCTTCGCCTCGCATTCGCGCTGCTCATATTCGGCGGTGGAGTCGGCGACGATGCCCGCGCCCGCCTGCACATGCATGACGCCGTCCTTCAGCACCGCGGTGCGCAGTACGATGCAGCTGTCCATATTGCCGTCCGGCCCGAAATAGCCGACGCCGCCGGCATAGGCGCCGCGCGTTTCCGGCTCCAGTTCGGCGATGATCTCGCATGCCCGCACTTTCGGCGCGCCCGAGACGGTGCCGGCCGGGAAACCGGCGAACAGCGCGTCGAGCGCATCCTTCGCGGGCGAGAGGCGGCCGACCACGTTCGACACGATGTGCATGACGTGGCTGTAGAATTCGACGGTGTAGCTGTCCGTTACCCGGACCGATCCCGCCTCCGCGACACGGCCGACATCGTTGCGGCCAAGGTCCAGCAGCATGAGATGCTCGGCGCGCTCCTTGGGATCGGCCAGCAGGCTTTCGCGATTTTCCGCGTCCTCGACCGCTGATTTGCCGCGCGGGCGGGTGCCGGCGATCGGGCGGATCGTGACCTCGCCATCGCGGGCGCGCACCAGGATTTCCGGGCTGGACCCGATCAGCGCGAAGCCGGGCAGGTCGAGATAATAGAGGAAGGGCGACGGGTTGATCCGCCGCAGCGCGCGATAGAGCGCGATCGGCGGCAAAGTGAAGGGGCTGGTGAAGCGCTGCGCCAGCACGACCTGAAAGATGTCGCCCGCGACGATATAGTCCTTGGCGCGCTCCACCATCGCGGCATAGCGGCCCGGCTCCAGCACCGGCGTCACGGCGATGTCGGCGACATCGGCCGCGGGAGCCGGGGCGGGGAGGGGCTGCGCCAGACGCGCGGCGGTCGTATCGATCCGGTCCAGCGCGGCGGCGATCGCCTGATCCGGGTCGGTGACGCTGTCGGCCCAGACCGGCGCGACCAGGAACAGCACATCGGCCAGTCGGTCGAACACCAATATGACGGTCGGCCGCACGAACAGCATGTCGGGCAGGTCGATCGGATTGGGGGCGGGGCGGGGCAGCTTTTCGACCAGACCCACGGTTTCATAGCCGAAATAGCCGACCAGACAGGCAAGCGCGGGCGGTAGCTCCGGTTCGGGTTCGGCGCGGCATTCCGCCACCAGCGCGCGCAGGGCGTCGAGCGCCCCGGCGCTGGCGGGCGTGAAGGCGTCGCGATCGGTCGCCCAGTTGCGGTTGATCTCGGCGTCGCCGCCCTTCGCGCGGAACACGAGGTCCGGTGCCAGCCCGATCAGGCTGTAGCGGCCGCGCACCGCGCCGCCCTCCACCGATTCCAGCAGGAAGTCGCCACGATCTGCTTCGAACAGCCGCAGCGCGGCGGAGATCGGCGTTTCCGTGTCGGCGATCTGCCGCCGCCACACCAGAGCCGACCGGCCCTGCGCCAGCGCCGCGCGAGCGCGTTCGATCCCGACTTGTCCCCCCGCCTGCGCCATGCTTATTGCGCGCCGTTGCTGTTGCTGCGCAGCGCCTCGGTCGCCTTGGCGACGGCGTCGGGATAGCGCTTGACGCCCAGCTCGCGTTCGATCGCGCGGGCGAACTGCTGCGCATATTCCTGGCCGACCACCTGGCCCAGCTCGGTGCTGACCTGCTTGACCAGGTCGGGCTGCTGGCCGGCGTCGCCACGCTTGATGGCGTTCAGCTGGACGATGAAGGTCCCGCGATCCTGCCCGATCGGCATGGTCTTGACCGCATTGGGCTGCATGCCGAACAGGATGGCGACCTGCGCCGGGGGCTGCTGGTCGCCGCGCATCAGGTCGGCGCGACGGCCGCCCACCACCTGCACCGGCGGCAGCTGGATCTTCGCGGCGGCGGCGGCGGCGCTGATCGCGTCGGCCAGTTTCTTGCCCTTGGCGACTTCGGCGCGGATCTTCTCCGCCAGCGCCTTGGCCTTCTCGTTCGCCTGGTTGAGCTTGTACTGCGCGACGATCGCGTCCTTGACCTTGGCGAGCGGCGGCGGCGCGGCGGCGATGATGTCGCCCGGCGCGGCCAGCGCATAGCGCTTCTCCGCCGCGATCGGCACCAGTTGCGCGTCATCGTCCGGTCCCATGCCGAACACCGGGGCCAGCAACGGCTGCACATCGGCGGGCGCGGCATAGGCGATGCTTTCCGGGGCCTTGCCGGTGGACAGCAGATGCGGCGTCGTCTCCAGCTTCAGGCCATTGCCCTTCACCACCTCGTCGAAGGTCGCACCCTCGGCGATCTGATCCTCGATCTTGCCGGTGAAGGCGTTCAGCAGCTCCTTTTCCTTCTGCTCGCGCAGCGTCTGGGTGATCTCCGCACGAGCGGAATCGAGCGTGCGGGCGGGCGTTTCCTTGACGCCCGTCACGCGCAGCAACGCCCAGCCAAGCGGCGCGCGGACGGGGCCGACCAGGTCGCCCTGCTTTGCGGCAAAGGCGGCGTCGGCAAGCGCCTTGGAGGTGGCGCTAGTCAGCGCCGCGCGCGTCTGATCCGCCAGTTCGGACACCGACAGGCCGGCCGCGCTGGCGGCGGCGGCGAGCGTCTTGCCGCCCTTGACCTCTGCGGCGACCGTCTTTGCGGCCGCCTCGGTCGGCAGCACGAGCTGCTCGACGCTGCGGCTCTGGCTTGCGGCGTAGACGGCGGCGTTGGTCTTGTAATAGGCGGCGATCTCCGCATCCTTGGGCGCGGCGGCGGCCGCGAAACGCTCGACATCGACGATCGCGTAGCGGATCTGGCGCTGTTCCGGCACGGTGAAGCGTGCGGCGTTCGCCTTGTAATAGGCGGCCAGTTGCGCATCGGTCGGCTTGCTGTCGTCGACGAACGCCATCGACGGCACCGCTGCGATCGTGCCCTGCCGCGCTTCCAGCAGCAGCGAGGCATAGGGCAGGGTCATGCTCTGCGGCAGCTTCATGCCAAGGCCGGTGGGCGTCAGCATCAGGCGGTCACGGATTTCGCGGGCGACATCGTTGCGCAGCGCCGCTTCGGTGATGTTCACGCGGGCGAGCGCCGCGCGGAAGGCTTCCACATTGAACTTGCCGCTGGCGTCCTGGAAGGCGGGGATGCTGGCGATCTGCGCGTCGACCAGCCGCTTGCTGATGTGGACGCCCTGATCTTCGGCATAGACGCGGGTCGCGAGTGACTGGACCAGCTCGTCATAGATCAGCTTGCCGCCGCCCTGCGCCAGGAAATCATCCAGCTGCATGTCGGGATTGGAGCGGCGTGCGGTTTCGAACGCACGCTGGATGCGATCCTGCAATTCCTGCGCGCCCAGCTTCTCGCCGCCGACCTTGGCCACGGTCGTCCCGCCGCCCATCGACGTCAGCCCGCCCAGATTCTGCACGTCCGCCGCCGCAAAGCCCAGGACGATGACGCCCAGCAGCAGCAGCGCCCACAGCGCGCCCCATTTGGAGTGAACGAAACGGCGGAAGAAAGAAAGCATGGAAGCGCCCGGATAATGTCTGCGTATCGCGGCCCTTTAAGGACCTTGTCCCATCCCGGCAAGCGCGCAGTCCCGCGTGCGCCCGCACGGGCTGGACAAAGCGCGGGCGTCCGTCCATCGACGGACAAGACTTTTGGGCAACAGGGGATAAGGCTTCATGGGCAGGCGCAAGCTGGTGGTGGGCAACTGGAAGATGAACGGCATGGCCAGCCATCTGAACGAGGTCGAGGCGATCGGCGCTGTCGCGGCGGCGCATCCGGCGGTCGAAGTCGGCCTGTGCGTGCCCGCCACGCTCATCGCCGCAGCAGCGCAGAAGAAGGGCGGCGCGTTCATCGGCGGGCAGGACAGCCACATGAAGACCAGCGGAGCGCACACCGGCTGCGTGTCGGCGGAGATGCTGGCCGAAGCGGGCGCGACTTATGTCATCGTCGGCCATAGCGAGCGGCGGCAGGACCAGGGCGAAACCGACGCCGACATCGCCGCCAAGGCGCTGGCGGCGAAGGCGGCGGGCCTCAAGGTCATCCTGTGCTGTGGCGAAAGCCTGGACGTGCGCGACGCGGGCGATGCCGAAGCAGTCGTCTCCGCGCAGTTGCTGGCGTCGCTGCCGCAAGGCGCGGCGGCGGACTGGCTGGCGGTCGCCTATGAACCGATCTGGGCGATCGGCACCGGCCGCATCCCGACGATCGAGGCGGTCGATACGATGCACAAGGCGCTGCGCGCCGCGCTGGCGAGCGTGATCGGCGCGGAAGCGGACCGCATACGCATCCTCTACGGTGGATCGATGAACGGCGACAATGCCGCCGAACTGATGGCGATTCCCGACGTGGACGGCGGCCTGGTCGGCGGCGCGAGCCTGACCGCGGCGAAGTTCGAGCCAGTGATCGCGGCGGCGGGGTGAGGCTCTCGCGTTGGGGCGGCGTTCATGGTAGGAATGTACTCATGAACGTCGAACGCGATATTTTTGCCGGCCTCCCGGTCAATGATGACGACGAGAGCGATGCGCGCGCGCTGGCGGATATCGCTGCCGGGCGTGTCGTCAGCCATGCCGAGGTATCGGCCTGGCTGGCGACGTGGGGCACTCCTGATGAAAAGCCGATGCCGCCTGAATGGCGACGGTAGTCTGGACTGTCGAGGCGCTTGAGCACCTCGTCCTTGTTCGAGCCTATATCGCTCAATTCGATCCGGCTGCTGCTGAACGCTATTCGCTTCGCCTTAGAAAGGCGGGGGATAGCTTGAGCGATTTTCCATCGAGGGGGCGTCCTGCTTTGGGCGGCGCGCGGGAGCTGGCGACCGTCCCGCCCTATGTGATCCGCTATGTCGTTCTTGATGACATGGTCTCCATTCTTGATATCCGGCACGGGCGACAGTCCGGATAGGCAGCATCGCTCCCCGGTTGCCCCATCGCCCCATCATCGCTATGTGCGCGCCAACGCACTCATCACCGGATAATAGTCGCCCCCATGTTCACCTTCCTCCTCGTCGTGCAGGCCATCATCGCCTTCTGCCTCGTCGTCGTCATCCTGATGCAGCGATCGGAAGGTGGCGGGCTGGGCGTGGGCGGCAGCCCGGCGGGCTTCATGTCGGCGCGCGGCGCGGCGGATTTCCTGACCCGCTCGACCTCGATCCTGGGCACCTTGTTCGTGCTGCTGTCGATCGCGCTGGCGGTGATCGCGGCCACGCGCCATGCGCCGGGCGACATCGACACGTCGCTGGTGAACAGCGCGACGCCGGCCTCTTCCTCGCCGGCGCAGACGCCTGCGAACGGCGATCCGCTGGCGGGCGCCGCGCAGAAGGTTGACGGTGGTGCAGCCAGCAACGGGGCCGTCCCGCTCGCCGACTGATCCGCGTTCGGTTTTTACGATTGCCGAAGTTTTTTTGAAGCCGTGCGGATTCGCGCGCTTGCTCACCCTGTTTGTTAAAGGCTAGACCTCCTCTCCCATGGCGCGGTATATTTTCATCACCGGCGGCGTGGTTTCCTCGCTTGGTAAGGGCCTGATGGCCGCATCCCTTGCAGCGCTGCTGCAAGCGCGTGGATATCGCGTGCGTATCCGGAAGTTCGACCCCTATCTCAATGTCGATCCGGGCACGATGTCGCCCTATCAGCATGGCGAGGTCTACGTCACCGACGACGGCGCGGAGACCGACCTGGACCTGGGCCACTACGAGCGCTTCACCGGCGTTTCGGCGCGCCAGAGCGACAATGTCACGCAGGGCAAGGTCTACCAGACGATCATCCAGCGCGAGCGGCGCGGCGACTATCTGGGCGCGACCGTGCAGGTCATTCCGCACGTCACTGACGAGATCAAGGCGTTCGCGCTGGCGGAGACCGACGATCTCGACTTCGTGCTGTGCGAGATCGGCGGGACCGTGGGCGACATCGAATCGCTGCCCTTCATGGAGGCGATCCGCCAGCTGCATAATGACCTGGGTCGCGGCCAGTCGATCTTCGTCCACGTAACGCTGGTGCCGTACATCGCGGCGGCGGGCGAGTTGAAGACCAAGCCGACGCAGCACTCGGTTCGCGAACTGACCTCGCTGGGCATTCAGCCCGACATCCTGCTGTGCCGCTGCGAACATCCGCTGCCCGAGAGCGAGCGGCGCAAGATCGCGCTGTTCTGCAATGTCCGGCCCGAGGCGGTGATCCCGGCGCTCGACGCCAAGAGCATCTACGCCGTGCCCCAGCAATATCATGTCGAGGGCCTGGACGCCGAAGTGCTGCGCGCCTTCGGGATCGAGGGCGCGCCAATGCCTTCGCTCGCCCGCTGGGACGACATCATGGACCGGCAGCAGAACCCGGAAGGCGAAGTCACGATCGGCGTGGTCGGCAAATATGTCGGCCTGCTCGACGCCTACAAGTCGCTCTATGAGGCGCTGACCCATGGCGGCTTCGCCAATCGCGTGAAGGTCAACATCAAATGGCTCGATGCCGAACTGTTCGAGGAAGAGGGCGCGGACATCGCCTCGCGCCTGGAACCCATGCACGGCATCCTGGTGCCCGGCGGCTTTGGCGTGCGTGGGTCGGAAGGCAAGATCGCGAGCGTCCGCTTCGCGCGTGAACGCGGCGTGCCTTTCTTCGGCATATGCCTTGGCATGCAGATGGCCTGCATTGAGGGCGCGCGGAACACGGCCGGCATTGCGGCGGCCAGCACCACGGAATTTGGCGAAACGTCCGAACCCGTAGTCGGCCTGATCACCGAATGGATGAGCAAGGAAGGTCTGCAACAGCGCACTGCGGAGACCGATCTGGGCGGCACGATGCGGCTGGGCGCCTATCCCGCCAGGCTGGACGGCAACAGCGTCGTCGCCGGCATCTATGGCGGCACCGAGATCAGCGAGCGGCACCGCCACCGCTATGAAGTGAACGGCGGCTATCGCGAACCGCTGGAAAAGGGCGGCCTGATCTTCTCGGGCATGTCGCCCGACGGCATGCTGCCCGAAATCGTCGAGCGGCCGGACCATCCGTGGTTCGTCGGCGTGCAGTTCCACCCGGAACTCAAGTCCAAGCCATTCGACCCACACCCGCTGTTCAAGAGCTTCATCGAGGCGGCGGTCAAGCAGAGCCGGCTGGTATAAAGAGAAGCGGGGCCATCCGGCCCCGTTTTCCGTTGTGCCTATTCGCGGGGCTTGGCGTGACCGCCAAACAGGGCGGTGATGCGCTGCCCTTCGATAAACTGATCGTCGATCTTGCCGAGTATGCTCTCCAACGCACGCAGGACATTCTTGTCCTCTTCTACGGTGAAGATGGCTTCCGGCTCGAACTGCGCCTTGAGCAGCGTTTCGCCCGGCCGCTCGCCATCCTCCAGCCACAGCCGGATCGACACTTTGCGCATGCCGCCCTGCGCACTCAGTCCCAGCATCGACTGATCCTTGCGCTCGAAGCTGAACTGGACCGGCACGGACGGCGTGCCGGTCACCGTCTGCGTCGTCCGCGCCTTCGCCTCGATCGCGGCGAACAGCGGATCGAGCCGGGCATAGAGTTGCGCGCGCGGCACGGCTTCCAGTTCCGTCACCGTCGGCTCGTCGCTGGTGCGGAACAGCAGGAAGGTGATGGTGACGATCGCCACGGCGAACAGGATCATTTTCGGCATCGGTTGTGTCTCTTCGTCAGGGGCGTCGAGCGATCAGCGGACGGTCGGGTCGGTCATCGGCTTGCCCGGTTCGAACCGCACGCCGTCGCGGGAAGGCGTCTCATCTCGCATGGAGGGCGTGATCGGCGGCGCGTTCTTCGACCGCTGATCCGGGTCACAGCCGGCGGCGCGCAGCTTGGTGTCGAACGCGCCCAGCCGCATGATGTCGCGCGACGTGCCGCCGATCGCCGCGCCCAGCGAGGATCGATCGTCCGGCCCGGCCGACCCGCCGTTCATGAAGTCCGCCATCAGCTCCTCGCAATGCGCGTTCCAGCCCAGAGTCAGCTTCTTGACCTGGGTTTCCAGCGCACCGGCGAACAGGGCGAGCGTGATCTTTTCCGAACGGAAGGCGGGGGAGGTGATGTCGTCGGGCGCATCGCCGCGCTTGACCGACGCATGGATGCGCGTCGCCGCGCCGTCCCTGATCGGTTCCAGCGTGGCAATCATCCGGGTCGCCACCTTGTTCCCGGCCATGACCAGCCAGGTCATCCTGCCCGGTTCGCGCTCCAGCTTGAAGTCGGGCGTCACGCCGCCGGATCGGGACGGATCGGTGCCGGGCGACCCCGGTTCGTTGCGCACGTCCAGCGTTTCCAGCGCAGCCATGACTTCGGGCATCGGCCGCTCCACATCGCGCGAATAGCCCGAGCCGAGAAAGCCGCCAAAATAGAGCAGCGCGGCGACCAGCAGGCCGACCGGGACAAGCAGCTTCAACATGATGATCCCCCAGAGTCGGGGGTGGCGTTACCGGAAAGCCGTTAACGGAGTGCCCCTTCTGGTCTTAGCGGCACGGTAGATCCTTTTCGTCATTGCGAGCGCAGCGAAGCAATCCACGTCGCGCAACCTGGATTGCTTCGCTGCGCTCGCAATGACGGTGAAAAGCATTCGGTCAGCTTGCCGGGGTCAGCTTCAGCAACCGCCCCTGCGATCCCTTCTCCCCATCCTCCAGCAGCCAGATCGCGCCGTCCGGTCCCTGTTCGACCTCGCGGATGCGCGCGCCCATGTCCCACTGGTCGGCCTTCTCCGCCTTTTCGCCGTCGAGCTTCACCCGGACCAAGCTCTGGCTGGAGAGGCCGCCGATGAACAGCGAGCCTTTCCACATCGGGAAGGCGTCGCCCGAATAATAGAGCAGCCCGGCCGGCGAGATCACGGGGTTCCACGAGACCTTGGGCGCTTCGAAGCCATCGCCCGGCTTGTGGTCCGGAATGTCGCGCCCGTCATAATGATCGCCATTGGAGGCGAGCGGATAGCCATAATTGAGGCCGGGCTTGATCAGGTTGACCTCGTCGCCGCCCTTGGGACCCATCTCCTGCTCCCACAACCGCCCTTCGCCATCGAAGGCCAGCCCCAGCAGGTTGCGATGGCCATAGGACCAGACCGCCGGATGAAAGCCCTTGGCCGCCAGCGGATTGCCGGCCGCCGGCGTGCCGTCCAGGTTCAGCCGCAGCACTTTGCCCAGCGTCGATTTCGGATTCTGCGCCGGATCGAACTTCTGCCGCTCACCATTGGTGAAGAACAGATATTTGCCGTCCGGCGAGAAAGCGATGCGGCCGGAATAATGGCCATTGCCGTCCACATATTCATTGGCGCGGAAGATGATCTTCACGCCGTCCAGCTTCGTCGTGCCGTCGCTCGCCTGGTTGAACGCGCCGGTCGCCAGCGCCACGCCTTTGCCCGCGCCGCGTGCTTCGGAAAAGCTGAAATAGACCTTCCTGCTGCTGGCGAAATCGGGGGAGAGCACCACGTCCATCAACGCGCCCTGGCCTTGGCTGTCCACGGCGGGAATGCCCGCGACCGGGATCTTGGTGCCGTTCTTGGGATCGAACAGCAGCATCTCGCCTGCCTTCTCGGTGATCAGCATCCGCCCGTCCGGCAGGAACGTCATGGCCCAGGGCGCATCGAAATCGGCGATGGTCGATATATTGAACGGCTTTTCGCCGGGCGTCGCCGCATTCTGGCCCGTCGCATTGTCGGCGCAGGCGGCGATCATCAGGGGGAGGGCGATGGCAGTCAGGCGGAACATGGCGTTTTCCCTGTTTCTTGGATCGATCCGTCTAAGTGACCGGAAAGCGGATGGTTCCCGGCAACTTATCTTTGCCTGGTCTTGCGCGCCACAAGACATTTTTCAGCAACATTCTCCGATTTCTTAAGACTTGGCCGATAGGGGCGGGACTGCGGGGAAGGGGGCGGCATGTTGCAACAGCATTCGGATTTCGACGCCGTCCCGCCGCGCCTGTCGCGTTTCTTCCGCCGCAATCGCATCGATCTGCACGCCGCCACCGGCGATGGTCCGGCGGCCGACGCCTGGGACAGGCTGGAGGCGAGCGCCGACTGGCCGACCCAGACCCGCCTGTTCGCTGCGACGCTGCACCGGCTGTTCCCCGATCGGCTGAACATCGTTCTTGCTGCGCGCGACGGCGGCGCGCTCGGCGGTATCCTGCCGCTCAGCCGGGATCGCGGCTGGCTGGCGCGCTGGCACATCGTGGGTGCCAAGGAAACGCATGAGCCGGGCGACGCGCTGTGCGCCAGCCCCATGGATGCGCGGCGGATCGCGCGCGCCGCCGCCCGGCTGCGCCGGCCGCTGATGCTGCACCGGGTGTCGGCGCGATCGCCCTTGGCACCGGCGTTGCGCGCCGCGATCCGGGGCAGGGGGTGGTTCGTGGTGCGGCCCGCGATGCCGTGCCCGTTCATCACGCTGAACGAAGGCTGGCGCGACCCGGAAGCCCGCTTCAACGCAGGGCGCCGATCCGACTTCCGCCGCGCCCAGCGTCGGGCGGAAACTCACGGCGTCGTGACATTCGAGACGATCGCGCCCGACGCGCGGAACTTCGACGATCTGTTCGATGAGGCCGTTCGCGTCGAGGCGGCCGGCTGGAAGGCGCAGGCGGGCACCGCGCTGGCGAAAGATGTGCGGCAGGAGGCAATCTTTCGCGCTTTCTTCCGCGCGGCGATGGCGCAGGACGCGGTGCGGATCAGCTTCATGCGCATCGATGGCCGGGCTATGGCGATGCAGATGGCGCTGTTGTGGCAGGGCCGCTACTGGCTGTTCAAGATCGGCCATGACGAAGCGTTCAACGCCTGCTCGCCCGGCAATCTGCTGATGCTGCACGCGCTGGGATGGGCCGCGCGACAGGGCCTGTCGACCTTCGAATTTCTGGGTGTCGCCGAACCCTGGATCACCAGCCTGTGGACTCGCGAGCAGCATGACTGCGTGCAGCTGCGGACCTATCCCTATGGCCTGCGCGGCGGGATAGCCCTGGCGTCCGACAGCCTGACCTGGCTTCTCCAGCGATTGCGCAGATGATCCGCCGGACGCTCGGCCGGATCCGCTACGCGCTGCCGGATATGGCCGGGCGCTTCGTGCCGGAGATGACCGCTCAGCGCGCCGCAGCGCTGTGCGACCGATTGGCCCGACGCGGTATCGGCGCAACGGTCGGCTATTTCGAGGGGGAGGGGGGCGATCCTGACAGCATCATGGCCGCCTATGCCGCCCTGTTGGCGCGCACGCCTCTGCCCTATCTGTCGGTAAAAGCGCCGCCGCTGGGTTTCTGCCCGGAGCGGTTGCGAGCACTGGCGCAGCAGGCGCAGGCGGTGGGGACGAGCCTGTTGCTCGACTCGCATGGCCCCGATGACGCCGATCGCACGCTGGAAGCTGTCGAGCGCTTGTTGCCCGATTTCCCCGGCACGGGCTGCGCCATAGCCGCCCGCTGGCGGCGCAGCATCGCCGATGCGCAACGGATGCGCGGGACCAGCGCGCGCATTCGCATCGTGCGCGGGGAGTGGCCCGATCCCGACCGGCCGGATCGCGATCCCGAAGCAGATTATCGCGCGGTTGTAGCGGCGTTGGCCGGCAGGGCGGCGCCGGTTGCGGTGGCGACGCATCGGCCCGCCCTCGCGGCGCAGGCGCTCGCCCTGCTGCAACAATCCGGCACGCCTTGCGAACTGGAGCAGCTACGCGGCCTGCCGTCGCGACGCTGCCTCAAGATCGCGCAGGAAATGGACGTGCCGACGCGCGTCTACATCCCCTTCGGCCCCGGCTGGGTCCCCTATGCCGTGGAGGCCGCGCTCTCCCGCCCGCATCTGCCGCTCTGGTGGCTGCGTGACCGGCTCGGTATCGCCGATTAAAAGCAGTTGCATGCCGTTCGCACCGCGCCTATATCGCGCTTGCTTCCTTACATCGTCAAACATGTCGGGGTCGCAGACGGGAACGTCTGCGACGGCAAAGACCATATCTGTTTCCCGGAGAATGCATGGCGGACATCGCCGAACTGACCGCGCTGATCGAACCCGAGGTGAAGGCCTTGGGTTTTGAGCTGGTGCGCGTGAAGCTGTTCGGGCAGGGGGATGAGCGCACGCTCCAGATCATGGCGGAAAATCCCAGGACGAAGCAGCTGGTCATCGATGATTGCATGACCATTTCGCGTCGCCTGTCGGACCTGTTTGACGAGGTCGATCCGATCGAGGAAGCCTATCGGCTGGAAGTCAGCTCGCCCGGCATCGACCGGCCGCTGACCCGTCTGCACGACTTCATCGAATGGGGCGGGTTCGAAGCGCGCATAACCGTCGATGAGGCGATCGACGGGCGCAAGACGTTCAAGGGCGTGCTTGGCCGGGTCGAGGGCGAGGATATCGGCTTCAAGGACGCGAAAGTGGGCGACGTCGTCATCGCCTTTGCCAATATCAACGGCGCGAAGCTGGTGCTGACCGACGCGCTGATCAATGCTACAATGCCGCAGTCTACCGAAGGCGCGGACGAAATCGAAACCGAGGAATAAGGGTTCTTTCCATGGCCAACGCCATTTCCGCCAACAGGGCCGAGCTGATCGCCATCGCCAATTCGGTGGCGTCGGAAAAGATGATCGACAAGGCCATCGTCATCGAGGCGATGGAAGACGCGATCCAGCGCGCCGCGCGCGCCCGCTATGGTGCGGAAAACGACATCCGCGCCAAGCTGGACCCGGAAACCGGCGATCTCCGTCTCTGGAGAGTTGTCGAAGTCGTCGACGTGGTCGAGGACTATTTCAAGCAGGTGGACCTCAAGCAGGCCGCCAAGCTCAAGAAGGACGCCGTGGTCGGCGACTTCATCGTCGATCCGCTGCCCGCGATCGACCTGGGCCGCATCGACGCCCAGTCGGCCAAGCAGGTGATCTTCCAGAAGGTCCGCGACGCCGAGCGCGAGCGCCAGCACGAGGAATTCAAGGACCGCGTGGGTGAGATCATCACCGGCGTCGTGAAGTCCGTCGAGTTCGGCCATGTCGTCGTGAATTTGGGCCGGGCTGAGGGCGTCATCCGCCGCGACCAGCAGATCCCGCGCGAAGTCGTCCGCGTCGGCGACCGCATCCGTTCGGTGATCCTGAATGTGCGCCGCGAAAATCG
>JBIIEH010000017.1:0-77098 GCA_044237945.1 Sphingobium sp. | reverse complement strand
CCGCAGGTCGACGAGGTCGAGTTCCCCGATGGCAAGAAGATCATCGTTCTGTCGAAGGGCCGCCTGGTGAACCTGGGCAACGCGACGGGGCATCCGAGCTTCGTGATGTCGTCCAGCTTCACCAACCAGGTGCTGGCGCAGATCGAGCTGTGGGCCAAGAGCGAGCAGTACAAGAACGAAGTCTATGTGCTGCCCAAGCATCTGGACGAGAAGGTCGCCGAGTTGCACCTGGAGAAGCTGGGCGTGAAGCTGACCAAGCTGACCCAGAAGCAGGCGGACTATATTGGCGTTAGCGTTGAAGGGCCGTTCAAGCCGGATCATTATCGCTACTGATCCTGCCGCTGGCAAAGGGATGAAAAAAGGGGCTTTCCACGGCGTGGGAGGCCCCTTTTCGTTGTCAGGGTGACATAGGTGACACTATGCGACTGGGGCCAAGGTGACATAGGTTACACCATATGGCTGCCGGGTTTTCCGCTGTTTTAGACGGTGGGAAAGTCTTTGGTCGCGCGCCTGCCGTGCATGGGCATGCGACATCAACCATCCGCGATGAGAAAGAGCCGGTCGCGCCAGCATAATGGAGCAGGTCGGCTGTAGGACAGCGGGTGGCGCCGGGCTATCGCCGCAAGATCTTCTCCATCGCCTTGCCCTTGGCGAGTTCATCGATCAGCTTGTCGAGAATGCGGATTTCGCGCATCAGCGGTTCCTCGACATTTTCGACGCGGACGCCGCAGACGACGCCGGTGACCAGATCGCGCGCCGGGTTCATCGCCGGGGCCTGCGCAAAGAAATCCTGAAAAGTCGTTCCCGCCGCCAGCGCAGTTTCCAGCGTTTCCGGGCTGTGGCCGGTGAGCCAGCAGAATATCTCTTCCACCTCCGCCTGGCTGCGCCCCTTCTTCTGCGCCTTGGCGAGATAGGCGGGATAGACGCCGGCGACTTTCATCGCATAAATGCGGTGGCTGCTCATGATATCCTGTCCTTTCACGCCAGCTTGCCAAGATGAATGCAGATGTCGAGCGCGTTTGACTTCCCGCCGCTCCCCGGTTGCGCTAGGCCGGGCGATATGACGACAGCTATGGTTACCATGTTCACGGCGGGTCCCGCAGCGCGATGACGCCGTCGAGCGAGATTGCGATGATCCTGCTGGGCGTCGTGCTGGCCGGGTGGCTGGCGGCGGCGATCTGGGCCTTGGTCACGGGCCAGCGCATGCGCACGCATGGCGCGCAGGCGCAGGGCAAGCTCGACCGGCTGACGTCGCTGCTGGAATCGGCCCCTGCCGCGCCGGTGATCGTCCACCCGGACGGGCGGCTGGAGGCGGCGGATCGGCTGGGGCGCTGGCTGGGCAAGGAGCGCGCGCCGAATTTCGCGTCGGAACTGACGGCGGCCGATGGCGGCCTCGACCCGCAGGACGCGGCCGCGCTGGCGCGGGAAATCACCGCCGCGCAGAAGGCGGGCAAGAGCTTTTCATTGCCGGTGCGGGGGCAGGGTTCAGCGCGCACGCTGCTGGTGCGAGGGGCGCCGGCCGCGCCGGGGCTGGCGGCGAGCGGTGGCGTGGCGCTGTGGATATTCGACGCGACCGAGAGCCAGTCGGAGATCGAGGCGCTGCGTGGGCATGTCGAGCAATTGCGGGATGCGGTGGAGGCGCTGGCGGGCATCGTGGAGGCCGCGCCGCTGCCGATGTGGCATCGCACGCCCGACCTGCGGCTGAGCCTGGTCAACAGCGCCTATGTGCGCGCGGTGGATGCGACGAGCGCGGCGGATGTAATCCGCAACGGCACCGAACTGGTGGAGGCCGCCAACGGGCTGACGCCGCAGCGGGCGGCGGCGCAGGCGGTGGAGAATGACGCGCTGTTGGAGCGTGCCGTGCCGGCCACGATCGACCAGGAGCGGCGGACGCTGCGGATCGTCGACGTGCCGCTGGGCAAGGCGGGCGTCGCGGGATTCGCGCTGGACCAGCATGACCTGGAACTGGCGCGCACCGAGACGCGGCGGCTGGAGGAGGCGCAGCGCGACCTGCTCGACCGGCTCTCGGCCGGCGTGGCGCGCTTTGGCGCGGATCGGTCGCTCCGCTTCTGGAACCAGCCCTTCATCAGCCTGTTCGCGCTGGAGCCGGAGCATCTGGCCGACAATCCGCTGTTCGAGCGCGTGCTGGACCGCATGCGCGAGGGCCGGCGCATTCCCGAGCATCGCGACTTTCCGGCGTGGCGCGCGGAGCGGCGCGACTGGTTCCTGTCGCCCGATGCGCAGGAGGAGAACTGGCTGCTGGCGGACGGGACGCATCTGCGCGTCTACGCCCAGCCGTTGCCGGACGGTGGGTTGCTGCTGATCTTCGAGGATCGGACCGAGCAGGTGCAGTTGTCGAGCGCGCGCGACACGCTGCTGCGGGTGCGGACGGCGACGTTCGACAATCTGTTCGAGGCGATCGGCGTGTTTTCGTCGGACGGGCGGCTGCATCTGTGGAATGCGCGCTTTGGCGCGATCTGGGGCGTGGAGGAGCAGGTGCTGGCGTCGCATCCGCGCGTCGATGAACTGATGCGTGCGGTGCAGGGCCGGCTCGCCAAGCCGCAGCAGGCAGACATCGTGCGCGAACTGGTGCGCGCGGCGACGATGGAGCGCAAGCAGCGCGGCGGACGGGTGACCTTTGCCGATGGGCGGACGTTCGAGTTTGCGGCGATCCCGCTGCCGGACGGCAATGCGCTGTTCACGATGCTGGACGTGACCGACAGCCACCGGGTGGAGCAGGTGCTGCGCGACCGTAACGAGGCGCTGGAGCAGGCGGACAAGGTGAAAACCGCGTTCGTGACGAGCATGAGTTACGAACTGCGCACGCCGCTGACGACGATATCGGGTTTCGCGGAGTTGCTGCTGGGCGGCTATGCCGGGGAGATTAGCGACAGTGCGCGGGAATATATCGACGGCATCGTGCAGAGCACCGGGCGGCTTTCCATGCTGATCGACAATGTGCTGGACCTGACGCAGGGCGAGGCGGGGACGCTGCCGATCGAGCGCGCGGCGGTGGACCTGGCCGTTCTGGCGCGGGCGAGCGTGGCGCGGATTGCGGGGGATGCGGCGGCCAAGAAGATCGACATGGCGACGCAGTTGCAGCCGTCGCTGGGCGTGGTGCAGGGGGATGCGCGGCGGATCGGGCAGGCGATCGACCATTTGCTGGAGAATGCGGTGCGTTACTGTGGCGAGGGTGCTCGGGTGCTGTTGCATGGCGACGGGTCGGGCGAGATTGCGCGGATCGTGGTGTCCGATGACGGGCCGGGCATGGACGAGGCGACGCAGGCCGCGGTGTTCGATCCGGCGGCGCGGGCGGACCAGGCGCGGCATGGGTCGCGGGCGGGGATCGGCCTTCCACTGGCGCGACAATTGGCGGAGGCGCATGGCGGTAGCCTGCGCATCATTTCGGAACCGGGACAGGGGACCATGGCCGTGATCGAATTGCCGCGTGGCTGAGCGCGCGATGCTGCTGGCGGGCGAGCCGGCGATGCTCCAGCTGGGGCGCAGGATCGCGCGGCATGTGCGGATCGGCGACGTGATCGCGCTGGAGGGATCGCTGGGCGCGGGTAAGACCACGCTGGCGCGCGGGCTGCTGGAGGGATTGGGGCTGGTGGGCGAAGCGCCCAGCCCGAGCTTTGCGATCGTGCAGCCTTATGACGTGCCGGAGGTGCGGTTGCCGGTGGCGCATGTGGACCTGTATCGCATCGATGATCCGGGCGAATTGCGCGAACTGGCGCTGGACGAATATCTGGACGACAGCCTGCTGCTGATCGAATGGCCGGACCGGCTGGGCGACGGGCTGTGGCCGCATGCGCTCAGGCTGAGCATCGCGATCGAGGAGGGTGGCGGGCGGCGCTTGACAGCGGACGCGCCGGACGCTTGGAGGGAGCGATGGTCGCAGATATGATCCCGCCCGCCGCTGCCCCCGCCTTTCTGGACGCCGCCGGATGGGGCGGAGCGGCTGTCGTGCCGCTGGCGGGCGATGCCTCGTTCCGCCGCTATTTCCGGGTGCTGGAGGGCGCGCGCCGCGCAGTGCTGATGGATGCGCCGCCGCCGCATGAGGACCCGCGCCCGTTCATCGCGATCGCCGAGCATCTGGCGGGCGAGGGATTCGCTGCGCCGCAGATATTGGCGCGCGATCTGGACGAGGGGCTGGTGCTGCTGGAGGACTTTGGCGACCTGCGGCTGAAGGAGTTTCTGGAGGAACAGCCGAAGGAAGAAGCGGCGGTCTATAAGCGGGCCGTCGATCTGCTGGCGGAGCTGCATCGGCGGCCGGCGGCGGATGTGCCGGCTTATGACCGGGCGGTGTATCAGCGTGAGGTCGGGTTGCTGACGGAATGGTATTGCCCGGCGATCGGGCTGGAAGTCGACGTTCCGGGTTATGTCGCGGCGTGGGACGCGGTGCTGCCGCTCGTGGAGCAGTCGGCTAGTCCGGTGGTGACGGTGCTGCGGGACTATCATGCAGAGAATATCATGCTGATCGATCGGGGTCTGGGACTGCTGGACTTTCAGGACGCGCTGGCGGGGCATCCTGCCTATGATCTGGTGTCGCTGTTGCAGGATGCGCGGCGCGACGTGCCGATCGAGATCGAGCAGGCGATGCTGGCGCATTACAAGGCTGTGGCGTCGCCGGCGGCGGATTTCGATGCGGCCTATGCGGTGCTGGGGGCGCAGCGCAACGCGAAGATCATCGGGATCTTTACGCGGCTGTGGAAGCGGGACGGGAAGCCGCGCTATCTGGATTTCCTGCCGCGCATGTGGGGACTGCTGGAGCGGGACCTGGCGCATCCGGCCTTGGCGCCGGTGGCTGACTGGTTCGCGGCGAACATTCCGGCGGGCCGCCGGCATGAGGCGCTGGCGGAGTTTGCGGGCGCATGATCGATACTGCGATGCTGATGGCGGCCGGGCTGGGCAAGCGCATGCGCCCGCTGACCGCGACGCGGCCCAAGCCGCTGGTGAAGGTGGCGGGCAAGGCGCTGATGGACCATGCGCTCGACCGGCTGGAGGCGGGAGGCGTGCGCAAGGTGGTGGTGAACATCCATTACCTCGCCGATACGGTCGAGGCGCATCTGCGGGCGCGCAAGGGGGGGCTGGAGTTCGCCGTTTCGGACGAGCGCAAGTGCCTGCTGGAGACGGGCGGCGGGCTGATGAAGGCGAAGCCGCTGCTGGGGGACGCGCCCTTTTTCTGTGCGAACAGCGATAATCTGTGGATCGACGGGCCGGCGGAGACGCTGGGGATGATGCGCGGGCTGTGGGACGACGCGCGGATGGACGCGCTGCTGCTGCTGGTGCCGCTGGCGCGGGCGACCTGCCATGGCGGGGTGGGCGATTTCCATATGGACCCGTGCGGGAAGCTCAGCCGGCGCAAGAGCGCCTATGTTGCGCCCTTCGTGTTTACGGGCGTGCAGATACTGTCTCCGCGCCTGCTGGTCGATCCGCCGGGGGACGTGTTTTCGACCAATATATTCTGGGACCGGGCGATCGAGGCGGGGCGGCTTTATGGCGTGTCGCATCAGGGGCTGTGGTTCGATGTCGGGACGCCGCGCGCCATTCCCGTGGTCGAGGACATGCTGACCAATGGGTGAGGCGGTAAAGCCTGCCCTCTACAATATTCCGGCGCATCGCGCCTTTGCCGACGCGCTGGTCGCCGGGCTGCTGGCGCAGCATAAGGGGGATGCGCTGACGCTGGCGCAGGGGTTGATCCTGCTGCCGAACAACCGCGCCGTCAGGGCGATCAGCGATGCGTTTGTGCGGGCGTCGGGCGGCGGGCTGCTGTTGCCGCGACTGGTGGCGATCGGCGATCCCGAACTGGGCGAGCAGGCCGGCGGGGCGCTTGATCCGCTGGGCGGGGACGAGGAGCCGATCCCGCCGGCGATCGACCCAATGCGGCGGACGATGATCCTGGCGCGGATGGTGCAGGACGAGGGCGGCGCGCGGGGCGCGGCGATCGATGCGGGGCAGGCGCTCAAGCTGGGCGAGGCGCTGGGCGCGGTGCTGGACCAGATGCAGGTCGAGCGGGTGCCGGTGGACGCGCTGGAACTGGATCTGGGGGAATTGTCGGCGCACTGGCAGGTGTCGCTGGCGCTGTTCGATATTCTTATCCGGCGGTGGCCGAAGGAACTGGAGCGGCTGGGCGTCATCGATCTGGCGGATCGGCGCAATCGGCTGTTCGCGCGGCTGGGGCGGCGCTGGAGCGAGCATCCGCCTGCGGGCTTTGTTGTGGCGGCGGGGATATCGACGACCGCGCCGGCGGTGGCGAGCCTGTTGAGATGCGTGATGAGACTGCCGCAGGGGCTGGTGGTGTTCGCGGGGCTGGACCAGCATATGGACGAGGCGGCGTGGGACGCGATCGGGCCGTTTCCGGCCGATCCGGTGACCGGACGGGCCGCGCCGGCGCATGAGACCCATCCTCAGTTCACAGTGAAGCGCTTGCTAGACCGGATGAGCGTGAGCCGGGACGAGGTGGCGCTGTGGCGGTGGGGTAGCGAGCATGATGCGCGATCATTACGTAACCGTAATATTTCGAATGCGATGCTGCCGCCCAAGCTCACCGCGCGCTGGCGGGACCTGAAGACGGCGGAGCGGTCGCTGAGCGGGGTCGAGGCGCTGGAGGTGGCGACGCCGGGCGAGGAGGCGCAGGCCATTGCGATTGCCTTGCGCGAGGCGGTGGAGACGCCCGGAAAGACGGCGGCGCTGGTGACGCCCGACCGCGAACTGGCCGCGCGGGTCTCTGCGCATCTGGCGCGCTGGGGGATTGAGGCGGACGATTCGGCGGGGCGGCCCTTGTCGCGCACGCCGCCGGGCGCGCTGCTGATCGCGCTGGCGCAGGCGGTGGCGGAGCGGTTCGCGCCGGTGTCGCTGCTGGCGCTGCTGAAGCATCCGCTGGTGATGCAGGGTGAGGCGCGGGTGGCGTGGCTGGAAGGCGTGCGGGCGCTCGACCTGTTGCTGCGGGGGCCGAGGCCGCGTGCGGGGCTGGTGGGGATTGACGGGCTGGTCGCGGTGCAGTCGGGCAAGGATCGGCTGGCGGATACAAGGACCAAGGCTCGGGAGTGGTGGGCTTCGGCACGAGATGTGCTGGGGCCGATCGAGATGGGTTTTGCCGCCGCGCGGACGCTGGCGGAGCAGTTCGACGCGCTGCGTACCGCCGCCGGGACCCTGAGCGGGGAACGGGTTTGGGCCGGACATCAGGGCCATGCCGCGGCCGGGCTGTTCGAGACGCTGGAGGCGGCGGCAGGCGAGGGGCCACGACAGGCGGATATTCGCGCGCTGCCATCGCTGCTGGAGCATCTGCTGGGTGGGGTGTCGATCCGGCCGCCACAGGGCGGGCATCCGCGCGTGGCGCTGCTGGGGCTGATCGAGGCGCGGCTCAGTCAGGCGGACCTGATGATCCTGGGCGGCCTCAACGAAGGGACATGGCCGGGCCTGCCCGCGCCCGATCCGTGGCTGGCGCCGCGTATCCGGCGCGAACTTGGTCTGCCGGGGATGGAAAGCCGCATCGGGCTTGCCGCGCATGACTTTGCGAGCGCATTGGGTGGGCCGCAGGTGCTGATTACGCGGGCGAAGCGCGGGAGCGGCGGGCCGGCGGTGGCGTCGCGTTTCTGGCTGCGGTTGAAGGCGATGGCCGGGCCGCAGTGGAAGAGCGCGGACCGCTATCTGGCGATGGCGCGGGAGATTGACCGCCCGGACGCGCATCTGCCGACCCGCGCGCCGCGCCAGCGGCCGCCACTGTCCGCGCGGCCCGAGCGCATTCATGTGACCGATGTCGATCGGCTGAAGGCGGACCCCTACGCCTTTTATGCGCGGCGGATATTGGGGCTGTCCTCGCTCGATCCGGTGGACGCCGATGCGGGGCCGGCCTGGCGCGGGACGACGGTGCATCGCATCTTGCAGGAATGGGTGGACGCGGGCGCGACCGATCCGGCCGATCTGGAACGGCGGACGCGGGAATTGTTCGCGCAGCCCGATGTCCATCCGCTGCTTCGCGCCCTGTGGCAGCCGCGTTTGCTGGAATCGATCCGCTGGATCGCGGGCGAGGTGATGGCCGATCGCGCGGCAGGTCGCTCCATTCTTGGCGCGGAGATGGAGGGCGAGGCCGAGATTGCCGGCGTCAAGCTGAAAGGGACGGCCGACCGGATCGACCGGATGGCGGACGGCCGGCTGGCGATCGTGGACTACAAGACGGGGAAGCCGCCCAGCGCGAAGCAGGTGGGCGCGGGCTATGCGCTGCAACTGGGATTGCTGGGGCTGATCGCGGAGGCCGAGGAAAAGGGCTTTCCGACGATCCGCGACCGCAAGCTGGCGGGCGGTTTCGAATATTGGTCGCTGGCGCGGGACAAGGGGCAGTTCGGCTATCGCGCGACGCCGGTGGCCCCGGATGGCAAGGGCGGGCGGATCATCACCGACGACTTCACCGCCTTCGTCTATGACGAGTTCGAGAAGCTGGTGTCGGCCTATCTGACCGGGGACGCCGCCTTTGTGGCGCAGGTGAACCCGGAGGTCGCGCATTATACCGACTATGACCAGTTGATGCGGCTGGAGGAGTGGTACGGGCGCGAGGAAGGGCCGGACCATGGCTAAACCGATGGACGGATTGCAGCCGCTGGCCGGCGAACAGGCGCTGGCCGCCGCGCCGGACGCGCATGTGTGGCTGTCGGCCTCTGCGGGTACGGGCAAGACGCATGTGCTGACGGCGCGGGTGTTCCGGCTGTTGCTGCAGGGGGTGCGGCCGGAGAATATCCTGTGCCTGACCTTCACCAAGGCGGGCGCGGCGGAGATGGCGGACCGCATCCATGATCGGCTGGCGCGCTGGGTGCAGATGGATGGACCGACGCTGGCGGGTGACCTGAAGGCGCTGGGCGAGGATTTCGGCCCGGAGATGCAGGACCGGGCGCGGCGGCTGTTCGCCGAGGTGCTGGAGGCGACGGGCGGGGGCCTGCGCATCCAGACGATCCATGGGTTCTGCCAGCAATTGCTGACCGCCTTTCCGCTGGAGGCGGACCTCGCGCCGGGCTTCCGGCCGCTGGATGCGCGCGAGCAGGGGCAACTGGCGCGCGAGACGCTGGCCGAGATGGTGGTGCGGGCGCAGGAACAGGGCGACGAGGCGCTGATCGGTGCGCTCCAGACGCTGTCGATGCGGCTGGGCGAGATGGGGGCGGAGGCGTTTCTGCTGCGCTCGGCGGCGTCGGCGGGAGCGCTGGACGACATGCCGCTGCGGGTCGGCCCCTGGCTGGCGGAGCAACTGGGCCTGCCCGATGGTGACGTCGAGGCCTATATTGCGGATGCTTGCAGCGATGCGGCGTTTGACATGCGCTCGCTCGACGCGATGGTGGCGGCCAATCAGGCGTGGAGCGCCGGCAGTCGCTCGATCGAGCGGTGCAACCGGATCGCGCTGTGGCGGCTGATGGACCCGGCGGGGCGCGCGGCGGGGCTGGCGGAGCTGCATCTGGCCTGGGCGAAGAGGGACGGCGATCTGATGACCGCCAAGGGCTATGTGCCGCCCGATCCGGCCTATCTGGAGGTGGCGCAGCGGCTGTACGATTACAGCGCCGAGTTGCTGCAAATCCGCGCGCTGGCGGAATATGCGGCCGATCTGGGGCAGGCGCTGCATGCCGGGCGGGCCTATTCGCGGGCCTATGACGAGGCGAAGCGGCTGGCGGGGGCGGTAGATTTCAACGACCTGATCGCGCGAGCGGCGGCGCTGCTGGACCGGCCGGGGCTGGCGGACTGGATCCGCTACAAGCTGGACCAGCAGATCGACCATATATTGGTGGACGAGGCGCAGGACACGAACGCGAACCAGTGGCGGATCGTCGGCGCGCTGGCGGAGGAGTTCTTTGCCGTTGAGCGCGAGCCGGGCGTCAAGACGCGCACGCTCTTCACCGTGGGCGATTACAAGCAGGCAATCTTCGGTTTTCAGGGGACCAGTCCGGTCGAGTTCGGCAAGGCGCTGGGGCGGTTCCGGGGCGACGCGGAGAATGCAGGGCATCCGTTCCATTCGCTATCGCTCAATCATAGTTTTCGATCGACGCCCGCCGTGCTGGACGTGGTGGACCGGACGATCGAGACGCTGCGCACCGAACGCTTCGGCCTGCCCGAGGACACAGTGCGGCATATCAGCGCGAACCGGCATCCGGGCGAGGTGCTGCTGTGGCGGCCAGTGGTGGCGGAACGGGCCGAGGATGCCGAGGGCGAAGAGGATTGGGTCGCCGATCAGGATCGCGTGCTGGCGAAGAATATCGCGAAGCAGGTGAAGGCATGGATCGACGGCGGGCTGATGCTGGAGAGCCGGGGGCGGCCGGTGACGGCGGGCGACATCATGATCCTGGTGCGCAGCCGCAAGGAGCTGTCGCGGCTGATCGTGGCGCGGCTCTATGAGGAAAATGTGGCGGTGGCGGGGATCGACCGGCTGCGGCTGAACGCGCCGCTGGCGGTGCGGGATTTGCTGGCGGCGCTGCGCTTTGCGGTGCAGCCGGAGGATGATCTCAATCTGGCCGCGTTGCTGGTGTCGCCGTTGATCGGGTGGACGCAGGACGAGCTGATGCAGCGGCTGATCGGGCGGGACCGGCGGGTCAGCCTGTGGCGGCATCTGCGCGAGACGATGGGCGACGCGGCGCTGGAGAGGTTGCGCGACCTGTTGGCGGGGGCGGATTTTTCGACGCCCTATCGCTATCTGGAAGACATCTTGTCCGGTCCGATGGACGGGCGGCGACGGTTGCTGGAGCGGTTGGGCGCGGAGGCGGGCGATCCGATCGAGGAACTGCTGAGCGCGGCGCTGGCGTTCGAGGGGGACGAGCATCCCTCGCTGCAACGCTTCATCGACTGGTTCGACCGGGGCGATGTGGAGATCGTGCGCGATGCGGCGTCGCAGACGGGCGCGCTGCGGCTGCTGACGGTGCATGGCGCGAAGGGGTTGCAGGCGCCGATCGTCATCATGGCCGATGCGTGCGCCGACCCCGATGCGGGCAATCGGGAGGCGAGCCTGGAGTGGGAGGGCCTGCCGATCCTCGGCCCGCGCAAGGCGGAGCGGGCCGGGCCGATCGGCGACGTGTTCGAGGCGGCGAAGGAGGACGAGCGCCGCGAGCACTGGCGGCTGCTGTATGTCGCAATGACGCGGGCGGAGGAGCGGCTGGTGCTGGCGGGATCGCTGGGGCCGCGCGCGAAGGGCGAGGTGAAGGCCGAGAGCTGGTACGGCGCGGTCGAGGCGGCGATGGAGTCGCTGGGCGCGGGCTGGGACGCCGATCCGCTGTGGGGCGGGGTGCGGCGCTGGGCCGGGCCGGACGGATTGCCGCGCAAATTGGCGAAGGAAGAGCAGGCGGTGGCGGTGGACGCGGTGGCGCTGCCGGACTGGTTGCGGGCGGCGGCGCCTGTGGAGGCGCGGCCGCCGCGGCCGCTCGCGCCTTCCGCCGCGATCGAGGATGATACGCCGAACCCTCCGCCGACGCCGGCGATGCGGCAGGCGGCGGAGCGGGGACGATGGCTGCATGCGCTGTTCGAGCGGCTGCCCGATGTGCCGGCCGAGCGGCGGCGGGCGAGCGCGGAGCGGTGGCTGGCGCAGCAGGGGGCTGAGGCGAAGACCGCTGCGGATGTGGCGGGGCAGGCGCTGGCGGTGATCGAGGCTCCGGACTTTGCGGGGATTTTTGCGGCCGATGCGCTGGCGGAGGCGCCGATTGCGGCGGTGGTGGGCGAGGCGGTGATCGCCGGGACCGTGGACCGGCTGTGCGTTAGCGCGGACGTGGTAAGGGTGGTGGACTTCAAGACCGGGCGGGTCGCGCCGCTGGACGCCGGGGAGGTTCCGCTGGCGCATGTGCGGCAGATGGCGGCCTATGTCGCGGCGCTGGAGGTGATCTTTCCGGGGCGGCGGGTGGAGGCGGGATTGCTCTATACCTCCGCGCCCCGGCTGATCGTCCTGCCCGACGCGCGGATCGCCGCGAACAAGCCGGGCTTTGTGGGGGCGCAGGAGAATTTGCCGCTCTCACCCGTTGAGCCGGATGCGTCGGCATCCTAGATCATTCGCCAAGTGTAAGGAGAATTTCGAAATGGCCACCAAGGCAGTCACCGACCTCAGCTTCAAGACCGACGTGATCGACGCGGACAAGCCCGTGCTTGTCGATTTCTGGGCGGAATGGTGCGGGCCGTGCAAGATGATCGGGCCGGCGCTGGAGGAAATCAGCGAGGAACTGGGCGACAAGGTGACGATCGCCAAGATCAACATCGACGAGAACCCCGATGCGCCCGGCCGCTATGGCGTGCGCGGCATTCCGACGATGATCCTGTTCAAGAATGGCGAAGTCAGCGCGACCAAGGTCGGCGCTGCGCCCAAGAGCGCGCTCAAGGGCTGGATCGAATCCGAGCTGTAAGACGACACGGCCGGCCTATGTGAGCGGGATCATCACCGTTTCGGCATAGGCCGGCCGTTCGCGCATGCGATCGTGCCAGGCGCGGACATGCGGCAGCAGCGGGCGGTCGATATCCAGCGTGAAGAAGGTGTGGGCGTAGACGGCCATGGGTACGTCCGCGACGCCGAAATTATCTCCCGAGAGCCAGGGCTGCGCGGCGAGTGCGGTCTCGAGCGTGGCCATGGCCTTGCCGGCTTTTGCGGCGGAGGCGGCGATAGCGGCTGCGTCGCGATCCTCGGGCTTGCGGCGGACGAGATTGACGAAGGCGTCGCGCTGGGCTTCGGCGAAGCTGAACTGCCAGTCCATCCATTTGTCGCCGGCGGCGCGCAGGGCCGGATCGGCGGGGTAGAGCGCTTCAGGCGCGTAGCGATGCGCGAGGTAGCGCAGGATCGCGTTGGATTCCCACAGGACCAGGCCGTCATCCTCGATCGTGGGGATGAGGGCGTTGGGGTTCATCGCCTTGTAGGCGTCGGTCATGCCGAACTGGCCGCCGATGTCGTGGCGGACATGGGGCAGGTCGATCTCGCGCGCGAACCAGGCGACCTTCTTGACATTGTGGGAGTTGAGTCGGCCCCAGATGGTCAGCATGGCTTTTACGTCCTTCAGGCGATGAGGGTTTGGGCGGCCAAGTCCCACAGGCGCGGGGAGGACGCGCCAAGCAGGCCCTTGCGGTCGTCGCCGACGAGATAGGGCGATCCGTCGAGGCGGGCGCAGCGTCCGCCGGCTTCGTTGACGAACAGCGTTCCGGCGGCGTGGTCCCATGGCAGGGTGCGCACGAAGATGGAGATGTCGTTCTGGCCGAGGACGAGGCGGGGATATTGTTCGGCGGCGCAGCGGGGGATGTCCACGACCTGGAAATGGCCGTCTGCGCGCTGGCGGATGTCGGCGCGTTCGGCTTCGGTCATGAAATAGACGGCGAGGGCGGCGACGGGGAGCGGCTGGGCGCTTTCGCGGGAGGTGACACGCTCGCCATCGATATGGCTGCCGCCGCCGAGCATGGCGTGGCAGAGGCGGCCGGTCAGCGGGTCGAGGATCCAGCCGGCCAGCGTCGTGCCGTTATCGACCAGCGCGACCATGATGCCGAAGGGCGGGCGGCCGGCGGCGAAATTGCCGGTGCCGTCGATGGGATCGATGATCCAGTTGAGGCCCGCGCCGGCGCGGTCGAGGATCGACGGGTCGGCGGCGGTGGCTTCCTCGCCGACGACGCCGGCTTCGGGCAGGATGCGCGCGAGGCCCTCGGAAAGGCGCAGCTCGCTTTCCTTGTCGGCGATGGTGACGAAGTCGTCGGCGGCTTTCTCGGCGATGTCGGCGGCGCTGAGGTTCTGGTAGCGCGGCATCACGATGTCCGCGCCGACCTGACGCATCAAGGCGACGACGGGATCGTGCAGTTCGAGCATCAGGAGCGATAATCCGCGTTGATCGAGATGTAGCCGTGGGTGAGGTCACAGGTCCAGACGGTCGCGCGGCCTTCGCCCAGGCCCAGGTCCACGCCGACGCTGATGTCCTGACCTTTCAGATGTGCGGCGACGGGGGCTTCGTCATAGCCATCGACCGCGAGGCCGTCGCGGGCGACCTGGGTTGTGCCGAAGCGGATGGCGAGCTTGTCGCGGTCGGCGGGTTCGCCGGCCTTGCCCACGGCCATGACGATGCGGCCCCAATTGGCGTCCTCGCCGGCGATGGCGGTTTTCACGAGCGGGGAGTTGGCGATCGACATGCCGATACGGTGGGCGCTGGCATCGCTTTCCGCGCCCTCGACGGTGATCTCGATGAATTTCGACGCGCCTTCGCCGTCGCGGACGACCAGATGCGCGAGCTGGCGGCAGATGTCGTGCAGGGCGGCGGCGAAGGCGTCTGCGCCGGCGTCGTCCATGCTGGCGAGCGGGGCGTTGCCAGCCTGTGCCGTGGCGAAGGCCAGGACGGTGTCGCTGGTCGAGGTGTCGCTGTCCACGGTGATGCAGGAGAAAGTGCTGCGGTTGGCGGCTGACAGCATCGATTGCAGCAGCGCGGGATCGATCGCGGCGTCGGTGAAGATATAGCCGAGCATCGTCGCCATGTCCGGCGCGATCATGCCTGACCCCTTGATGATGCCGACCAGTTCGACGCGGGTCTCGCCGATCAGCGCAGAAGCGTGCGCGCCCTTGGCATAGGTGTCGGTGGTGGCGATGGCGGTCGCGGCCTGTTCCCAGTTGCAGGGCGTGGCGGCGAAAGCGGCTTCGAGGCCGGCTTCCGCCTTGTCGATGGGGAGCGGCACGCCGATGACGCCGGTCGAGGATACGAAGACGTCGGACGGCTTGCACGACAGATGGTTCGCGACCTTGGCGGCGATCGCCTCGACAGCGGCGCGGCCGCGATTGCCGGTGAAGGCGTTGGCGTTGCCGGCGTTCACCACCAGCGCGCGCGCCGATCCGAGCGGGATCGCGTCGCGGCACCATTCCACCTCCGGCGAAGGGCATTTGCTCTGCGTGGTGACGCCGGCGACGGCGGTTTCCCCGACCAGTTCGACATAGGTCAGATCGTTGCGATCCCAAGCCTTGTAACGCGCCGACGCGGTGCGTAGCGTCACGCCCGTCACCGGCGGCAAAGTGGGGAAAGCTGTCGGCGCAAGGGGGGAACGATCAGTCATGGCGCGCGAATGCGGCAAATATCGGCGGGGGTCAATCGCGCGGCGCAGGGCCGGCGGGATGGCGCTGGCATTGGCGGCGAGCTGCCTTGCGACAGCGGCGGTCGGCGCGCCGGCGTCAAAGGCGCATCGGCCGATCCCGCGCAGCAATCCGGGCGAATGGTTCGCGAGCGCGGACTATCCGGTATCGGCGCGAATCCGGGAGCAATCAGGCAGGACGGGGTTCATCGTGACGGTCGATACCGATGGCTTCGTGCAGGGTTGCACGATCAGTTCGGCGAGCGGGATCGCCGCGCTCGACGATGCGACCTGTGCGCTGGCGCGGCTGCGCGGGCATTTCCTGCCGGCGACCGACGAGGCGGGAAAGCCCGTCGTCGGCGACTGGACCAGCCAGATTACCTGGCGGCTGCCGGGTGACGATGACGGGCACGGGTTGCCGGGCGAAGCGGAGGAACTGGCCGAGATCGACCGGATGGACAAGGAGACCGAACGCCTGATGCGCGATTTCGACGGCTTTTCCAGCGAGACGCGGTTCACCGTGCAGGAAGATGGCCGGATGACGGACTGCGAGCAGCATTTCACCGGGGCGGTGGCGTCCCGCTTCACACCCTTCCGGTGCAAGGACATGCCGCAAGTCGGCGAGCCGATACTGGATGAAGAAGGCAAGCCGGTCGCGCGGCGCGTGACCATGCAGTTCGGCATATCCGTGGACCCCGTGAAAGCCGAGGCCGGGAACGCGGACGAGTGATCGGGCGGCGGATTCTTGGCGGGGTTGCGCTCTGTGGCGCCATCGCTTTCCTTGTCGGCGCCACGATGCTCTGGCGGCAGCAGCAACGGCGGGAATTGGCGGTGGTTCAGCCTGAGGCCGCAAAGCTGATCGATTCGCGCACGGGGCCGGCGCAGGACGGGGGGAACGGATCGGTCAAGGCGCTGCCCGCGCCGCCTTGGGCGCCGGTGGAGAAGCCGGTGGTTCGCGCGACGCCTTTCGGCAGCCCCGGCGAGTGGCTGAGCGATCAGGACTATCCGGTCGAGGCGCAGCAGAAGGAATGGGAGGGTACGGCGGCCTTTACGCTGGCGATCGGCTATGCGGGGCTGGTCGACAGCTGCCGGATCACGCAGTCCACCGGGCATCAGGTGCTGGACGAAGCGACGTGCAGGGTCCTGACGATGCGCGCCCGATTCACGCCGGCGCGCGACGCAAAGGACGAGACGGCGCGCGACACCTATAGCGGGCGCATCACCTGGCGGTTGGCCGACTGATCCGAGACGGACTGGTCGAGCGCCTTTCGTCGGGGCTTGACGTAGAGCTGGCCGACACCATCGGGCATGCGGATCATGCGATAGGCGCGGGTGCGGGCATAGGCGATCAGGCTGTCGTCGGGGGCCAGCGGCAGCTTGCGCATGCCATCCTCATAGCCGACCAGAATGGCGTCGGGCGGGTCGCGATCAAGATCGCCGAGGGTGGCGGGCGTCAGGGTGTTGAGATCGCGCGCCATGGCCGCGGTCATGGTCCAGCCGGTGCGGTAGACGAAGGGACCGGCGGCGACGCGGGGGTCGAGTTCCAGTCCGCTGTCGACGACCATCTGCGGCGAGAGGGTGACGATCTCGTCATCGTTGGACAGGCGGGTCACGACTTCCCGCGCCTGCTCCGCGACCTCTTTTGCCTCCAGTACGGGCGACCCGTTGCTGGCCATGGCCACGACATGGCCGGTCGCCTTGATCAGGCCGGGAAAGGCGGAGAGGCACAGGATGGCAATCGCCACCTCGCGCTGCCAGCGCTGGCGGTGGCGGGCGTTGTCGAGGACATAGCCCAGCGCCAGCGCCAGCGGGGGCAGCAGCGGCATCAGATATTGCACATGGGTAGGCGTGGGCATCGCCGCGCCCAGCAGGCCGCCCGCAAGCAGCCACAGGCCGAACTTGCGGCCCGCCGTGCGCGGGCGACCGCCGGGCAGATGGCGATCGAGCGCGATCAGCAGCAGCGCGGCGAGGGCGGGGCCATAGGCGAGAAATTTGACGAGGTCGGCGAGCTTTTCGACGATGGTCAGCTCGCCGGTAGCGCCGTTGGCGCTGTACCAGGCAAACGGGCCGGTCATCGCGAAGGTGACCAGGCCGAAATAAAACTCATTGGGGGCCATCAGCCAGCAGAACAGAGCCGGAGCCATGCCGGCCAGCGCGCCCAGCGCCAGCGCGGTCGCCGCGCGCACGCCACAGCGACAGGGCTGGGCCAGTACGAAGAGGCCAGCGGCCAGACCCACTGGTGCGAAGGACAGCTTGGTTGCGATCGACAGGCCGAACAGCGCGCCCGCGACCGCCCATTCGTGCAGGGCGCGGTTGCGGACGGCGCGCAGACAGGCGGCGATGGCGAGGGCGCTGAGCAGGGTGGGCAGCATATCGTTGCGAACCACCGCAGCGGTGAACTGGAAGGCGGCGGTGACGGCGATCAGCGTGGTGGCGATCAGCGCGCTTTCGCGCGAGATGCCGGCGCTGCGCTGTGCGGTCCAGAGCGCTCCAAGCGTTGCAAGCGCGGTCGCAGCGGTTGCAAGGCGCATCGCCAGCACCATATTGTCAGGAAAGACCCATGCGAGCGGTGCAAAGGCCCAGGCGTGGAGCGGTGGCTGAAGATAGAGAAAGTCGCGAAAAATCATCATCCGGCCGCTGAGATAGGCACCGGCGATATACTGGCTCTCGTCATGATCGAACGGCGTGGCGAGCGCGACGAGCGCGAACCACGCGCCCGCGATCAGCATCAGGACAAGTCCGTAGGGGAGGGCGCGGCGGACCGCCGGCGCCAGGACGATGGAAGGATACAAAGGTGCGACCCCGCTTTGCGCATTCATTTTTTGTGAGCGCGATCCGCACTTTGTGCGCGTGATCGGCCCGGATGCTGTTATCCGAAGGACGTGACGCCGCCACGCGTCCGCGTCCGTATGACCCATTTTCATGACGAGCGTGCGACGGTGATCCCCCAGTGCCTGATAGCGCGCGCTCCAATTGACTAAGGTTCGCGTCGTGCCTACATCCGCCGCGATTGTTCGCGGGGGCCGCGAGGATGTCGCGTGCGCCCCAAAACCGTAGGAAAACGCATGTTCGGCGCACTCGCCAAGTCCATCTTCGGATCGTCCAACGACCGCTATGTGAAGTCGCTCGACAAGATCGTGGCGCAGATCGCCGGCTTCGAGGCCGAAATTTCGGCGATGGACGACGAAACGCTGGCGGCGCAGACGACGAAGTTCCGCGCGCGGCTGGCCGGCGGCGAGACGCTGGACGATCTGTTGCCCGAAGCCTTCGCCACGGTGCGCGAGGCGGCGAAGCGGAAGCTGGGCCAGCGGCATTATGACGTGCAGATGGTGGGCGGCATCGTTCTGCATCGCGGCGAGATCGCCGAGATGCGCACGGGCGAGGGCAAGACGCTGGTGGCGACACTGGCGACCTATCTGAACGCGCTGGAGGGCAAGGGCGTCCATGTCGTCACGGTGAACGATTATCTCGTGATCCGCGACTGCGACTGGATGGGCCAGGTCTATCGCTTCCTGGGGCTGACGACCGGCGTGATCGTGCCGAACATCAGCGAGGAGCAGCGGCGCGAGGCGTATAACGCCGACATCACCTATGCGACGAACAACGAGCTGGGCTTCGATTATCTGCGCGATAATATGAAGTATGACCGCGCGTCGATGGTGCAGCGGCCATTCAACTACGCGATCGTCGACGAGGTGGACTCGATCCTGATCGACGAAGCGCGCACGCCGCTGATCATCTCGGGACCGACCGACGACAAGTCGGAGCTGTACGTCTCGGTCGACGCGGTCGTGAAGCAACTGACCGAGGATGATTACGAGAAGGACGAGAAGCAGCGCAGCGTCACGCTGACCGAGGACGGCACCGAGAAGATCGAGCGGCAGCTGGAGGAAGCGGGCCTGCTGGAGGGCGCGAACCTCTATGACTTCGAGAATACGACCGTCGTCCACCATGTGAACCAGGCGCTGCGCGCGAACGTGATGTTCCGCCGCGACATCGATTACATCGTGAAGGACGGCAAGGTCGTCATCATCGACGAGTTCACCGGCCGCATGATGGACGGGCGCCGCTGGTCGGACGGCCTGCATCAGGCGGTGGAGGCCAAGGAAGGCGTCAACATCGAGCCGGAGAACCAGACGCTGGCCTCCGTGACGTTCCAGAATTATTTCCGCATGTACCCGAAGCTGTCGGGCATGACCGGCACGGCTTCGACCGAGGCGACCGAGTTCCACGAAATCTACAAGATGAACGTAGTGACCATCCCCACCAACCGGCCGGTGCAGCGGGTGGACGAAGAGGATACGTTCTACAAGAATCTGGAGGACAAGTTCCGGGGCATCGCCAAGACGATCAAGGAACATGCCGAAAAGGGCCAGCCGGTGCTGGTCGGCACGGTGTCGATCGAGAAATCGGAGATGCTGTCCGAGTTCCTCAATCAGGAAAAGGTGCCGCATGCGGTGCTGAACGCCCGCTTCCACGAGAAGGAAGCGCATATCGTCGCGCAGGCGGGCCGCAAGGGCGCGGTGACGATCGCGACCAACATGGCGGGTCGCGGCACCGACATCAAGCTGGGCGGCAATCTGGAGATGCGGGTCGAGGACGAACTGGCCGGCATGGAGGAAGGCCCCGAGCGCGAGGCCGCGATCGCGCGGATCGAGGCGGAGATCGAGGCCGAGAAGGCCGAGGTGCTGGCGGCGGGCGGCCTGTTCGTGCTGGCGACCGAGCGGCATGAGAGCCGGCGCATCGACAACCAGTTGCGCGGCCGTTCGGGCCGGCAGGGCGATCCGGGCCTGTCGCGCTTCTACCTGTCGCTCGACGACGATCTGATGCGCATCTTCGGCCCGAACACGATGTTCGCCAAGATGATCCGGTCCAATCTGGAGGATGGCGAGGCGCTGCCGCCTTCGCGCTGGCTGTCCAAGGCGATCGAGACGGCGCAGCGGAAGGTCGAGGCGCGCAATTACGATATCCGCAAGCAGGTCGTCGAATATGATGACGTGATGAACGACCAGCGCAAGGTGATATACGAGCAGCGCAGCGACATCATGGACGCCGAGACGGTGGACGATGTCGTCGCCGACATGCGGCAGGAGACGGTCAACGATCTGGTCGGATCGTCCTGCCCGCCGGGCACCTATCCCGAACAATGGGATGTCGCGCGATTGAAGGAGCGGACGCTCGACATATTGGGGCTGGAGCCGGATATCGACAGCTGGCTCAACGAGGATTCGGTCGATCCCGAGATGATCGAGGAGCGACTGGCTGCGCTGGCCGACGGTGCTGTCGCCGAGAAGGTGGCGCAGATCGACGCAAATGACTGGCACAGCATCGAGAAGTCGATCCTGCTCCAGAGCCTGGATCATCACTGGAAGGAGCATCTGGCGACGCTCGACGCGCTGCGCCAGGTGGTGCATCTGCGCGCTTATGCGCAGAAGACGCCGATCAACGAGTACAAGCAGGAAGCCTTCGCCCTGTTCGAGCGGATGCTGACGAACATTCGCGAGGATGTGACCGGCTCCATCGCGCGGGTGCAGTTCCGCATGGACCCGGCGGAGCTGCCGGAATTCGACCTGCCGGTGCTGCCCGACTTCATCACCACGCACATCGATCCCTTCTCCGGCGAGGACAACAGCGCGGATCGCGACGCGGGGACGATGGGCCTCATCAACACGACTCTGCCGCGCACGCAGCCTGCGCCGGGCGGCACGGACGAATATGCCGCGCTGGGCGTCAGCCGCAACGCGCCCTGCCCGTGCGGGTCGGGGCAGAAGTACAAACATTGTCATGGGGCGCTGAATTAGGTCCGAAATGACCCTGTAAGGCCGCGTTAACCAGACTTCGTCAGACTTCCTGCACCCGGATATTCGACTTTTGTCGCAACCCCGGGGGGCATAACCGGGAGTATGCTATGGCGAGGCTGTGGGACGAGACGAAAGGCGACCGGCGCAAGGACCCGCGCTTCGCCGCTGACATTCAGGGCGTGCTGGCGTGGGATGGCCTCAGCCAGACCGTCACCATCCGCAATATTTCGGCCTATGGCGCGCTGATCCATGGCCCCTATCTGCCGGCCATCGGCACGCGCGCCGAACTGATCGCGGATCATCTGGAAGTGACCGTGACGATCATCTGGCAGGATGGCGAAAGCAGCGGCTTGCTGTTGAGCAGCCCGATCGACCCCTATGCGCTGCTGTCGGACCATCGCATCGACATGGTCGGGCATGGTGTGCCGGTGGCGGCGATGGGGCGGCCAGTGGGTCTGGGCGCCTACGCGGCCTGACCTGTCCCCTCAGCGGTAGATCGCGTCCCGCTGCAACATGGTCGGTTTCGTGCGGCATAGGTCGATCGCGGCGGTCCAGCGATCGGCGAAAGCGTTGATGCTCTTGCCGAGCGCAGCATTATTACCGCGCGCCTGCGAGATCATCGCCATCATCTCGAAGCCAAGCTCCATGCGGTAAAGCTCGTGATCCTTGAACGTCTTGTCGGGATGCGCGGACGCCCACCAGTCCATATCGCGAACGAACTGGGCGCAACTGTATTTGGTGATGCCCATGCCGCCTACCGCCTTGTAGGCGACGAGGTCGAACGGCATCACGATCACCACCGGCAGAGCGGCGCCGTCCGCATCCTTTGCCGGGACGAAGGTGGAAGCGGTCGCGGCGGCCAGCGCGATCCCGTCCAGTGTTGGCGCGCCGCTCGATGTCTTTACCCGCGCCTCCGCCATCTTGCCGTCCAAGCCTATGATGCCCTGAATGAGCACGGGGCCGTGATGGCCCAGCGCCTTTTCCGCGTCGGTGAGGTCGGCATGCGGCCCGTCCACGAAGGAGGGCGCAGTCTTGACCCGGTCGCGATTGGCTTCGGCGGCGGACCAAGCAGCGCTCGGCGATGGCGTGATGCTGGTCGCTTCCTCCGTCTGGCCGGCAGCCGGAGAGGAGAAAGCGCCCAGAAACAGCGATATGGCCATGATCCGAAACAGCATTGCATCCCCCCTGGCGGCCCGATCCCCATCGCGGCGTTACGCATCGCGGGAGAACCTGTCCATCGTTGCTCTGCGTTGAAATAGTCGGTTGCGCGCCTTTGCGCTTTATCGTAATACTGAACCATATGGTTCAGTATATGAGTCCCCGCCTCGACGCTTCCTTCGCCGTGTTGTCGGACGCGACGCGGCGTGGCGTGCTGGAGCAGCTGGCGCGGGCGGATGCCTCGATCAGCGCGCTCGCCGAGGCGTTCGAGATGACGCTGACCGGCATGAAGAAGCATATCGGCATTCTGGAGCGCGCGGGGTTCGTCACCACGCGCAAGGCCGGGCGCGTGCGGACCTGCACGCTGGGCCAGCGCGACCTGACGGCGGAGGCGGCGTGGATCGAGCGCTACCGCGAGATGTGGGACGCGCGCTTCGATGAACTGGACCGGGTGGTCGAGGAACTGAAACGCAAGGAGATGGGCGATGAGCGATAGCGGAACGAACCGGACGAAGGTGGAGCGGACATCGGAGCGGGAGCTGACGGTCACGCGCAGCTTCGACGCGCCGGCGCATATCCTGTTCCAGGCGTGGACGACGCCGGCGCTGTTCATGCGCTGGTGGGTTCCCAAGTCGGCGGGCATCAACCTGTTGTCGTGCGACATGGATGTCCGGGTCGGCGGCGGCTATCGCCTGGAATTCGGGCTGGACGCCGACAACAGCATGGCGTTCTACGGCAAATATATCGAGGTGATCCCGAACGCGCGGATCGTGTGGACCAACGAGGAAGAGGCGGACGGCGCGGTCACCACCGTGACCTTCGCGGAGAAGGACGGCCGGACGCTGCTGACCTATCACGAAGCCTATCCCACCCCCGAAGGCGTGGAAGAGGCGCTGAGCGGCAGCGCGAGCGGCATGCCCGAACAGCTGGATCAGCTGGAGCTGCTGTTGGGGGAGATGGGCGCCGGGGGGTGAGCCTGGATGGGGCGGATCGGTTGCCTGCATTTCTGGAGACAGATATGGAACAGGATAATTTCGATGCGGGCGACTGGCTGGCGCGCTTCTTCGCGCTGGCGGATCCGTGGGGCTGGGTGAGGTCGCCTCGCTCCAGTGGCCCCGTCGTCGCGAGGGCATGGAACAGCCGAACGCTACTTTGCTCGCCTATCATGGGATGCAGGGGCTAGAGACGGCGGCGCAGCGCGAGGCGATCCGGTGCGCGGTGCTGGAGATGTGCATTCCCGCCCAGCCATGAACAGGCTGATATGTTGGCACGGGAAAGGCAATTGCTTTCTCGCCTGCCAACAAAAGAGAAGTCCGGCCTAACCCGCCGGACTTTTAACGACCGCGCCCAGCACTGGACAAGATCAGGTTTCGCGGCTCATCTGACGGTATGAGTTGGGGACGATGCGCTTAGCATGATTCGTTACGCAGACGCGGTGCGCTTTGATCGGCTTGCTGAGCGAGGGCGCAATGAACCGTTGCGCGTTACTGTGGAGGTCGATGGCGGTGAACAACTTGACGTGTTTCTCAAGCCCTCCGCTCGGCCTGAGGTTGGCATTGAGGGAATGGCGAACGAATTACTAGCCGCGTGCGTGGCGGGCCATCTTGAGCTTCCGGTATGCGAGCCGATCGCGGTGCGGATGTCCCCCGAGTGGATCGGTTCGATTCAGGATGTCGGCCTACAGCAAACACTTACCCGAAGCTGTCCAATCGCGTTCGGGTCAGTTGCCGCCGGCAGTGGCTGGAGGGCGTGGACCGAGGATGATCGGATAATTGGGGAGCGCAGAGCAGCAGCGCTAGGCATTTTCGCATTCGACATGTTCAGCGAGAATCGCGACCGAGTCGTTAGCAACCCAAATCTATTAATCCGGGGGGACAGCTTTCGGATAATAGACCACGAACTTTGCTTTCGCATTAGGCAATGCCTGTTTCCAAAGCCGGAGCCTTGGCAACTTGGATACCTTCAAGGTGCTACACAGCACGGGCCGTCCGGCCACGTATTCGGCGCGCTCCTTCGTGGTGACCGATATCTTGAGTACGGTCCGCTGCGGCTGGCCTGGACTAGCTTGTCGGACGACGCCTTAAGCGACTATGGGGCGTCCATCCCAAATGAGTGGGCGAGCGCGACAAATGCTGTCGAAGATGCCTTAACGCATTTGAGGGCTGTTCGTGATAGGATTGACGAGTGCCTCGCAGAGGTCGAACGGGCGCTAACATGAGAGACGGCAAGACATACACCTACGTACTGCTTCGCTACCGCCACGATCCGTTGGCGGGAGAAGTCGTCAACGTGGGTGTCATGCTCCACTGCGCCCAAGCCGGTTTCTTGAGCCTCAAGGTTCGGAAGACCGTCGGTCGTCTGTCCAAGATGTTTCCTGACATGGAAAAAGCAAATCTGATGAGCGGCCTCCAGACGATCGAGCGGGGGGTGACCCGACTGCGGGAGCACAGCATGTCTGGGATGTTCGTCAGCGACACCGACGCCGCTAAGCTGGCGAGGAGCGCGCTTCCAGACGATGACTCTAGCCTCGTATGGGGGGCAATGGGTTCCGGGATCACCCGAGACCCCGATCAAGCGCTCGATAGTCTGTATAACCGCTTTGTCGGCCGATACGATGAAGCCGCTCGCTCGGGCCGCGATGATGCAGCAGTATGGCAACCTGTGCGAGAGCGATTAGCAGAGCGTAACTTGGCAGAACGCCTTCACCCAAAGGTGATCGTCTCCCCTATCGATAAGGTTGAGTTTGAGCACGCTTGGAAGAACGGCGCTTGGCATTGCTATCAGCCGCTCTCGTTCGATTTGGCCTCCAGCGAGGGCATCCGGGAAAAAGCTGCTCGTTGGTCGGGCCACATGACTGGCCTTTCTCGTGCTCCAGAGCAGGTGCGACCGCACTTCATTGTGGGACGGCCTTCGAACGACGCGCTGTTTGAAGACTATCGCCGAGCAATAGATCTGCTGCGCGCCAGCGCGCTGGAACCGAATGTGTTCGAAGAAGCGCAGATCGATGCACTCATTGATCTAATTCAAGATGAGATCAGCGCACATGACCGATACATGGATTAGGACCAGCCAAATGGGTGCCCGCGATAGTGTGATGAGCTGTGGGGAACAAAAAGAACGCTGCGAAATATTTGAGTTAATTCAGTATCATACGCCATAGTTTGGCGGACAGGGTGGGATTCGAACCCACGGTGAGCGCAAACCCACGGCGGTTTTCAAGACCGCTGCCTTAAACCACTCGGCCACCTGTCCCAGACCCACCCTGGCGGGCAAGTCCTCCAGCATTGCTTTAGCGCGCCCGGCGGCGGGGCCAAGCGTTAAGTTGACCGCGCGGGTAGGGCGGGCGGTGTTTTTCGGAATTCACCTGTCCGCCGCGCTGTGCAACAACGGGCGGCATGAGGATTCTTCGCATGCGATCCGTTGCCGCCGGTCTGTTGATCGGGATGGCTGCTCTGACGGGATCGGCCAGTCGGCCGGCTGACGCACAGGCCGTCCAGACCGACGCGGGGTTCCGCGCCTATCTCGAATCGCTGCGGGGCAAGGCGCGAGCGATGGGCATTCGTGATCGCACGATGGACGATGTGTTCGCGACGCTGACGCCCAATCCGCGGGTGGTGGCGCTGGACCAGACCCAGCCGGGCGGGGGCGCTTATTCGCCGATCCCGAATTTCGAACCCTATCGCCGCCAGCATGTGGACGCGGCGCGGATCAGCCGGGGGCGCGTGGCCTACGCCAACAACCGCGCGCGGCTGTCGCGGATCGAGGCGGAGACCGGCGTGCCCGAGGAGATCATGGTCGCGATCTATGGGCATGAGACCAATTACGGCTCCTATACCGGCGATTTCGACCTGATCCGGTCGCTGGCGACTTTGGCCTATGAAGGGCGGCGGCGGACGCTGTTCGAGCCGGAGTTGCTGGCGACGATGAAGATGCTGGACAGCGGCGTGCCGCGCAGCCGGCTGGTGGGCAGCTGGGCCGGGGCTACGGGCTATCCGCAGTTTTTGCCGAGCGTCTATCTGCGACTGGCGCGCGACGGGGATGGCGACGGCAAGGCGGATATCTGGACCAGCGAGGCGGATGCCCTGGCTTCGATCGCCAATTATTTCGTGCATTCGGGCTGGCGACGGGGCGAGCCATGGGGCGTGGCGGTGACGGTGCCGTCGACGCTCGACCGGGCCGGCATCGTGGCGAAGACGACGCCGACGCGCTGCCCGCGCGTGTTCAATCGGCACAGCCGGTGGCTGACCATGGCGGAGTGGCGCAAGCTGGGCATTGTGCCGCAGGGGGCGGGGTGGCCGCGCGGGGAGATCATGGCGACGCTGCTGGAGCCGGACGGGCCGGGCAAGACCGCCTATCTGCTGACCAGCAATTATCGCGCGATCCTGGATTACAACTGTTCGAATTTCTACGCTTTGTCGGTGGGGCTGTTGGCGGATGCGGTCAAGCAATAGGGGTTGGATGGCGGCCTGTGGCGGCGCATTGCTGCTGGCGGCCTGCGCTGGCGGCGGCGATGAGGCTCCGCGCCCCACAAAGCCACAACAGGGGCAGGGCATCGCCGACTTTCCGGTGAAGATCGGCCCGCCCTATCAGGTAGGCGGCAAGACCTATGTGCCCGAGGACGCGCTCAATTATGACGAGGTCGGCTATGCGACCTGGTATGGCGAGGAGATGGGCGGAGCGAACACCGCGAGCGGCGAGGCGTTCGTGCCGCAGGGGATTTCCGCCGCGCACCGGACGCTGCCGCTGCCAAGCTATGTCGAGGTAACGTCGCTCGACACCGGACGGACCATATTGGTGCGTGTGAACGATCGCGGGCCGTTCGGCGAGGGCAAGATCATCGACCTGTCGCGCGGGGCGGCGGAGCAGCTGGGCGTGCTGGGCGGCCCTGCTGCGGTCCGTGTGCGGCGGGTCAATCCGCCCGAGCAGGAGCGCGCGGCGCTGCGGGCGCATGGGCGCGCGGCGGAACGGCTGGAGACGCCGGCGCCGCTGCTGGCGGTGCTGCGCAAGCGGATGGGGATGTCCAGCGTCGCGCCGGCGAAACCTGCGCCGAAGGGCAAGCCGGCAAAGGTGAAAGCGGTTCAGCCGGTTGCGCCTGCTGCGACGCGCAGGGATGACGGCTTCATCGTCGAGCAGGCCGGGCGGCGACCTTCGCCGGTGCAGCCCGCGCCCGTGGCGTCGCGCAGCGGCGGCTATGTGGTGCAGGTGGCGGCGTTCGGATCGAAGGATCGCGCGCAGGCGCTGGCGCGACAGATCGGCGGCAGCGCGGTGGAGGGGAGCGGCGGCATCTGGCGGGTACGCTTTGGCCCCTATCCCAGCGAGCAGGCGGCGCAGGCCGGGGTGCGCGCGGCGGCGGCAAAAGGCTATGCCGATGCGCGGATCATGAACGCGGATTGAGAAAAAGTCGCGGGCCGGCTTCAACTACAGCCCGCGCTGGTCTAGTCAGGCCGCCTGTCACATTGTCCATGCCAAGGTTCCGTCATGAAGAAGAGCGTTGCTTCCCTGTTGTTCGTGGGTCTGATCGCCCAGCCGCTGACGGCGGCCGCGCCGCCCTATACCAGCGAAGCGCCGATCGCGTATATGAAGGACCTGTCATCGGGCGCGGTGCTGTACGACAAGGGCGGCGAGACGCGGATGCCGCCGGCGTCGCTGGCCAAGATGATGACGGCGCATGTCGCCTTCCGCCTGATTCAGAAGGGCGATCTGAAGCTGGACCAGAAGTTCACGGTACGGCCGGAAACCTGGCAGAAATGGCACGGGCCGCAGGCGGGATCGACGATGTTCCTGTCGGTGGGCGAAGAGGTTTCGGTCGAGAATCTGCTGCATGGCATCGTGACGCTGTCGGGCAATGACGCCTGCGTCGTGCTGGCCGAGGGCATTGCCGGCACGGAAGAGGCGTTCGTCGCGCAGATGAACGAGGAGGGCAAGCGCCTGGGCCTCAAGAACAGCCATTTCGGCACCAGCAATGGCTGGCCGGACGAGGGCGTGACCTATGTGACGGCCGAGGATCTGGCGAAGCTGGCCGAGGCCACGATCATGGAGACGCCGCAGCTCTACAAGCAGTTCTACGCCACACGATCCTTCACCTGGGGCAAGACCATGGGCGGGTCGGACATCAACCAGGCGAACCGTAACCCGATATTGGGCAAGATCCCCGGCGCGGACGGCCTGAAGACCGGGCATACCGAGGAAGCGGGCTTCGGCTTTACCGGGTCGGCCGAGCAGGACGGGCGACGGCTGGTAATGGTGGTCGCGGGGCTGAACAGCTTCAACCAGCGGATTTCCGAGTCGGTGCGGTTCATGGACTGGGGCTTCAAGGCGTGGAAGGCGCAGCCGCTGTTCAAGGCGGGGCAGACCGTGACGACCGCGCCGGTGCAGCTGGGGTCGGCGCGCGAGATCGCGCTGGTGGCGCCACGCAACCTGGCGGTCACGCTGCCGCGCACGGCGTCGCGCAATATCACGGTCAAGGTCGCCTATATGGGGCCGATCAAGGCGCCGATCGCCAAGGGCCAGCAGATCGGCGAACTGATCGTGTCGACGCCCGACACGCCGCCGCAGGTGATGCCGCTGGTGGCGGCTGCAACGGTTGAGGAAGCGGGCTTCTTTGGCCGGATGTGGAACGGCCTGATGTCGCTGTTCGGGTGAAGCCCGGAAGGTTCATCACGCTGGAGGGCGGCGAGGGCGCCGGCAAGTCGACGCAGTTGAAGGCGCTCGCGGCGGCTTTGCGTGCACGCGGCGTGGAGGTGGTGGAGACGCGCGAGCCTGGCGGTAGCGAGGGCGCGGAGGCGATCCGCGCGCTGTTGCTGACCGGAAGTGCGGATCGGTGGAATGCGCGGGCGGAGGCGTTGTTGTTCGCCGCCGCCCGATCCGACCATGTGGCGCGCACGATCCGGCCGGCGCTGGCGCGTGGGGCGTGGGTGCTGTCGGATCGGTTTCTCGATTCCAGCCGGGCCTATCAGGGCATGGGTGAACTGACCGACGCTGACGTGCTGGCGCTGCATCGGGTGGGCAGCGACGGCTTTCTGCCGGATCGGACTTTGGTGCTGACGCTGGACGCGGGCGAGGCGGAGCGGCGGGCGCAGGCGCGGGATGGCGATGCCGGGGACCGGATCGGGTCGCGGGACGAGCAGTTTCATGGCGCAGTGGCGGCGGCCTTTGCGCGCTTTGCGGCGCAGGAGCCGGCGCGGGTGCGGGCGGTGGATGCTGGCGGGGCCGCCGATGACGTCACCGCGCGGTTGCTGGCGGCGATTGCGGACCTGCTGCCATGACCAAGCTGATCGGGCATGACGCGCCGATGCGGACGCTGCTGGAGAGCGTGCGATCTGGGCGGCCGCATCATGGCTGGATATTGGCGGGCGAGCGCGGCATCGGCAAGGCGAGCTTCGCGCGGGCCGCGGCAATGCGGCTGCTGGCGGAGGCCGCGGGGCCGCCGCCGCCGGGTGACGGGCTGGACGTGCCGGAAGATCACCCGACCCGCCGACTGATGGAGGCGGGCGCGCATCCACATTATGCTGAATTGACGTTGCTGGAAAAGGATAGCGGGATGGCCCGCAACATCAGCATCGATCAGGTTCGGGGATTGCAGCGTCTGTTCCGCTCCACGGTGTCTGGAACAGAACGGCGTATCGTGCTGATCGATGCGGCGGACGACATGGAGCGGCCCGCCGCCAACGCGCTGCTGAAATCGCTGGAGGAACCGCCGGCGGACATGCTGTTCCTGCTGATCAGCCATGTGCCCGGCCGGTTGCTGCCGACGATCCGTTCGCGGTGCCGTTTCCTGCGGTTCGATCCCTTGAGCGAGCCGGAAGTTCGCAATGTCCTGCGCAGTTGCGACGAAGGGCTGGACCCGGCGGAGGTCGAAGCGCTGGCGCGGGTGGCGCAAGGGTCGCCGGGGCGAGCGCTGCGCTATGCCGGGCTGGGGCTGGCGGACATGGAGAAGGCGCTGGAGGCGATAGCCAGGGAGGGCGACCCCGATAATCGGCATCGCGTCATCCTGGCCAAGAGCCTGTCGCAGAAATCGGCCAAGCCGCGGTACGAGGCGTTTCTGGAGCGGGCGCCGGGCTTCATTGCGGCGGCGGCGGCGCAGCGGCAGGGGGCGGCGCTGGGACGGGCGATCGAGCATTGGGAGGCGGCGCGGCATCTGGCGGGCGGCGCGGTGATCCTGTCGCTCGATCCGGCGTCGGTGGTGTTCGAGCTTGGGAGCCACGTTGCTGCGCTGGCGCCGAGCACGCGCTGAATCCGGCTTTGCGGCGGCGGGTTGAGCGGCTAGGGAGGGCGGATGTCGACCCCCTTCACCATCACGACCGCCATTTCCTATCCCAATGGCCGCCCGCATATCGGCCACGCCTATGAGGTGATCGCCACCGACGCGATCGCCCGGTTCCAGCGGATGATCGGACGCGACGTCTTCTTCCAGACCGGAACCGACGAGCATGGGCTGAAGATGGCGCAGACCGCGCGCGGCAAGGGGATCGACCCGCGCGAGCTGGCGGATGAGATGTCGTTCTATTTCAAGGATATGAACGACACTCTCAACATCAGTTACGATCGTTTCATCCGCACATCCGAGCCGGACCATCACCGCGCCAGCCAGGCGATCTGGCAGGCGATGGAGGCCAATGGCGACCTGTATCTGGGCCGCTATGAGGGCTGGTATTCGGTGCGCGACGAAGCCTTTTACGACGAGAAGGAAATCGTCGAGGGGGAAGGCGGCGCGAAGCTGTCGCCGCAGGGCACGCCGGTCGAGTGGACCGTGGAGGAAAGCTGGTTCTTCAGGCTGTCGGCCTATCAGGACAAGTTGCTGGCGCTGTATGAGAGCCAGCCCGATTTCATCCGGCCCGACAGCCGGCGCAACGAGATTTTGCGCTTCGTCGAGGGCGGGCTGTCCGACCTCAGCATTTCGCGCACCAGCTTCGACTGGGGCGTGAAGGTGCCGGGCAGCGACGGCCATGTGATGTATGTATGGGTCGATGCGCTGACCAATTATATCACCGGCTGCGGCTATCCCGACGATGGGGAGCGGATGGCGCGCTATTGGGCCGAGGGTGGCGACATCACGCATATCATCGGCAAGGATATCGTGCGTTTTCATACGGTTTACTGGCCGGCTTTCCTGATGAGCGCGAAGCTGCCCCTGCCCAAGCAGGTGTTCGGGCACGGCTTCCTGCTGAACCGGGGCGAGAAGATGTCGAAGTCGGTCGGCAATGTCGCGGACCCGATGGCGCTGGCCGAGCGGTTCGGGGTGGACCAGTTGCGCTATTTCCTGCTGTCGGAGGTCACCTTCGGCAATGACGGCAGCTATTCGGCCGAGGCGATCGTGCAACGCGCCAATAGCGACCTGGGCAATGCGTTCGGCAATCTGGCGCAGCGGGTGCTGAGCTTCATTGCGAAGAATGTCGGGCATCTGCCGGTCATCAGCGGCCATGACGAGACGGACAATGAGCTGTTCGCGCTGCTCGACCGGAATATCCGGGGCGAGATGCCGGCGGCGTTCAACGATCTGGCGCCGAGCGTCGCGATCGATGCGTGGCTGCGCGCCTGCTTCGCGTGCAACCAGTATGTCGATGCGCAGGCCCCCTGGGCGCTGCGCAAGACCGATCCGCAGCGGATGGAGACGGTGCTGGCGACGCTCTACATCGCGATCGCACAGCTTGCGGTGGCGATCGCGCCGGTGATCCCGGCGAGCGCGACGAAGCTGCTCGACCATATGGGCGTGCCGGCGGATGTGCGCACGCCCGTGGCGATCGGCGGGCACTGGTATTCGGCGCTGGCGGAGAGCGGCTTTACGCTGGCTCCGCCCACGCCCCTGTTCCCGCGTCTGGAACTGGCCGAGGCGGACGCCTGAGCCATGCTGATCGACAGCCATTGTCACCTGAATTACAAGGGGTTGGTCGAGGATCAGCAGAATGTCCTCGAGCGCGCGCGCGGCGCAGGCGTGGGCGTGATGCTGAACATCGCCACGCGCGAGAGCGAGTGGGACGATGTGCTGGGCACGGCCGAGCGCGAGGCCGATGTGTGGGCGACGGTGGGTATCCATCCGCATGAGGCGGACGAGCATCCGCATGTCGATACCGCCAAGCTGGTCGAGCGGGCGGCGCATCCGCGTGTTGTCGGCATCGGCGAGACGGGCCTCGATTATTATTACGACCATAGCGACCGGGCGCGGCAGCAGGCGAGCTTTCGCGCGCATATCGCCGCGTCGCGCCAGACCGGGCTGCCGCTGATCGTGCATACGCGCGAGGCGGAGGAAGATACGCTGGCGATCATGCGCGAGGAGATGGGGCAGGGGGCCTATCCGGGCGTCATCCACTGCTTCACGGCGTCCGGCGCGTTCGCCGACGCGGCGCTGGAGCTGGGTTTCTACATCAGCATTTCCGGGATCGTGACGTTCAAGAACGCGAAGGATTTACAGGAAACCGCCGCACGACTGCCGATCGAGCGGCTGCTGATCGAGACGGACTCGCCGTTCCTGGCCCCTGTGCCGCATCGCGGGCGGCCGTGCGAGCCGGCCTTCGTTGCGGATACGGCGCGCTTTCTGGCGAAGCTGCGCGGCGAGGACGAAGCGGAACTGGCGGCGGCGACATCGGCCAATTTCCGCGCTCTATTCAGCAAGGCGGCATGAGTTTCAAGGTCACCATCCTTGGCTGTGGCACCTCTTCGGGCGTGCCGCGCATCGGCAATGACTGGGGCAAGTGCGATCCGGCCGAGCCGAAGAACCGCCGGACGCGGGTGTCGATACTGGTCGAGAGCGCGACGACGCGGATATTGGTCGATACCTCGCCCGACATGCGCGCGCAGTTGCTGGCGGCGGACGTGATCGACATCGACGCGATCCTGTGGACGCATGACCATGCCGATCACAGCCATGGCATCGACGACGTGCGGCAGATATTCCACCATCGCGGCGGGCCGGTGCAGGGCTATGCGCGGGCGCAGACGATGCGGCAGATGCGGGCGCGCTTCGCTTATGTGTTCGACGGGCGGCATGGCTATCACCCGACCGTGGTGGCGAACGACCTGCCCGATGGGCTGCGTATTGGCGACATCGATATCGCCTGCGTCGATCAGCCGCATGGCGAGATATTTTCGACCGGATTTCGCTTCGGCCATGGTGGTCGGTCGATTGGCTATGCCACGGATTTTCATGCGCTGACCCCGGATATGCTGGCGCTGTATGACGGGCTGGACGTGTGGGTTGTGGACGCGCTGCGATCCGCGCCGCACCCCACGCACCCGCATCTGGCGATGACGCTGGCGGGGATTGAGGCGGTGCGGCCGGCGCGCGCGGTGCTGACGCATATGGACCAGAGCATGGACTATGCGACGCTGCTGACGTCATTGCCCGCAGGCGTCGAGCCGGGCTATGACGGCATGATGATAGCCCTCGAGACCGACTGACCATGAGCGGAGACCAGACGGCATCGAGCCTTTGGTATCTGCTGGCGCTGTTGCTGCCCCTGTCGGCGCTGGTCGCGCGGCAACTGCCGATCGGCACGGTGGCGCGACTGGGGCTGGCTTGGGCGGCGATCTTCGCGGTGCTGCTGGGTGCGTTCAAATATGCGCAGGACAAGGGCTGGTTGGTCGAGCGCAATGGCGAGCTGACGATTGCCGGATCGGTCGAGCCTGAAGCGCCGGCGGACGTGCCCGAAGCGCGGACGGAGGGGCAGGCGCTGCGCATTCCGGTCGCGCCGGACGGGCATTACTGGGTCGAGGGGACGATCAACGGGACTTCGGCGCGCTTCCTGATCGATAGCGGGGCGAGCGTGACGGCGCTGTCGGAAACGACGGCGAAGGCGGCGGGGCTGAACATTGAGGATCGGACGGTCGAGATGCTGACCGCCAATGGCCGGGTCGAGGCGAAGACATCCAGCGTGGCGACGCTGGCGCTGGGGCCGATCCGCGCGAGCGATCTGCCGGTGGTGGTGTCGCCGGCTTTTGGAGAGGTGAATGTGATCGGCATGAACATGCTTTCGCGGCTCGACAGCTGGGGCGTGCGCGACCGCGAGATGGTGCTGACGCCATGACGGCAGTTGCGGCTCCAGACAGGGCGGCGCGGCTGCGCGCGATCATCGGCGGGTCGGCCGGCAATCTGGTCGAATGGTATGACTGGTACGCCTATGCCGCGTTCACGCTGTATTTTGCGCCCCATTTCTTCCCCGGCGACGACAAGACGCTGCAATTGCTGAACACGGCCGGCGTGTTTGCCGTGGGCTTCCTGATGCGGCCGATCGGTGCGTGGATCATGGGGGTCTATGCCGACAGCCGGGGGCGAAAGGCGGGGCTGACGCTGTCGGTATCGCTGATGTGCGCGGGATCGCTGCTGATTGCGGTGACGCCGGGCTATGAGGTGATCGGTGTGGGTGCGCCGATATTGCTGGTGCTGGCGCGGCTGATGCAGGGGCTGTCGATCGGCGGGGAATATGGCGCGAGCGCGACCTATCTGTCGGAAATGGCGGAGAAGAATCGGCGCGGTTTCTATTCGAGCTTTCAATATGTCACGCTGATCGCGGGGCAGTTGGTGGCCATATTGGTGCTGCTGGTGCTGCAATCGACGCTGAGCGAGCAGCAGCTTGACGCCTGGGGCTGGCGCATTCCCTTCTTCATCGGCGGGCTGCTGGCGGTGATCGTGTTCTGGCTGCGGCGGCGGCTGAGCGAGAGCCACAGCTATGAGGCGGCGAAGGCCAAGGGCGCGCCGAAGTCGGGCTTCGTGCAGTTGCTGACGAAGCATCCGCGCGAGACGCTGACGGTGATGCTGCTGACGGCGGGGGGGACGATCGCCTTCTACGCCTATTCCATCTACATGCAGAAATTCCTGGTCAACACGAGCGGGTTGAGCCGGGAAACAGCGTCCCAGATCAATGGGATAACGCTGTTCGTTTTCATGCTGTTGCAGCCGCTGGCGGGCGCGCTGTCGGACCGGATCGGGCGCAAGCCGCTGATGATCGGTTTTGGCGTGCTGGGGATGCTCTGCACCTATCCGATCTTCTCCACGCTGGCGGTGACGAAGGATCCGATGACCGCCGGGTTGCTGGTGATGGCGGGGCTGCTGATCGTGACCGGCTATACGTCGATCAATGCGGTGGTGAAGGCGGAGCTGTTTCCCGCGCATATTCGCGCGCTGGGCGTGGCGTTGCCTTATGCGCTGGCGAACACGCTGTTCGGGGGGACGGCGGAATTCGTGGCTCTGTGGTTCAAGAAGGGGGGCATGGAGAATGTGTTCTACATCTATGTCAGCGTGATGATCGCAATCTCGCTGGTGATCTACATCCGCATGCGGGACACGCGGGATCATAGCCTGATCCTGGAGGATTGAGGGCAGGGGCCTGCCCTCAATCCGATCAGATCACCACGAAGTCGGCGTTGGTTAGCGCGAGGCCCAATGACAGCCGCGCGAACAGGATGCCGGCCGCGCCGCCAAGGCCGTCCGCGTCATAGAACAGGTTGCCGGTGTCGGTTTCGTAGATGATGCGGTCGCTCGCGTCCGATGCCTGGCCGGTGCTGTTCGACTGGAACGCGCCAGCGGCGAGGACGCCGGTGGTGGTGAGAGCCGTGAAATAGGCGTTTTCGAGATGGATCGTGTCGTCGGCGACGCTGAAATCGGTGATGCGATCGACATTGGTGGCGGCGTTCAGCGGCGCGGCGAAGACGAAGATGTCGTTCCCGGCGCCGCCGCCCAGCACATCGTTGCCGGCAAGGCCGGTGAGGCGGTCATTGCCGACGCCGCCGCTCAGGATATTGGCGGCGCCGTTGCCAACCAGAATGTCGTTGAAGCCGGAGCCGGTGACATTCTCGATCGAGACATAGCTATCGCCGGCCGCTTCCCCGGTGTTGATCGCGGCGTTGGCGAGGCTGGCGGTGACGCCGGTGGGGGCGGAGGTGTAGAGGACGGTGTCGGTCCCTGCGCCGCCATTGAGATAATCGGCGCCCGCGCCGCCCATCAGCGTGTCGCTGCCATCCTCCCCGAACAGGCGGTCATTGCCGGCTCCGGCGAAGAGCTTGTCCTGACCGGCGCCGCCGAACACCTCGCCCTCTACCGTGCCGTTGCGGCCCTCATAATAGTCCGCACCGGCCCCCATGTGAATGTCGCCGACCATGCGGCCACTGTTGTATATGGTGTCGGCGACAATGGGGTCCACCAGCGCGCCTTCGACGAGGGTGATCGCCGTGAAGGAACCCCGATAGAAGGGAAGGGGGAAAGTCCCGTCCAGAATATCGCCATCGCCGCCGATGATCGTGCCGCTGTTGGTGAGGGTGAAGGTTCCATGGGCAGCGCCGCTCAGCACGCCGACCGCTTCGGCCCTGATCGTGCCGGAATTGACGACCGTGAGAACGGCGTCCTCGTCGCTTCCCGTCACGATGATCCCCGCCGCGTCGTTCAGAGGGGCCGTGATGGCGCCCTCATTGACCACCTTGCCCGATTTCCCCTGCACGACGACCGCGCCGACCGGGATGATGCTGCTTGCATAACCCAGACCGACCACCGTGCCTGTTTTGGATATCTGGATGATGTTGTCGGTAGAGCCATCATCTCCCAGGGCGAGTGCGGATTGATCGCCAGCGGCGACGGTTCCATCGACGAGGATTCTCTGCTTCGATCCCTCGCCTCGGGCATGGGCCGCGAAATAGATGTCCTTGCCGATATAGAGGCTGTCGACCGTGGTCAGGTCGATATCGACATCGGTGTCCGCGATGGGAATGATCCAGGCCATGATGGTTCTCCAGAAAGATGTTTCGTGCGGGCGCGGTCAGATCACCACGAAATCGGCGCTGGTCAGCACCAGATCGGGGGACAGGCGGGCGAAGAGGATGCCCGCGACGCCGCCCACGCCGTCCGCGTCGTAGAACAGATTGCCGGTGTCGGTTTCGTAGATGATCCGGTCGCTCGCCGTGGTGGCTAGGCCGGTGCCGTTGCTCTGGAATGCGGCCGGGGCAAGGACGCCAGTGGTGGTCAGCGTGGCGAAATACAGGTTTTCCAGCTGCATCGTGTCGTCGGCCACGCTGAAATCGTTGATCCGGTCGACATTGGTGGCGGCGTTGAGCGGGGCGGCGAAGACGAAGATGTCATTGCCCGCGCCACCGGCAAGAATGTCGTTACCGGCCGCGCCGCGCAGCGTGTCGTTGCCGTTGCCGCCGCTCAGGATATTGGCCGCGCCGTTGCCGACGAGCACATCGTTGAAGCTGGATCCGGTGAGGTTTTCGATCGAGACATAGCTGTCGCCGGCGGCGTCGCCGGTGTTGGTCGCGGCATTGCCCAGGTTGGCGCTGACGCCCGCCGTGGCGCTGACGTACAGGACGGTGTCCGTACCCGCGCCGCCGTCCAGCAGATCGCCGCCGGGGCCGCCCATTAGCTGGTCGTTGCCATCTTCCCCGAACAGCCGGTCATTGCCGACGCCGGAGAACAGCCTGTCCTGGCCGCCGCCGCCGAGCACGTCGCCTTCGACCGTGCCGTTGCGGCCTTCATAATAATCCGCGCCGCCGCCCAGCAAAATGGCGCCGACCATGCGGCCGGAGTTGTAGATGCTGTCCACGACGGCCGATGACACGACGGCCGTGCCGCTCGTGGTGACGGAAACATAGGCGCCATTGGGCAGCGCGGCGTCTTCCGTTATGGGCGTTTCGCCCTCTCCGCCGATGATCGTGCCCGTATTCGTGAGGGTGATCGAACCGGCAGGGCCGACGCTGGCCACGCCGATCGATCCCGCTTCGATCGTGCCGCTGTTCGCCACCGTGAAAACCGAGTCCACGTCCTCGCTGTTGATCCCGACGCCCGCGCCGCTATCGAGCGAGGCGATGATTTCGCCCTGGTTGATGACCTTGCCCGAGTCCCCGGTCATATAGATTGCGGCGACCGGGATGCCCGTGACGCCAAGGCCGGTGACGCTGCCGGTCTTGCCGATCTGGATCAGATTGCCGACCGACCCCGAGGAACCCAGGCTGTAGACATTGCCCCCTGCGCCTGCCGCCGTGCCATCAATGACGATACGCTGGTTCGAGCCGGTGCCATAGGCGCGACCGGCGTGATAGATGTTCCGTCCGATGTACAGATTGTCCGTCGTGGTGAGCATATAATACTCGCCGGTATTTTCGAGGGGGATGATCCACGCCATGACTGTTCTCCGCTATTCTCCGTGGTTCACGGTCATATGGGCGGGGCAGGGCGGTGAATTGTAGAAACGGGACATGGCAGGGCCGCGTCGATCGGCCGCTGACTGTCAATATCTGTCGCTGAGCGCTTGAAAAGCGATGGCTTTTATCATGGGCAGGGCCGTTTCGCCCGATCCACCCCGCCCATGACAATTGCCGTCAGATCACCACGAAGTCGAGATTGGTCAGCGGCAGATCGGCGGTCATCTTGCCAAACAGGATGCCTGCGACCCCACCGACGCCATCGGCGTCGTAGAACAGGTTGCCGGTGTCGGCTTCGTAGATGATGCGATCGTCCGCTTCGGACGCGAGGCCCGAATTGTTGATCTGGAGCGCGCCGACGGCCAGCACGCCGGTCGTGCCCAGCGCGGTGAAGAAGGCGTTTTCGAGCTGGATCGTGTCGTCAGCGACGCTGAAGTCGTTGATCCGGTCTACATTGGTAGCGGCGTTGAGCGGGGCGGCGAAAACGAAGATGTCGCGGCCCGCGCCGCCTGCGAGAATGTCGTTGCCCGCCGCGCCGCGCAGCGTGTCATTGCCGGCGCCGCCGCTCAGGATGTTGGCGGCGCTATTGCCGACGAGGATATCGTTGAAGCTGGAGCCGGTCAGGTTCTCGATCGATACATACATATCGCCGGCCGCTTCGCCGGTGTTGGTCGCGGCGTTGGACAGGCTGGCGCTGACCCCGGCGGTCGCGCTGAGGTAGAGGACAGTATCCGTACCTGCGCCGCCATCAAGCAAGTCGCCGCCTGCGCCGCCCATCAACTGGTCGTTGCCTTCTCCCCCAAACAGGCGGTCGTTGCCGACGCCGGAGAACAGCTTGTCCTGGCCAGCGCCGCCGAAGACATCGCCCTCGATCGTGCCGTTGCGGCCCTCATAATAGTCCGCGCCGCCGCCCAGGTTGATGTCCCCGACCATGCGACCGCTATTGTAGATGGTCTCGACGACATTGGGCTCGATGATGGCGTCCGCCGTTTCACCAAATGATGTGAACGCGCCCCATTTCAGTTCGCCCGTTCTATCGCCGCCAGCGGGCGTGCTCCCTTCGCCGCCAATGATCGTGCCCGTGTTGATGAGCGTGAACGTCCCATCGACGCCGAAGCTGGCGACGCCGATCGATCCGGCGCGGATGATACCGCTGTTCGTTACCGAGAATATAGAACTTGCGTCGGGACCGCCGACTCCGACCCCGACGCTATCGTTGATGATTGCGTTGATCGAGCCTTCATTGACGACTCGGCCTGATGTGCCCGCGACGATGATGGCGGCCAGATTGCCAGCATCATCCCCCAGATTGACGAGCTTGCCGGTCGCACCGATGTGGACCAGATTATTGGTGCTGCCCAACCCTCCGAGAGAGAAAGGGTTGATGCCGGCGCCAGCAAACTGGCCGTCGAGGACGATCTTCTGGTTCGATCCCGTGCCACGGGCTGAGCCGGAGCAATAGATGCCCTCACCGACATAGAGACTGTCGGTCGTGCCGAGGGCGAAGGCGCTGTCGGTGTTTTCGAGGGGGATGATCCAGGCCATGGTCGGTCTCCGCTAGGGTCGCTGGCCGGGTGATATGGCGGCCACTGCACGCTGAATTGTAGAAAAGAGACATGCGGCTTGGTGGGAGACCTGGCGAAGGTCACCGCGAACGACTGGTATTCATTTGAAATATATCGACTTTACGAGGAGGGGCGGCAATGACGCGCGCCGCCCCTTCTGCATGACAATCGCCGTCAGATCACGACGAAGTCGGCGTTGGTGAGGGCCAGGTCGAGTGTCAGCTTGGCGAACAAAGTCGCCGCCGCGCCGCCGACGCCATCAGGATCATAATAGAGATTGCCGGTGTCGGATTCATAGATGATGCGATCATTCGCAGTGGAGGCGACGCCCGTCGTGTTGATCTGGAGCGCGCTGGCGGCCAGCACGCCGGTGGTGGTCAGCGCTGTGAAATAGGTGTTTTCCAGCTGGATAGTATCGTCCACGACGGTGAAATCATTGATCCTGTCGACATTGGTTGCGGCGCTGAGCGGGGCCGCGAAGACGAAGAAATCGCGTCCGGCGCCACCCGCGAGGATGTCGTTGCCGGCCGCGCCGCGCAGCGAGTCATTGCCGTTGCCGCCGCTCAGGATGTTGGCGGCGCCATTGCCGACCAGCACGTCGTTGAAGCCGGAGCCGGTCAGGTTCTCGATCGACACATAGGTGTCGCCCGCGGCTTCGCCGGTGTTGATCGCGGCGTTGGAGAGGCTGGCGGTGACGCCGGTGGCTGCGCTGACGTAGAGAACCGTGTCGGTGCCCGCGCCGCCGTCCAGATAGTCGGCGCCAAGCCCGCCCATCAGCTGGTCGATGCCGTTTTCGCCGAACAGCCGGTCATTGCCGACGCCGGCGAACAGCTTGTCGGCGCCGTCGCCGCCATGCACTTCGCCCTCGATGCGGCCATTGCGGCCTTCATAATAGTCCGCGCCGCCGCCCAGCCAGACGCTGCCCACCATGCGGCCCGAATTGTAAATGGATTCGTCGACATCGGGGAAGTAGATGCCGCCTTCCTGATGGACGCCCAGCGACAGGAATGATCCCTGGTGCAATGTGCCACCGTTTTCGCCCGGCACGACCAGATCCTCGAGCGCGCCGATGATCGTGCCGGTGTTGGTGAGGGTGAACTTGCCGGACAGATTGGCGCTGACCACACCGATCGACGCAGCGCGGATCGTTCCGGAATTATAGATGCTGTGGTCCGTATCTTCTGCCTGCCCGGTGGTGGCGATGCCGATGCCTCGACCAAATGAGGCGTTGACGACACCTTCGTTGATGATGCGAGAGGATATGCCAAGCGTGCCCATCGCCGCGATCAGGGCTTCCGGATCGCCCACACTGGTGACGCGGCCGGTTTCGGTGATGTGGATGAGGTTGCCGGTGGTGCCGGTGTCGCCAAGGACAAGCATGGCGGTGGGGCCGCCGCCCGCCACCTGGCCTTCCACGATGATGCTCTGGTTCGAGCCGGTTCCGCGCACGCGCGCGGCGAAATAGATGGGCTGTCCGATGTAGATGCTGTCGGTCGTGCCGAGGTCTACATCCGTGCCGGTATTTTCGAAGGGGACGATCCAGGCCATGACTGTGCTCCGCTCAAGTTGCGGACCATCGTGATATTGGTGGCCGTTAGGGAGTCAACGTTCTTCACATTGTATGAAATGGACGGATCATTGCTGCGGGGTTTGCGGCTATTTGTGCGTTGGCGGGCCTGAATGGCTGAAATGTCACGCAATATTGCTGGGACGGAGCAGGGGGAGGGTGGTCCGGTTCCGGCACATCCTCCCCATGACAAATGCCGTCAGATCACCACGAAGTCGGCATTGGTGAGCTGCAAGTCGGTCGCGAGCTTCGCGAACAGGATGCCGGCGACGCCGCCCAGGCCGTCCGCGTCATAATAGAGATTGCCGGTGTCGGTCTCATAGATGATGCGATCGCTGGAGTCGGACGCCACGCCGGAGGTGTTCGCCTGAAACGCGCCGGCGGTCAGCACGCCGGTGGTGGACAGCGCGGTGAAATAGGTGTTTTCCAGCTGCATCGTGTCGTCGGCGACGTTGAAGTCGTTGATCCGGTCGACATTGGTGGCGGCGTTGAGCGGTGCGGCGAAGATGAAGATGTCGCGGCCCGCGCCGCCCGCCAGCACGTCATTGCCGGCCGCACCGCGTAGAGTGTCGTTGCCGTTGCCGCCGCTCAGGATGTTGTTGGCACCATTGCCGACCAGCACATCATTATAGTTGGAGCCGGTAAGGTTCTCGATCGACACATAGCTGTCGCCCGCCGCGTCGCCGGTGTTGGTCGCGGCATTGGAGAGGCTGGCGGTCACACCCTGGGCCGCGGTGGTGTAGAGGACAGTGTCCGTCCCGGCACCGCCATCGAGCAGGTCGCCGCCCACACCGCCCATCAGCATGTCCGCGCCGTCGCCGCCGAACAGGCGGTCATTGCCAAGGCCCGAGAACAGCCGGTCAGCGCCTCCGCCGCCATAGACATCCCCTTCCACCGTGCCGTTGCGGCCCTCATAATAGTCCGCGCCGCCGCTCAGGTTGATGTCGCCGACCATGCGGCCGCTGTTGTAAATGGTGTCGATCGTCTGGGAATCGAGGATCGCCTTGGCGTCATTATCGACGGCCACGGACGTGAAAGAACCCCAGAGGATAGCGCCGGTAAAGTCTGGCGCCGTCACTTGCCCCTCCCCACCGATGATCGTGCCGGTGTTGGTCAGCGTGAAGCTGCCGACGATATTCCCGGCCAGAATGCCGATCGATCCGGCGCGCAGGATGCCGGTGTTGACCACGCTGAATGCGGCGTCGGGGTCGGTACCGGCAAAGACGATGCCGACACCCTCATTATTAGTGGCGGTGATGATGCCATCATTGATGATCTTGCCCGACTTGCCCGACATGCCGATAGCAGGGTTCGGATTGCCGTAGATGCCCATGCTGTTCACACGGCCCGTCTCACCAATGTGGATCAGGTTGTCCGTTGTCCCGGCGCCGCCCAGCGAAAAGATCGTGCCGCCGCCATAGGCGACCTTGCCATCGACGAGTATCTGCTGCCTCGACCCGATGCCGGTCGCCCTCGCGGCGAAATAGATGTCCTCACCGATATACAAGCTGTCGGTGGTGGTGAGATCGACGTCGGTGTTGGTATTTTCGATGGGGATGATCCAGGCCATGAGACGCACTCCAATGTTATTACAGGCGAATTCTGAAGGGATAGGGTGGGGAGGGGGCTATCCTGCCCGCTGAACGTGACGATTGCCGTCAGATGACGATGAAGTCGGCGTTGGTCAGCAACAGGTCGGCGGACAAGCGCGCGATCAGGACAGACGCAGCCGCGCCGGTGCCGTCCGGGTCATAGAACAGATTGCCGGTGTCGGTTTCGTAGATGATCCGGTCGCTCGTGTCCGCCGCCTGGCCGGTATTGTTCGCCTGAAACGCGGCAGGGGCCAGCACGCCAGTGGTGGTGAGGGCGGTGAAATAGCTGTTTTCCAGCCGGATCGTGTCGTCAGCGACATTGAAGTCGGTGATGCGGTCCACATTGGTGGCGCTGTTGAGCGGGGCGGCGAAGACGAAATTGTCCTTGCCCGCGCCGCCCGCCAGCACATCATTGCCGGCAAGGCCGTTGAGCGTGTCGTTGCCTGCGCCGCCGCTCAATATGTTGGCCGCGCCATTGCCGACCAGTATGTCGTTGAAGCCGGAGCCGGTGATGTTCTCGATCGAGACGAAGACGTCGCCGGCTGCTTCGCCGGTGTTGATCGCGCTGTTCGCCAGGCTGACGGTGACGCCGGTCGTGGCGCTGGCGTAGAGGACCGTGTCGGTCCCCGCGCCACCGTTCAGGTAATCCGCGCCCGCGCCGCCCATCAGCATGTCCGCGCCGTCATCGCCGAACAGGCGGTCGTCGCCCACGCCGGCGAACAGCTTGTCCGCGCCGCTGCCGCCATGCACTTCGCCCTGCACCCGGCCGTTGCGACCTTCATAATAGTCGGCGCCGCCGTCCAGATTGATGTTACCGACCATCAGGCCGCTATTGTATATGGTCTCGACCGTGGTTGACGCCACGACCGTGAGAACATTGTCGACTATCTGGGTCGCGAAGGCCGTGTACGCGCCATAGGGGATCGTCGTGCCGGCATAGGGAAAACCGCCTTCGCCGCCGATGATCGTGCCGGTATTGGTGATGGTGATCGTGCCCTGGATGTCGCGGTTGGCGATGCCGAAGGAGGCGGCGCGGATCGTGCCGCTGTTGACCACGCTGAAATTGCTGTCCGTGTCGCCAAAATTGGTGAACCCGATGCCAGCGCCATCATTGACGATCGCATTGATCGTGCCTTCGTTGACGATCTTGCCCGATTTGCCCGACATGCCAACCGCGACAGCGGGAGCGGCAGCCGAGCCGAGGCCGGTGACCTTGCCAATGCTCGTGATATGGATGAGGTTGTCGGTCGTGCCAACCGCTCCGCCAAGTTGCACTACGGGATCGGCGCCGTTGGCGATGCGGCCATCGATGAGAACCGTCTGCTTCGACCCGGTCCCGCGCACCTTGCCGCCCAGGAGGATGCCTTCGTCGACATAGAGGCTGTCGGTTGTGCCGAGGTCGATATCGGCCGACGAGCTTTCAATGGGAATAATCCAGACCATGAGCAGCGATCCAATCTTGCAGAGAACAGGGAGGAGGGGGGCTAAACGTCAGATGACGACGAAGTCGGCGCCGGTCAGCAGCAGGTCATTGCCGATCCGGGCGAACAATATGCCGGCCGCGCCGCCGACGCCGTCCGCGTCATAATAGAGCGCGCCGCTGTCCGCCTTGTAGATGATGCGGTCGTCCGCTTCGGTCGCAAGGCCGGTGGCGTTGATCTGGAGCGCGCCGGGGGCGAGGGCGCCGAGGGTATTGAGGGCGGTGAAATAGGCGTTCTCCAGCAGGATCGTGTCGCTGGTGGAGCTGAAATCATTGATCCGGTCGACATTGGTGGTGGCGTTGAGCGGCGCGGAGAAGACGAAGAAGTCGTTGCCCGCGCCGCCGATCAGCGTGTCATTGCCCGCGAGGCCGGTCAGCCGGTCATTGCCGTTGCCGCCGCTGATGATGTTGTTGGCACCATTGCCGACCAACACATCGTTGAAACCGGAACCAGTGAGATTTTCGATCGAGACATAGACGTCGCCCTTGGCGTCGCCTGTGTTGATCGCGGCGTTGGCGAGGCTGGCGGTGACGCCGGTGGCGGCGGTCGCGTAGAGCACCGTGTCAGTGCCCGCGCCGCCGTTCAGATAGTCAGCGCCTGCGCCGCCCATCAACTGGTCGATGCCGTTTTCGCCGAACAGGCGGTCGTCACCGGCGCCGGCGAACAGCTTGTCCGCGCCATTGCCGCCGAATACATCGCCCTCGACCCGGCCGTTGCGGCCTTCATAATAGTCGTCGCCGCCCGCGAGGGTGATGTCGCCCACCATGCGGCCGGAGTTGATGATCGTGTCCTGCACGTCCGGCAGATAGGTCGCCATGTTCAGAATGCTGGTGGAGGTGAAGGACCCCATGTGGAACGTGCCGGTCGGGACGGTGGGATCGCGCACTTCGCCTTCGCCGCCGATGATCGTGCCGCTGTTGTTGAGCAGGAAGGCGCCGTGCTGAAGCCCGCTCAGTATACCGATCGCGCTGGCGCGGATCGTGCCGGAATTGATGGCGGTGAAGTTGGAGCCTTCCTCCATGCCGGCGAAAACTATGCCCGCGCCGTCATCGACCACGGCAGTGATGCTGCCTTCATTGATGACCTTGCCAGACAGGCCGGTCATGATGACGGCGCCGCGCGGGCCGTCAACGTCGCCCAGTCCGATCACCTTGCCGGTCTGGCCGATCTGAATGAGATTATTCGTCGTGCCCGCGGCGCCAAGGCCCAGCACCGGGTAGTCGCCCGCAGCCGCCTGGCCATCGACGACGATCCGCTGGTTCGATCCGGCGCCGAAGGCGTGAGCGCCCAAAATGACGCCTTCGGGGACATAGAGATTGTCTAGGGTCGTGAGGTCGACGTCAGTCGTGCTGTTTTCGACGGGAATGATCCAGGCCATGGCGATGCTCCATCTTCATGCTGGACGGTCGTGATAGAGACTTGGCAGGCAGTGCCCTTGTACGATCCAGACATATTTGGACAATCGGGCGCGGGTGACGCGATTTGTCATGGCAGGGCGTTAGCGCCGTGCGATACCGCGCATTGAATTTAACATAATATATATTATCGGACTTATATAATCTGCTCTGGCGTCCGGGGTGCGCTGCCCCTATCGGTCGGTCATGGCCGATATTCCGATGCTTGATGCAGACATCATGCCGCTGGTCCGCGTGATGACGCGGTTGCGCGATCCTGACACAGGTTGCCCCTGGGACATAGCACAGGATTTCGCCAGCATCGCGCCCTACACGATCGAGGAAGCCTATGAGGTCGCCGACGCGATCGAGCGGCAGGACATGGGCGCGCTGTGCGACGAGCTGGGCGACCTGCTGTTGCAGGTGGCGTTTCATGGGCGGATGGCCGAGCAGGCCGGGCACTTCACGCTGCAGCAGGTGATCGACGGGATCGCCGCCAAAATGACGCGGCGGCATCCGCACATCTTTGGTGAAGGCACGCGGCGTGAAGACGGCCATGCCCAGTGGGAGGCGATCAAGGCCGCCGAGCGGGCGGAGAAGGAACCGGACCCGAGCGCGCTGGCCGGTGTGGCGACTGCCCTGCCCGCATTGCTGCGCGCGGAGAAGATCCAGAAGCGGGCGGCGCGCACCGGCTTCGACTGGCCGGACACCGCGGGTGCGGTTGCGAAGATCCATGAGGAAATGGATGAGGTCGCCGAGGCCGCCACCCCAGCGGAGCGCGAGGAAGAGGTCGGGGACCTGCTATTTGCGGTGGTCAATCTGGCGCGGCATCTGAAGGTTGACCCGGAAGTCGCTCTAAGATCGGCAAATTTCAAGTTCGAGCGACGGTTTCGCGCGATGGAGGCGCAAGCGGGCGATGCGTTTGTCGGCCTTGATCTGGAAGAAAAGGAAGCATTGTGGCAGTTGGCCAAGCAATCGACGAAACGGGCCTGATCCGCCCCGCCACTGCCGCCGATCATGACGCCATCTGGGCGATCCTGGAGCCGGTGATCCGCGCTGGCGAGACGCTGGCGACGCCGCGCGACATGACGCGCGAAGCCGCCCTCTCCCTCTGGTTCTCGCCCGATCGCAGCTTGCGCGTACTGGAGGAGGACGGCGTGGTGCTGGGCGTCTTCTATGTGCGCGCCAACCAGACTGGCGGCGGCGCGCATGTCAGCAATGCGGGCTATGTGACGGCCCAGCATGCGACAGGGCGCGGCGTGGCGCGCCGGATGTGCGCGGCGTCGCTCGATCTCGCACGGGAACTGGGTTTCCGCGCGATGCAGTTCAATTTCGTGATCTCGTCCAATGCGCGCGCGGTGAAGCTGTGGCAGGGCATGGGGTTCGATATCGTCGGGCGCTTGCCGGCGGCGTTCGCGCGACCAGGCGGCGAGCATGTCGATGCGCTGGTGATGTTCCGGGCGCTATAGCTGGAACAGCACCGACAGGTCCTGCGCATGCAGTTCGTGAACGCCGGTCAGGGTTATGGCGAAGCCGCCGCCTGCGATCACCACGTCGCCGGCGGCGTTGTGCCGGACCAGCGCCAGCACGTCCTGAACGTCATCGATCGGCTTGCCGTTGACCAGCATGCCGGAAAAGCGCAACTGATCCTCGCCCGGCACGAAGTCGGCGATGACATCAATCCCGTCCGCGCCCTGAAACAGGAAGATGTCCCGGCCCAGCCCCCCGCGCAGCACGTCGTCGCCCGATGATCCTGCGATGACGTCGTCGCCTGCTCCGCCATTGATGACGTCGCGGCCCGCTCCGCCGCTGATCCGGTCGTTCCCTGCCCCGCCATAGAGCCAGTCCGCGCCCTCTCCGCCTGCGATCAGGTCATCGCCGGCGTCGCCATAGAGCGTATCCCGATCGCGCCCGCCGAACAGCCGGTCCAGCCCGTCGCCGCCATGCAGGACATTATTGCCAGCGCCGGCGATCAATATGTCATTGCCTTCATCGCCATCGATGGCGTCATCGCCCTCCCCGCCATCGACATAATCATCGCCCTGGCCAGCCCTGATCCGGTCGGCCCCGGCCAGTCCGGCGATCCGGTCGTTGCCGGCAAGGCCGCTTACGAAGTCGTCGCCCTCGCCCGCGTAGATCGTATCGTTGCCCATGCCGGCGTAGATGCGATCATTGCCCCTTCCGCCCAGGATCGTGTTGTTGCCGACCATGTCATAAATAACGTCGTCACCGTCGCCGCCGACAATATAGTCATTGTCGACGTTCCAGCGGGCGCGGTTTGCAACCGAGCCGAGTTGTTTCCAGCCGTCGCTGGCGTTGATGACGTCATTGCCCGCGCCGCCATAGATGATGTCGTCGCCCAGGAAGCTGGTGATGACGTCGTCGCCCGCGTCGCCATAGAGGATGTTCTGGCCGTGGCCGCCATAGATCCGGTCGTCGCCGCCCAGTCCGTGGATAATATTGTCCTGAAAATGGAGCGCGCCGCGATAGTCGATCACATCGGCAAAATCGGAGCCGGTCGCGCGGATGGCGGCGCTTTGCGAGACATAGCCGTCGATGATCGGCTGCTCGATCCGCTCTCTCGCATGAAACAGACGGCCGGCGAGCGTCTGGCGCGCCAGATAGGTATAGTGCGCGCCATCCATGAAGGACAGGTCACTGGTGTCGACCAGCGTTACCCCGTCAAGCGCAGCGGCAACCCTTTCCTGTTGGGCGCGCACGATGTCGGCATAAGCGAAGCGTGAGCTTTCCGACAGTTGGGAGACGATGAACGGAAATTCGGATTTCAGGTCCGCCCGCAACTGATTGACGAAGGCGATGAGTTGTCCGCCATAGGCCCGGGCGGATTCGGCGGTGGCGGCGTCCGCCTCCCCCTGGATCCAGAACATGTCGGCGATGACCGGCTGGTGCCCCTGCTCGACGATATGGCGCATGGTGGCGCGCACGGCGTCGAGAAGCTGATCGTAGAGTTCGCCGTCCGACCGGGGCGACCAGTCCGTGCCGGAGCGCTGCTCCAGACTGGTGCCGGTCTGCGCGAGCTTGACGATCTCATAGGCGCCCTGCTGAGCGGCGAAGCGGTCGTTGAGGGCGCTGTCCAGCCCGAAGCCCAAGGCGTTGGACTGCCCGGCTATGATGTAGACTGGTATGTCAGCCATGAACGCCCCCACGTCCGTGATGTTGGGCGGCGTTTAATCATTCCGGATGATTCGTATAGTCGATAATGCAAATAAACTAGGGGATTATGGCTCAGCTTGCGAACATCGCGCGATAGTGGGTTAACGCCGCCCGCTAGTTTTACAGATACATGTCTTTTTCATTACGATCATGTGATGGAATTATAGAAACTGCGCCTTCCGTCACGCTCGCCCTCTCTTGGCAAACCGCGCGAACGCCGCGTCGGACAGGCGCACCTTCGCAACCGTCTCCTCGCCCTCGATCCGACTGTCCAGCACTTCGCCATGTTCGTGCAGCCAGGCGAGCGCGGCGCCGTCCGCCAGCGCCAGACGCAGGCTGTAGACTTTTGCGCCTTTGGTCATGCGGTCGCTGATCGCGCGCTGGAGGGTGTCGACGCCCTCCCCGGTCAGCGCCGACAGGATGATGACGTCATCGTGGCGGGCGGCCTGTTCGAGCACCAGCGCGCGCTGGTCCTCGTCGAGGAGATCGAGCTTGTTCCACGCTTCCAGGATCGGCGGCGGAATGTCCTCCCCCTCCCCGCGTTCCAGCGCCGCTTCGCCCGCTACGCCCAGTTCGCCGAGCACGTCCATGACGTCATCGCGCTGCGCATCGCTGTCGGGATGGGCGATGTCGCGGACATGGACGATGAGGTCGGCGGACAGCACCTCCTCCAGCGTGGCGCGGAAGGCGGCGATCAGCTGGGTCGGCAGGTCGGAGACGAAACCGACCGTGTCGCTGAGGATCGCCTTGTCGAGGCCGGGCAGCGCGATCTGGCGCATGGTAGGGTCGAGCGTGGCGAACAGCAGGTCCTCCGCCATGACGTCAGCGCCGGTCAGGCGGTTGAACAAGGTGGACTTGCCGGCATTGGTGTAGCCGACGAGCGCGATCACCGGCCAGGGCGCACGCTGGCGGCGGGCGCGGTGCAGGCCGCGGGTGCGGGTGACCTGATCCAGTTCGCGGCGGATCTTCGCCATGCGGTCGCGGATCATGCGACGGTCCGCCTCGATCTGGGTTTCGCCGGGACCGCCGAGGAAGCCGAAGCCGCCACGCTGGCGCTCGAGATGGGTCCAGCTGCGCACGAGGCGGCCGGCCTGATAGTCGAGATGCGCGAGTTCGACCTGGAGCCGGCCCTCATTGGTGGCGGCGCGCTCACCGAAGATTTCGAGGATCAGGCCGGTGCGGTCGATGACCTTGGTCTCGCAGGCTTTTTCAAGGTTGCTCTGCTGCACCGGCGACAGGCTGTTGTCGACGATGACGAGTTCCGCCTCTTCCTGCCGGGCGAGCGTGGCGATCTGGTCGACCTGACCGCTGCCGAACAGCGTGGCCGGCTTGCGGTCGCGCACGCGAAATGCCTGCGCGGCGCGCACGTCGATGCCGATAGCGAGGGCGAGGCCCTTTGCTTCCTCCAGCCGCGCGTCTGAGTCCCGCCGGTCTGCTCCATGGGTTTCGGCATGCACGACGACAGCCCGCGCACCGCGCGAGACTTCGTCGCTTTCATCACGATTGAAGACGGCCATGATGCTCCGATTCTAGTGGGGCGGCGGTGTTAGATCAATTCGGGCCAACCGTATAGCGGACAGCCCCCACCCCAACCCCTCCCCTGAAAGGGAGGGGCTATTCGAAGTCATGCGATCAGTCCTGCTGCCCTTCACCCTCGGCATAGAGGTCCACATTGTGGAGCGGCTGGATGGTGGAGATGGCGTGCTTGTAGACCAGCTGGACCATGCCGTCGCGCTCGAGCAGCATGCAGAACAGGTCGAAGGCGGCGATTTCGCCCTGGAGCATGACGCCGTTCACCAGGAACATCGTCACCGGGCTGCCGGACTTGCGTACCGCGTTCAGGAAGACTTCCTGGAGCAGCTTGCGCTTGCCATTGGCGTCGGCGGCCTTGCGCACGTCGGCCAGGTCCATGGTCTGCGCGGGCATGACGGTCGAGATGGCGTGCTTGTAGACGAGCTGCGACTGGCCATCGCGGCGCAGCAGCACGGAGAAGTTGTCGAACCAGGTGATGATGCCTTGCAGCTTCACGCCCTTCACCAGGAACATGGTGACCGGGGTCTTCGACTTGCGGAGGCTGTTCAGGAAGATGTCCTGAAGATTGTTCAGCTTTTCGGCCATGGTCTTATGCCTGTCCTTTTATCTTGGCGGGACGTTGCCCGCACTCGCGCTCAATCGCAGAGCGTCTTGCCTGTCCCCGCTTATCGGGTGACGAGGGCATTGCTACCGCAATTGCGAAGGGGCGTCCATTGCCGAGATGGCAACCGGGAATGATCGCCGCGCATCCATCATGCCGGTGCGTTGATCGCGAGTTGTGCAGCGAAGGCGCGTTGATAGGCCGGGCGTGCCTCGCCTCGCGCGACATAGGCGGCGAGATTGGGAAATTCGTCCAGCAGGCCGGATGCGCGCAGACGCAGCAGGACGGAGGCCATCATCAGGTCGCCGGCGCTGAAATCGCCGTCGAGCCAATCGGCATCGCCGAGGCGCGCGGACAGAGGGCCTAGTCGCCGGCGGACATTGTCCAGCAGCATCGGCATGCGATCCGCCGCCCATGGCTTGCCGCCTTCGACGATGCGGGCCATCGACAGTTCCAGGATCGGCGGCTCCACCGTGTTGACCGCGGCGAACATCCACATGATCGCGCGGGCGCGCGCATTCGGGTCGGTGGGCAGCAGGCCGGGAAAGCGCTCCCCCAGATGCAGCACGATCGCGCCGGTTTCGAACAGAACGAGGTCGCCCTCCTCATAGGTCGGGATCTGGCCGAAAGGATGGAGCGCGAGATGATCGGGCTGCTTGAGTGCGGGGAAGGAGACGAGGCGCACGGCATAGGGCTGGCCGACTTCCTCCAGCGCCCAGCGGACACGGGTGTCGCGAGCCAGCCCCTTGCCGCCGTCGGGCGACTTTTCGAAGGCGGTGATGGTGATCGTCATGGGCGCGGCCTCTCCTTCGTCTGGCGCGATCCCGCGCCGGTCAGTCCTTGCCTTCGGTGATCCCCAGCAGCTTCAGCTTCCGGTGCAGGGCGGACCGCTCCATGCCGATGAAGGTGGCGGTGCGCGAAATATTGCCGGAAAAACGGCGGATCTGGATGCGCAGATATTCGCGTTCGAAGCTCTCGCGCGCTTCCCGCAACGGCGCGCCCATGATCGCGCTGTGGCCGACGCCATCGCCGCCGCCGCTCGATGTGAGTTCAGGCGGCAGCATGTCGAGTTCGACCCGGCCTATGCGGTCGCCCGGCGCCAGGATCATCGTGCGTTCGATGACGTTGCGCAACTGGCGGACATTGCCGGGCCATTCATTGGCCTGAAGCGCCGCCATGGCGTCGCTGGCGATTTCCGGCGGCGGCACGCGGCGTTCGGCGGCGAAACGGGCGAGATAATGTTCGACCAGCGCCGGAATGTCGTCGCGGCGCTCCGACAGCGGCGGAATGGCGAGCGGCACGACGTTGAGACGGTAGAACAGGTCTTCGCGGAAGCGCCGCTCCTCGATCTCCTGCGACAGGTTTAGCGCGGTGGAGGAGATGACGCGCACGTCCACCTTCACCTGCCGCTGACCGCTGACGCGCGTAAAGCTCTGGTCGGTCAGGACGCGCAATATCTTGCCCTGGGTGGTGAGCGGCATGTCGCCTATCTCATCCAGATAAAGCGTGCCGCCATGCGCCTGTTCCAGATAGCCCGGGCGCACCAGGCCGCTCGGGTCCTCGACGCCGAACAGCTCCTCCTCGACCCGGTCGGGGTCCATGCGGGCGGCGGCGACGATGACGAAGGGCGCGTCGTTGCGGCCGCTCCAGCTGTGCAGCATGCGGGCGGCGACTTCCTTGCCAACGCCGGCCGGGCCGGAGATGAGGACGCGGCTGCCGGTGCCGGCGACCTTCTTGATGGTGGCGCGGACGCCATTGATCGACGCCGAGGTGCCGGTCAGTTCATCATCCTGACCGAAGCGGGCGCGCAGCACCTGGTTCTCGCGGCGCAGGCGCTCCGTCTCGGTGGCGCGGCTGACGAGGTGGAGCAGGCGATCGGCCTCGAACGGCTTTTCGATGAAATCGGCCGCGCCCTTGCGGATGGCGGCGACGGCGGTGTCGATATTGCCATGGCCCGAGATCATCAGGACCGGGATGGTGGGGTCGCGCTTCTTGACCTCTTCGAGCAGTTCGAGACCATCGAGCCGCGATCCCTGAAGCCACACGTCCAGCAGCACCAGCGAGGGCCGGCGGGTGGCCAGCGCGTCGAGCGCGCTGTCGCTGTTGGCGGCGACGCGGGTTGCGAAGCCTTCGTCTTCCAACACGCCCGCGACCAGATCGCGGATGTCTTCTTCATCATCGACAATCAGAATATCAAGCGCCATTGGCCGTCACTTTTCCAGTCATGTTGTTCGCGGGCAGCGCGATGACCTGCCCTTCTTCCAGCTTTTCAAGAGCCGCCAGCGGGAAGCGCAGCGTCACCTTCGCCCCGCCGCCGGGCGCATCCTCGAAACGGATGTCGCCCAGATGCTCCTCGACAATCTTCTTGACGATGGCGAGGCCCAGACCCGTGCCCTTGGAGCGCGTGGTCATATAGGGTTCCAGCATGCGCTCGCGCTCGGGCGGCAGGCCGATGCCGTCGTCGGTGACGGTCACGATCCACTGCCCGTCGCTGTGCGCCAGCGCCATGCATATGCGGCCGCGCGGGCCGCCATCCTCCGGCGCGGGCTTGGGTTCGATCGCCTCCACCGCATTCTTGACGATATTGGTCAGCGCCTGTCCCAACTGGCGGCGATCGCACACCAGTTCGGCGGCGGGATCGTCCACGTCGAAGGCGAAACGGATGTCGGGATGCGCGACCTCGTGCAGGAACAAGGCGTGGCGGGCGATGTCGGTCGCCGCTTCGCGCCGGAACACGGGCTTGGGCATGCGGGCGAAGGCGGAAAATTCGTCGACGATGCGGCGCAGGTCGCCGACCTGCCGGACGATGGTGCCGGTCAGGCGGGCGAAGGTCGACTTGTCGTTGGTCACTTCCTCGCCATAGCGGCGCTGGAGGCGTTCGGCGGCGAGCTGGATCGGGGTCAGCGGATTCTTGATCTCGTGCGCGATGCGGCGTGCGACGTCGGACCAGGCGGCGCGGCGCTGGTCGCTGAGCTGCTGGGTGATGTCGTCGAAGGTCAGGATATGGCGTGAGGCGTCATGCGCGATCTTGACTGCCAGCGTGCGCAGGTCGCCCTGGGTGCGGACCTGGACGATGCCATTGTCTTCGCCCTGCCGGATGAGTTCGTCGAGTTCCGGCGCGATATCGACCAGCGGACGGCCGACCGGATCGCCGCCCTCCCCCACCAGGATCGCTTCGGCAGAGCTATTGAGCAGCAGGATGACGCCCTCGCGGTCCACCGACAGCACACCGGCGGTGACGCCCGACAGGATCGCCTCGATAAACACGCGGCGCTCGTCGAGCTGGCTGTTGGCGGCGACCAGCGCGCCGGTCTGGGCCTCCAGCCTTTGCGTCATGCGGTTGAAGGCGGCGGCCAATGTGCCGATCTCGTCACGAGTCGGCTGGCTGGCGACGCGCGCCGACAGATCGCCGGCGGTAATGCGGCGGGCGGCCGTGACCAACTCGTTGACCGGACGGACCATGCGGTCGGCGACGGCGAGCGCGATATAGACCGCGATGCCGACCAGCAGCAGCGACCCCACGAACAGGGCGATATTGAAGCGCAACTGGAGATCGCGCGATCGGGCCGCGAACAGATCGTAGTCCGCCAGCACCTTCTGCGCGCGTTCGACGTTGGAGAAGGAGAGCGAACCCGAATCGCGGGTGGCGTACAGATAGATCTGCGTGCCCGGATAGAGCAGCGTCACTGCCTCCACCTGCTTTTCGCCCAGCCGCACGACGACGCTTTCGCCCGCTGCCAGCCGTTTCACCACATCGGGCGAGAGCAGTTCGGAGGCGGGGCGGCTTTCGGGCTGGACGGTGGCGGCGGTGCGGACCATGCCGTCCTTGCCGACCTCTATGATGGCGGAGCGGTTGAGTTTCCGCCAGACCACCTGATAGAGGAAATTCTCGGCAAAACGGGGGCTGGAGACCTCCATCTCGCTCAGATTGTCGCGCAGGTCCTTGGCCATGAGGACGGTTTCGTCGCCGACTTCGCGCAGGTTCTGGGTATAATAGCCGCGCGCCAGATCGCCCGCATTCTGGAGCAGGCCGCGCGCGCTGTCCGAAAACCAGAACTGCACGCCATATTGGAACAGCAGCGAGGCGAAGATCACCACCAGCAGCATCGGCACGCTGGCGGCCATCGAGAAGATCGCGACCAGACGGACGTGCAAGGCGCCGCCGCTGCCGACCGTGGCGGCGGCGCGGCGCTTGGCCACGCGCCGACCCAGCAGCACGATCAGCGCAATCGCCGGCACCAGATTGGCGACCAGCAGCAGCGCGACGATCGGCGGCGTCAGCAGGGTATAGGACTGGCCCTGACGGCTGAGCAGATGATAGGTGAAGCCGGCGGTGGCGAGGAAAGCCAGCAACGCGACCGCCTCCACCAAAGGCGCGATATTGCGGCCGCCGAGGGATGGAAGCAGGCGACGCCAGCCGGACGGCGTATCGGTCGTGGCGTTCTCCACTGTTGCCAAAGCGCCATCTGTGAGTGTCGACCGCTGGTCCATCGTGGCTTTGCTACAACATCAGCGTGCCCAATCAAACACAGTAAATGACGGATTGGCTGTCGCTGGTCGATGGAAGGCGTCGGTTGGACGGCGGCGGGCGGGCGAACGATCTATTCCGGCAGCCGCAGTTGCGCCGGGTCCAGCCCATAGTCGGTCAGCTTCTTGCGCAGGGTGTTGCGGTTGATGCCCAATATGCCGGCGGCGCGAATCTGGTTGCCGTCCACGCTGGCGAGCGTTTCCTGTAACAGCACAGGTTCGACCGCTGCGAGCAGATCGTCATGCAGGGCGCGGGGCTGGCCCAGGCCCACGCCCAGTTGTCGGCGCGACCATTCGCGAACCGCCTGTGCGAGATGGTCCCCGACCGGGGCGTAATCCGCCGGCATGGCGTCCTGTGGCAGGACGTGGCGCAGGATGTCGGGCGTGATGATGTTCTCGCGGCTGAGCACTGCGAGACGCTGCATCAGGTTCTGGAGTTCGCGGACATTGCCCGGCCAGTGATAGGCCATCAGCATCTGCGCCGCATCGTCCGACAGGGACTTGCGGGGAAGCCCTTCCTGCGCGCCCTTTTCCAGAAAGTGGCGGGCGAGCAGGACGATATCCTCCTGACGTTCGCGCAACGCCGGCAGCGTGATCGGCACTACATTCAGGCGGTAATAAAGGTCCTGACGGAAGCGCCCGGCCTCGATCAACTCGGGCAGGTCCTTGTGGGTGGCAGCGATGATGCGGACGTTGACGCGCACGGGCTTGGAACCACCGACCGTGGTGACTTCGCCCGACTGGAGCACGCGCAGCAACCGCGTCTGCGCCTCCATCGGCATGTCGCCGATCTCGTCCAAGAACAGGGTGCCGCCCTGCGCCTGCTCGAACTTGCCGGCGGTGCGAGCATGCGCGCCGGTGAACGCGCCTTTCTCATAGCCGAACAGCTCCGCCTCGATCAGGGCGCGGGGGATGGCGGCCATGTTGATCGCCACGAACGGCCCGGTGCGGCGCTGGCCCAGGCCATGGATCGCTTCGGCCACCAGTTCCTTGCCGGTGCCCGATTCGCCCAGCACCAGGATGGACAGGTCGTTGGAAAGCACGCGCGCGATCGTGCGGTAGACTTCCTGCATCGCGGGCGAGCGGCCGACCAGCGGCAGGCCGTCATGCGGGATGCCATTGTCCTGCTCATTCGTCGCGTCTGCGCGGGTGCCGATGGCGTCGCTGACGGCGCGGGTCAACTCGTTCAAGTCGAAGGGCTTGGGCAGATATTCGAACGCGCCCTTTTCCGTCGCGCGGATCGCAGTGTTGAGCGTGTTCTGCGCCGACAGGACGATGACGTTGAGGTCGGGGCGCACGTCCATGATGTCCGCCACGCCGTCCAGCCCGTCGCCATCGGGCAGCATGACGTCGGTAATCAGCACGTCGAATGCGAAATTTTCCAGCGCTGCCGTGCGTTCACGCAGGGACGCTGCGGTCTTGACGCGATGGCCCTGCCGCCGCAGGGCTTCGCCCACGACGACGCAGATCGCCGGATCGTCATCCACCACCAGAACCGTACCCGTCGCCGGCATTCAAACAATTCCCATTGGCAGGAGAATGCGGAAGGTGGACTCGCCGGCCTCCGCGTCGCGCGCATATTGGACGAAGCCGTTCATGTCGCGGACCATCTTGTCGACGAGGGCCAGGCCAAGCCCCTGCCCGTCGCGCTTGCCGGTGATGAACGGGTTGAACAAATGGTCGAGAATATGTTCGGGCACGCCCGGCCCGTTGTCGATCACCAGTATCTCGATCGGCAGAACCGCGCTGCCCTTGCCGTCGCCGACCACGACGGACACGCCATGGCGGAACGCGGTCTCGACACGAATGCGCGGCTTCTCGACATGGATGAGCGCTTCGGCCGCGTTCTTGAGCAGATTGATCATCACCTGCACCAGTGCGTCGTCGTTGCACATGGCGAAGGGCAGCGACGGATCGTAGCGCTTGATGATGCGGACGTTGCGGGCAAAGCCGGCCGCCGCAATGCCCGCCGCGCGCTCGATCAGCGGATAGATGTTGCCCGGCAGGCATTCGAGATGGGTGTCGGTAGTGAAGTCCTGCATGCGGTCGATCAGCGCGGCGATGCGGTCCACCTCGTTGCAGATGAGCTGCGTCAGCGCGGCGTCGCGGCCGTCATTGCTGGATTCCATCAGTTGCGCCGCGCCGCGAATGCCCGACAGCGGGTTCTTGATCTCATGCGCCAGAATGGCGGCGGCGCCCATGGCCGAGCGCGCGCCGCCGGAGGTGCCGCGCCGGCCGATCTTGCGCGCCTCGCTCTGGGCATGGATCGACACCATGCGCCAGCCGTCATGGTCGACGATGGGGGCGATCATCAGGTCGACCTCCATTTCCGCCGTGCGGCCGGCATGGACCTTGATGTCATAGGCGGCGATCGGCTTGTTGCTGTGCCAGATGTCGAAGCGCGCGCCGGCCTCCGCAATGCGGATGGTGCGCGCGATGTCGCTGCCGACAATGGCGGATCGCGCCATGTTGAGCAGGGTTTCGGCGCGGACATTGGCTTCGGCGATGCAATTGTCGGGCCGCACCACCAAAGTCGCGACCGGCAGCGCCGTCATCTGTTCGCGCAGCGACGGGCCGTCCTGGCGCAGCTGCAATGACGACAGGGTCGCCAGCTGGTCCATGCCTCAGGCGGCCTGCCGCTCTTCGGGCGTCCATTCGCCGCGTTCGACGCGGGCGATCAGCGGCTCGTAGAAGCGGGCCAGCATGTCCAGCACCACATCCGCGCTCGGCTGCTGATTGACGACATTGCGAAAATCCGCCGATCCGGGCAGGCCCTTGGTGTACCAGCCGATATGCTTGCGGGCCATGTTGACGCCGGTGACGCCATCATAATGGTCCAGCATGGCGCGATAATGGCCGATGATCGCGGCATATTGCTCGGCAAGGTCGGGATCGGGCAGCCGCTCCCCGGTGCGGAACCAGTGCATGACCTGACCGATCAGCCAGGGGCGGCCATAGGCGCCGCGCCCGATCATCACACCGTCCGCGCCGCTCTGGTCGAGCGCCATGTCGGCGTCCTCGATGGAGCAGATGTCGCCATTGACGATGACGGGCAGCTTCACCGCGTCCTTGACCTTGCGCACGAAGGCCCAGTCGGCCGACCCCTTGTACATCTGGTTGCGGGTGCGGCCGTGGACGGTGATGAGCTTTGCGCCCAGATCCTCGGCGATATGGGCCAGTTCCGGCGCGTTCAGGCTGTCATGGCACCAGCCCATCCGCATCTTGACGGTGACAGGCACGTCCACCGCCTTGACCGTCGCCTCGATGAGGGCGGCGGCGAGCGGCAGGTCGCGCATCAGCGCGGAACCGGCGTCGCCGTTCACCACCTTCTTGACCGGGCAGCCCATGTTGATGTCGATGATCGCCGCGCCGCGATCCGCATTCAGCTTCGCCGCCTCGGCCATTTCGGCGGGCGAGCAGCCGGCGAGCTGCATCGACACAGGTTCCTCGACCCGGTCCCACGCCGCCTTCTGGAGCGACTGGCGGGTCTCGCGGATCATCGCGGCAGTGGCGATCATCTCGGTCACGTTCAGGCCCGAGCCGTAGCGGCGCACCAGCGTGCGGAACGGCATGTCGGTGACGCCGGTCATGGGCGCGAGGACGACCGGGTCGTCGATGGTGACGGGGCCGATTTGAATGGGAGAAAGTCGGGACATGAACTCGTGCGTGCCTAAAATTTAGGCAGCGCATAGCCTGAATCGCGGCTGGCGGCAAGGGAAGCGGCGGGCTATGCGGCGGGCTATGGGTGCAAACAGATATGGAACGGTCGCGCTGATCGTCGCCGCCGGGCGCGGCGAGCGCGCGGGCGATGGCGGGCCTAAGCAATATCGCAAGGTGGCGGGTCGCGCGGTGATCGGCCATGCGGTCGATGCGCTGGCGCGGCATGAGGGCATCGACCTGATCGTGCCGGTGATCGGCGCGGGGCAAGACGAGATGGCGCTGGCGGCGATCGGGCGGGATTTGCCCCTGGTGACGGGCGCGGGGCGGCGGCAGGATTCGGTGCGCGCGGGGCTGGAGTGGATCGAGCGCCAAGGCGGCGCGGATCGGGTGCTGATCCATGATGCGGCGCGGCCTTTCCTGCCCGGCGCGGTGATCGACCGGCTGCTGGCGGCGCTGGCGGAAGTGCCGGGCGCTATCCCTGCCCTCCCCGTTGCCGATACGCTGGTGCGGGGCGACGGCGCGCTGGTCCCGCGAGACGGGCTGTGGCGGGTGCAGACGCCGCAGGCTTTCCGTTTTGACGCCATCATGGCGGCGCATCGGACATGGGATGCCGCCAGGGAAGCGACCGACGACGCGCAGATGCTGCGGGCATGTAGGCAGAACGTCCGCATCGTGGCGGGTGACGAAAGGCTCCAGAAATTGACCTATCCCGAGGATTTCGCGCGCGCAGAGGCCATGCTGGGTGGGGGGCTGGGCGCGGCGCGATCGACCCGCACCGGCATGGGCTATGACGTGCATCGGCTGGTGGCGGGCGAGGAACTGTGGCTGTGCGGCGTGCAGGTGCCGCATACGCATGGCCTGTCCGGCCATAGTGACGCCGATGTCGCGATCCATGCACTGGTGGACGCCATATTGGGCGCGCTGGCGGAGGGCGACATCGGCCAGCATTTCCCGCCGTCCGACGCGAAATGGCGCGGCGCGGCGTCCTCGCGCTTCCTGGAATATGCGCGGGATCGGGTTGCGGCGCGCCATGGCGTCATCGAGCATGTCGACGTCACCATCATCTGCGAAGCGCCCAAGATCGGGCCGCATCGCGACGCAATGCAGGCGCGGATCGTGGACCTGCTGGGCGTGGCGGCGGGCCGCGTCAGCATCAAGGCGACGACGACCGAAAGGCTGGGTTTCGCCGGCCGCCGCGAAGGGATTGCGGCGCAGGCGGTTGCCACCCTTTCCCTGCCCGCGCTAGACTGACGGCATGGATACGATACTTCCCGCTGAACTGGTCGAACTCGCACAGCGCGTCATCATCGCCAACCGCCGCGCCGGTCGCACCATTGCCGTAGCGGAAAGCTGCACGGGCGGGCTGGTGTCGGCTGCGCTGACCGAGATCGCCGGCTCTTCGGACGTGTTCGAGGCCGGTTTCATCACCTATTCCAACGACATGAAGACCGAGCTTCTGAAGGTGGCGCAGGACGTGCTGAAGACTTTCGGCGCGGTGTCGATTGCGACCGCCTGGGCGATGGCGCAGGGCGCGCTCAACAAGAGCCATGCCCATGTCGCGGTCGCCATCACCGGCATTGCCGGGCCAGGTGGCGGGTCGGAGCAGAAGCCGGTCGGCACCGTGGTCTTCGCGCGCGCTGAACGCGGCGGTCACCCGGAAAAGGTCACCGCCGACATGCGGCATTTCGAGAATAACGGCCGCGGCGGCGTTCGCCTTCAGGCGGCGCTGTGTGCGCTGGAACTGCTGTTGCCCGAAGGCGCGTAGAGTTCCGCCGCGCGCGCTTCGAACGCGCCGATCATCTTGCGCAGCGCCTTGTCGAACACTTGACCGGCGAGCATTTCGAACAGGCGGTTCTTGAATTCGAACTCGACCTCGAAATCGACCAGCACGCCGCCCTGCCCGTCATCGCGGAAGCGCCATTCATTGTGGAGATGCTTCAGCGGCCCGTCGAGATAATCGACCCGCACATGATCGGGCCGATGCTTGTGAACGCGGGAGGTGAAGGTCTCCTTGATCCCCTTGAAGCCCACGATCATGTCCGCGATCATCTCCTCGTCGCTGTCGGAGCGGACGCGGATGGCGCTGACCCAGGGCAGGAACTGCGGATAGGAGGCCACGTCCGCGACCAGAGCGAACATCTGGTCGGGCGTGTAGGGCAGCGGGCGGGTTTCGCTATGCTTGGGCATGGGTAATTACGTCATTTCCGTTCGTCATTGCGAGCGCAGCGAAGCAATCCACCGGCGCGCCATTGGATTGCTTCGCTGCGCTCGCAATGACGAATATGGAGAGAGCGAGGCTCAGGCCCCAACCTTCTTCGCCAGTTGCGCTTCGCGCGCGGCACGCATTTCGGCGAAATCCTTGCCGGCGTGGTAGCTGGAGCGCGTCAGCGGCGAGGAGGCGACCTGGAGGAAGCCCTTGGCCCGCGCGATCGCGGCGAAGCTGTTGAACGCGGCCGGGGTCACGAAATCGATCACCTTGGCATGCTTGGGCGTGGGCTGGAGATATTGGCCCATGGTCAGGAAGTCGATGTCGGCCGAGCGCATGTCGTCCATCACCTGATGCACTTCCAGCCGTTGCTCGCCAAGGCCCAGCATGATGCCAGACTTGGTGAAGATCGACGGATCGAGCCGCTTCACCGACTCGAGCAGCCGCAGCGAGGCGTAATAGCGCGCGCCGGGGCGGATCGTTGGGTAGAGCCTGGGCACCGTTTCCAGATTGTGGTTGTAGACGTCCGGCCGGGCGGCGACGATCATCTCGACCGCGCGCTCATGCTTGTTGCGGAAGTCGGGCGTCAGGATTTCGATGGTGGTGCCGGGCGTCGTGCGGCGCAGCGCCTCGATCACCTTGACGAACTGCGACGCGCCGCCATCGGGCAGGTCGTCGCGATCGACCGAGGTGATGACGATATGCTCCAGCCCCATTTCGGCGGCGGCGTCGGCCAGATTCTGTGGCTCGTTGACGTCCACCTTGCGCGGCATGCCGGTCTTGACGTTGCAGAAGGCGCAGGCGCGGGTGCAGACATCGCCCAGGATCATCACCGTGGCGTGCTTCTTCGTCCAGCATTCGCCGATGTTCGGGCAGGCCGCTTCCTCGCAGACCGTGTTGAGGCCCTTTTCGCGCATCAGCTTGCGCGTCTCGTGATAGGCCGGGCTGGTCGGCGCCTTGACGCGGATCCAGTCGGGCTTGCGCGCGCGTTCGGTGCGGGCAATCGGTTCGGGCGGCAGGGCGATCGGCTTGATCTCGTTCATTCCGCCCAGATAGCGATGCTTGGTCCCCCTTGCCAGTCCTGTTTGATGCGCGCATCAGGCGGTCATGACAGACTTCACAGACATGCTCGCCGGCTACCGCCGCTTCCGCTCCACCGGCTGGTCGCAGCAGCGCGAACGATGGAGCGAGTTGAGCGAGGGGCAAAGCCCCAAGGTGATGGTCATCGCCTGCTCCGACAGCCGCGTGGATCCGGCGCAGATCTTCGACACCAGCCCCGGCGAAATCTTCGTGGTGCGAAACGTCGCCGCGCTGGTGCCGCCGTTCGAGACGACGCCGGGCCATCATGGCGTATCGGCGGCGCTGGAGTTCGCGGTGCAGGTTCTCAAGGTCGGCGAGATCGTGGTGATGGGCCATGGCAAATGCGGCGGCTGCAAGGCGGCGCTCAGCCATGACCTGAAGGACGCCGCACCCGGCGAAGGCGGCTTCGTCCACAACTGGATCCAATTGCTGGATGGCGCGCGCGAGGTCGTGATCGACAAGTTCGGCGACGATCGCAGCCGCGACGCCGAACGCGCGATGGAGCAGGAGGGCGTCAAGGTCAGCCTCGCCAATCTGCGCACCTTCCCCTGCGTGCGGCAGAAGGAGAAGAGCGGCGAACTGAAGCTGGTTGGCTCCTTCTTCGCGATCGCAGACGGGCAACTGCACATTCTGGACGAGGCGAGCGGGCAGTTCGCACCCGCGCCGCTGGAAGGCTGATGGCCTCGCGCGACGGCGCCAGCGGCAACATCGCCCTGCTGATCGACGCGGACAATGCGTCGGCGGCGCATTTCGACCCGGTGATGACCGTGCTGGCGGAGCTGGGCACGGTCAACATCCGCCGCGCTTATGGCAACTGGAGCAAGGCGACGCTCAAGACCTGGGCGGCGCTGTCCGTGGCGCAGGCGATCGAGCCGCAGCAGCAGTTCGACCTCACCAAGGGCAAGAACGCCACCGACATGAAGATGACCATCGATGCGATGGACCTGATGGCGAGCGGCCGGGTCGACGGATTCGGCCTGATGTCGAGCGACAGCGACTTCACGCCGCTGGTGACGCGCATCCGGCAGCAGGGCATCCCGGTCTATGGCTTCGGCTCCGCCAACACGCCGGAGGGTTTCCGCCGCGCCTGCACCCGCTTCATCGATGTCGCGGCGCTGAAGGCGGCTGAGGTGCCTGCCGCAAAGGCTGCGCCGGCCAAGGCGAAGCCGGCCGCCGCCAAGGCTCCTGCCAAGCCGGAAGCCACGCCCCCTGCCCCCGCGCCCGCCGCGACCAAGGCGGTCGACCCGGAAGTCGTGCGCCTTCTGATCGACGCTTATGACGAGGCGAAGCGGGACGAGCGCGGCTTCGTGGCGCTCGGGCCGGTGGGCCAGCGCGTGGGCAACCGATCCAGCTTCGACGTGCGCAATTACGGCTTCAAGCGGCTGTCGGACCTGGTGGCGGCGATCCCCAATTTCATCACCGAAGTGCGCGAGGGCGGCCAGACCTGGATCAAGCGCGTCAACTGATGCCTGTGATCGCCCGCCATCTGATGATCCTGGGCCGCGTGCAGGGCGTGTTCTATCGCAAGTGGACGGTGCAGACGGCGCGCGACCTCGGCCTCACGGGCTGGGTGCGCAACCGCATGGACGGCAGCGTAGAAACGGTGGTCGAAGGGACAGCCGAAGCGGTCGAACGTTTCGTCGAACTGGCGCAGGACGGCCCGCCCGCCGCGAAGGTCGTGCGGATCGACAGCGCCGACATCCCGCCAGCAGACTTGACCAGCTTCGAACAACGCCCCACAGCCTGACGCCATTTCCCTGAAACCGGCCATTTGACGCAGCCTTGCGGGTTCGTCACGCTACGTCCGTCTCGCCATGCGAGGGATTGCCGGGGGACGGACATGTCATTTGCCTTTGGACGCGCAAGCCTGATCGCCGCCGGCCTGATCGCGGCCGCGTCCAGCGCGCATGCGGTGCGTCAGGGCTGGAACTGGCCCACCCTGCCCGCTGGCGTCGCCGCACCGACGATCCCGACCGACAATCCGATGAGCGCGGCCAAGGTCGCGCTGGGGCGGCGGCTGTTCTACGACAGCATTCTCTCGCATGACCGATCCATGGCCTGCGCCGACTGCCATGTGCAGGAGCGCGCTTTTACCGATGGCGTCGCGACGCATGTCGGCGTCACCGGCGAAATGGGCGTGCGTAACGTGCCTGGGCTGGCGAACGTGGCCTGGCGGCCCGCGCTGACCTGGACCGAAGCCAACCTCAACAGTCTGGAGGCGCAGGCGATGGTGCCGATGACCGGCTTGAAGCCGGTGGAGATGGGGATGGCCGGCAAGGAAGGCGAACTGGCGCAGCGACTGGCGGCCGATCCCTGTTATGCTAGGATGTTCGCCGTCGCCTTTCCGCGCGGCAAGGGCATCGACATGCCGAAGGTCACGGCAGCGCTGGGCGCTTTCCAGCGCACCATGATCTCCTTCGACGCACCGTTCGACCGCTATCGGGCGGGCGACAAGGCGGCGATCAGCGCGCAGGCGGTAAAGGGCTATGGCCAGTTCACGACGGCGGGCTGCGCGTCCTGCCATGCCGGACTCGACCTGACAGACTCGAAGGTCCATTATGTCGGCACTGCCGCGCCAAGCGAGATCAACGACCCGGCCTATGGCGGCAAGCCGCCCCCGCCCGGCTTCGAACCGCCGCCGGACAGTTTCCGCACGCCCTCCCTGCGAAACGTCGCGGTGACGGGTCCCTGGCTGCATGACGGCAAGTCGCCGAGCATGGAGGAAGCGATTCGCCGCCATGCCGCGCCGATGCTGGGTAAGGTGGAAATGCCCGCGATGCTGGCGTTTCTGGACAGCCTGACCGACCGGACTTTCCTGAAGGCCGCCCACCTCTCCCGCCCCGCGCCGGGCTGTCCCGTAAGGCTTTGAGGCCAAAAAAAGGGCCGATCCAAAAAGGACCGGCCTGAAAAGTTTTAGGAGAGGATGCCTGAAAGGCCCGTTCCTTTTGTCCGACAGATGCTCATCCCGCAAATGCGGAGGCAACGAGTGCGATTGCGCATATTGCAACTTCGTTACCGCAGAGGCGATGCGGGCTGGTGGAGGCTATGTCGCTTTGATAGGCTCAAGGCATGACAGCTCAGGATTATCTTGATGCGAGAGATAGGCACCGACTGACGGTGGAAGAATTTCTGCTGCTCGACCGGGAGGGCGCGTTTGGAGATCGGCACGCGGAACTGATCGGGGGGGATGTCTGGTACATGAGTCCTAAACATCTGCCCCATGCACGTATCACCGGCGAAATTTATTATCATGCCCGTCTGGCGCTGGAAGCGGGCGGCTCGAAGCTCTTCGCGCTGACCGACATTTCGGTCCGCCTATCCGATCATGACACGCTGGATCCTGATGTCGCCATCACCGAAGCGGTCGAAGGCGATGGCGTCTTGCCGAAAGCGGCCGTCCGATTGCTCGTCGAAGTATCGGATAGCACATTGGCAAAAGACTTGAGCCTCAAGGCCGAAATCTATTCGACCGCCGGCATTCCCGAATATTGGGTCGTGGATATCGGAGGCCGGGTCATTCATCAGATGTGGGTCCCGTGCAACGCAGGCTATGCCGAAAAACGCATCGTGCCGTTCGGTCAGGCGACTGCAAGCGAAACAATCCCTGAACTGACAATAGCAACCAATTTCCATTAGAGCGGCGCGCTTTAAATATGAACCGTTCGGGCTGAGCGAAGCGAAGCTGCTTCGCCTGTGGCTCAGTTGACCCCTCGACTTCGCTCGGGGCGAACGGGTTGTGGAGCGATCCCGATTTAACGCTGCCTGCTCTAAGGCTTCGGCTCAACCGCGTCGGTTCCAGGGCCAATATACACGCCGCGTGTGCATCTTGCGGCCGGGATTATTGATCGATCCGCGCCGCCACTTAAAAAAAGGGCCGCGTCCCGGAGGAGCGGCCCGTGAAGTTTTAGGAGAGGATGCCTGAAAGGCACGTCCTCTCTGTCCGTCAGCGCCGTGTCTCGCAAGTGCAAAAAAGAGCGACGCCCGTTGCGAAAAATGCACCCCTTTGGGAAATGCGCCTTCCGGACAGTTTCGCGGTTCGTCACTTAGACCAAAGTCTTAGGCCATGATCGATGCGGGCCGCCCATCGACGCTTGCTCACCGCTCGTCTCGGCGAAAGCCCCCGAATCGCAAACAGGCCGGCGATGCACGCCGGCCTGTCCTCCAACACAATCCTCTGGTCGGTGACGCTTTCGCGTCAGCGCGTCAGCTTCTTGTACGCCAGCCTTGTGGGACGATCCGCCGCGTCGCCCAGGCGGCGGCGCTTGTCTTCCTCATAGGCTTCGAAATTGCCTTCGAACCACTCCACATGGCTGTCGCCCTCGAAAGCCAGGATGTGGGTGGCCAGGCGATCGAGGAAGAAGCGGTCGTGGCTGATGACCACGGCGCAGCCCGCGAAATTCTCGATCGCCTCTTCCAGCGCCGCCAGCGTTTCGACGTCGAGGTCGTTGGTCGGTTCGTCGAGCAGCAGCACATTGCCGCCCTTCTTCAGCATCTTGGCAATGTGGACGCGGTTACGCTCACCGCCGGACAGCTTGCCGACATTCTTCTGCTGGTCCTGGCCCTTGAAGTTGAAGGCGCCGACATAGGCCCGCGTGGACATGTCGTGGCCGTTGACCTTCACATAGTCGAGGCCATCGGACACTTCCTCCCAGACGTTCTTGCTGTCGTCCAGATGATCGCGGCTCTGATCGACGAAGCCCAGGCGCACGGTCGATCCGATATCGACTTCGCCCGAGTCCGGCTGCTCCTGCCCCGTGATGATCTTGAACAGCGTGGACTTGCCCGCGCCGTTCGGACCGATCACGCCGACGATGCCGCCCGGCGGCAGCAGGAAAGACAGGTCCTCGAACAGCAGCTTGTCGCCGAACGCCTTGGAAATGCCCTTGAACTCGATCACCTTGCCGCCCAGACGCTCGGGCACCTGGATGACGATCTGGGCCTTGCCGGGCGTGCGATTGTTCTGGCCGGCGACCAGTTCCTCGAATTTCTTGATACGCGCCTTGGACTTGGTCTGGCGGCCCTTGGTGCCGGCGCGGATCCATTCCAGCTCGTCGTTGATCGCCTTCTGGCGGCCGGTGGCCTCGCGGTCCTCCTGCTCCAGACGCTTGGCCTTCTTCTCCAGATAGGTGGAGTAGTTGCCTTCGTAGGGGAAATATTTTCCGCGATCGAGTTCGAGGATCCAGCCGACCACATTGTCGAGGAAATAGCGGTCGTGGGTAATCATCAGCACCGACCCGGCATATTCCTTCAGGTGATTTTCCAGCCAGGTGACGCTTTCGGCGTCGAGATGGTTGGTCGGTTCGTCCAGCAGCAGAATGTCGGGCTTCTGGATCAGCAGGCGGGTCAGCGCGATGCGGCGCTTTTCACCGCCCGAAAGGCTGTCCACGCTCCAGTCGGACGGCGGGCAGCGCAGCGCCTCCATCGCGATTTCCAGCTGGTTGTCGAGCGTCCAGCCGTCGACCGCGTCGATCTGTTCCTGGAGCGTGCCCATCTCCTCCATCAGCGCGTCGAAATCGACGTCTTCCGGCGGATCGGCCATGATCATGCTGATCTCGTTGAAACGGTCCATCTTGTCGGCGATCTCGCGCGCGCCATCCTTGACGTTTTCCAGCACCGTCTTGTTCGGGTCGAGTTGCGGCTCCTGCGGCAGATAGCCGACCGTGATGTTCTCGCCCGGCCAGGCTTCGCCCGAAAAATCGGTGTCGATGCCGGCCATGATCTTCATCAGGGTCGATTTGCCCGCGCCGTTGGGGCCGACGATGCCGATCTTGGAACCGCGATAGAATTGCAGGTTGATCTGGTTCAGCACCGGCTTGGGCGCGCCGGGGAAGGTCTTCGTCATGCTCTTCATGACGTAGGCATATTGCGAGGAGGCGGACATGGGTCGAGGCTCCGAAGGACAAGCGGGAAGTTGGCGCCCGGTTAGCGAAGGCGGGACGCATTGGCAAATGGCGACGCGCGACGTAGAGCATGGCCCATGCAGAAAATCCGACCGATCATCGCCGCCGCCATTCTCACCGGCACGGGAATCGCCTTCCCCGCCCTCGCCGCCCCCGCGGATCAGGCTGCGCTGCGCGCCGCCGCGCTGGAAGACAAGGTGGCCTGGGACTTCACCGAAGGGTTGACGACCGAAGTCGGCCCACGCCCTGCCGGCACGCCGCTGGAGGCGAAGGCGCGCGACTGGGCGGTGGCGAAGCTCAAGGCGCTCGGCCTCAGCAATGTGCGCGCCGAACCTTATACCATGCCGGTCTGGCAGCGCGGCAAGGAAGAGGCGCGCGTCGTCTCGCCTTTCCCGCAGAACCTGGCGCTGGTGGGCCTTGGCAATAGCGGATCGACGCCTGACGCGGGGATCGAGGCGGAGATCGTCTATTTCCCGACGCTGGAGGATCTGAAAGCCGCGCCTGACGGCAGCCTGAAGGGCAAGATCGCCTTTGTCAGCCATGCGATGAAGCCGGCGCAGGACGGATCGCCCTATCGCACTGCCGGCGCGGTGCGGCGGCAGGGACCGACCCTCGCGTCGAAGAAGGGCGCGGCCGGCATCCTGATCCGCTCGATCGGCACGGACAATCATCGCCTGCCCCATACCGGCGTGCAGATGTGGGCGGACGGCGCAGCGCCCATTCCCGCCGCCGCGCTCAGCATCCCGGACGCCGAGCAGCTGGAGCGCATCCTCCAGCGTGGCCAGCCGGTGCGCGTCCACCTGACCCTGGTGTCGAAGATGCTCAAGGACCAGCCGTCCGGCAATGTCATCGCCGAGGTGCCGGGCAGCGACCCGGCCGCCGGCATCGTCATCGCCGCCTGCCATCTCGACAGCTGGGACCAGGGCACCGGCGCGATCGACGATGCGTCCGGCTGCGGCATCATCACCGCCGCCGCCTTGCAGGTCGCGAAAGCCGGCCAGCCGCGTCGCACCATCCGCCTGTTGCTGGCGGGCGCGGAGGAAGTCGGCGGCAATGGCGGCCGCGCCTATTTCCAGGCGCATGGCAAGGATGGCCATGTCGTGGCGATGGAGTCGGACTTCGGCGCCGACCGCGTCTGGCGCGTCGATTTCAAGGTGCCGACGGAGAATGATCCGCTGCGCCAGCGCATTTCGGTTGCGCTCGCGCCGCTGGGCGTGACCACCGGGCAAATGGGCGCGGCCGGCGGGTCGGACATCGATCCGCTCGTCGAAGCAGGCGTGCCGGTGATCGATCTGGAGCAGGACGGCACCCGCTATTTCGACCTGCACCACACGCCCGACGACACGCTCGACAAGATCGATCCGGCGCAGCTGCGGCAGAATGTGGCGGCGTGGGCGATCACGCTCGACGCGGTCGCAAACGCCACGGAATCACTAGGCATTAAGTGAACTTTTATAGTAGACAACGCCCCGTCGCGTGATTCTGTCGCTTCACCGACGTAGAAATGCATTGATTTGTGCAACGCACACGTTAATGCGGGTCGCTCGCGTAGGCCGGGTAGAAACCGCCGGCGCGGCACATGTTATGGGAGCCGTACACAATGAAGAAGATCGCTGTTGTTTTCGCTTCGGCCGGCCTGATGGCCCTCGCCGCTTGCGGTGAGAAGCCGGCCAACGAGACCGCGAACGCTTCGAACAACACTGTCGAGAACGTGGTCGACAACGCCGTGAACGCTGCGAACGCTGCTGACAACGCCGCGAACGCTGCGAACGCCGCCAGCAACGCTGCCGAGAACGTCGCGAACGCCGCGCACTGATCTCAGGCTTCGGCTGTATTCGGAAAGGGCGGGCCGCAAGGTCCGCCCTTTTCATTTGGGGCGCAGGATCAGATCCCGTCCGCCACCACCGGCCAGCCGCCCGCCTCCAGCGCCGCCGTCAAATCCGCAACGCAGGCGTCCAGCCCCGCCGAGTCGGTGGAACGCACCACGAAATTCGCGCCGGTCCGCCCTTCGCGGAAGAAGGGGTAGCTGCCTATCGAACAGCCTTCGTGACGCTTCTCGGTATCGCCCAGCAATTGCGCGATCTCGCTCTCCGCGACCCAGCAGCCGATCTGCTTCGACAGCAGCGGCAGCCCACCCTCCAACGTCCCGGTCAACGCCTCCAGCATGCCGGCGGTGATATGCGGCACGCCCGCCATCACGAAGATATTGCCGTGGCGAATGCCCGGCGCGCCCGACATGCGATTTTCGATCAGACTCGCCCCTGCCGGCACGCGCGCCATGCGCAGGCGCATGTCGGTAAGGCCGCCGCGTGTCGCATAATAGCCCTCCAGCACCGCGCGCGCCTGAGGATGCACCTCCACCCCCACGCCCAGCGCCGCCGCGATCGCATCGACGGTGATGTCGTCATGCGTCGGGCCGATGCCGCCGGTGGTGAACAGATAGTCGTTGCGCGCCCGTAGCGTGTTGACCGCCTCGACGATGGCGTCGCTGTCGTCGGCGACCACGCGCACCTCGCGCAGGCGGATGCCCTGTACGTTCAGCCAACTGGCGATCTGCGCGATATTCTTGTCCTGCGTGCGGCCCGACAGGATTTCGTCGCCGATGACGATCAGCGCGGCGGTCCAGATGCGATCGCTCATGCGGACGCCGCGTCCTTCTTCTGCACCAGCGCCAGCAGGCGGGCAAAGCGTTCGGGCGGCAGCAGGTCGGACGGCTTGTAGGTGACATCGAAAGCCGGAATCCCCTCCGGCAGCGTCACCCAGGGCATGCGGTTCGCAGCATGTACGACCGCGTCGGGCCGCACTGCGCCCGGATCATCCAGCGTGCCTGCGCGCAGCCCCAGCCCGAACTCCCCCATGCGCGGATAGTGGCTCCACAACGCGGTGCCGCACGCGGCGCAACGCACGATCAACTGATCGCCGCCGCTGCCGGTCTTGACGACGTTGCTGGTGGTCTCGCCCGACAGCAATGTCAGCGCCTCGCTCTCGAAGAAGGCGTTGACCACGGATGTCGATCCGGTCTGCCGCTGGCACAGCGTGCAATGGCAATTGTTGACGAAGATCGGATCGGCGGCGACGGCATAGCGGGCGGCGCCGCATGCGCAGCCGCCCGTCAGTGGCTGGCTGTTCTCCTCCATGGCCGTTTCTCCTTCGCTGTTTGCCTCTCGCCACTTGGACCCGGAACGCCTATATCGCAAGCCATGACCGATTATATGACGATGACGGCGACATCGCCGATGACGCGCAGCGCCGCGATCAAGCTGTATGACGAAAGCGGCTTTGCCGGCATGCGCAAGGCTGGCCGTCTGGCGGCCGAAATACTTGACGCGCTGGTTCCGCATGTCGTGCCCGGCGTCACCACCGGCGAGCTGGACGACATCGTCCGCCGCATGACGCTGGACGGCGGCGGCGTGCCTGCGACCCTTGGCTATCGCGGCTACACCCACAGCTGCTGCATCAGCCTGAACAACGTGATCTGCCACGGCATTCCGGGCGACCTGAAGCTGAAGGACGGCGATATCCTGAATATCGACGTAACGCCGCTGGTCGATGGCTGGCATGGCGACACGAGCCGCATGTACATCGCCGGCGAAACCTCCATCAAGGCGCGTCGCCTGGTCGAGGTGACGCATGAATGCCTGATGCTGGGCATCGAGCAGGCGAAGCCCGGCAATCATCTGGGCGACATCGGCCATGCCATCCAGAAGCATGCCGAAAAGCACCGCTACGGCGTCGTGCGCGATTTCTGCGGCCATGGCCTGGGCCAGGTGTTCCACGACAGCCCGGAGGTCGTGCATGTCGGCCGCCCCGGCACAGGGCCGGAACTCAAGCCGGGCATGTTCTTCACGATCGAGCCGATGATCAACATCGGCCGCCCGGACGTGCGCATGCTGGACGATGGCTGGACCGCCGTCACGCGAGATCGCACCCTGTCCGCGCAGTTCGAACACAGCATCGGCATCACCGAAACCGGCTGCGAGATCTTCACGAAAAGCCCGACCGGGCTGGACGCGCCGCCCTATCGGTGAGAGTGGCGGATCGGCGATGGCTGACAACGATCGAAGCGAGACCCGTTCCCCCTCCCGCGAACGGTAGGGGGAACAAAGGGCAATTCGACCCGCCTCAGATCGCCGAAAGAAACTTGAACGCCCCTGACTGCACCTCCCGCACATCCATCTGCTCGCGGAACTTGTAGGAGCGACCGAAGAAGTCCCTCATATTGGGCTGGTGCGATATCGTCGTCATGAACAGCTTGTTCTCGACATAGAAAACCGGGGCCAGCCGCGTATTGGCGTTGGCCATGTAGCGCACATAGCCTTCCTGCACGCCCGGCCAGTGCGGCGACATCCAGTCGTCCAGGATCACCAGCGCGCCATTGACCAGCATGGCCGACGCCAGCGCCAGGTCGTTCATCACATGCTCCGCGGTGTGGCCGCCATCGATGCTGATGATGCGGAAGCGCTGCTGCGCCCGCGCCAATATGTCCTGCGGCTGGAGCGCCAGCGAATCCGCGGCCATCACCTCCACCTTCACGTCCTTGGGGGCGTGGGCGGCGACATTGTCGGTGAATATCTGCATCAGGTTCGCGGCCTTGCCCGAACCGTCGAAATTCAGCGACTGATCGTCAAAGATATCGACCGCCACCGCCGTATCGCCGGGGCTGAGTGCGGCGCAGATGCCCAGGAACGACCGCCCCTGGAACACGCCGATCTCCAGCCCGTCGCCGGTGATCCCCAATATCTCCTGATAGGTCGCGCCCGCGCCGATCGCGGCCAGCGCGTGACGGTTGATCCAACCTTCGACGTCGCGCCAGCCACTGGTAAAATACTGGTTGATCCTAGCCATTGGCGGCATGCGCGCGTCTCCCCGAGAAAGCCGCCGCGCTTCTCCGGGAAGGCGGCGACCAAGTCAATGGAGATGGGGCGCCGGTCCCCGATCAATAGCGCGCGCGCAGGCTCGCGAAGAAGCTGCGCCCCTGCTCCGGGAAGCCGTCCGTCAGGATATAATAATCGTCGAACAGGTTGCGCGCGCCCACGCCCACCGTCACCTGCGGCAATATGTCGTAATCGATGCGGATCGCCGCGTTCACATAAGCCCCGGTGCGGTAATAGCCCGGCACGTCGTTGCTGGCGGTCGCCGCCGTCGCGGTCGTCCGGTTCGACGCCAACTCGACGCTGGGCGCGATGTTCAACCGCTCGACCGGCCGCCAGCTGACCCAGCCGAAGCCCTTGTGGCTCGGCACATCCGTCAGGCGGAACAGGCGAATGAAGCCGCCGATCGGCGCATCACCCACGTCGAAATCGCGGTGGATATAGCTGTAGGTCACGCCCGCCTGGAGGCTGGGCGTCAGCTGCGCGTCCAGCGTGATCTCGCCGCCATAATAGTCCGCCGACCCGATATTCTCACGCCGGTTGAGATTGGCCGATGTCCGCACCGAGACCAACGCGTCGCTCAGGCGGCTATAGTAGATCGCCGCCGACGCATGGAACGGGCCGAACTTTTTATCCGCGCCGATCTCGAAATTGGTCGCGCGCTCGGGCTTCAGTTCGGGATTGGGTTCCGCCGTACCGAACTGGCTGCTGAACCGCTCGAACAGGGTGGGGAAACGAATGCGCGAGGAAACGGAGGCATAGGCGCTGGTCCCGTCGCCACCTTCCCAGTCGAGCCGGCCCTGCGCGTTCCAGCCGTCCGCATCGCGCAGCGGGAAGCTGAAGATCGCCCGTGCCGTGCTGTCATATTCCTCCGCCCGGTCGAGATTGCGCCAGTCATAGCTGCCGCCCAGCGTCAGTTTCAGCTGCTCGGAAAGATCGAGCTTGTTCTCCAGCGCCACGCTCCACGTCCGCTCGACCGTGCGCTGGTTCGGCTCATAGCTGGAGGACGCCAGGTCGGGCGCAGAAATCTGCCGCTCATTATGTTCGTCGCGACGATAGTGGAAGGCGATGCTCAGCATGTCGGCCTCGCTCGCGGCGAAATCCAGCTGCGCAGAGCCGCCCTGGGCATTGTCGTCATAGGGGCTGTCGAAGGCGCGGGCGGTGTTCTGGATCGTCTGCTCCTTGTCGTTGAACGACCGCAGCATATTGCAGAACTTGTTGTAATAGACGCGGGTTTTCAACGTGGCCCGATCGTCCAGCGCCGTGGTCGACAGGAAATAGATGCTGGAAATATTCCATTCCGGCCAGTTCCAGAAACGCCGCACATTGTTGACCGTGGAGGTCAGGTGGAGCGGCGCGTTCTTCTCGCCCTCCTGCCGGGTGTAGCTCAGCGAATATTCGTCGGTGGCGTTAGGCGTGAAGCCGACCTTCACATTCGCGCGCCAGTCCGCCGTACGGCTCAAGTCCCGCGCGCCGCCATCCTCGTTGACGGTCGGGTTGAAGTCCGCCGGCAGGTCCCAGTGATCGCGGAAATTGCGGGTGAAGCTGGCCTGCGCATACCACTGGTCCTGCTTCGTGCCGAGGAGCGCGAAGACATTATAGCCGGCATAATCCGCCGTCCGGTCGCCGTTCAGCGTGCCGCCGACCTCTGCCTCCAGTTCCTTGGTCGGCTTGCGCGTCACCAGGTTGATCGCCCCGCCCATCGCGCCCGGCCCGTCCAGCACGGACGCATAGCCCTTCGCCACCTGCACCTGCGCGATGTCGGCGGTCAGGAAACGACCGAAGTCCAGCCGGTTGTCGGCGGGCAGATACATGCGGATGCCGTCGATCGATAGCGGAACCTGGAACCGATCGAAGCCCCGCACGAAGATCAACCGCTCGTTCCGCGATCCGCCGCTATTGCCCGCCGTGACGCCCGGCATGATCGCCAGCGCATCGTCCAGCGACTGGCGGTTGAACGTGACCATCGCCTCCGACGACAATGTGCTGGCGTCGATCGCGACGCCATCGGCGCGCGGCGCGGTGACGATGATCTGCCCCAGGCCAAAGCTCTGGTCGTCAGCCTCCTGCGCAAAAGCAGGCATGCAGGCGCTGCCGCAAAGCGCGGACAATATAATGGCGTGGAAAGCAGTGCGCATGATCAAGGTCCCCTCTTGTCGATGCGCCGCGCTATATCTCACCAGATATAATTGGCAATGCCGTTATACGATCGATTAAACCTGCGCCGTCAGTCCGCTATACGCATTCTGGCACGAAGATCACCGTGCGCTTCGCTCATCGCAGCCGCCCGCGCCGCCGCTTCCATCGCCCGATACGCCGCCAGCACCCGCTCCCCCATCTCGGTCACACGCGCCCCGCCGCCCTTGCCGCCGCCGACCTTCGCTTCGACCAGCGGCGCCGCCCAGCAGCGGTTCATCGTGTCCACCAGCAGCCAGCACCGCCGATAGCTCATGCCCAGCGATCGCCCGGCCGCCGAGATCGATCCCTCCCGCGCGATCGCCTCCAGCAGGTCCGCCTTGCCGGGCCCCATGGCGATCTCCTCGCCGCAGGTTACCCGCACCCGCAGCGACAGCCAATTCTCATCGCTCTTCCCGCTCATGCCGGGGATGATAGGATGGTCCACGCAAACGGCAACCGAGTCGTCGCCATCGACCTGCCCAAAATTGAGGCAGCGCGATCCAGAATTGCCCGGAATCCGGGCAATATGGACAAATATTGCTGCATCGCCGAAAGCATAAGGCGGCGATTCGGCAGTTGGCACGGTAATTGTTTGTTAAGCCGGCGACGGGTGTTTCATCAGGGGCATGCCGACCGTCGCCAGGGGACAAAGGACCGCGCGAGCACGCGGTCCGGATGCGATGGGTTGGGACGAACAATGAAGAAGATCGAAGCCATCATTAAGCCGTTCAAGCTGGACGAGGTGAAGGAAGCGCTCCACGAAGTGGGCGTGTCGGGCATCACCGTGACCGAAGCGAAGGGCTTTGGCCGGCAGAAGGGCCATACCGAACTCTATCGCGGCGCTGAATATGTCGTCGATTTCCTGCCCAAGGTGAAGCTGGAGGTCGTCGTCGACGACTCGCTCGCCGAACGGGTGGTGGAGGCGATCTCCTCGGCTGCGCAGACCGGCCGCATCGGCGACGGCAAGATCTTCATTTCCGCGATCGAAGGCGCAGTCCGCATCCGCACCGGCGAGCGGGACAACGACGCGATCTGAAACAAGAGGTTCTGGCCGGGCCTGACAGGGGGGACCGGCAAGCACGTGATTTTCCACCTTACCCCTTCGGGGGGGTATCAAAGAGAAGGGCAAGCGCATGGCCAATACGCCAAAAGACATCCTGAAGATGATCGAGGAAAAGGAGATCGAGTGGGTCGATGTCCGTTTCACGGATACCAAGGGCGCCTGGCACCACCTGACCATGTGCGCCAGCGTCATCGGCGAGGATGAGCTGACCGACGGCCTGATGTTCGACGGCTCCTCGATCGAGGGCTGGAAGGAAATCAACGAGTCCGACATGATCCTGAAGCCGGATCTGGACGCGGTCTATGTCGATCCGTTCAGCGCCACGCCGATGCTGATCCTGTTCTGCGACATCGTCGAGCCGGAAGACGGTTCGCTCTATGCCCGCGACCCGCGCTCGACCGCCAAGCGCGCCGAAGCGTTCCTGAAGTCCACCGGCCTCGGCGACACCGTCTATGTCGGCCCGGAACCCGAATTCTTCATGTTCGACAGCGTCGAGTTCGACAACACCTACAACTCCAGCTTCTACAAGCTGGACGATGTCGAGCTGCCGACCAACACCGGCACGACCTATGAAAGCGGCAACCTGGGCCAC